>NZ_RAIN01000004.1:0-563423 GCF_003610155.1 Rhizobium sp. WW_1
TCAAATCAAAGCGCGCCATCACAGCCTCCAATCGCTGAAGAAAGTGAATCACAAACCGCTCAAATCTAAAACTATTTTATGGGTATGTGACCTAGATCGATCGAACGCTCTTCGCCTCATCCTCGAGCGGGCGCTGCATCATCTTACGCGGGAGTTCAGCGGCAGTAGGATGCCCACTAAAGGCCTCGCGATAAATTGGCGCCATGAAATCGATCATGTGGGTCTCGGTCTGCAGCCACATATGGAAGGCATCGCGCGCAGACACCAGTTGATTGCCATCGAACCTGCCAAACACCGCGACGTCGCACTCACCGACACAAAAGCTGAAAGCTCCTCCTGCGACCCGCGCCTTGCTCTTGTACTTCTGGTTAAGCACGTAGCCGCCGGTCAAATGGCGCTCCAACGTGAGCATTTCGCCATCGTTGTTCGCGAACTCCACCCAAGCCGTCTCGTAGCCGGCGGCCTCGTCGATTACTTTCTTGAGTTCTTCTGCGCCCAGCACATAGTCGACAAGGCGCAGCAGGTAGCTCTTGCCGGTATCGGAGTCCCCGGTGACCACGTTCGACCCAGGCTCGAATCTTACGATTGCGTCCGTCTGCCCTGTCCCCGTCAGTCTTATCTCAGCTAAGGCAGAAGGCCTTGTAGGACTTGGCGTCGTCGAACAAGCGGAGATGGCTAAGCGTGAACGTCCGGCAATACGGGGACAGCAGGAAGTGCTGGTTGCGCCAATATTTCTACCCTCCGGAGGACCTCCAGGTCGGGCGCGGGTTTGCGCGGCTGCGGAATGACGGACGGCAGGCTATCGGAGACCATGTTCAGTTCCCTGTAGGATACGCGATACGACGGGATCTCGCCGGGGTCGGCGAGCGGAAGGTCAGCGTTGTCGTATTCGTATGATCCTGAACATGCGGCGGACCATACCAAGGTGTTCGAGAGGAGTCGATCGCGAATGTCTATCGATATCATTTGCTTGCAAAGACTCTTAAATGCGATTATTTTAGCATTAAATGTGCCTAAACGCGATTGGGTGTTATTATGTTCGCATTTAACATGTCGTCTCCAGCCGAAGTCATTTGCGGCTTGTCGGAAAGAATGAAGCGCCGAAGAATACAGCACGGACTGACCCAGCGGGAACTGGCGGCAAGATCGAATGTCTCATACGGATCACTGAGGTTATTCGAAGAAAGTGGGAAAATTTCGCTCGAGAGTCTCGTGAAAATTGCCTTCGTCCTTGAGGCCGAGGCTGAGTTCGACCACTTGTTTCCAAGTCGGCCGCCGCAGAATATCGATGATGTCGTTGATCGTCCTCTTAAGCAGCGGGTGCGCCGGAAATGAAGTTCAAACCAATCCAGCAGATGAGTGTTTATCTGAATCTCGAAGGGAGCGACAAGAAACTCGGCACACTCGCTTGGAGTAGTAAGGAACGAAGGGCCTACTTTGAGTACTCGGCCGAGTTTCTCGCGGCGCCCCTTCCGATCTCGCCATTCCATATGAAGGTCGGCTTGATTGCGGCGCCGCGCGACCCATTCGACGGGCTCCATGGGCTATTTAACGACAGCCTGCCCGATGGATGGGGCCGTTTGTTGCTGGATCGTCGTCTCCAGCGAGCTGGCATCGACTATACTCAGCTCACACCCATTGACCGCCTCTCCGCCGTGGGTAGAACGGGCATGGGCGCGCTGACATACGTTCCTGAGTGGCCGGACGATCCAAAACAGCCGACCGACGCTGACGACCTTGACTGGTTTGCGGATCAGGTGGATTTGGTGCAGACGGAGATGGACGTCGCTGACATCGATAGGTTGCAGGGCGCGCAAGGCGGGTCCGCGGGCGCACGACCGAAGATTATGATCGGCTTCAACAGGGCCGAAAACACGTTTGTGTTGGATTACGGACAGCAGTTGGATCCGGGATTTGAAAGATGGATGGTCAAGGCTCCAAGTTCTGACGACCCGCGAGAAATTGGCGCAGAGGAAAAAGCCTATGCGCTCATGGCGGTAGCTGCGGGGCTGGAGATGGCAAAGACCCGCGTATTTGACACCAGAAAAGGAAGACGGCTTTTCGCAACAAAACGTTTTGATAGGACAGGTGCCGGCAGGCTCCACATGCACACAGCAAGCGGCTTGTTGAATGCCAGTCACCGCGAAGCCTCTCTGAACTACGAGCAACTGCACAAGCTTACGCAAATGATGACCCGTGACGCTGCGGAAGTCCTCAAGATGTTCCGAAACATGGTGTTCAATGTCTATGCCAAAAATCGCGACGATCATGCTAAGAACCACGCATTCCTGATGCAAGGGAATGGCCGTTGGTCATTGGCACCTGCATACGATCTTACCTTTTCGGCCGGACCAGGCGGAGAACACAGCGCGGCAATCGCTGGTGAAGGTCGAGCCCCTGGCATGCCTCACCTCATGGCGGTCGCCAGAGGGGCCTCGATCTCGGATCAGGACGCCAAGAATGTCATCGAACAAGTGCGAACGGCCGTCGATCGATGGCCGGAATTTGCTGAAAAAGTCCGGCTATCCAGATCCCGTACCGTTGAACTGGACAACTTCTTGAATGGTAATCGGCCGGCTCAGACGCTTCGCGTGTCCTATGACCGGAATGACTACAGCATTTCTACGCCAACACGAGCAGTCAAAACCTCGAGCGATGATGATACGGGGGGGGGGGCAGCCCGAAGCGCTGAATCCCTCTTTCAAGTATGGTGGCAGTTGCTACCTAATTGCGGATAACACTTGAGCCACGGAAGCACAGCGATTAAGGCCAGACAGCTAGGTCTTCGCCGAGCGCGGTGTGCGCGCCAGGGCGTCGGCGAGTTCGTTGCCTGCGGCTCCTGAATGCCCCTTGCGCCACTCCACGATTACATTTGGATGCTGATCCAGAAGGCGGTCGAGTTGCTGCCAGATCTCCATGTCGCTGATCGGTCGTCGTCGCGCGTGCGGGTTCGGAGTGATCCGCTTCCAGCCGTTGGTGCGCCAGATGGCCCTCCATCGACAGCAGCCTTCGATGACGTGGACGGCGTCCGTCCAGAGTGTAATCGGCCGTGCTGGAGCCTCCGAGGCGATCCAAGCCATCGCGTTCAGAACGGCGAGGACTTCGAATGTGTTGTTCGATGTGCCGGACCCCTTGCCGGAGGCGGCGTGCACCTGGCGGTCACCTTCATAGACGACGAAAGCCCATCCTCCGGAGCGGGAGGCGGCATCGAAGGAGCCGTCGGTGTAGGTGTGGAGCGCGTCAGTCATTCGGAGGCCATGGTATCGAAAGGGAGGCCGCTATGGAAAGAGTTCGAGGACTTTCGCGAACGGGTTCTTTCGCTTAGGTGCCCCTCTCTCTTTCTCGCGGGAGCATTACTGCCTACATCGATACGGATCCTTGACACGGAGACCGTCGATCTTCCCATGGTAGGGCTGCGATCCTTCGACCAGGACGAGATTGCGGTCGATGGCCGTGGCGACGACCATGCGGGACATGTCGCCCAGATCCTCGTCGCCATCGACCTGGAGATCGAGCTGGGCGATCCGGGAGAAGACGGCCCCCGCCGCTTCGTCGAAGAGCTCGAGAGCATTGTTCCTGCGTGTGAAGGATACAAACGCTCTGAGCGCCAGATCCATCACCTCCCGGCCTTCTTCAAGCGGGGTCGCGAGGATCTCGGCCTGGACATGGGCGACCGAAACAACGCTTGCATGAATGGCCTGCGCCGGAACCGGGCGGATCCATCCGGTCACGTCCGGGTTTTCGCAGATGATGTCCATCAGCGCCTGCGTTGAGAGTAAGAACATGCGTCAGAGGGCCATCTTCGCGCCAGAGGCATTATCGCTGCGCTGCAGACGTTCGCGCTTGCGGCCCTGACCGACGATGATGCGGCCGCCGGAGTACGGCTTGAAACCGATGGCATCGAGCGCTTCTCCGAAGGTCTCCTGCTGCCGTGCGGCGGTGACGAGTTCGGCGAGATCCTGGACGGAGATCACGACCGCCATGTCGTCGGCCTTCTTCATGTTGCCGATGACCTGGGGAACGCCGCTTCGGGCCTTTCCAAGCACCGCACTCAGCTCGTCCTTCGCCTTCCTGACGGTCAGCGGATCGCCTCCGATCTGTACGATCGTCTCCACAAGGCCGTCGGTGATGTCCTGCCTGCTTGCGTTGCGGGCCACCTGCACCGTCTTGAGTATCCTCGCGTCCATGTCGTCATCTCCATTTGCTGAACAGGATAATGGGGGCGTGGCCACTTTTGTCAAGAAAGATGGCCACGCATGCGGATGGCCGTCGGTCCCGACGAGTTTGCTCGACATAATCGGCCCTGCCGTGAACATCGCCAATCGCTACAGCGTCCGACTGACCCGGCTGGACAGTCATTGTATCAGGGGTGTTCCTGCTGCCGTACCCCGCAGGTTCGACCGACTCTGATGGACAGAATTTTCGGTTCCAGAAAATGGATGGCAGCGCAATTGGGTTCGACCCATGGGAAGGCAAAGTCCGGCGCGAAAGCCGGTTCATCGAGACTCAAGGGAATGAAAGGCGGACGCCCTAAGAAGAATGCAGCAGCGTCGTCACTCCTCTAACTCGCCCGAAAAGGAGGTCTGGTAGGCAAGGTATTCCGTTGGTGGCAGTTGCTACCTCCGTAATATTCTTTTCGTTGGCGACGTGTTGCAAAGGATCAGCGCCTGTTCCCTACTTGGGATCCGGGTGCTCGCCGATGGTCCTACCTGTGCAATATTGATTGCCCTGAGCTGCCTGCGCGGACAATTCGCCTTCCATACTTCGCAGAAGCTCGAGTGCCCTTTGTCTTTCTTCCGGCATGTCCCGGCTGAAGTGAGCGAGCGCCGTTAGTGTCGACAGATGGTGAAGCTTATCGAAATCGACGATTCCGGCCCGGTAAAGCTTGATCAGATCCGAGGCAAACGCCTCTCGGCTGAAATCGGTCAGATCGAACCATGGCTGCGCTATCACTACGTCGAAGATCCTTTGAAGGTCATTGATCTCCTCCGGTTGAAGCACTCCTTCAACCAGATGATGATGGGCAAGCATTGCCGTCTCCCTCGAATGGACGGCCTCCCCCGGTCTTCGGTGGCACCGCCATCCCTTCGGGGTATCTTACTGGGAGGGCGCCTTGATTTCAATCTTTGGCGCGCTCCAGCGATCATGGATTTGGATCAATGTTGCGCATCAATAATGAGGTGGAGCCGCATCAACGCGGCTCCATGGATCCGTGTCAGGTGGCGGAAGACCATTGGCTTCGAACATCGTTCGAATTCTTTTTCAAATGGACGTGTGTGTCGACGTGGTCGACCCAATCGACGGGGATCAGGTGATGTTGGCCGTCGACCGAATCGTTCTTGGTAAGCTTGATGCGGGTGTCGCCTTCCATGTGGTCGACAGTTCCGACAGGAATCCCATCGGCTGCTATCACTTCCATATGCTCGGCAATCTGTTCTGCAGAATTCATTTTTGCCTCCTCTTCTTTCTTGGGCTTTGTCTAACCCCTGCAAAAGCGGATGGTTCCCAGCGACTATTTCTGTTGCGGTAATTGGTCGAAACGTTTTCGATATCCAGAGGTCGATGGCTCATGCAGCACCCAAGATTGTTCAAGGGCGATCGGCACGTGCGCGCTCTCGTTAGAGTTTTAGCCATCCCCAGAGTTCATCAAGCTGGACAAAGCGATTGACGCGCCTATCTTCCCCTTGTTTCGCCAGAACATCTTCGGATGCTTTAAGCTCGCCGTTGATAGCGGGACGTGGAGGAAGGCATGTCGGCCGAACACGATCATCAAACACGCGAATCCACTCTGCGGAAGACGTTGCCACCTCGTGGGCAGGCTAAAAACACATTGCTCGGACAGCTCGGCTCGAACGCTCCGTCGGCCCAGGCATTCCTCGCGGCAATTGTCGAGAGCTCCGACGACGCCATCGTCAGCAAATCAATTAATGGCATCATCACGAGTTGGAATAAAAGCGCCGGGCGGCTGTTTGGTTTCACAGCGGAAGAAGCCGTTGGCCAGCATATCACCATCATCATTCCCGAGGATCGGCTGCACGAGGAGGAGGCGATCATCGCCAGCATTCGCGCGGGAAACAGGATCGACCACTACGAAACCGTCCGGCGCCGAAAGGACGGCACCTTGGTGGACATCTCGCTGACGGCCTCCCCGGTTCGCGATGCCGAGGGAAACATCATCGGAGCATCGAAGGTCGCCCGCGATATTTCCGAGCGCAAGCGAGCAGCCGAACGGCAGGAACTGCTGCTCCGGGAAATGAACCATCGCATCAAGAACATCTTTGCGGTCGTAGGCGCGGTGATCGGTCTGAGCGAACGCACAGCGACCTCGACCAAGGACCTGCCAAATGATCTTAGAGCCCGAACCAATGCGCTTGCGATCGCCCACGAATTGACCTTGCCGGATACGGATGGCACGAGCGTCCGGTCGCAGGCCACGACGTTGTTCACACTGGTCAAGGCGCGCTTTGCGGCTCATCAGAATGATGGTCACGAACGAGTGGCGATAAATGGCAGGGATCTTCCTGTAAGAGGCGCAGTGCTGACCTCGCTTGCGTTGGTTCTGCACGAGTTCGCGACGAACGCGGTCAAATATGGAGCCCTTTCCACTCAGGATGGACGGATTGCGATCCATGTCGACCGAGACGACGATTTAGTCCTCACCTGGTCGGAAATCGGCGTACCCGAAGTCGAGCCGCCTGAAGGCCCCGGAGGATTCGGATCCCAACTGGAACGGGCAACGGTCGGATCGCTCCACGGTTCCATCGAGCGAGAATGGAAGCATTCTGGCCTCAGTATTGTCCTGAGGATTCCGTCACGCGTCTTGGATGACGAGAAGGATCCAACCTCGGGCTGAATGAACGGTGCGCCGCCTTCGCAACGCACCGCAGGCTCGTCGCGGCTTATGCCGCCTTCGCCTTCGCGTTAGCGGCGGTTTCCGCCAATTTGGTCAGCTTCTGATCGGTCGCCTTCTCTTCCTGCAATGTCTGCTGCAGCAATGTGACGGCCTCCTTGAGTCCTAATTGTTTGGCCCATTCGATCAACGTGCCGTAGCGCGCGATCTCATAATGCTCGACGGCTTGCGCCGACGAGATCAGGCCGGCATCGAGTGCTTGGGTACCTTTGAATTCCTCGATGATTTCGTCGGCCTCGGCGATGATCCCCTGGATTGCTTCGCAGGTCTTTCCGCGTGCCGGCTTGCCAAGGAGCTCGAACACCTGCTCGAGGCGCTCCACATGACCCTGGGTTTCATCGCGGTGGTGAAGAAAGCCCTGCTTTCCTTCTTCCGCCTGCACCGCGCGTGCCATCTTGGGCAACGCTTTCAGGATTTGCTTCTCGGCGTAATAGATATCTTTCAGCGTCTCCAGAAAGAGATCGTTCAACGTCTTCTCGGATGCCATTTTGGGGTCCTCCAACATTTGTGGTGAATTTATCGCGGTGTGAGGCACTACACTTCCATAGCCCTGAGAGCGGCCAGTCGAAGAAGCGTATCAGAGGAAGAGAGTCTCGCGTTAGCGGGCCTCTCTCGCACTCGATCAGGAATTCTTGTGGCTGTGCTGACCGGCCTTTACATGCTGTTCGTGCGAGCCGCCGCGTTCGCCGCCGGACTGCGGCTCCTTGCCGCCAGACAACGCCTGCTTTGTGTCGGTATTCTTGTGGCTCTGCTGGCCGGATTTAACGTGCTGTTCGTGAGATCCACGGTGGGAAGCCATGATGTTTTCTCCTCTCGTTTGATGGCGAGACCTCCTCGGTCTCGCGGTTCGAACAGCGGATGGGAAGTTTGGTTCCTGCATGACTTCTAAAAAAATGCAGTGATGGCCATTCCGACCACTGCGGCGAACATTGCAAGGCAAGAGGCCCAGCCCAGCGCCTTCAAACCGCCCTTTATAACAAACTGCTTCATGACCTGCTGATTGGAGGCGATCAGCATGAGGATCGCCATGACGGGAACCGCGAACACGCCATTGATGACAGCACTCCAGAACAGTGCCTTCATCGGCGAGATCGGCGTAAAGTTCAAAAGCATGCCGACAATCGTCGCCAGTCCCACCGTTGTGTAGAAAGCCTTGGCCTCGCTCGGTTCGCGCGACAGTCCCACCTTCCAGCGCGCTGCCTCCCCAACCGCGTAGGCCGCTGAACCCGCAAGAACAGGGACTGCCAGCAGACCGGTTCCGATAATTCCGGTTGCGAAGATTATCTTGGCAAAATGTCCGGCAAGCGGCTCGATCGCTTTCGCCGCATCGACCGAGCTCTCGATATTGGTCGCACCCGCCTTGTTGAGCGTGGCGGCGGTGTCGTGATGATCGCAAGCGCAACGATATTGGAGGCCGCCATGCCGATCAGCGTATCGAGCGTGATGCGTGTGTTCGCCCTCTTTGCCTCATGCGGATGCTCAATCAGGGGCTCCTGACGCGGCTTATCCTTCAGATCCTCCGCTTCCTGGGAGGCCTGCCAGAAGAACAGGTACGGGCTAATGGTCGTCCCGAAGATCGCAACGATCATCGACCAGTAGTTCGGGTCCGCCTTGAACGTCGGCAGCAGCAACCCCCGTATGAAGTTCGACCAATCGACGTGCACGACAAACAGGGTCGCGATGTAGGAGAGCAGTGCCAGGCTCAACCATTTGAGAACAGCGACATAGCGCTTGTACTTAAGGAGCACTTGCAGGAGGATACAGATCACCCCGAACGCAGCGACATAGATCAGCGAATTGCCGTTGACGAGCAGATGCGCCGCATCCCCCATCGCGCCGAGATCCGCGCCGAGATTGATGACGTTGGCCAGCAACAATGGAACCGTGATGCTGACGCCAACCCAGCGCGGATAGCACTGCGTCATGCTGCCCGCCAAGCCTTTGCCCGTCGTCCGGCCAATGCGCGCACTGATCATCTGCACGGCGACCATCAGCGGGTATGTCAGTATCAGCGTCCAGCTCGCAATGTATCCGAATTGCGCTCCGGCTTGCGAATAGGTGGCGATCCCGCTCGGATCGTCATCCGAAGCACCTGTCACCAGGCCCGGCCCAAGGATTTCCAACAGTCGTGGCTTTGAAGGTTCAACAACAGCGCTTCTATCATCCAAACGGTAGTCGCTCATGACCGCCTCCCAGCAGACAACGGGAAGGACTCGCACTTCCCGGTCCGACTGAACTTCACACGTCGACCGTTTGTTCCCGCGGACCGGCAAAGACTAAAAACAATGCAACTCCAAAAACTTAACTTCCTCATCTCCTCAATCCTTGCGTGCTGTTTCGCAATATTTCTGGGCTGAGGGAACTTTCAACACTCGTATCGATTTGCTTGATCGAAATGAGGAGGATCATCGGATATGAAAACGCAAGGGCTTTTCGAACGGCGCCGGACGATCCGGGGTGCAGCCTATTCCCTGGCAGAATTCCAGAAGAAGTACCGTCTCGACGACAGGATGGCCGAAGACCTTTTCATTCGTTTCGGCCCGTCCTCAGTCGAATTGGATTTGCTCATGGCAGCAAAGCGTCGGTCTCTGTCCTTCGATGAACTGACGAAGGAGATGCCATTGCGTTAGGCATCCTTGAAGGACGTCAACCCCAGCATCGAAAAAGAAGGAGGAAGTTCAATGAACAATGACGAAAACGAGAATGAAGACAAGCGCCGCGAGCGTGCCTACAGGATCTGGGAAGAGGAAGGACGGCCCGAAGGGCGTCATCTGGACCACTGGCAACGAGCCGAAGAACAGCACGAGCGCACCGAACAGGAAGCGGAGTCGCCCACAGGACAGGAAAGCGGCGATCCAACCGCGCGTGACCACGAGCAGACGGGAGCCGCTTCCGCAAAGGCTTCCAAGTCTGTTCGGGAGTGAGACGTTTCGACATCGAACCTGCGCCGCAGATTATGTACTTGCGGCGCGGAAATATCCTGCAATGTGCTTCGATTTACTATTCTCGATACAAGCACAACGCGAAACACCCGCAAGGACTTCGGAACAAAATCGGCTCGATTGCCGTTGCTGGTGACATCAGTTCAAACTCTTGGAGGATATTCAAATGGGTCGAGGTATTCTGCTCTGGCTTCTGGGAATCCCGTTGCCGATCGTCATTCTTCTCGTTCTCTTCACACGATAGGAGGCGTCAATGGCCGCCTTCGAAAACGCGCCTGCGGGAGCCGAACCCATTGAATCCTCCAAACCCGCCATCGTATGGGGCCCAATTATCGGCGGCGCTCTTGCCGCAACGGGAATCGCCCTCATCCTTCTGCTCCTTGGATCGGGCGTCGGCCTGTCGATGGTCTCTCCCTGGTCCGGTCAAAGCAGCTCGGCGACGACCGTCGGCATTACGGCGGCCATCTGGCTGGTGGTCGTTCAGTGGCTGTCATCAGCGATCGGCGGCTACCTGACAGGTCGGCTTCGCACCAAATGGGTGGAAGTCCATTCCGACGAGGTTTTCTTTCGCGACACGGCACATGGTTTTCTAAGCTGGGCATTGGCGACGGTCTTTGTGGCAGGTTTTCTCGCCTCCTCATTGACCTCGCTGGCCGGTGCGTCGGTCAATGCCGCAGGCCAGGCTGCGCATACGGCCGTCACTGCAGCCGCATCCGCGGCCCCCAAAGGCAATCTGGATTCGACCGCGTATTTTACCGACGCCCTGCTTCGCCCGGCAAAAGCGGGAGACCGTGGTCAGTCCGACAATGGCGCCGCCGCCGCCGAAATCTCGCGGATCCTGTTGCAAGGTGCCGCTAGCGGACAGATTCCGGAAGGCGACAGATCATATGTCGCGTCGATCATTGCAGCGCGAACCGGTCTCTCCGAGGCAGACGCCCACAGCCGCGTAGACACGGTGCTCAAGCAAATCGACGATGCAAAATCGGCGGCGAAAGAAGCGGCTGACAAAGCCCGGAAGGTCGGAGCAACGACAGCGCTGGTCGGTTCTCTATCACTGCTGGTCGGCGCCTTCATCGCCTCCGCTGCAGCAGCCCTTGGCGGCCGCCAACGTGATGAGGAAGAAGATCTGCTGATCGGTGCGCGTCGACGTCCGTAACGACGCCGATATGCCGCTCGTAACCAAGAATGGACAAAAGTCTCAAGCACGGCTCACCGTCGTGCTTGAGACTTTTGAATGAGCCGCTTCCCAGCTTTCAGACAGTGAGATCCCGGCGACCGTTCTCCTCCTTCAATCCGATTTGGATCCTATTCCCGAGACAAGCGGATAAATGTTGCGCCAGGAGATGCAAATTTGTCCCCGCGCTTCGGGCGATGTCCGCACGCAGATCGAAAGCGCTATTCTGGCGACAGCACGATGCCGGGCAGTAGTTTGCTTGAGAAATGGAACCAAGCCGCCACCTCAGCATTTCTACCCACGGGAGAAAATGTGGAGGAACTTCTCATGCTGATCAATACATGGAGCAGACCGGTGCAAATTGAGCTTGGTCCCTCCGGTTCTCGTTCCGTCAACGGACCTTTCGAGGCGATGATCTATTTGACGGATCTTTGGCCAAATCGTTCAGGCTTGCACTTCATTCGCGCCCGCAATGCCTGCAAGGCCGCAGTTGCCGGACGGAAAAATCCCGAAGATGCCCGCAGCGAATTCCTGGCTGCGGCCAAGGAGATACAAGACGCGACACGCTAGCCGCTTTCGCCCATCTCTACTTCTCTGCACGTTGCAAGAGAATGCGCATCTCCTCGAAACGCCGTTTCCGGTCGGCATCGCCGTCATTGGGCGCATAGCACGTATTCGATACGCAAAATTTCGCGAGGTTGTGTGGCTTGTCGGTCCTGTCGAACTCACACTCGAATGTGTCAGTCATATCCGCTGCAGCGGTTCCCTGGCGCGTCGAGTAGGTCATGCGCACACCGGGTGGCTTGAGTTCCGGAAAGGACTGAACCAGACCGATGGCAAGCCCGTCCGACAGGAAGAAGTTCTTGGCGACCGTCTTGCACGTGGCCTCGAGGTCAGGGGATTGAGCAAGAGCTCCGGTCGGAAAGACGATAAAGCAGGCTAACATGACATGCTTCAACACGGCGATCTCCTCTCGATCTTTGCCAGAATCATTCAAAATCCTCATCAGAAAACGCAGGTGAAAACAGTAGGTTCCGCGGTATATGGCGCCACATCGCCGAAGAAATTTCATGCGCCGCCGGGAGCCGCCAGCCCGTCAGCGCTTCGCTCGATGGAAGGCGTCAGGCCTGTCGCAAGAGCGCGAGACTGCGGGCCTCGAGTTGCAGGACCTGCCCGTCGAGCCTTTCAGTTCCTTGCAATTCAGGATTCGAGGTCGACAATTCCAGGGCCCACCGCTTGTCGTCAGGCAAGGTAAAGTCGATCCCACCATCGAGGGGATTGAAAAGGATCAGAACATCGTCCCACCCCTCTTCGAGTGGCTGCACCCGGGATATTCTAAGGCCGATGCTCGTATTTGATCCGTCGTCCCATTGATCTTCCGTGTGTTCGCCGCCACCGGGATTGAGCCAGATGACTGCCAAGCCGTCGCGCCAATTTTCACGTCTCAGGATGGAATGCTCCTGCCGCAACGCGATGAGACGCCTGGTAAAGGCGCGAAGGTCCTCCGCGCTCCCATAAGCATCTTCCCAATGCAGCCAGTTCAGTTCGTTGTCCTGGCAATAGCCATTATTATTGCCCATCTGGCTGCGGCCGAATTCGTCCCCCGCCAGCAGCATCGGCGTGCCATGCGAGAGAAACAGGGTGCCAAGAAAATTGCGCTTCTGGCGCTCCCGAACGGTGTTGACACCATCCTCGTCCGTCGGCCCTTCCGCACCGTAGTTGTAGCTGCGGTTGTCATTGTGGCCGTCGTTATTATCCTCCCCATTCGCTTCGTTGTGCTTGTCGTTGTAGGAGACCAGATCATTGAGCGTGAAGCCGTCATGCGCGGCGATGAAGTTGACGCTTGCCCAGGGTCGGCGGCCACGCAGATCATAGACATCGCCTGACCCTAGGATGCGGGCTGCAAAATCTCTCGTCGTACCGGGTGTGCCCTTCCAGTAATCCCGGACAGTGTCGCGATATTTATCGTTCCACTCCGCCCAGCCGGGCGGAAACCCGCCGACCTGATAACCGCCCGGTCCGATGTCCCACGGTTCCCCGACAAGCTTGACCTTTGACAACACCGGATCCTGGCCCACTGCATCGAAGAAGCCGCTGCGCTGATCGAAGCCCTCCGGTTCGCGGCCGAGAATGGTTCCGAGATCGAAGCGAAAGCCGTCGACTTCCATCTCCTCGGCCCAGTAGCGGAGCGAATCCGTCACCATCTGGAGCACGCGCGGGTGCGAGGTGTTGATCGTGTTACCGGTGCCGGTGTCGTTGATATAGTAGCGGGGCTGGTCCGGAAGAGTGCGGTAATAGGAAAAGTTGTCGATACCCTTGAACGAAAGGGTGGGGCCAAGCTGGTTACCCTCAGCCGTATGATTGTAGACCACGTCCAGGATGACTTCGATGCCAGCATCGTGGAAGGCGCGTACCATGTCGCGAAAACCCGCAAGACCTCTTGGGCCGTAATAACGCGAGGCGGGAGCAAAGAAAGCAAGACTGTTATAGCCCCAGTAATTGCGCAGACCCTTGTCGAGCAGGTGGCTGTCATCCGGAAAGTAATGGATGGGAAGAAGCTCGATCGAGGTTATTCCAAGGCTCTTCACATAGTCGACAATCGCCCCCTGCCCCAGGCCGTCGAAGGTGCCACGCAGCGTCTCCGGAATTGCCGGGTGAAGCATCGTCATTCCCTTGACGTGCGCCTCATAGAAAATCGTTTGCGACCACGGAACGCAGGGCCTTTCAACGCGCGCGTCCCTCTCGATGTCGATGACGCGGCACTTCGGCATCCCGGCCGCACTGTCGGTCTCGTCGAAGGAAAGATCCTTCTGCTCGTCATCAAGACCGTATCCGAACTGCGCCTGTGACCACTCGACCTCACCCACGAGTTCACGGGTATAGGGATCGACGAGCAGTTTGTTTGGATTGAACCGGTGGCCTTTCTCCGGGTCGAAAGGTCCGTGAACGCGGTAGCCATACAAGGTGCCCGGCTTCAACCCCGGAAGATAGCCATGCCAGATCTCATTGGTGTATTCGGGCAGGACAATCCGTTCGATCTCACGCTTTCCATCCTCATCGAACAGGCAAAGCTCCACCCGCTCCGCATGAGCACTGAAAATTGCGAAGTTGATGCCCTGACCATCATAATGTGCGCCAAGGCGCGTGAAATCGCCTGATTGGATCGCATGCCGCTTGTCGTTTTCAGTCATGGAAACCTCATCGTTGATGCGCAGCAGAAACACCGCAACGATGGGCTTTGTTCCGGTGTCGCATTTGCAGGCAAGTTGCCGGCGAAATCGTCAGCTGTGTCTGACGAGAATGGCTACGGGATGATCCTCAAAGAGCTGCGCCGCGAGAAGATCGCCGCCCGTCAACGGCCGATCCGTCAGCAGATTGCGCATCTGCGCGCGCAGGTCTTGTGGCACAATGACGGCTGTGTCCGACCAGAAATCCGAGGAATGGCCGTCAATCAGACGCGGCACGACCGTTATCGCAATCTCCTGCTCGTAAACGCGAGCAAAGGCTATGAGATTGGCTGCTCGTTCGCCGCTTGTCTTGAGCGGCAAATAGTGACCAGCGACAAACAGAAGTGGATGGTCCCTGCGGTCGCGCAGAACGCTACGGATGATCTGTCGCTTGAGCGATGCCGTTTTCGACGCGAGCGAATTGGCGTCTGTCGAGACATCGCTCCACACATGGTCAACGGGCCTGCGGTTGTCCGGATCGACGAGGCTGAGATCGAGACCCTCCGATCCCTGGTAAATATCCGGAATTCCAGGAGCCGTGAGCTTGATCAGCAATTGGGACAAGCTGTTGCGATAGCCAATCTCCATAAATGGTTGGAGGGTTCTTGCGAAGTCCGTGGCGAATGCCTCGTTTTCACTTGAAAGCAAAGCCCTGGCATAGGCCTCCACGGCGCATTCATATGCCGTGTTCTCATCCCGCCAATCCGTCCGGAGCTTCGCCTCACGCACCGCTTTCAGAGCATAGGCGACAAAGCGGTCCTTCAGTTCATCCCGATCGCTTTGTCCGATATCGTCGGGCCAAATCCCGGCCAGCGCCTGATACAGCATCCACTCGATATTGGGCTCTGGCGCCGGTCCGTCAGCAAGATTTTCAAGAAAGGGAGAGTTCATACTGCGCCATCGCTGGACGCCCGCAACCCATGCTTCCGGATCCTGGCTAAGGCTATACAGGCGCGCGCGGGCATCCTCCCCGCGCTTCGTGTCATGCGTCGAGGTCGCGGAAAGGCCATGAGGCTGGCGCCGAACACGATCATCCATGAAACGATGAAAAGTCGCTGTAGCCTCAGGACGTATCTCGGCGCGCGCGCCTACTTCGTTCATCGCAATCAGGCGGTTATAGCGATAAAACAGCGTATCTTCGACCGCCTTTGCCATCACCGGGCCGCTCAGTTGCTGGAATCTCGTGCAAAACTCCAGCGCTTCGGCGGTGGTGAGATTACCTTTCAAGAGACCGGCAATCGCCTCCACGGCGCCAACGCCTGGCAATCGGGCCCGTGCCCGTTCAGTCGCGCTGCGGATAACGGCCTCGTCCTCCCCAGACGCAGCTCCCTTGCACCCATAAGTACGATAGACCGGGAAGGCGACCAGCAATTCCCGCAGCGCCGACTGTCTATCGGACTCGCTATATTCGGGAAAAATCGAACGAGCGAGCGTGGCCAGTCGCGCGGTCTCTCCGGCAAAATTGCGGTCAATCATCAGAAGTTTCGCCTTGCGCAAGCCCCCGGCGAAATCGGCGTGTTCCATGTCGACAGCCCTGTAGGCTGCATCCAGTTGGCACAATCCCTCTTGGCTGACGAACAAATCGGCCATGGCGGATATGAACTCGTAGCCGGTTGTCCCCGAGACAGGCCAGTTCGCTGGAAGTGTCTCACCATCATGGAGAATTTTTTCGACCACGATGAAAATGTCGCGGCCGACCGCGCCCCGCAACCGCGTTAGATAAGTTCCCGGATCGGCAAGCCCATCGATGTGGTCGATGCGCAGGCCCTGGATCTGCCCTGCCCGTACCAGTTCGAAGATCAGCCGATGGGTGTCATCGAAAACCTGTTCGTCCTCCACCCGCACGCCGACAAGGCCTGTCACCTCGAAGAAGCGCCGGTAGCTGAGGTTCGCGGCGGCATCTTTCCAGTAGAGCAATTGCCAATTCTGTTGTGCGAGGAGCTCCGTCATTGCGAGCGGGTCCATCGAAAGGGCCAGCAAACGGCCAGTATCCGTTCCGATCCGCGCCTCGATCTGCCCGGCGCTTTCATCCGAAAGAGGAAGAAGGCTATCGAAATACTCAAGGTACATACGGCCATCGACGGGCTCATGGCGGAGATGAAGCTCTTGCGCCGCGAGAACTTCGTTGAGGGGCTTTCCAAGCTGAGGCAAAGTAAGCTTCCGGCTCCAGTCTATGTCGAAGCATCTGGCATAGCGACTAGCCGATCCATGCCTGAGGACGTCGTTCCATCGGGCATTTTCGACGGAGGCGGCCATATGATTAGGCACGATATCCAGGACCAGCCCCATTCCCGCACGCTGCAGGGCCGCACAGAACACGTCGAAGCCTTGACGACCGCCGAGTGCTGGATCGATCTCGTTCGGATCGGTGACATCGTAGCCATGCGTCGATCCCGTCGTGGCCGCGAAGATGGGTGACGCATAGACGTGGCTGATACCGAGATCCTCAAGGTAAGGAACAAGCTTGACTGCTCGGTCAAAGGTGACATCGCCTCGCAATTGCAGGCGATAGGTGGAGGTCAGGACGGTCATGGCTCTCTCTCGACATCTGAGCGCCCTTACCAACGGAATTGAACGAGATCTGTTCCTATTTCAGGAACCGTTTCCTGAAAGACGCGTTGGCAATGCACATAACCGGCGACACCAAAGGACGAGATGCCATGCTGCAACGCTTCGCATTTGGCCCCGAAATCAACGAGCATGCCGTCATGTTTCGCCTATGGGCGCCGCTTGCCGAGCAAGTCCTCGTCCAGATCGAACAACGCGGACAATGGGCAATGCAGCCAGGGAAAGACGGCTGGCATGTTGCCGAGGTCTCACATGCCCGCGTCGGCGACCGCTATAGTTTTCTCCTGCCGGACGGCACTAAGATCCCGGATCCAGCCTCCCGTTTTCAGCCAGACGATGTTCACGGACCAAGTGAGCTGATCGATCCGTCGTTCGAATGGCAAACTCAAGGATGGAAGGGCCGCCGGTGGGAGGAAATGGTCATCTACGAACTTCATGTCGGTGCCTTCACGGAGGCTGGCACCTTCTTGTCGACGATCGAGAAACTCGACCATTTGCAGCGGCTCGGCATCACCGCAATGCAGCTCATGCCGATTGCAGATTTCCACGGGCGCTATGGCTGGGGCTATGACGGTGTTCTGCCATATGCGCCAGACAGCAGCTACGGCCGCCCCGAAGACCTCAAGGCTCTCATCGATGCAGCACATGATCGCGGCATCTGCGTCTTCCTCGACGTCGTCTACAATCACTTCGGGCCTGACGGGAACTACCTCCCACTCTATGCGCCAATATTCAGCAGCCGGCACAAGAGCTTTTGGGGCAACGGCCTGAACTACGATGGCGAGGGCAGCCGCTTCGTCCGCGATTTCGTCATCGAAAACGCGATCTATTGGCTGAGCGAGTTCCGCATGGACGGACTGCGCCTCGATGCCGTTCACGCGATGACGGATGACAGCGATCCGCATATTCTCACGGAGCTCGCCGAGCGCGTCAGGCTCGCCTGCCCCGAGCGCCACATTCATCTTATTGTCGAAAACGAGAACAACGACGCGGGTCTTCTTTCTCGAAGGGAATCTGGGGAACCACGCCATTTTACTGCGCAATGGAACGACGATATCCACCATGCTCTGCATGTGGCCGCGACCGGCGAGATTTTCGGATACTATGGAGATTATGCCGATCATAGATCGCGCCTAAGCCGTTCCCTTCGCGAAGGATTCGCGTTTCAAGGCGAGCACATGCGATACAGAGGTCGCTCCAGGGGATCGCCGAGCGCCGGACTACCACCCACGGCTTTCATCTCCTTCATCCAGAACCACGACCAGATCGGCAACCGGGCGCATGGCGATCGAATGATCTCTTCTCATGCCGTTGCGGCAATCAAGGCGATCGCGGCCATTTATCTGCTCTCGCCGCAAATCCCGATGCTGTTCATGGGTGAAGAGTGGGGCTCGGTCGATCCCTTTCCCTTCTTCTGCGATTTTAACGAAGAGCTGAACCGAAAAGTCCGGCTCGGCCGCAAAGAAGAACTGGGGCGCCTGCCCGGCTTCGATGCGCGAGATGCTCCCGACCCGACGTCGGAAAGCACATTCCGGAGTGCGAAGCTGCGCTGGGAGGAGCTCTCGCACGACCGGGGTCTCGGCGAACATTATCGACGGTTGATAGGGCTGCGACATCAAACGATCGTACCGCTCCTCTCACAAGGTGGCGGTCAGGCGGCCACTCATGACAAAAACGGCTCACTCATCAGCGTGCATTGGACGTTTCGGACAGCAATCCTTTCGTTGATCGCCAACTTGTCGAATGCTGTCGTTGTCCCCAGCGGTCCAATCCACGGGCAGACGATATTTTCGTCGGCGCCCGGTTCAGTCGGATCATTCGATCCATGGACCGTCATCTGGAGTCTGTCCTCGGAAATCTAGTTCGAAGTCGGATGCGTGCATGAGCCTCGACGCCACCCGCGGCGATCTAGGTCTCGCTCCGGAGCGGACCATCGTTGAAAAAGCCTCGCAGCGAATTCGCCAGGGCCTCCGGGTTCTCCTCAGCAACGTGATGACCGCTGTCGATTCCATGGCCGACGACGTTGGTCGCCCATGATTGCCAGATCTCTCGAGGATCACCGAAGAGCTGCTCCAGATCATCCCGTGTCGACCAAAGGCAGAGCAAGGGGCATGTGATCCGTTTTCCCGCAGCACGGTCCCGCAATTCATCTTGTCGATCGAGGGTCAATCCGGCCCTATAGTCCTCGACCATTCCATGGACGACGGCAGGATCTTGGATCGCCGACATCAGATCCTTATAGGCTTCTGCGCCCATGAACTCCGGAGTTATGGCGTTGTACCACGCCTTGGGGTTGGCGTTGATCGCCTGTTCGGGCTTTTGCCGTTGCGCGAAGAAGAACCAATGGTACCAATCTCGGGCAAATTGCCAGTCCATTCGCTCGAGATGCTCGACGATTGGAATGCTATCGATGACGGCGACCTTGGTGACGGTCTCGGGATAATCCATCGCAAGTCGAAATGCGACGTAACTGCCGCGGTCATGTCCCGCTACGGCGAAAGTCCGATGCCCCAGCCTGCGCATCAACTCCAGGCAATCAAGCGCCTTCGCCCGCTTTGAAGAATGGCGGCTGTCGTCGCTGTCGGTCGGTTGGAAGGACCTTCCAAATCCCCTAAGGTCCGGGCAGACGATCGTGAAATGCGAAGACAACAGATCAGCAACATGACCCCAGGTCATATGTGTCCGCGGATGACCGTGTAGAAGTAACAAGGGCGGGCCGCTGCCGCCATGGCGGATGCGTAAGGTGCCCGGCCCAACGTCGATGTAATCCAACGCCATTCCACTGAACATCTCCGGCCTCACTGCAATTTCCGCGGATTGACCTTACGTTTGTCTCTTCGAATTGTTCCACCTTCACCAATCCATCAGACGATTGACACGGGATGAACGACGACGCTCGCGGAAGCTGTTTGCCGGAACATTCAGGTCGAGGTGCCGTTTCTCTTTTGGAGGACAGCAGATGATGCGACAATTGTGGAGCAAGCCAGTCACAGTCGAGACGAGCAAGCCTGGTCAGCGCCTGACAATCACAAATACCGAGGCTGCTACCTACTACCTGCTTCGAGGCTGGCCTGTGAAGACGCACGGATCCGCCTACAAGACCGCGAAGAGGACTCTTATCAGAGCCCATGAAGGTCATTCGGGCGCCCTGGCGGCGAGAACGGCATTCCTTGCCGCCATCGAAGAAAGCGACATCGAAATCTTTGACGCGTGACGGCAAGCCAGGCGCGAGATCCGATACGAGCCTCCGAATTCCTCTACTGCCGTCTCGTTGCTACCTGCAGCATTGATCGCAAATAACCTTGAGGAATCCTTGGAACAAGGACGCTTCGCAAGCATTGCTCTTGTACCCCACCAGGAGAAATGAAGATGCCTGAAGCAACGCGCGCGTCGCTGGACGCCGACGTCGTAGTGCTACTTCCAGCACTGCGAAACTTTGCCAGAAGATTTGTGTCCAGCCCGACCGATGTCGACGATCTCGCGCAAGAGACCATCTCGAAGGTGCTGCGTCATTCCGAAAAATTCACCCCCGGCACCAGCCTCAAGAGCTGGGCATTCACCATCATGCGAAACACCTACATGACCGAATACAAGCGTCGAAAGCGGCTGCAGGTTCGCGCGAACAGCGATGCGCTCTTCGAAATCCCGACAGAGTGTTCCCAACAGAAATGCGTTTATGCCGCAGAGGTCGGCAAGGCGCTTGGCCAGCTTCCGAAACATCAGCGCGACGCTCTTCTCATGATCGTGGAAGGAGTTTCATACGAGGCCGCCGCCAAACACTGTGGCTGTGAGGTGGGAACAATCAAAAGCCGGGTCTCTCGCGCGCGAACCACTCTCGTCGGGATACTCGGCGAGGATTCGATACACGCCGCCGCCTCGATTCATTGAAATCCGATCCCCATCAAACTTTCCGCAGAACGGAGGAACCGCCATGCCAGAAAAATCCGGCTCGCCCGCAGTCCAATAGTGCTGAACGAACGGCAAGAGCAACGCAAACGATCCACTGGAAGTGATCTCGACAACGCGCTGAAAGATACCTTCCCGGCGTCGGACCCGATCTCCGCCACTCATACGGCGGTGCCCTCTGGGAGGGTTGCAGCGGAAACCTCGGAAGGCGCCGTCGCGGGGGGCCATGTGGATCGCTTCGAAGATAGTTATCCGATGAGGAGGACAACGTCGAAGCCTGCGAGCGAACCAGACACTCGAATCGATGCTGGCACCGCAAGAAGGAACGTCCGGGCCCTCTACAAAGCCGTCCGCCGAATTGGCACATATGATCACGAGAGCATATCCCGGCCGGCCGTTGCCGCGCCTGGGTGTTCGAGCGTTGTGGGTGACATCAAGCAGAAGATACGTCAAAGACCGCTGCTCTCCGTCATAGCTGCAGCGGCCATCGGATTCGTATTGAGTTCGACACGATAGGAAGCGGTCGTTGGAGGTCATGCCCGCTTGAAGCGCGGCCCGTTGACAGCGGGTCGCACAATTGTCGCAGGACTTATATCCTTTTGAATCCAGGCTTCGAACGAAGCCACTTTAACGAGCCCGGCGAACTACGCTGCCTGCGTATCCGCTTGGTCCGTCACAGGCAACATCGTTGCCAGAACTTCGAAATTATCTGACGGCCGCCTGCATCGGCCCATCCGACGCGTTTCGTAAATTATCTCGATAGCTTCGGTGTGCGAAGATCGTGTCATCGACGAAATGAGGGCAATTGCTTCCCTGTCGTCAAAGACTCCCGATTGAAGCTCAATTGTTCCGCCTTGTCGCACTGCAATGCTGACGCTCAGCATCTTTGTCTCCTTACCGATTTCCGCGAGAAAAACGCCCAGACGAAGGACCAGTTCCAACGACCTGAAAAATCTCCGAAGCGGCCTTCGCCTGCGAGGTCCGTGGGACAATATCGAATGATTGACCTTAGCCGTCTCACCGCTGCTACAGGATGGGTCTGCCTCCGGTCACCGCCACGGTCGCTCCCGAGACGTAGCTCGACAGCGGATCCGCGAGCATGACGTAGGCTGTCGCCAATTCGGCCGGCTGGCCGGGTCGCTTCATCGGAACCTGCTTGCCGAAATTCTCCACGGCTTCAGTGGACATGGTCGAGGGAATAAGCGGCGTCCATATCGGCCCCGGCGCGACGGCATTGGCGCGGATACCGTTTTCGGCCAGCAATTGCGCGAGTCCCGCCGTGAAGTTCTGGATCGCACCTTTCGTGGTCGCATAGGCCAGCAGTGTCGGATTTGGGCTGTCGGAATTGATTGAAGCGGTATTGATGATCGCGCTCCCCGGCTTCATGTGGGGAACCGCCGCCTTTGTCAGGAAGAACATGGCGTGGATATTGACCCTGAATGTCAATTCCCATTCCTGATCGCTGATATCGCCGATGTCATGAAAGCTCGCCTGATGAGCGGCGTTGTTGACAAGGATGTCGATACCGCCAAGCTCCGCGACTGCGGTGTCGATGATCCTTCGGCAATGTTTGCTGTTCTGGATATCGCCGGGGAGAAGTACCGCCTTGCGCCCTGCCTCCTCAATCCAACCCTTTGTCTCCGCCGCATCCTCGTCTTCATTGAGATAGGCAAGGAGAACGTCCGCCCCTTCGCGGGCATAGGCGATCGCAACTGCCCGCCCAATGCCGCTGTCTCCTCCGGTAATGACCGCTTTCTTGCCCAGCAGGCGGCCGGATCCGCGGTAGGATTCCTCGCCGTGATCGGGAAGCGGCCGCATCGCTGCGGTATTTCCAGGCATCGATTGCTGCTGTGATGGAAATGGAGGCTGGGGATGAGTGAACATGCGCTTCTCCCTTCTAGGGTGGTTTCAACTAGATCGTTTGCCGCCTAACCGTGGAGTCGCCTTGTAGCTCCCACAGCTGCAACGATTTCTCGCCAAGAGAGCAAGCGATCGATCAACCCATTGGAACCTTCGGGCCCTCGCAAGGTTTCAATCCGTCGACCTTGCGAGAGTTCTACGAACCGGCCGCAATCCACGTGAGGCGCCGGTTCGTCGGCTCAAGGCCGACAAAGTGACTGTACCGGGACTGTCGTCGACGGCAGGAGGCGGTCTCGGTACGCAAGATCGCGAGGGCCAGCACGGAGGCAATGCCATGCATCACAAGACAATCGAACTTCAAAATGGACTGAAGACCTTTATCGTCGTCCTCGATGCGAACGAAGAAGCATTTTCCACGCTTGCCGCGTTTGCAACCGAACAGGGTTTGACCGCGGCTTCGGTTACCGCAATGGGTGCATTTGAAAGGGCGACCGTCGGCTGGTTCGATTTCGCTGGTCGGAGCTACCGCAAGATCCCCGTTTCCGAGCAATGCGAGGTGCTCAGTCTGATCGGTGATATTGCGATGGGCGACGATGGCAAGGCGAGCCTCCATCTCCATGCTGTCCTGGGCCTCAAGGATGGATCCACCCGCGGCGGTCACTTCGTCGAAGGCATCGTGCATCCGACCTTGGAAGCAACCATTCTCGAAACGCCAGCAGAACTGCATCGTCGGCATCAAAGGGATCTTGGCATCGCACTGATCGAGCTTTGAGATTGGCGGCCATCGAGCTCCAGATAGAAGGAACATTCTCGACCGGGAGAGGTTCTGTCAGCATTCCGACGGCAGAAGGAGGATATCATGGCGACGGAAGAGAGCTCCGAAACTTCACGCGGCATCGGTGGCGAGACGCACCAGCACGTTCCCAAAGGCGGTCCTCATGATGGCGCGGAGCACCTGACGACCAATCAAGGCATTCGGGTTTCGGACAATCAGAACAGCCTCAAATCCGGTAAACGCGGTCCGACGCTGCTTGAAGACTTCGTCCTGCGTGAAAAGATCTTCCATTTCGACCACGAGCGCATTCCCGAAAGGATCGTGCATGCCCGCGGGTCGGCCGCGCATGGCTTCTTCGAGCTCTATGAGCCGCTTTCGGACATTACGAGCGCCGATCTCTTTCAACGCAAAGGCGAAAAGACAGCGGTTTTCGTCCGCTTCTCGACCGTCGCCGGTGGCGCCGGCTCAGTGGACACACCGCGTGATGTCCGCGGCTTTGCGGTGAAGTTCTATACCAAGCAAGGCAATTGGGACCTGGTGGGCAACAATATCCCCGTGTTCTTCATACAGGACGCGATGAAGTTTCCAGACCTCGTCCATGCCGTGAAGATGGAAGCTGACAGAGCCTATCCGCAGGCTGCCTCCGCTCATGACACCTTCTGGGACTGGGCATCGCTGATGCCGGAATCCACGCATATGCTGATGTGGGCAATGTCGGATCGCGCCATTCCCCGCTCGCTGCGCATGATGCAAGGATTCGGCGTTCACACCTTCCGCTTCGTGAACGATGCGGGCAAATCAACATTCGTAAAGTTTCACTGGAGACCGAAACTCGGG
This sequence comes from Rhizobium sp. WW_1, assembly GCF_003610155.1. Taxonomy (NCBI): domain Bacteria; kingdom Pseudomonadati; phylum Pseudomonadota; class Alphaproteobacteria; order Hyphomicrobiales; family Rhizobiaceae; genus Rhizobium; species Rhizobium sp. WW_1. The sequence continues at coordinate 24,200 of NZ_RAIN01000004.1, forward strand.
ATTCAATCGCTGGTCTGGGACGAGGCGCTGAAGTTGCAGGCGGCCGACAATGACTATCACCGCCGCGATCTCTTCGAGGCGATCGCCGCCGGACATTTCCCGGAATGGGAATTGGGTCTTCAGCTATTCGACGAAGCCTTCTCCGAAAGCCTTCCCTACGATGTTCTGGATCCCACCAAGATCATTCCCGAAGAAATTCTGCCGCTGAAGATGGTGGGGCGCCTCGTTCTTGATCGCAATCCAGACAATTTCTTTGCCGAAACCGAACAAGTAGCATTCTGCCCGGCCAACATCGTGCCAGGCGTCGATTTCACCAACGATCCCCTGCTCCAGGGGCGTCTGTTCAGCTATCTCGATACGCAGAAATCCCGTCTCGGCACAGCCAATTTCCATCAGTTGCCTATCAATGCGCCAAAATGTCCCGTCATGAACTTCCAGCGCGACGGGCAAATGCAGATGCAGGTCCCAAAAGGCCGCGCCAATTATGAGCCGAACAGTCTCGGCGAAAACGGCGAGGCCGGTGCGCCGCGCGAATGTCCGGTGACGGGTTTTCGTACCTACGAACATCAGGCGGGTGACGACGAACAAGGCAACAAGCTGCGCGTCCGCGCCGAGCTGTTTGCCGACCATTACAGTCAGGCGCGTCTCTTCTGGAAATCACAAACGCCGTCAGAACAGGCTCATATCGCATCGGCCTTCGTCTTTGAATTGTCGAAGGTGCAATTGCAGCATGTGCCGCCGCGCATGGTCGGGAACCTGATGAATGTCGATGCCGGCCTCGCCAGTCGCGTTGCCGCGGGGCTCGGACTTGTCGGGCCCACCAAGAACTGGCCGGCGCGCGAACCGATCGAACTCGATGCATCTACAGCGCTCTCCATTCATAGGAACATGAAGGAGACGTTGGAGGGACGCCAGATTGGAATTCTGATCGCTGCTGGAAGCGATGCCAAGGCGATCTCCGATCTCGTCGATGCCCTGAACGATGTCAAGGCGAAGCCGTTCATCGTGGCTCCAAAGATCGGAGAAACGAAACTTTCCGACGGCAATACGATCCGCGCCGACGGTCAGCTCCTTGGTTCGCCGTCACAACTTTTCGACGCCGTCGCCATCATTCTTTCCAAGGAGGGCGCAGCGTCCCTGATGAACGAGGGAGCGGCCATACAATGGGTGATGGACGCATTCGGGCACTTGAAGGCGATCGGCCATGACGCGGCAGCCAAACCGCTGCTCGATAAGGCCGGCATTCAACCTGATGCTGGTGTCGTGGATCTCGGATCCTTCATCGGGGCAGCTGCCAAGCGATATTGGGACCGCGAGCCCAAGATACGCATGCTGGCCTGAGGTTCCCAACCCGCCATGTCGCCGACCCAGCCTCCTGTCCGGCGACGAGCAGCACCTGTCGATCCATGCGGGCCGATGGGTGCTGTTTGTTTATCATCGCCCAAATGCATGGTGCTGACAATTTAACCCCCAGTCAGATGACTTGCCGTTGCTGGGCCATACGCTTAAGCCAGCGCTCGACGCCGACTTCTTCCAAGTCCATCCATTCCAGAAGTCTTTTGCTACTGGTTCGAATCTTGAGGACATCGCCAAGGATTCCCGCCCTGAAATCCTCGAAGACCGCGGGATGGATGTAAGAGGACCTGCACACGGAGCGCGTATTGACCAGCTTCGATGCCACAACGTCGATCGCCTCGTTGATCTGGCGCGCGATCCCCCGCTCGGAATTTTCGACCTTGAGCGGAGCGAGCGCCGCGACCGCCATGCAGGTCGCTCCCCAGGTCCTGAACTGTCGAGAACTGAAATCCTCTCCGGCCGTTTCCTGGATGTAGGCATTCACATCCTGCGACGAGATCTGGCGGCACCCGCTTTCGTCGCAGACATATTTGAAGAGCTGCTGTCCCGGCAGTTCCTGCAGGCGTCGCACGACGTTGGCGATGCGGCGGTCGTAATGAGTGAGGTTCCATTCCTTGCCGGATTTCCCCTTGAAGCGGAATTTGACGCTTCCACCCTCCACCCGCACATGCCGATTCCTGAGCGTGGTCAGGCCGTAGGATCGGTTCGTTTCCGCATAAGCCGAATTGCCCACACGAATATAGAGATTGTCCAGCATCCAGACCACGGTCGCCAACGCCTTTTCCATGGTCAGACCTCGAGAGCGCAGATCGTCATCCACCCTGCGCCGAATGTCCGGCAGGCGGTCGGCGAAATCGACAAGTCGATCGAACTTCGAGCGGTCGCGTTCGGACTGCCAGTCGGGGTGATACCGGTATTGCTTGCGACCACGTGCATCCGTGCCGATCGCCTGGAGATGGGATAAAGGATTCGTGGAGATGACGACGTTCGTATAGGCAGGAGGAACGGCCAATGCGTCCAGTCGGGCAATCTCCGAAGGGCGAGTGATCCGGCTCCCTGCGGGCGAGTAGTAGAGAAAACCCTTTTTTCCCTGTTTTCGGGTAATGCCCGTCTCAAGGCCCGGAATGTATATCAATCCGGAATGGAGCTTCGCTTCCGCTGCTGCCGCGGCAAGACCGACTTTGGAAAGCATCTGGTTCATGCCCGGATAACTCCGCTTGAGCGACCCGGTTCCACCGCATTGGATCGGATGACCCTGATGTCATGTAGACGACAGGGAACAATGCCCATTCGACGCCGTTTGAGTCCTATCGTCGACATGGAGTCTGCAGATGAGCCCGCGCGCGCAATGGAAGGGGTACCTGAAGTTCGGAGAGGTCAGTTGCGCAATCGCGCTCTATACGGCGGTTTCCACTTCGGAGCGGATTTCCTTTCATACGCTGAACCGGGAAACCGGAAACCGCGTCAGGCGCGAATTCATCGACGGCGAGACCGGAAAGCCGGTGCCGCGCGAAGATCAGGTTAAGGGATATGAGCTCAACAAGGACGACTATATCGTCCTCGAGCCTGAGGAAATTTCTGCCGTGGTGCCGGAGAGCGACAAGATCCTGCACGTGAAGGCCTTTCTGGCATGTGCTGAGATCGACGACGTCTATTTCGACCGGCCGTATTATCTCGCTCCTTCGGCCCCGGCAGCGGAAGAGGCATTCACGCTGATCCGTGAGGGCATGCGCGCTCGGAAGGTTGCCGCCATTGCCCAGACCGTTCTTTTTCGCCGCCTGCGCACGATGATGATCCGCGCCCATGGCAAAGGATTGATCGCCACCACATTGAACTTCGACTACGAGGTGCGCCCGGCAAAGGAAGCCTTTGAAGACGTTCCGGACATGACGATCAAGGGCGAGATGCTCGATCTCGCCAAACACATCATCGATACGAAAACAGGGACCTTCCACGCAGGCGAATTCGATGATCGTTACGAGGCGGCCCTTGCCGATCTCGTGAAAGCCAAGATCGAGGGCAAGGCGATCCCACAGCGCAAGCCAGCAACACCTGCCAAGGTTACCGATCTCATGGAAGCCCTACGCCAGAGCGCCGGGCTGGATGGCAAAGGCAAAGCAAAGGCGAGGTCGAGCCCCCGGTCCAAGAAAGCAACGAAACCTCGCGCGCCATCCTCTTCACGCACGCAACGCAAGGCGAGCTGACCATGGCATTGGAAATCTACAATCGTAAGCGTGATTTTACTAAAACATCCGAGCCAAAAGGTCGCGCAAAGAGAAAAAAAGCCGCCGCTGCCGGCAGCAGCTTCGTCATCCAGAAGCACGATGCACGCCGCCTCCACTATGATTTTCGTCTTGAACTCGACGGCGTGCTGAAGAGCTGGGCCGTGACCAGGGGACCGAGCCTGGTGACCGGCGAAAAGCGGCTTGCGGTGCAGACCGAAGACCATCCTCTCGAATACGGTGGTTTCGAAGGCACGATCCCGAAGGGCGAATACGGCGGCGGCACGGTTCTCGTCTGGGATAAAGGCTCCTGGACGCCGATTGGCGATCCGCACAAGGGACTGACCAAGGGACATCTCGAATTCGAGCTCCACGGTAAAAAGCTCGGCGGACGCTGGCACCTGATCCGGATGGCCGGAAAACCCCGCGAGAAGCGCGAAAACTGGCTGCTGATCAAGGGAGAAGACAATGCGGCTCGCCCCGAAGGAGCACTCGACATCCTGGAAGAACGACCGGAATCGGCCAAGACGGGACGGCTTATCAACGAGGTCGAGAACGAGAGGCCGGGCTGGTCATCCAAGACGGGTAAGATCGATCGCAGAACGGCGAAACCGAAGAACAGCTCCCCTGTGTCGAGTAAGACAGAACCAGAACGCGATACAGAGCCTGTCGATCCCTCTTCCTTGAAGGGCGCAAGGAAGGCAGCGCTGCCTTCCTTTATCGAGCCGGCTTTAGCGACACTGGTATCCAAGCCGCCCTCGGGTAAACGTTGGCTCCACGAAATCAAGTTCGACGGCTACCGGCTTGAGGTCCGCATCGAGGCTGGCCGCATCAAGTTGCTGACGCGCAGCGGTCTCGACTGGACGCAAAAATTCGGCAAGGAGATTCTCGCCGCCTTCCGGGATCTTCCGGTCGGCACAGCTGTCATCGATGGCGAACTGGTCGTCGAGCCCGCGGCCGGCGCCTCTGACTTTTCCGCCCTCCAGGCCGACCTTAGCGAAGGGCGCAGCGACCGCTTCGTCTTCTACGCGTTCGATCTCATCTATCTCGACGGCTATGACCTGACCGCCTGCCCGTTGATCAGCCGCAAGGAATTGCTGCAGAAGACCATTCCATCCGAAACCGGGACCCTTCGCTTCAGCAGTCACTTTGATGAAAATGGAAACCTGCTGCTTAGCCATGCCTGCCGATTGAGCCTGGAAGGGATCGTATCCAAGGTCGCCAGCGATCCCTATCGCTCCGGTCGCAGCAAGACATGGATCAAATCGAAATGCTCGTCACGGCAGGAATTCGTCATCGGAGGCTTTGTGCCCTCGACCACATCTCGAAAGGCGATCGGCTCGTTGGTTCTCGGTGTCTACGAGGACGGCAAGCTGGAGCATGTCGGCCGCGTCGGCACGGGCTATACGCACACCGTCGCCGAGCAGCTCTTCCAGAAGCTGACGCGCATGAAGCCGGAGGAAAACCCCTTTGCCACAAAGCTGACCGCGGAAGAAAATCGCGGCGTCCGCTATGTGCGGCCGGATCTCGTGGCGGAAGTCGAGTTTCGCGCCTGGACGGCCGACGGCCACCTGCGCCACGCCTCTTTCCGCGGACTTAGAGAGGACAAGAACCCGCTCGACATCGTTCGGGAGACGCTGGAATCTCCGATGAAAGCCTCAACGGAAAAGCCTCCCGGAAGCAGCGTATCCCTCACCCACCCGGATCGCCTCTATTGGCCGGACCAAGGCGTGACCAAGGCCGGGCTTGCCGACTACTATAGCGAGGTCTGGCGCTATATGGGTCCTTTCGTCGTCGGACGGCCGCTCGCGCTGGTGCGCTGTCCGAATGGAATCGGCGGCCAGCACTTCTTCCAGAAACATGACTGGAAGGGCATGAACAAGAATATCGCGCTGGCAAAGGACCCGCAGGACGACGAGCCTTATGTGAGCATCGATGACCTGAATGGCCTGATCGGCCTCGTGCAGGCCGCGGTCCTCGAAATCCATCCCTGGGGATCGATGGTTGGCGATTGGGAAAGGCCTGACATGATCGTCATGGATCTCGATCCCGGTCCGGACGTCGCATGGCGCGAAGTCATCGTCGCGGCCAAGGAAACAGCCGAACGGCTGAGACAGGCGGGCCTCGTACCTTTCGTCAAGACATCGGGAGGCAAAGGATTGCATGTCGTGTGCCCGCTGGTCGCCAAGGCCGAATGGCCGGCCGTCAAGGCCTTTACCAAGGGTATCGCCGATGCGATGGCGGCAGACGCCCCCGATCGTTACGTCTCGACGATCACCAAGTCGAAACGCCGCGGCAAGATCCTCATCGATTATCTCAGAAACCAGCGCGGCTCGACCGCCGTCGCCCCCTATTCGACCCGCGCGCGTCCGGGAGCGGCCGTCTCCATGCCTTTGTCCTGGGAGGAGTTGAGCCCGGCAATCGGCCCGGACTATTTCACCGTGCTCAACGTGCCGACACGGCTTGCGGCGCTCAGATCGGATCCTTGGGCCGATTTCAGGCGGGCGGCCGAACCCTTGCGTCAGCCCAACGGGAAGCGCAAACGCGGTTCCTGACAGACGCCCGGCTTTGCGAGGGAAGCCCGCCATGTGAACTATCGTTTTTTTGCGCTTCTTTCCTGCGAAAGGCTCTTTCGAAGCGCATCCATGATGTTGATGACATTGTCTGGCGCAGGCGTCTTCTCCATCTTCGTCTTCGAGGGACGCTTGCGACCTTTCTTCTTGGAAGCAATGATTTCGAGAAGCTTGTCCTGGACGGGATCGGAGACCATTTCAGGATCCCATGGCTTGGTACGTTCTTTTATCAATTCTTCGACAAGCTTCATCAGCTTGGCATGGGCCGGTTTCGCGTCGATATCCTCGAAGTAATCCTTCACGTCCCGGACCTCGTCGCCAAACCGCAAGGTCCAAAGGACGATCCCCCTGTCTCGCGGTTCCAGCATGACGGCCCGCTCGCGGCGATACATGACGAGCCGCGAGATGCCAACCATGCCACTCGCGGCCATCGCGTCGCGGATGACGCAATAAGCCTCCTCGCCGACGGCGTCATTGGGTGTCAGGTAATGCGGCGTGTCGAACCAGATCCATTCGAGACTGTCGCGCGGCACGAACATGTCGATATCGATCGTCCGGGTGCTTTCGAGCGCGACCGCATCGAGTTCGTCATCCTCGAGCATCACATAATCGTCCTCGCCGCGCTCATATCCTTTGACCTCATCGTCCTCGTCGACCACGCCGCCCGTGACGGAATCGACATATTGGCTGAGGACACGATTGCCTGTCTTTCGGTTAAGCGTGTGGAAGCGAACCTTCTCATTGTCGCTCGTCGCCGGCGCCATGGCGACCGGACAAGTCACCAGCGACAGTTTGAGATAGCCTTTCCAGAATGACCGCGGCGCCATGAATTTCCTCCATTAGCAAGAGGAACGGTCGCGGGCACCCATGGTTCCGCTCGCGAATCCGTTCCGGCTCCAGCCTTAGTGCATGCCGCCACCGCCGCCTTCCTTGAGATCGACATTGCTGAGGATCAGTGCAAGCGGACTTCATACATCACCGCCCTTTAAACCTCGGAAACGGTCGTTTATCAGACGCCCTATCGACATTCGACTTTGGCGGTGTCGAGCACATCTATCAAAAGTCAGATCTCAGCTTCAACTAGCCACCGTTCCTCGAAGAAACGACCTCGAGAATCCGCTTCGGCGGGTTTTTTCGTCTTCTGTACAGAATCTGGCCGTCCAACTGTGACTCCTCTTGGACGCCAAATTGCTCACTTTCGCAGGCATCGCGGGATCGAGGCATTGAAATCATTGGCGTTTCTGGAAAAATGTGACATTTGTGACGGACCATGCAAGAAACAGCATGATGGCCTCAAAGAACAGCGCCGTGGGTTGCGATCACCAACTTCGTCGAAGAATGGCCGGGCGGGCGGCTCGGCATCGGACAGCGACTTTGCGATGATCGAATGGATAGATTGCCAAAAGCCGCAAATCAGTTCACTTTTTCAATCATGCCTAATATTGCGCGACCATTCGTGACCGATGATGATCCCGATAGGGAGATCCGCTGCCAGGACGCACTGCAAGCCGCTTTTCGAGAGTTGCTGATTGCAGCGACGCTGGCAGGTTGGTCGGAGCGCGAGGCTACTCGGGCAATCGGCGAGCTTGCGGACAAGCACCTTCTCTCGCTGGAGTCCAATGACAACACGGACGCGTTGATCGCGCTGCTGCGGCGGATGACCTAACCCCTCCATCCGGCCGATTCTTTCCGTTGTCTTTTCGGGTGTGCATCACGGGAATCTCCCGGAAGTGGTGTTCGACCGCAAAGGCCTCAATCTGATCCGCTGACGCTCGATTGCCGAATCCTGGGCCATTTGCGATGGATGTGCTGGCGGCAGCGGGATGCCTGGGCGGAACGATGAGACAATTGTGACGCCCGGCCCGGTTTACTCCTCCGAAGGGCGTGAAACCCGACGATGCCGTCGATTCAGACAAACAATTCCTATTATAATCTATAAAAATAGTTTGCTATTTCTGTCGATCCCATCCCCGATTTCGCTAGGCTTTGCTCATTGCACTCAGGGAACCGCCGGAAAACGTAGTCCGGCCAAGGGGACAAGTATGAAGTTCAACACACTGATCGCTGCCGTCGTCCTAGGCGTCGCCAGCATTTCGACGACGGTCGGCGCGTATGCTGCCGAAAAGAAGGTCGTCGTCGCCTATCAGACCGACGCATTGCCCTCTTCCGTCGCGATCGCCAATGGCGATTTCGCCAAAGAGACCGGCTACGAGATCGACTTCCGCAAATTCAACTCCGGAGCGGAGATCTTCGCAGCCATCGCATCCGGCGATGTCCAGATCGGCTACGTCGGTTCGAGCCCGTTTGCCGCTGCCGCCTCGCGCGGGCTCGAGGTGAAGGCCTTTTACCTCTCCTCCATATCGGGCGTCGATGAAGCACTCGTGGTGCGCAACGGCTCCGGCATCAACACGCTCGCCGATCTGAAGGGCAAGAAGCTCGCGGCAGCACCTGTCTCCACTGATCATTATCAGTTGCTCGCTCTCATCAAGTCTCTTGGCCTCAGCGAAAAGGACGTGCAGGTCTTCGCAGTGCCGCAGCCGGAAATCGTCGCAAGCTACAATCGCGGCGATATTGACGGCGGCTTCGTCTGGGACCCGGCACTGACCGAGCTCAAGAAGAGCGGCAAGGTGCTGGTGACTTCCAAGGACGTCGCCGACAAGGGCGCTCCGACGTTTTCCGCCTGGGTCGCGACCTCGAAATTCGCTGCCGACAATCCGCAATTCCTGAAGGCCTACGCCTCGGTGATCAACAAATACTATGCCTCGTTTGCCGTCGATAAGGCCGCGTGGGGACCGGATAGCGGCAATGCGAAAGCGCTTGCAAAGCTCCTGGGAGGCACGGCCGAGCAGCAGGCTGCAGCGCTCAAGAACCTTACTCTGTTGACGCCGGATGTGCAGGCATCGGCAGCATGGCTCGGCGGCGGCGACCAATCCGGCGCCGCCAGGATCCTGAAGGACACCGCAACGTTCCTTAAAAGCCAGGGGAAAGTCTCCGAGGTCCTGCCGAATTACGGCGCATTCGTCACGGCTGACGCATTCACCAGCGCCAGCAACTGATACCTCCCCGACACCGGCGCACGCGTTGCGTCGGTGTCGCTCCTTTTTGAGGGCCCCATGCTTCAAGTCGACCATGCCAGCGTTTTCTTTGCAGCGCGTGACGGCAGAACCGTTCACGCGCTCGACCGCGTTTCCTTCAATATTCCCGAGCGCGGTATCGTCGTGGCGCTTGGCGCATCGGGCTGTGGTAAATCCACCTTGCTCAACGCCATCGCCGGCTTCCTGCCGCTTTCGGAGGGAAAGATCACGCTCGACGGCAGGCCGGTCGCCGGCCCCGGTGCCGATCGCGGCGTCGTCTTCCAGAAGGATTCGCTGCTGCCATGGAAATCCGTGATCGACAATGTGGCCCTCGGCCTGCAGTTTGCCGGATTGGGACGACGGGAACGCCGGGAGCGCGCGTCCGAGCTTTTGCGCATCGTCGGGCTAGGCGACTTTGCCAATGCCCTGCCCTATGAGTTGTCGGGCGGCATGCGGCAGCGCGTCGGTATTGCCCGGGCTCTTGCCACCGATCCGGATATATTGCTGATGGACGAGCCCTTCGGCGCGCTCGACAGCCTGACACGCGAGCAGATGCAGGAGCTTTTGGTTTCCATCTGGGCCAGAACCGACAAGCGCATTTTCTTCATCACCCATTCAATCGAGGAGGCGCTGTTCCTCGGCACGGAGGTACTGGTCATGTCCCCAAGGCCGGGTCGTGTGGTTGCCCGCTTCGAGCTCGAGTTCGTGCATCGCTTTGCCGCAAGCGGCGATGTCAGGGCAATCGTCTCCTCTCCCGAATTCGGCAGCCTTCGGGAAGACATTCGCGCCATCCTCCATGACGCCGAAAACATCCGGAGCGCGGCATGAGCGACATTATCGAAACGCGCCCGATCGTCACGCCTCAAACACAAGCGCAGCCGAAGCTGGTTCGCATTCCAGGCTTCGGCGTCGGCGAGAAGCCGACTATCGCCATCAGTATCGCCACCGCGCTCGTCTTCCTGGCGTTGTGGTGGCTCGTCGCCAAGCTCGGACTGGTGTCGCATCTCTTCCTTCCGCGCCCCGACGAGGTGCTGACGCAGATCGGCGTCATCTATCGCGACGGTTATGCCGGCGCCTCGCTTTCCGAGCATGTTCTGGCGAGCCTGTTTCGCATTGTCGTCGCCGCGGTCATCGCGATCGGTGTAGGCATTCCCGTCGGCCTGTTGATGGGACTCAACCGTTGGGCAAAGGGCGTTCTGGATACGCCGATCGAATTCTATTGGCCGTTGCCTCCCCTTTCCTATCTGCCGCTGATGATCATATGGCTCGGCATCGGCGAGACCTCGAAGATCACGCTGCTCGTGCTCGCCATGTTCGCGCCGATCTGCCTGTCCGCCCAGGCCGGCGTCCGTTCGCTGCCGCTGGAGCGGGTCAACGCCGCGCGTTCGCTTGGTGCGAACCGGCTGCAGCTCTTCTTCGTCGTCGTCCTGCCATCGGCTCTGCCGGAGATCCTGACCGGTATCCGGATCGCCTTCGGCATTGGCTGGGGAACCCTGGTGGCGGCAGAGCTCATCGCCTCAACGCGCGGCATCGGCTTCATGATCATGTCGGCATCGCAGTTCCTCGCCACGGATGTCGTCTTCGTCGGCATCGGCATCATCGCGATCTGTGCCTTCGCCTTCTCGGCCGCCATCCGCATTCTCGAAGCCATTCTCGTTCCCTGGAAGGGCAAGCTCTAGATGCGATGCCCCTGAGCCGAGCATTGAACGCGGCTCTCTCTGCCACAAATCCCACATTAATTCATACAGACCGACAGGCGCAGGCATGAGCGATAATAGCGAATTTCTCTGGTACATCCCGAATGACGTAAAACCGGGCCATCGCGGCGATTCCGCCGTTGAGAACCATAACAGCCTGGAGACGCTCACCAGCCATGCCAAGGCTCTGGAGGATCACGGCTGGAAGGGCGCGCTGGTCGGCACGGGCTGGGGTCGCCCCGATACTTTTACCGTCGCGGCAGCGCTTGCCGCACGCACCACCACGTTCGAACCGCTGATTGCAATCCGCCCCGGCTACTGGCGACCGGCGCATTTCGCTTCCGCCGCTGCAACGCTCGATCAACTGAGCGGCGGCCGCGTGCGCGTCAACATCGTATCGGGCAAGGACAATCTTGCCGCCTATGGTGACAGCGAGGGCGATCAGGCCCATCGCTACGGCCGCACCAAGGAATTCATGCGGCTTACCCGCAAGCTCTGGACGCAAGAGAATGTGACCTATGAGGGAGAGCATTTTCGCGTCAGAGAATCCACGGCTGCGCCGCGCATCGAGCCTCGTGGCGAACGCCTGCATCCCAAGCTCTATTTCGGCGGCGCTTCGGACGCGGCGGAACGTGTTTCCGCCGCGGAGGCCGATGTCCAGCTTTTCTGGGGCGAGCCGCTCGCCGATATCGCGGAGCGCATCAGCCGACTCAAGGCGCTAAGCACAGACCTCGACCGCGATCTGCCGCCGCTGGAATTCGGACTGCGCATCACGACGCTGGTTCGAGGCACCACGGAAGAGGCCTGGGCAGATGCCGAGGCAAAGGTTGCGGAGATGGCGAAGAACAACGGCGTCGGCTGGAACGACCACCGGCAATCGATCGCTGTCGGGCAGAAACGGCTGTTCGATCTTACCGCACGCGGCGACGTGCTCGATGACAATCTCTATACCGCGCCGGGCAAATTCGGCGGCGGCGGCGCCGGCACCACCTGGCTGGTCGGCTCGGCTGAAGATGTCGCGAACTCCCTGCGCAAATATCGCGATCTCGGCATCACGCATTTCGTCCTCTCGGATACGCCGTACCTACCGGAAATCAAAAGGCAGGGCGAGCAACTGCTGCCGCTCTTACGGTCTGACGGCGGAATGCGACGCCCCGGTGAAGACAGGAGAAATTCGATTTGACGGCTGGCTGCGATCGGCAACCGGGGTTTCATAACGCAGCTGAATTATTTATAGTCGAGGCTAAACATCATTACACGACTCTCAACCCTAGGGAGATGAGCCGCCTTGACGAAATCGCCTGCCGCCCCGGAAAGCCGTCTTTCTTCGACCGAGATCGAGATACATGCCGAGGCATTTCAGAAGAGCCGCGACGATCGACGCACGGAATTGATGGAAGACTACGTCGAACTCATCGCCGACCTGATAGAACATACCGGCGAAGCGCGCCAGACCGATATTGCCCAAAGACTGGGCGTGACGCAGCCGACAGTTGCCAAGATGCTCAAGCGACTGGCCGAAGAAAACCTAATTACCCAACGCCCCTATCGCGGCGTCTTCCTGACCGAAGAGGGCCAGCGCCTGGCTGTGGCGACCCGCCGGCGCCACGAAATCGTGGAGGCCGTTCTTTGCCGTCTTGGCGTTGATCCCGACACGGCAAGGAACGACGCAGAAGGCATCGAACACCATGTCAGCGAGAGAACCCTCGAAGCCTTCGAACGCTTCTTGAAGACATGACGCTTATATATCGAACACGTCCGATATCGATCAGACCAGAGAGCCATTTGGGGCACAGTTTCAGCAAGAATGGGTTGAAAAGAAGCGGATATTGATCGTCCGGCTTGACCTGCTGCCTGATATCAACGCAAGGTTTACGAATGCTCGTTAAGTAGAACTTAGCGAATTGCCGGCCTTTGCATTTGATGTACTGACTTTTATTGCCGGCGCAGGGAATCATGATGAACGCCCACGACTTCAGCAGCACCATTTTCGACCTCGCCCCCGTCGCCATGTGGCTGGAGGATTTCAGCGGGGTCAAGGAGCAGTTCGAACTTTGGCGTGACGAAGGCGTGACCGACCTGCGTTCCTATCTGCTTGCCGACGTGCAGCGCGTCGCTGCCTGCTCGCAAAAGATCAAGCTTCTTGCCGTCAATGCCAGAACGCTGGAACTCTTCGAAGCGCCGTCCTTCGAAACGCTTGTCGGAAATCTTTCCCGCGTCTTCCGGGACGAAATGCTGCAAAGCCATGTGAACGAGCTTGTCGCGCTTTGGGAGGGCAGGACTGAGTTTTCCGGCACTGCGATCAACTATTCGCTCAGCGGCAGAAGGCTTGACATCCAGCTTCGCGGCGTCATCCTGCCGGGTCATGAGACGTCCTGGAGCAGGTTGCTGCTGACCACGGAAGACGTGACGGCGCGCGAGGAAGCAAGGCGGCAGGAAGAGCGGCAACGCCGCTACGCGGAGGGGATGTTCGAGCATTCGCCCGTCTCTCTCTGGGTCGAGGATTTCAGCCGTATCAAGATTCTGCTCGACGAGATCCGCCACCGCGGCATCGTCGACTTTCAGGTATTCCTCGACGTGCATCCGGAATTCGTCCAGCAATGCATGAGCGAAATCAGCGTGCTCAATGTCAATCAGGCAACCCTCGATCTCTTCTGTGCGCCGGATCGCCAGACGCTGCACCATCGGATCGGCGAAGTGTTCCGCGATGATATGGAGAAGCATTTTCGCGGACAGCTGGTCGAGCTATGGAACGGCCGCCTCTTCCATCAGCGCGAGGTGCTGAACTATGCCCTCGACGGATCGGAGCGTCACGTTCTCCTGCAATTTTCCGTATTCCCCGGCTACGAGGACGACTGGTCGCTCGTGCAGGTGGCGCTGACCGATATTACGGCGCGCAAGAAGGCGGAAGCCTATCTCGAATATCTCGGCAAGCACGACGTGCTCACAAGGCTTTACAACCGCGCCTTCTATATGGACGAACTCAACAGGCTGGAGCGCAAGTCGCTTCGACCGGTATCCGCCATCATCATCGATCTCAACGGCCTGAAGGAGGCCAATGACGAGAGCGGTCACGACGCCGGCGATGCGCTGCTGCGCCGCATGGGCGAAGTGCTGAACAGCGTCGTCTCCCTGCCGAACCACGCGGCGCGCATCGGCGGTGACGAATTCGCCGTTCTCATGCCGGGCGCGGACGACATTACCGCCACGGCAATGGTGGAGACCATCAACGAGCTGCTGAAGATCAACAATCAGTTCTATTCCAGCGCGCCGCTCAGCGTCTCTATCGGCGTAGCAACAAGCCAGCCCGGCGAGACCATGGAAGCGATGATCAAGCGCGCCGATCTCGGCATGTACGAGCAGAAGAAGGCGCATTACGCTGCGGTCGCCACCATGGGCCCACATCAGGCAAAGCATGGCGCCTGACGCCTCCACCTGAAAACCAACCCACGCAATCCATTGAAACGGCTGCCTTTCATTGTGCTCGATAATCGGGAACAAAGATTGCGACTTCTCATTTGGCTCTCTGGGAAAGATGGAGTTTTGACATGGAAGATCAAACGGCCAACATCGTCGTCGCCACCCGGACTGCACTCGATCAAGCCTCGGCGCTCGCGGTCCAATACGGCTTCTCGCTTCTCGGCGCGATCATTCTCCTGATCGGCGGCTGGCTACTGGCAGGCATCATTAGCCGCTCGGCTTATCGCGTCATCTCGCGCATTCGCGGCATAGACGAAACGCTGGCGAGCTTCTTCCAGAACGTCCTGCACTACAGTTTGCTTATCCTCGTCTTCATCACCGTGCTTGGCCAGTTCGGTGTGCAGACCGCCTCGATCATTGCCGCTCTCGGCGCCGCCGGCCTGGCAATCGGCCTGGCACTGCAGGGCACGCTCCAGAACATCGCCGCCGGCATCATGCTGCTGATCCTGCGGCCGTTCCGTGTCGGCGAATATATTGAGACGACCAATGTCAAAGGCTACATCAAGGACATCGGGCTCTTCGCAACGGAAATGAGGACGGCGGACGGCCTCTATCTCATGGCGCCGAATTCCACGCTCTGGAACACGCCCATCACCAATCATAGCCGCGAGCCGGATCGTCGCCAGCAGTTGTCCGTCGCCTTGGGCGACAAGGTCGACATCGATCTTACCCGCAAGACTATCCTCGACATCCTTAAAGCGGACCAACGCATCAAGACCATGCCCGCGCCGAAGGTCTACCTCGATGATCTGGCAGTCGACCAAGCCGTGCTCAACATCGAATATTGGGCAATCACCTCGTCTTGGTCGGATGTCCGGCACGATGTGGTATCGAAACTGAAAGCCAAGCTTGCCGAACCCGACATCACAGTCAAATCGCCGGCTGATGCAACAGGTCCGGCCGACTAACCGTCCTGGCGCAAGCGCTAAGCCTGCCGCCGGCAGGGAGTTGAACCAGCGGCAGGCTTCGCGAGGTCACAACACCCCAAGCAAGATCGATGTCCTGCCAGTTGTAAACTGCCGCAAGCGGCATTTGTTCCTCGCATAGATAAGTAAATGCCGGAGGCGGCAACCTCCCAGCCTTACCATCTGATGCGGTAATCCACGCGCACATTGCCTGTTGGTGTCAACGTCTGCGGATCGGCAAAGGAAGCCGAAAAGTTCAGGTTCGGCGCCAACGGCTGTTGAAACGAAACCGTAGTCGAAAGGACGTTTCCGACATCCTTCAGATTGCCGATCGCCGACACGGAGGTTCCCGTCCAGGGAACGGCGACGGTTACGGCCTGCGTCGCGATAATGGAGTTGGCGGCGTTTCGCGAGCCTGCATAGTTCACGTTCAGCGACCGAGATGTCCTCATGTCCAGATTTTCCGACACCGTCCAGCTTCGCGAACGTTCGAGGCAGAGCGTTCCCGTGCTGTTCAGCGTATCGACCCTCAACGCGACTTCGCGTCGTAATACGGTCGAAAAGCGCTTGTGATCGTCGATCGCCGTGCCCCAGAGTGTCGCCAGGCTGCTGCTGCGCAAGATCGTACCGCTCGCTGCCCCACCCAGGCCCAGATCCATGCCCGCACTGACTTCCCATGCCATCGGCAGTCGAAAGCCGAGCGTCGTCTTGTACGTTCGCGGCGCGACCTTGACTGGCGACCAGATCATTAGGTCGCTGGCTTTGGCGACCTGTGGCAAGCTGACACTCGCGAGAAGACCAAGAACGCCGCGAAGGGCGCGTTTTGACTTAATGCCCATGTTAAAGCCCGCATTCTCCATACCCGACGCAACCGCGTTCGGGACGCACTAAGACAGCGACCAGACACGGAACAACGCCGCATTCTGGCCTTGGATTGATTTGTTCGGTTAAGCGCCGGCAAACTGCGGCGCGTCGGAGCCAAGGTTGACGGCATCCGGTTGAAGGGATCGTCGCCGCCGCAAATCGAGCAGCACCCCTCGCCTAGAGACTCCCATCCGGGGCCGCGCTTGTAAACCCCTTGAGCCGATGTTTTTTGCTGCGTTGCACACATGTCGCAGTCAAGACATGCGACATGAAAACGACAATTCGGTGATGTATCACGAAAGCTGGCTCATACCGGCCGGCTATGGCCCCGATGGCGAGTGATCACATTCGCGCGAGCAAGGTCGCACCCAGACGGTAATGCGGCGGCTCACTCGACCCGGAGCCCGGCCTTCTTGAGAATCGGCAGCACCCGATCGCAAAAATAGGGAAGCTCCTGCGTGTAATTGACGAAGGATAGCGCAATGCCCGCATAGCCTTGCGCGGCAATGGCAATCATCTCGTCCGCAATCCGCTGCGGGGTTCCGATCAGCGGATAGCTGCCTGCCCCACCGGCAAAGCGTTGGCGATAGCGGTCATAGGCTTCGCGACCATGGGACTGCGAGAACTCCTTCTTGCCGGCCATGTGCTGATCGACGGCGGCGTGATCCGCCATGGTTACGGCATAGCGGGTGTAATAGTCCTCAGCCTCTGTTTGCGCCTCGCGGCAGACGACATGACAGACTGTATAGACCCCGACCTGCCGGCCCTTGCCTTCGGCGCGCCCGGCGATATCAGCCACATGTCTTCCCGCCTCGTCGATCTCGGTAAAGGTGGTGAAGAGATAGTCGCAATGGCCGGCGGCGAAGTCGCGGCCAAGGCCCCCGAATGCCGCATTCATCGTGACCGGTCGCGGCGCCTGCAGGCTTGCAGGGCGGCTGACGGCTTCCTTCAGATTGTAATAAGTGCCGGCATAATCGAGCGGCTCGTCCGAGGCATAGAGCCTTTCGACGATTTCGAGCCATTCGGCCGCCTGGTCATATCCCTTTTCGACCAGCGGCACGCCGAACATGCCGAACTCCTTCGGATTCCAGCCGCAGACGATGTTCAGTCCGGCTCGACCCTGGCTGATATGGTCGACGGTTGCCAGCGACTTTGCCGCATACAGCGGATGGACAAGTGGCACATGTACGGTCATGAACAGCCCAATCCGGTCGGTCGCAGCCGAAAGTGCCGCCGCCCAGGTGAAGGTCTCGAACGACCATTCGCGAACCCGGTTCTTACCGCCAAAGCCGCGCCACCGGGCAATCGGCAGAAAGAATTCGAGCCCGGCGCGGTCAGCGATCTGTGCGGCGGTGAGATTGTCCTGCCAGTCAGCCGTCCAGCGCTCCGGCACATCAGTAATTGCCAGGCCGCCATCCGCATTGGCGGAAAAAACGCCGAGCTTCAACCGGTTCGGTCCCTTCAGCGGATGCGTCTTCATGGTGGTTTGCTCCTCCCCGAGTTCACCGCACGCCTGCGCTGCTCAAGATATGCAGCGACACGATACGAGAATGTGTGACGCTCGCGAGAGGGAATTTCAAGCTTAAAATTTATAGATCTACGTCGAATTCGGGGTCCACGAAATCGATGCCCCGGATGTCGCCTTGACGAGTGCTGCGAAGCATTGGCTCCACGCAAATTCACCGAGAGGTACGCGCTCCGGCGGCTAATAGCCTAGGGGCTATTTTCCCATTGATTTGTATTCAGCAATCGAGGCCTTGCCTGTCTTCTTATCGTAGAGACATAACAGGTTGACGTTCTGAACAGCGGCTTTCGATTTGCCGATCGAGCCACGCAGCAAGAGCCCGACCTTGCCGGTCGCATCATCAAAGACAATGGGAGCCGAAACCTCTGGCGTATTCATGCGGGACATTCCGATGCAGGTGCCGTTTACCTTGGCGAAAAGCGCGTCCCACGCGCGTTCGCTGGAAGCATAGCTCTGCGCACTCGACACGAGTAGAGCCAACGCGGCGATCCCAAATTTCTGATACATGTCAAACCTCTCGCACAGACCAAACGCCTTCTTGTTACGGCACCCTGAGCTGAGCCATGACGGCTGAGTGCCTGACGCGACTAGATACAAATCAACATGGCTTCATCAAGTCTGCTCTTGGGGAGTAACCTCACTCAGCAGCCAATCTTGAAACAATGTTGCTATCTCGTTCGTCTGCTTCTTTTCCGGCATGACGACATAGTAACTGTTCTCGGTCGGCATCGGCAGATCAAACAGCGGCCGAAGCGTGCCGGCCTTAAGCTCTTCCTCGATCAGATAGATCGGCAAAAGCGCGACGCCGAGCCCGGCGATGGCAGCGGCGATAATCATGGAGAATTGGTCAAAGCGCGCACCGGGATAGGCGTTCTCGGTCGGCAAGTCCTGCAAATCGAACCATTGCGCCCAAAGCTTTGGGCGGGTCGTCAGATGCAACAGCGGAGCCGCCGCCAGTTCTTCCGGTGCGGCAAGACCCAATCGTCCGGCAAGTTCCCGGCTGGCGACGGGCAACACGGTCTCGCTGCAAAGAAAGGTCGCAACAGCCCCTGCCCAGGCCGGCAAGCCATAGTGAATGGCGAGGTCGAAATTATCCTCATCAAAGCCGAAGGGCTTGGATCGCGATTCCACCGTGACGGCGACGTCGCGATGCTCGTCGAGAAACCGGCCGAGACGCGGCACCAGCCAGCGCGCGCCGAAGGTCGGCAAGGTCGCGACCTTCAGCGACAGTTTCATCTGGCCAGCGGCAACAGCGCCGATCATCAGCCGCTCCGAACGCAAGAGCAGATCTTTCACCTCCGGCAACAGCCGAAGACCAGCCTCGGAGAGGACGACGCGCTGGCGCACGCGTTCGAACAATTTCAGCCCCGTCTGCTGCTCGAGATCGCTGATCTGGCGACTGACAGCGCTTTGCGTGAGGTTCAACTCTTCGGCCGCGCGCGAAAAATTCTGGTGGCGCGCCGCGCATTCGAATGCCTGCAGATTGACGATATCAGGGATGAGGCGCCGACGCATATTCATTCCATTTTCGCATCAAGTTAGAATTCTCTCTCACAACAAAAGCGGCCAAACAAGAGATATTCTGCAAAACAGGAATGATATAGCCTTTCAGGAAGAGATCGCACATGAAGCCTGATCACGTCTCGACCAGCGATATTCGCAGCGCTTTTTCGGCCGCCATGTCGGCGATGTATCGCGAGGAAGTCCCCGCCTACGGCACGCTCATGGAACTGGTTGCCCGCGTCAACGACGAAACGCTCATCGCACAACCGAAGCTTAAGGAGCGCCTGGAGGCGACCGATTATCTCGATCGTATTTCCGAGGAGCGGCACGGCGCCATCCGGCTCGGGACAGCGGCGGAACTTGCGATGATGGCGCGCGTCTTCGCCGTCATGGGCATGTACCCGGTCGGTTATTACGATCTGTCGACCGCCGGCGTGCCGGTTCATTCGACAGCGTTTCGCCCGATCGGTGATGCCGAGCTGAAGCGCAATCCCTTCCGCGTTTTCACCTCGCTGCTGCGGCTGGATCTCATCGCCGATGAAGACCTTCGCAAGGCTGCCGCGGACATTCTTGCCAAGCGCCGGATTTTCACCGATGGCACGGTTGCGCTCACCGAGAAGGCCGAACGCGATGGCGGTCTGACCATGGCCGATGCCAGCCGGTTCGTCGACGAAGTGCTGGAAACCTTCCGCTGGCACGACGAAGCCAATGTCGATGTCGGCATGTACCACCGCCTTCACGATGCGCATCGGCTGATCGCCGATGTCGTGTCGTTCAAGGGGCCACACATCAATCATCTGACGCCGCGCACGCTCGATATCGATCAGGTCCAAGCATTAATGCCGGATTACGACATCGCGCCGAAAGCCGTCGTTGAAGGGCCGCCGACACGTGCCTGCCCGATCCTGCTGCGCCAGACCTCGTTCAAGGCGCTCGAAGAACCCGTTTCCTTCCGCAATGCCGATGGCGTTTGGGAGGCCGGCTCGCACACTGCCCGCTTCGGCGAGATCGAACAGCGCGGCATTGCGTTGACGCCGAAGGGCCGCGCGCTTTATGACAAGCTGCTCGATCAGTCCCGCAAGGTCGTGCGCCCGGCCGCCGACGGATCGAATGCCCGCGATTATGAGGCAGCACTTGCGCAGAGCTTCGCCGAATTCCCGGATGATTGGGCGGCAATCCGCGCCGAAGGCCTCGGCTACTTCACCTATTCGCTGACGGCCAAGGGCCAGACCGCCGCAACGAGCCATGCGGATATCGACGCGCTGATCGACCAGGGCCTCGTCCAGTTCGACCCGATCGTCTACGAGGATTTCCTCCCCGTCAGCGCCGCCGGCATCTTCCAGTCCAATCTTGGCGATGGCGCACAGCAGGATTTTGTCGCCAGCCCGAACCAGCAGCGCTTCGAAGCCGACCTCGGCATGAAGGTGCTGAACGAATTCGACCACTACGCCGGCATCGAACAGGCATCGATCGACGCCTGCCTGCGGGCACTATCCAAACAAGACGCC
The DNA here is from genome assembly GCF_003610155.1 of Rhizobium sp. WW_1. NCBI lineage: Bacteria > Pseudomonadati > Pseudomonadota > Alphaproteobacteria > Hyphomicrobiales > Rhizobiaceae > Rhizobium > Rhizobium sp. WW_1. The sequence goes on from NZ_RAIN01000004.1 coordinate 44,907, forward strand.
GCCGAGTGAGGCGCAGCGGCGTCAATCGCCGCTCGCCGGGATCAAAGACAATTGGAGTTTCATGAGATGAACATCGCAGCCAAGACCCCTTCCGTTGCAGCCGAAGCCGCCGCCATTCTCGAAAAGCTCGGCGTCGACAAGGCGCTGTATATCGACGGCAGCATGCCTTCCTACTCCCCGGTTACCGGCGAGAAGATCGGCAGCCTCAAGACCGTTTCGGCCGATGAAGCGGCAAAGAAAATCGAGAAGGCCCATGCCGCATTCCGCGCCTGGCGCCTCGTGCCGGCACCGAAACGCGGCGAACTGGTGCGCTTGCTCGGCGAAGAGCTGCGCGCCGCCAAGGACGATCTCGGCCGTCTGGTGTCGATCGAAGCCGGCAAGATCCGCTCCGAAGGCCTCGGTGAAGTGCAGGAAATGATCGACATCTGCGATTTCGCCGTCGGTCTCTCCCGCCAGCTCTACGGCTTGACGATCGCGACTGAACGTCCGGGCCATCGCATGATGGAAACCTGGCACCCGCTCGGCGTCGTCGGCATCATCTCGGCCTTCAACTTCCCGGTCGCGGTCTGGTCTTGGAACGCGGCGCTGGCACTCATCTGCGGCGACGCCGTCATCTGGAAGCCCTCGGAAAAGACACCGCTGACGGCGCTGGCCTCGCAGGCGATCCTCGATCGCGCGCTTGCCCGCTTCGGCGATGCCCCTGAGGGCTTGTCGCAGGTGCTGATCGGCGATCGTGCGATCGGCGAGATTCTCGTTGACCATCCGAAGGTGCCGCTCGTTTCGGCAACCGGCTCGACCCGCATGGGCCGCGAAGTCGGGCCCCGGCTCGCCAAGCGCTTTGCACGCGCCATCCTCGAACTCGGCGGCAACAACGCCGGCATCGTCTGCCCGTCGGCCGATCTCGACATGGCGCTGCGCGCCATCGCCTTCGGCGCCATGGGCACGGCCGGCCAGCGTTGCACGACGCTTCGCCGCCTCTTCGTCCACAAAAGCGTCTATGACCAGCTCGTGCCGCGTCTGAAGAAAGCCTATCAGAGCGTCTCGGTCGGCGATCCCCTGCACTCCTCCGCTCTCGTCGGTCCACTGATCGACAAGGCGGCGTTCGACGGCATGCAGAAGGCAATTGCCGAAGCGAAGGCGCATGGCGGCACGGTTACCGGCGGCGAGCGGATCGATGTCGGCCATGCCGACGGCTACTACGCAAAGCCGGCGCTTGTGGAAATGCCGAAGCAGGCAGGCCCGGTGATGGAAGAAACCTTCGCGCCTATCCTCTACGTCATGCCCTATGACGATTTCGATGCTGTCATCGACGAGCACAATGCGGTTGCCGCCGGCCTTTCATCCTCGATCTTCACGCGCGACATGCAGGAATCCGAGCGCTTCCTCGCAGCCGACGGCTCCGATTGCGGCATCGCCAACGTCAACATAGGCACGTCGGGTGCTGAAATCGGCGGCGCATTCGGTGGCGAGAAAGAAACCGGCGGCGGTCGCGAATCCGGCTCGGATGCCTGGAAGGCATACATGCGCCGTGCGACCAACACGGTGAACTACTCCAAGGCCCTGCCGCTGGCGCAGGGTGTCTCCTTCGACATCGAGTAAGCTCCATGACGATCGCCACGAAAATCGAAGAGGCGGGCTTTAAGCCCGCTTCGCGGATCGCTTCCATCGGCGTTTCCACTATTCTCCAGATCGGCGCGCGCGCCAATGCCATGAAGCGGGACGGCCTGCCCGTTATCATTCTCGGTGCGGGCGAGCCGGATTTCGATACGCCTGATAACGTCAAGGAAGCCGCAAAAGCCGCCATCGATCGCGGCGAAACGAAGTACACCGCGCTCGACGGCACGCCGGAATTGAAGAAGGCAATCGCCGGAAAATTTCAGCGCGAAAACGGCGTCGATTACGCGCTCGACGAAATAACCGTGGCGACGGGCGCCAAGCAGATCCTGTTCAACGCCTTCATGGCCTCGATCAATCCGGGCGATGAGGTCATCATCCCGACGCCCTATTGGACCTCTTACTCCGATATCGTCGAGATCTGCGGCGGCGTACCTGTTCTGATCCCTTGCGATGCTGAGGCCGGCTTTCGCCTCAAGGCTGATCAGTTGGAGAAGGCGATCACGCCGAAGACGCGCTGGTTGTTGCTCAACTCACCGTCGAACCCATCGGGTGCGGCGTATTCCGAGGCCGATTATCTGCCGCTGATCGAGGTCCTGCTACGCCATCCGCATGTCTGGCTGATGGTCGACGACATGTATGAGCATATCGTCTATGACGGCTTCAAGTTCGTCACGCCGGTCGCGATCGAGCCAAGCCTCAAGAGCCGGACGCTGACAGTCAACGGCGTTTCCAAGGCCTATGCCATGACCGGCTGGCGCATCGGCTATGCCGGCGGCCCGAAGGCGCTGATCAAGGCCATGGCCGTTATCCAGAGCCAGGCGACCTCCTGCCCCTCCTCCGTCAGCCAGGCCGCGGCTGTCGCCGCCCTCAATGGCCCGCAGGATTTCCTTGAGGGCCGCAAGGCAAGCTTCCAGAAACGGCGCGATCTGGTGGTCGGAAGGCTAAACGCCATTGATGGCCTGGATTGCCTTGTGCCGGAAGGTGCCTTCTACACATTCTCTGGCTGCGCAGGCGTACTCGGAACCACAGCGCCATCCGGAAAGTCCATCGAAACGGATGCGGATTTCTGCGCCTATCTGCTGGATGACGCGCACGTCGCCGTCGTACCCGGCTCGGCTTTCGGATTGTCACCCTATTTCCGCATTTCCTATGCGACGTCGGAAGCCGATCTCGTCGAGGCCCTCGATCGCATCGAAACGGCCTGCGCGGCTCTCCGCCGCTAAAGCAATTCTCGTGGAAGCGCAAAGCCGAACTGCGTGAAAACAAAGAGATAGAGCATCTCCGTAATTCTGTTTAGAAACGGGTATGCCCTAGTCATCGCGTAAAACGCCGGAAGCTTTCGCATCATGATACCACGCCTCGTTTCGGCCAAAGACAGCTTCAATCAGCAGATCGACGCCCTTGCGCGCCGACTGGCTGCACTCAAGTTTCAAGGCGATGTCGAGACGGATGATGGCGCGCGGACGGTCGCCTCGACCGACAATTCCATCTATCAGCTCAAGCCGGCAGCAATCCTCTACCCTCGCGGCATCGGCGACCTTAAGATTATCGCCAAAGCCATATCCGAGCCCGAGTTTTCCGATCTCGCCATCACCCCGCGCGGCGGTGGCACCGGAACCAACGGTCAATCCCTGACTTCAGGCATCGTCATCGACTGCTCCAGGCACATGAACCGCATTCTGGAGATCGATCCGGTACGAAGGATCGCGCGTGTCGAGGCTGGCGTCGTCAAGGATCAGCTCAACAAGGCGCTGAAACCATTCGGGCTGTTCTTCGCACCCGAACTTTCCACCTCCAACCGCGCGACCATCGGCGGCATGATCTCCACCGATGCCTGCGGCCAGGGGTCCTGTTTGTACGGCAAGACCAGCAATCATGTTCTCGGCCTTCGCGTGGTGCTTTCCGATGGCAGCGACTGGTGGTCGCGACCGCTCGCCGTTGCCGAACTGGAGGAGATCAAGGCGCGTGACGGTCGGGTCGGTGAAATCCACAGGGTCGTCGATGCGATTGCCAGGGACAAAAGCGAGCTCATCGCGGCGACCTTCCCGAAGCTCAACCGCTACATGACCGGCTACGATCTCGCCCATATCAGGCGCGAGGACGGCCGCTTCGATCTGAATGCGGTGCTGTGCGGCTCGGAAGGCACACTTGCGATGATCGCCGAAGCCGAGCTCAACGTGCTGCCGATCCCGGCGCATTCGGCCCTCATCAACATTCGCTATGGCAATTTCAACACGGCGCTTGAGGATGCACGGCGGCTGGTGGCGCTGAGGGTCGCTTCCGTCGAGACGGTCGACGAGAAGGTGCTGGGTCTGGCCAAGGGCGACATCGTCTGGAGCGGTATCGCGCGCTTTTTCCCAGAGGATGCTTCAGGCCACGCCAATGGCATCAATATCGTCGAAGTGCTGGCCGACAATCGCGACGAGCTGGAGCGTAAGCTGACCGATGTGACCGCCGCTCTTGATGACCTCTCGGCAGCCCGCCACAAGGGCTATACGATCGCGCGTGAAAGAGCGGAGATCGAAGCGATCTGGTCCATGCGCAAGCGCGCCGTGGGCCTGCTCGGCAATGTCGAAGGGCCGGTGCGGCCGGTGCCGTTCGTTGAGGACACCGCCGTCCCGCCCGAGCATCTGGCCGCCTATATCGGCGAATTCCGCGCACTTCTCGATGCCGAGGGGCTGGACTACGGCATGTTCGGCCATGTCGACGCCGGCGTGCTGCATGTCCGCCCGGCGCTTGATCTTACCCGCGCCGACCATCAGCCACTCGTCCGCAGGATCAGCGACGGCGTCGTTGCCCTTACCCGCAAATATGGCGGCGTGCTCTGGGGAGAGCATGGCAAGGGCGTGCGCTCGGAATATGTGCCCGCCTATTTCGGCGATCTCTATCCCAGCCTGCAGGAGATCAAACGCGCTTTCGATCCCGGCGACCGGCTCAATCCCGGCAAGATCGCCTCCGGCTCATCACGTCCATTACTCAAGATTGACGAAGTGTCGCTGCGCGGTGACTTTGATCGGATTATCGGCAACGATATCCGCGCCGCCTTCGATAATGCCGCCTATTGCAACGGCAACGGGGCCTGTTTCGATTTCGATGCGACGAGCCCGATGTGCCCTTCCTTCAAGGCGACGGGCGATCGGCGCTATTCTCCGAAGGGCCGCGCGGCGCTGATGCGGGAATGGCTGCGCCTGCTTGCCGAACGCCAGGTCGATCCGCGGCGCGAGGCGGAGGTGCTACGCCGCGCCAACCCTCTCGGCAATCTCGTGCGGCGGATGGTCAACTCGCTCGATCCGGCCAATCGAGATGACTTTTCTCATGAGGTGCGGGCGTCGATGGACACCTGCCTCGCCTGCAAGGCCTGTGCCGGCCAATGCCCCGTGAAAGTCAGCGTCCCGGCCTTCCGCTCGAAGTTCCTGGAGCTCTATTACGGTCGATACCTCAGGCCGCTGAAGGACCCGATCGTCGCCGCCATCGAAACGACTCTGCCGCTGATGGCGCGTTTCAAGCCCGGCTACAACATGCTGACCGGATCGGCCGCCGGCCAAGCCTTCATGAAGCTTGCGGGCCTCACGGCGCTTCCGACCATGCCTGCAATGTCGCTTGAGCGGGAAGCTGCCCGCCTTGGCGTGCAGGTTGCTACTCTTCAACGATTGAAGAAGCTCTCCATGGAGGAGAAGACGCAAGCCGTTGTCATCCTCGCAGACGTCTTCTCAACCCATTTCGATCCAGCCGTCGTCATTGCGGCACTGAAGCTCGCACTGAAAATGGGCTTCAAGCCGTGGCTCGCCATGTCGCAGAACAACGGCAAGGCCCTGCATGTGCATGGCTATCTCGGCCGCTTCGAAAGGGCGGCGGCGAAATCCCGTGACTATCTCGATCGCATCTCGCAGATGGGCGTCCCGCTTGTCGGCATAGATCCGTCGATGACGCTCACCTATCGCAGCGAATATGCCGCTCTGCCCTCTACCCGGCTAGGGGCCTCGGTGCTGCTGCTTCAGGAATGGCTTGCAGCCAATCTCGACCGGTTGCCTTCGCCACGAGCCTTACCGCAGGAGCGTTTCACGCTGCTTGCCCACTGCACGGAAAAAACGAACGCGCCGGCTGCTCTCAAGCAATGGTCCGTGCTCTTCGGGAAGCTTGGCATCAAGCTCAATATGGCCGATGTCGGCTGTTGCGGTATGGCAGGCACGTTCGGCCATGAGGTGCGCAATCGCGCGATTTCAGAGAAGCTCTACACAATGAGCTGGCAGGACAGGGTCGCTGAGAACGGCGATCAAACGGTGGTCATGGCGACCGGTTTCTCCTGTCGTTCGCAGGTTGCCAAGATCGATCGTCAGACCATCCAACATCCCGTCGAGATTCTCGATCGGCTGATTGCCTAGCCGCTTCAGAGCCGCTGCCAACGGCCAAAACACATGTGGCGCCCGAAGGCGCCACATCTCGAAAATAGTAAGTGGAAATAGCCGCTTAGACGGCTTCTCTCATCCTGATCTTCTCCAGGCTATAAACCTGCCCGAAGCGATTGGCGAGGAAATCGCCGAAATCGATTTCTTCCTGGCAGACAAAGCCCTTGGCGGGCAGCTTGCCCTGCGCCAGCAAATCAAGCACGGTGGTGATGCCGGCGGCCGTGGTGATCTGGATCGCGCTCATCTTCTTGCCCGCAACGATGCCGGCATAGACCTTGTTGGCATAGGTCTCCTGCATGTAGCGGCCTTCGCGCCAGCCGCAGACGGTGACGAAAACGACGACCACGTCCTGCATGGTGGCCGGCAGCGCATTTTCGAAGAGATCCTTCAGCACATCGCGGCGGTTCTTGAGGTTCAGGTCGTTGAGCAGCGCCTTGATGATGGCCTGATGACCGGGATAGCGGATGGTGCGGTAGTTCATCGTGCGCACGCGGCCGGAAAGCGTCTTGGCGAGCGTGCCGAGACCACCCGACGTATTGAATGCCTCATAGGTGACGCCGTCGAGCGAGAATTCCTCGCGCTCTTCCATGGCCGGCACGGTGACAAGCTTGCCTTCGACGATCGCCTCGCATGGCTCGATATATTCGTTGATCAGGCCGTCCGTGCTCCAGGTCAGGTTGTAGTTCAGAGCGTTCGACGGATACTGAGGCAGCGCACCGACGCGCATGCGCACGCTGTCGAGGCTGTCGAAGCGCTTGGCGAGATCATTGGCGACGATCGAGATGAAGCCCGGCGCCAGACCACACTGCGGGATGAAGGCGGTGTTTGCCCCCTGAGCCAGCTCTTCCACCTTCTTAGTCGTCGCGACGTCTTCGGTGAGATCGAGATAGTGAACGCCGGCTTCAAGTGCCGCTTCCGCAACGAAGCCTGTGAGATGGAACGGCGCTGCCGACAATACGGCGAACTTGCCCTTCAAAACGCCGACGAGCCCGGCGCGGTCGGAAATGTCGACGGCGGCCGTGGAAATTGCAGGGTGACGATCGATCTTGTCGAGCTGTTCCTGGCTGCGGTCGGCGACAACGACCTTGTAATCGCCCGTTTCGGCCAGCATCAGAGCGATCGCCCCACCGATCTTGCCTGCGCCGATTACCACTATGTCTTTCATATGACTCCCCTGCATTTCATTGATAAGATTTTTATAAGTGTAGGCAGGAATTGAACGATTCATAGCGACATAAAATGCATTTCGTTGTATGAATTTGTACAAAATGACGAAATCATTTCGCAAAATGCAGGAATAGCCATGCAAGTTACCGATAAGGACCGCGAATTGATCGCCTTGCTCGGCGAGAACGCCCGCATGCCCGTCGCGACGCTCGCCAAGAAGCTGTCGCTGTCGCGCACCACAGTTCAAGCCAGGCTCGAACGGCTGGAGAGGGAAGGCGTGATTTCAGGCTATGGTGTGCGGCTGTCGGAGACCTATTTGTCCGGCCTCATTCGGGCGCACGTGCTGATCACCATCGCGCCGAAAGCGCTGTCGGCGGTGACGGCGTCGCTGGATGCCATTCCGGAGGTGACGACACTTCATTCGGTGAGTGGCACGTTCGATCTGATCGCCATTATTGCCGCGCCGTCGATCTCCCAACTGGATCAGCTGATCGATGGTATCGGCACAATCGATGGCGTCGAACGCACTCTGTCGTCCATCATTCTCTCAACACGAATCTCGCGTTGATGCCCGCTGGTCAGCCAAGCGCTGCCGGCTCCATCTCGGGCGTGGTGGACAAGACTGCTTCCTTCAAGGCCCGCGAATAGGGATGCTGCGGATTGTCGAGAACGGCGCGCGCGCCGCCCTGCTCGACGATCTCGCCCTTCTTCATGATGATGATGCGATCGCTGATGTAGTAGGCGGTCGCCAGATCATGCGTGATGTAGATAATCGAGAGCCCAAGCTCCCTCTTCAGCTGACCGAAGAGATTGACGATCGCCATTCTCAACGAAGCGTCGACCATGGAGACAGGCTCGTCGGCCACCAATAGCCGCGGCTGCGGGATGAGCGCCCGTGCTATAGCCGTTCGTTGCAACTGGCCGCCCGACAGCTCATGCGGAAACCGCCCCTTCACCTCGGCAAGCGTCAGGCCGATATGGGCAAGTGCCTCGTCGGCCATGCGCTCGACATCGGTCCGGTTTGGCCGCATACCATCAGGCGCAAAACTTTTTGCTGTTTCAAAGAGATATCGATCGACCCTCTTAAGCGGATTGAACGCTTCGAACGGGTTCTGAAGAACCGGCTGCACCTCGCGCATGAAGGCACGCCGCTCGGATCGCCCGTGAACGGCGACGGGCTTGCCGCGAAAAGTGAGATCGCCTGATGTCGGTGCCGTCTGGCCGAGGATCATGGAGGCGATGGTGGATTTGCCCGAGCCGGACTCGCCGACGATGGAGAGGATCTCCGGCTCGTCTCCCAGGCTCAGGCTGACGTCGTTCACCGCCACGATCTGACGGCGGCTGAGCATCCCGCCCTGCCGGTAGACCTTGCTGACATGCGAAAGGGAAAGAAGATCGCTCATGGCGCGCCTCCCGTCACTGCAAAACAGGCAACACGCCGATCCGGCTCGACGGCTACCATGGGCGGCGCTTCGCGACTGCAGATATCCATGCGTTTCGGACAGCGCGGATGGAAACGGCAGCCCTCCGGCGGCATGGCGAGATTGGGCGGACGCCCTTCCAGCGAAGGCCGCTTCGAAGCATCACCGATCCTCGGCAGGCTTGAGACCAAATGCTGGGTATAGGGATGCAGCGGTATCTGAAAGAGCTTGCGCGTCGGCGCCTCCTCCACCAGACGCCCGGCATAGACGATGCCGATACGATCGGAAACGGCGGCGTGAACGCCCATGTCATGGGTAACGAAGAGGAAGGACGAGCCCATTTCGCGCTGAATCTCTCGGATCATCGACAGCACATCGCGCTGAACGATGACATCGAGCGCCGTGGTCGGCTCGTCGGCAATGATGAATTCCGGCGTGAGAATGGTGGCAAGCGCGATCGTCATGCGCTGGCGCATGCCACCGGACAATTCATGCGGATAGGCATCGAGGAGATGCGCGTCGAGCTTCAGCCGCTGGAGATGAGCGCCAACCCGGTCGAAGAAGGTGGCGCGATCGGCCTTCATATGGCGGAAGGCGAAATCCGTGAACGAGTGCCGGATGCGCCGCACGGGATTGAGCACATTCATCGATCCCTGCATGATATAGGACAGATGCCGCCAGCGAAGCGACGCCCGCTGCTCAGGCGTCATCGCGTAAATATCCTGCGTCCCGCCGTTAAAATGAAACTGGACGGCACCGGAAACGACGCGAAGCGGCGGCCGGATGGCGCCCGCGATCGTCTTGATCAGTGTCGTCTTGCCGCTGCTCGATTCACCCGCAACACCGTAGATCTCGCCGCGGCCGATCGACAGGCTGACATCATCCACCGCGCGCACCTCGCGATCGACGCCGTAAAGGAAGGCCCGATAGTAGGCCTTGAGGTTGTTGACCTCGACGACAGCCTCCATACCCTTAGCCTCCCATCCGGTTCAAACGACTGCGGGGGTCGTTGTATTCGTTCATCGACATCGACAGCAGGAAGAGCGCCATGAACAGCACCACGATGGCCGCCACCGGCGCTGCGACCCACCACCATGTTCCGGCGATCAGCGCCGAATGCGCATTGGCCCAATAGATCATCATGCCCATGGTCGGCGTCTCGATATCGGTGAACCCGAGCACCGAGAGCGTGATCTCCATGCCGATTGACCAGATCATGTTGTTCATGGTCGTGGCAAAGACGATCGGCAGCACATAGGGCAGATGCTCCTGAATGAGAATCTTGCGCATGCTCATGCCGGAATAGACGCTTTGCGTGGTGAAAGGTCGCGTCTTGAGACTGATTGCCACCGAGCGGATCAGGCGAGCATCATAGGACCAGCCGAGCGAGGCCATGACAACGATGAGCACCGTCCAGGTCATTTCGTCCTTCAGCACGAAATAGAACAGGATGAGCACCGGAAATTGTGGAATGACCATGATGCTGTCGTTGATCGCCATCAAGACGCGATCGACAACCCCTCCGGCGTAGCCCGCAACGAGCCCCACCGCCAGCGAGATGACGCGAGACAGGAAGGCGACGCCAATGCCGAAATAAAGCGTGTTGCGGAGTGCGGTCGTCAGTTGCCAGAACACATCCTGCCCACGTGATGTCGTGCCCAGCCAATATTGCCCATCCGGCGGCATATCCGGCGGTAGCAGATAAAGATCGGAAGGGCCATAGGGCGAGAAATAGGACAGGATGACCAGCCCCACGATGACGGCGAGCAGCAGGAGGCCGAAGAGGAATTCCATATTCTGGCGAGCAAGGTCGCGAACGATCGTCAGCATGGCCTACTCCACCTTGATGCGCGGGTCGATCAGAGGACCCAGTATGTCGATGATGAAGACGGCGGCGGCGACGCCGACAATCGAGAGCGCGCTCAGCCCCAAGACAAGGCTGTAGTCGCCGGCATGCACCGCCGAGATCAGGAGATTGCCGATACCAGGATAGCCGAAAACGATCTCGGTGATGACGGTGCCGTTGAAGACGGCGCCGAGCGACATGGCAAGACCGGTGAACTGCGGGACCATGGCATTGCGGGCGATATAGGAGCGCAGGATCTTGCGCTTCGGTACGCCGCCGAGCTCGGCGAAGACGACATAGTCCTCGGTGATGATGTTGGAAACGAGCGCGCGCATGCCGATCAGCCAACCACCCGTCCCGACAAGGATCAGGGACAGCGCCGGCAGGATGGAGTGCCGCAGGATATCGAGAACCAGTGTGACAGAGAGATTGAGATTGGTATTCATCTCATAACCGCCATTGATCGGCAGGATCGGCCAGATATAGCCAAAGAGAATGATGAGAACGAATGCCAGGATGTAATAGGGGATCGGCTGCATGGCGATGAAGACGAGGCTGACGGCCTTCAGCACCATGCTCTTGCGATAATAGCCCGCGAGCGCGCCGATCATGTTGCCGAGCAGGAACGTGATGATGACGGAAACGGTCATCAGGCCGATCGTCCAGGGCAGCGCCCTTGCGATGATGGCGGAAACCGGCGTCGGAAATGCCGAGAGCGACGGCCCGAGATCGCCGGTCGCAAGGCGTCCCCAGAAATGCAGATACTGTTGCCAGATGGAGCCCTCGAGACCGTAGAGTTCCCTCAGCGACTGGCGCATCAGCTCGACGGCACGCGGATCGGACTGGCCCATTTGCTGGATGGCGCCGATGCTTTCCGCGACCGGATCGATCGGCGTCATATGGGTGATGAAGAACGTCGCGGAAATGCCGAGGAAGACAACGAGCAGAAACTGGCCAAATCGTTTCAATACGAAAACTGGATAGGACGTCATGCCGCCGTCTTCCTCGCTGCTTGCTCTTCATCATCAATTGAAAAGATTCGCCGGACGTGCCTAGTGTCCGGCGAAAGGTGCCTGATGCCGCGATTGCCGCATCAGGGTCGGGAGAAATCAGGGCTGGGCCGGCTTCAACTTGACCATCATCAACCGGGAATTCGCCCAATTGGGAACGGGGTCCGTATAGGGGTCTGATATGGTTGGATAGCCCTTCCAGTAGGTCGTATCCATCGACGTGAAGACGTTGTAGGACATCAGCGGAATGGTTGGCATCTGCTGTGCCACCAGTTTCAGATAGTCCTTGCCGAGTTCGATGCCCTTCGGATCATCCGCGCTGATGCGGCGGATGTTTTCGATGATCTTGTCGAGCTCCGGATTGGACCAGCGCTGCCAGTTGCGCGGCGCCTGGTTCTCGCCTTTCTTGGCAACGAATTCGGAATGCCAGCTGTCGAGAAAGAAGGACAGATCGGGATCGCCGCCCCAGGTCTCGACGCTCCACGCGATAGCGACCTGGTAATCGCCAGGCTGCAAGCCCACCTGCCAGACGTTCGTTGACGGCGCAGCCTTGGAGTCGATCCCAAAGGCTGCCCATTGCTGGGCGATCAGAGTTCCCGCACGGGTAAAGACGGAGCGGGTGTCGCCTTCCACCGTCAGGCGGATCTTGAACGGCTGGCCCGCGGGCGTCATCCATTTGCCGCCCACCTTCTTGAAGCCGGCCTTTTCCAGGAGCTCGGCCGCAGCCTGCGGATCAGGCTTCCACCAGCCATAGCCGAAGGCGTTGCTGATCGCTGCCGGATCGGTCGGGATCTGATCCTTGTACTTCGGCTGCTTGCGCAGGATATCTGCGATCTGCTGGCCGATCGTTGGATCGTAAGGCTTGATCTTGCGCTTGCCGGTATCGATCTCGAAATTCTTCAGCCAATCCTGCATCGGCGCCTGGTAATCGGTCATCGCGATTGCCGTCGGCGGAACGCCGAGTGCAGATAGCGTGGCTGCGCCGCGATAGCTTGCCATGTCGACAGCCTTGATATCGATGAGCAAAGCCAGCGCCCAGCGTACGTCAGGATTCTGGAACAGCGGGTCCTGCGTATTGAAAATCACGGCCGGCAGCGTCGGATCGGGATGAGCGAAGGGGAAGCCGGGGAACCAGCTTTCGATCGTCTTCGACTTTTCCTTCAGCGTGAACATGCCTTCGGGCGTGTTGTCGTGAATGATATCGAGATTGTGCTCAAGCTGCGCAATCGTGCGCTTATCCGGCGGACCGGGATCGACATAGCTTACATATTTCGGAGCCGGCTCGCCGAAGCGCGCAAGCGAGGTGCGCTGCCAGTCGTCGCGCTTCTCCCAAGTGTACCATTTGCCCTGCGGATCGAAGGCTTTCAGCTTGTAGGCGCCGAGCGAAACGGGATTGGCGAAATCGTAGCGAACCGGATCAGCGACCTTTTCGAAGACATGCTTCGGCATGATCCAGGCGCCGTTCCAGCGAACGGTGAAAATCGAGTGGAAGCGCGAATTCGGCTTCTTCAGCTTGAAGACGACGGTGTAGGGGTCCGGAGCCTCAACGCTTGCGACTTGCACCGAGAAGGCCGCGCTCCAGTTCATGCCCGGATGGTCCATCTGCGTCTTGACGGTGTAGACCACATCGTCGGCGGTGAATTCGACGCCGTCGCTCCAATAGATGCCCTTGCGCAGCTTCACCGTCATCTGGGTGAAATCGTCATTATATTGCGGCTTGTCCGCAGCCAGCGAATTGTCCCAGGCCGAGCCGCCCAAGCCCTTTTCGGGGTCGATATACCAAAGCGTATCCATGGTCAGTTGCTGGAGGCCGGTCGAAACACCGCCGCCGCCGTTGACCCAGATGTTGAACCAACCCGGATTCTTGATCGTTCCCTCTGGATTCTCGACGATCAAGGTCTCCTTGCGAGGCAAGGCGGTATAATCCTGAGCCTGGGCAGCCGCGATGAGGCCGAACGTGGCCAGTGCGACACCGAAGGCAAGCTTCTTCCACTGCTGCATGATCTCCTCCCATTTTTGTCGATTGCGCAGCGCACCCAGGCAAAGGGGAGCAAACCACGACTTTCACCCTCTTCCCCGGCCGACCACGCAAGCCTTGCGCGGCAGTCCGGGTCTGCAACGGGCCGGCAGTCGCCTCCTCGCGACCTTTCGACCGTTGTCACCGCCGGGCACATACCGGCCCGGCCGCCAGCATCACACCGCCAGTCGGATCACCGTGTAGGAGAGCGGCTTCAACGTTGCGCGCAGCCGCCCATCCTCGATCTTGGCATCGCCGGTTTGGGTCGGGACGACGGCATTCGGCTGCGTCGCCGTGTTGACAGCCCGCAGATCGCTGTGGACCATCTCATGCTGTTCGACCACGCGGGCGCCGGCAAAGCCTTCAAGACGAGTATCGAGATCGAGCGAACTGTCGGGGTGGCGATTGACGGCAAACAGCGTGACCATGTTGCCGAGTTCATCATGGGCCGCCGACACATCGAGATAGGGCACATCATCAGCCTCGTCGCTGTCATAGGTCGGGCCGTCGGTGATGAGACGCAGCGCGTAGCCTCGACCATATTTCGAGGCGAAATACAGCGGATAATAGATGGTCTGGCGCCATGCCGGGCCGCCATCTTCCGTCATGATCGGCGCGATCACGTTGACGAGCTGGGCGATGCAGGCAATCCGCACCCGATCGGAACGGCGAATGAACGTGTTAAGGATGCCGCCGACCTGCAGCACATCTTCGAAGTTATAGACATCCTCAAGCAGATGCGGCGCATCCGGCCATTCGTTGCGAGCAAGGATATCCTTGTCCTGCTGGTTGGAGTGATACCAGACATTCCACTCATCGAAGGAAATGCCGATCGTCTTCTTCGAGCGCTTCTTCGCCTTGATATAATCGATCACGCCGCCGATGGTGACGATATAGCGATCGAGCTTCTCTGCCTTGGCGAGATAGTTCAGCGTATTTCGCTCGCGATTAGCGAAATACATATGCAGCGAGATGTGATCGGCGCTGTCGTAGCATTGGTCGAGAACCTGCGCTTCCCAATCGGGATAGGTCTTCATGTCGGAATTGGACGAGCCGCAAACGACCAGTTCGAGTGACTTGTCGAAGCCGCGCATGGCCTTGGCGGTCTCGTCTGCCAGGCGTCCATATTCGTAGGCGGACTTGTGACCCACCTGCCAGGGACCATCCATTTCATTGCCAAGGCACCAGAGCTTCACGTCATGCGGATCGGACCAGCCGTGCTTGCGGCGCAGATCCGACCAATAGGTGCCCCCCGGATGATTACAGTATTCGAGGAAGTTTCTCGCCGCATCCAGCCCGCGCGAGCCGAGATTGACGGCGAGCATCGGCTTGGTATTGGCCTTTTTGCACCAATCGACGAATTCGTTGACGCCGATCTGGTTGCTCTCGCGCGTCCGCCAAGCCAGATCCAGGCGAACCGGCCGCTCGGAACGAGGCCCCACCCCGTCTTCCCAATTGTAGGCGGAGACGAAGTTGCCGCCGGGATAGCGGGTATAGGGCGCGTTGAGTTCGCGCACCAACTCGATCACGTCCTTGCGGAAGCCATGCTCGTCGGCGGTCGCGTGGCCGGGCTCGTAGATGCCGCCATAGATTGCTCTGCCCAGATGCTCAAGGAAAGCGCTGTAAAGCCGGTCGTCAATGTCGGCAATTCGGAAATCACGGTGGACGATCACATGCGCCTTCACGGCCTTCCTCCCATATATATCATATATTTCGTTCTTATACCTTGATCTTGATACACTTTTGGGGTGCCGTCAACGCAGTCGAAGTGGAGAGCCATGTCGAAACCGCAGCAAAGAGGCGTACAGGCAAAGATAATACCTTACAAAAACAATTACTTATAAAAAATATGACTTATCGGAATTTTGCGCCGATCGTATGTTATATATCAAATTAATTGATATTATTGCGCCAAGTCGATGCGCATCAGGATATCGCGGCCGTAATTGCCGAAACCGCGGCCAAAAATATTGATACCGCCGGTGTTGCGCGCATCCTCGGCGATGCCAATTCGCAGACGAATCGACGAATGCTGGCCAATGGCGAGATCATCGATCGTCAAGTCGGAAGCGGCCACACCATCGATGAACGTGCCTTTCTTCGAGATTCTCCAGGTCTTCAGCTTGCCGTATTGCGAACCCTCGAGCTTCCACCAGCTTGGCGTGAAGGCACCGCGCTTGTCGCCGTAGTCGCCGGGCGAGGTCCATGTGCCGACAGCGACGCCGTTGACCCAGACCGTGATGTCGGACGGCCAATCCGGATTGGTGCCGGGCACCTCGGAAGACAGCTCCATCGAGAACTCGATGGCATTGACATTCCGGTTCAAGATCTTGGCATTGTTCGGGAATTTATATTCGACATGGCCGCGGCCGAACCAGAGAAGGCCGGTCTGCATGCGCTGCGGATCGAGAAAATAGTCGGGAACATCGAGCAGCCCGATCACGCCCTCGGTGGAACACAGGCCACATGGCGCGTGCGTCTCGCAACTCGTATAGAGGCCGATCGGCATGGCCACTTCGATCACGTCCTCATCGTGCTTGAAGGCCTGGTCCTCAAAACTCAAAAGGATTTCGTCGTAAAGCGCGGTGCAGATCTTCTGGTAGCCCTTGCGTGCTTTCGCGGCCTTGGTTTCGACCAGACCTGCTTCCTCCAGGATCATGATTCCCGTCGCGACGGTGGATTGCGGCAGATCCAGCTCCCGGGCGATCTCGTTGACGTTCAACGAGCCTTTGGCACAGAGCAATTTCAGCATATCGACGCGCGCCGGCGCCGAAAGTGCCCTGAAGACCGCCGCGTTCTCACCCGCATAAATTGTCAGAAAGCCGCGCTTCATTTAAATCCTGAATGCCCCATCAACAGGTTTCATTTATATCAGGATTTTTGATTTCACAAGAGATATCGGTCCGAAAGTCCGACTGGCGCTTTCTCCACAGCATAAGAAGGTGCCAGTCGGCTGATCCGCTACATAATTCGTCGCGAGGAAATCCTGGATCGGGTTTCGGATGCCGATCGACTTACTTGCACGTCTCTATCCGCTTCAAAGCAGCCGTAATACCGGAGAGCGAATAGGAATAGCTCGTCTCGGTGCCGCGCTTGGAGGTTGCCTGCAACTGAAGCTGGGCGCCGCCCTTCATAGCGCTCACCATGGTCGGTTCCTGCCCCTCGTTCCTCACCCAGCCATGCCGGTCTTTCGTAAACATCGGGAATGTCTTGTCGCCGACCGTCGCCGTCATCTGCGCGCCGTCTTTCAAGTCGTAGCCCATTGCGGCTTCGGGAACCAATTTGTCGCCGGGGGACAGGCGCGAGACAATGAAGAAGTTGTCGCCATGGTCGACGCTGGCGGGCTGCTGCGCGACCGGCCGCGATAGAACGTAGCAGCTGACGCTGTCGCCCGATTTATAAGAATACGCGCCCCAATGATCGAACTGATCGATACGGACGGGCACTTCCGCATGCGCAATACCGGCGCCGAATGCGACGAAGACCAGAGCGGGGGCGAATTTTCTAGCAAACATAGTTTCCTGCCATTTCTTGTTTCAAGGACGTTGAAAGCGAGAGAAGCACTCACACACGCGGCAGTTTCGGTGCGGTGCGTTATCCGATTGTTAATGTGTTCCTTAAAATTTGTTCATGTTAGAAGACGCGCGGGAAACTATGCCGGAGGAAATTGCAACCATGTCGAGCGCCACCATTTCAGTCCTGGACAATCCGTCCGACGCCGACCGCCGTGCCATTCTTACGCCTCTGGACGCCTTCAATACGGCAAGAGCGGGTAATGAGAATTACGAGCCGATCGCCGTCGTCCTCCGCGACGAAACGGGCGATATCGTCGGCGGCCTTTGGGCGCAGCTCTATTTCGACTGGGCCTTTATAGAACTGCTTTTCGTCCCCGAAAGCCTGCGAGGCGCGGATTTCGGATCGAAGCTGATCCGTGAAGCGGAGGAGATCATCAAGGCAAAAGGCGCCGTCGGCATATGGCTCGACACGTTCAGTTTTCAAGCGCCCGGCTTCTATGAGCGTCAGGGCTATGAGCGCTTCGGCACGCTCGAGAATTATCCGAGAGGCATGAAGCGTTTCTTCTATCGCAAGATCTTCTGATCCTTGGCGTCGGGGGCGAAGCCGCTGCATCCAGAGCGTGCAAACTGAATCCACAGAATAGTCAAGGGCTCACCCATTTCCAGCGCGTCTGGCACCGTTGACGGTCAGTTCACAGATTGCGCTGTTCCATCCGGCTGCATCCGTGCACATATACGCGCCTGAACCTACGGCTTTTGCGAGCCATGGCAGCAAGAGGCAGGCAACGACATATATTGTTCGGCTGGATCTGCCTCGGTGTGCATGACGCAATATCGGGCCGTGCTAACAGGATACAGTAGGATGGTATCATGAAGAAGATCGGTTTCCTTTCCTTCGGCCACTGGACGCCCTCACCCCAATCGCAGACACGCTCGGCGGCCGACACGCTGCTGCAGTCGATCGATCTTGCCGTCGCGGCGGAACAGTTGGGCGCAGACGGCGCCTATTTTCGCGTGCATCATTTCGCGCGCCAGCTCGCCTCGCCCTTTCCGCTGCTGGCTGCGGTCGGCGCCAAGACCAGCCGCATCGAAACCGGCACCGCCGTCATCGACATGCGCTATGAGAACCCGTTCTACATGGCCGAGGACGCAGGCGCGGCCGACCTCATCGCCGGCGGACGTCTACAGCTCGGCATCAGCCGCGGCTCGCCGGAACAGGTTATCGATGGCTGGCGCCACTTCGGCTATGCACCGATGGAAGGGGAAAGTGACGCCGATATGGGTCGTAGACATACGGAAGTGCTGCTCGATCTCTTGCGCGGCGAAGGCTTCGCACAGCCGAATCCGCGGCCGATGTTCCCCAATCCGCCCGGCCTGCTGCGCCTGGAGCCCTATTCCGAGGGCCTGCGCGAGCGCATCTGGTGGGGTGCCGGCTCCAACGCCACGGCCGTATGGGCGGCAAAGCTCGGCATGAACCTGCAAAGCTCGACGCTGAAGGACGATGAAAGCGGCCTGCCCTTCCACGTTCAGCAAGCCGATCAGATCAGGGCGTATCGCGAGGCCTGGAAAGAGGCCGGGCATAAGCGCGAACCACGGGTCTCCGTGAGCCGCAGCATCTTCGCGCTGGTGAACGATCTCGACCGTGCCTACTTCGGCAGCAGCGGCAAGGATGACGACAAAGTCGGCTTCATCGATGAGAAGACGCGCGCGATTTTCGGCCGCAGCTATGCCGCCGAGCCGGATGTGCTGATCGAACAACTGGCGAAGGACGAAGCGATCGCCGCCGCGGATACGTTGCTGCTGACCGTGCCGAACCAGCTCGGGGTCGATTACAACGCCCATGTCATCGAGTCGATCTTGACCCATGTGGCGCCAGCGCTGGGGTGGCGTTAACGCGGTCACGAATGCCGGGATGCCGATCAGGCATCCGCGGCACACGTTCGCATGAAACAGCAAATGCTACAAACGAAGTCGATCGCCCGCGAAGAAGCTAGCCTTCTTCGCGGGCGACGGCGTTAGGCTTGATCCCCTGAAGTGCGCGCGCTCGGCGAGTTAAGCCGGGGCATTACCACATTGCAACAGGCGTAATGCCATTAGCACCAGCAACGCCATCAGCGTCGAGAAGGCGACAAGCGGCCATGCGCTATCGCCATTCAGCACGGTAACCGCCAAAGTTCCGGCAACGCTGACGATCAGGCTTTGAATGCAGAAGTAAAACGCGACGGCCGATCCGGCTATGTCGTCAAATTCCGCCAGCGCGCCATTCGCCGTAACCGCTCCGGCGAAGACAATGCCGACCGCCATGATCCACATCGGCAGCACGAAGCTTGCAAAGGACGGCGAGCCGTATAACTGACCGAAAGCAAGCGCTGCGGCACCGACAAGAAGCAGCAACATGCCCCGTGCGGTACAGCCTGCGACGCCCCATTTCCCGACAAACGATCCGGCAAAGCGCGTGACGACGATCATCACGACGGCAACCGTTGCAAATGCGACGCTGAAACCAAGCTCGGAATAGCCGGCCTGACCGATCAACACGCGCGGAGCAGTCGAAAAGAACACGAAGAACGTGCCCATGCTCGCACTGAAAGCCAGCGTATAGGTCCAGAACGGCCGGCTGGTGAAAATCAGCCGGACGGAACGGCGTGGTCCGGTCGTGACCGTAGGCATTGTTTCGTGCCACTTCACCATTGCGGGAAGAATAGCCATCAAGGCCATGATTGCGAGCAACATGAAGATGGCGCGCCATCCGAACTGATCGGCAATCATGGCCCCTGCGATAGGGCCGAGCGCTGGGACGAAGGACAGTATCGAGCCGAATGTGGCATAGATAATGGCCTGCTCCGGACGATTGCCATAGACATCCCGCACAGTCGCAAAGGTCGCGACCAACGCAGCGGAAGCGCCTGTGGCCTGCAGCAGGCGGCAAAGCACGAAGGCGGAAGCGCTCCATGACAAGGTCGCTCCAAGAGAGGCAACGGCAAAGAGAACCGCGCCCGAAAGCAGGACGGGACGCCGGCCGATGCGATCCGAAAGCGGACCGAACAGGACCTGCCCGAGACCGAGCATGATCATATAGAGGCTCAACGTCAGCTGGATCACCGCAGGCGTCGTGTCGAGAATGTCGGGCATCGACTGCACGACAGGAAGATAGATATCCATAGCCAGCGAGGCGAGAATATCGAAAGGCGCCATCAGCAAGAGCGCTGCCGGCAGCGTATAGGCCCAGGACGGGCGCATGTCAGACATGAGAAATTTCCGCTCGAAAGAGAGTTCGGGCGGCGCCTGCCAGTGGCTTCAATTGCAATGAGATCGACAGCACGCCGCAACAACAAAAGCTGTTGCGGCTTATCTATCTGCTGACTTGGAGTTCCCCATGCCAATTGCTCCACGACGAAATATGTAGTGACGGCCAGTCTGTAACAGAAGCCGGCAAGACGGGCAATAACATTGCAAGGCGCAAAAGGCTGCAACCTGACCATGTGAAGCTGCGACAATCTTGCCGCGAAAATCGGCTGAAAATCTAATAGATTCTTAACCATACCCATGCCCTAACTGCTTGTAATTTCTTTCTTGGAGCAGACTATGGTGCGCGCATCGAAAATGGACGAGTTGAACGATCGGCTCGACTTTGTTGGACTGGGGCAAGATGCCCGGCAAGCTCTCTCGGAGCTGCAGCCGACCATCGAAGCCGCCGTCAAGGGCTCTCTCGACACCTTCTACGAGAAGATCGCCAAACATCCGGCAATGTCGAAGTTTTTCTCGTCGCAGCAGCATGTGGCACATGCGAAATCCAAGCAGCAGGATCATTGGAAGACGATTGCCTCGGGCAAATACGGTCCCGATTATGTCGAGGCCGTCTCTGCCGTCGGCAGGACCCATGCCCGCCTCGGGCTCGAGCCGCGCTGGTATATCGGCGGCTACGCCCTGATTCTCGAAGGCATGGTCCGCTCGATCGTCGCGCAGCAGCTGTCAGGCTTCATGCATCGCAAGCACGAGCAGGCCCTGTCGCGCCGGCTGTCGGCTATCGTCAAGGCCGCACTCCTCGACATGGATTACGGCATTTCCGTCTATCTGCAGGTGCTTGCCGACGAACGCGATCGCGCCGAAGCCGAGCGGGCCGCAGCACAGCGCGAGCAGGAGCGCGCGCTCAATGCGCTCGGCTTGGCGCTGAACGGCCTTGCGAACGGCGACCTGACGGCTGACATCACCGACGCCCTTTCGACCGAATTCGAAGTTCTGAAAAGCAACTACAATGAGTCACTCGCCTCTCTCGGCACGGCGATGCAGCGCATAGAGGATTCGGTGACCCGCGTTCGCGACGAAGCCGGGTCCATTTCTTCCGCCGCTGACAACATGGCGCGGCGCACGGAGCAACAGGCGTCAGCGCTTGAGGAAAGTGCGGCGGCGATCGACCAGATCACCACGATCTCCGAGCAGACCGCAGAGCGAACGCGCGAAGTCCAAGCAATCGTCAAGGAATCCGCCTCCGAGGCAGAGCGCTCCCGCGAAGTCGTCCAGCAAGCCGTTTCGGCCATGGGCGATATTGAAACCTCCTCCCGCAAGATGACCGACATCATTTCCGTCATCGACGATATCGCCTTCCAGACCAACCTTCTGGCATTGAACGCTGGCGTCGAAGCGGCAAGAGCCGGCGAACAGGGCAAGGGCTTTGCCGTCGTCGCCCAGGAAGTCCGCGAACTGGCCCAGCGTTCGGCAACGGCCGCCAAGGAGATCAAGAATCTGATCGACAGGTCGTCGAACGACGTCCGTCGCGGCGTCGAGCTGGTCCACCGGACCGGCGAAGCGTTGTCCTTGATCGGCAATCAGGTCGCCTCCATCGACAGAAATGTCGGTGCCATCGCCCGCTCAACGCAGGAACAGGCCGTCGGCATCAGCGAGATCAACTCCGCCGTCCGCAACATGGACCAAATGACGCAACAGAACGTCGCGTTGATGGAGGAAACCAACGCCTCGACCCGGCACCTCGCCGATATCAGCAACGAACTTGCTGGTCTGGTTGGCCGGTTCAAGACGGTGCGCTCTGGCACGCGGACGGGCGCCGTGAGGTTGAAACTCGCAAGCTGAAGCCGCCGAGCTTAGCCGCCTTCACGGCCATAAAAGCCAATTCATTGCAAATAGCTCCGGACGCACGTCCGGGGCCGTTTTAGGTTGCGTGTCACCCAGGCATCTCCTCGATTTCCGCAAGCAGCCACTGCCGAAACGTTTTCATCGACGCCGTCTCTGCCCGCGATTTCAATCGCGTCAGCCAGTAGCTTCCGGTCGTCGCGGTCATTGTGAACGGTTGCATGATGCGCCCGGTCTCGATGTCGTGCGAGAACATCGCCACTGGCACGAGCGCGACGCCCACGCCGCGTGCCGCAGCTTCCACGAGTGTCAGTGAGGAATCGAACATCCAGCCCCGCAGATGAGGAGGCTGCAGACCCGCAGCCCTGAACCAGAGCGACCATTCGTCGAGCCGATAAGAGCGCAACAGCTCGACATCGGCGAGATCGGCAGGCGTGCGCAACCTTTCCCCAAGCGCCGGCGTGCAGACCGGAGAAAGCGGCGCATCCAAAAGGTGGATCGCCTCGGTCCCATGCCAGGCGCCGTCGCCGAAGCGCAGAAAGAAATCCAACCCGTCGAGCACCATATCGGCGCGATTGTTATTTGTTTTCAGGCGCAGATCGACATGCGGATGCAGCGCCTTGAAGCCCCCGAGGCGCGGCAGCAACCAGCCGATGGCAAAGGTGCCGACGACGCCGACCGTCAGGATTTCGGCAAAGTTCCCCTCCTCCAGCTGGCTGAGCGTGGCGCTCATGCGGCGAAAGGCATCGGTCAGCACCGGCAGCAGCGCGTGTCCCTCATCGGTCAGGGCAAGGCCGCGCGGCAGGCGCTTGAAGAGGGTCACGCCAAGCACGTCCTCCAGCGCCTTGACCTGATGGCTGATAGCCGTCTGGGTGACCCGGAGTTCCAGTCCGGCCCGCGTAAAGCTGCAATGGCGCGCCGATGCCTCGAAAACCCTAAGAGCATTCAACGGCAGCTGTGAGATGTCCATTTGTGTCCTAAGGCCAAGTTTTTCTCATGTCTAAGCGCAGAATTGATCGTTTGTCTAGGGCAGGAAGCGGAGCCATAGTCCGCCTCGCAGGGTGATTTGCCAGACCTCAATGACGTCCACGAGGGCCTGATAGGCGCACCTCTGCCCAACATAAATCGAAGTGGAAAAAAGATGACGATCTTACTGTCGCGCCGGCAAAGTCTTGCCGGCAGCTTGCTTGCGCTGCCTGTTCTGGCAGGGATCAGCGCGGTTGGACGCACTGCAGACGAGAATGCGGGTGAGGCACAGCTTGCCGCACTCGAAAGCAAGCATCCAGGCCGCATCTGCGTCAGCGTTCTCGACATGGCAAGCGGCAAGCGCATCGAACACCGGCCTGGCGAGCGCATCCTGATATGCAGCACCTTCAAGACGCTGGCGGCCGCCCTGGTGCTGGCACGCGTCGATAAGGGCGAAGAGAAGTTCGACCGGCGCGTTCATTATACGGAACGCGATCTTGTCGACAGCTCGCCAGCGACGAAGGCGAATGTAGGTAAGGGCGGCATGACCATCGCGGAACTCTGCGCGGCAATGATGACGCTTAGCGACAATACCGCCGGCAATCTATTGCTTGCAAGCTTCGGCGGGCCAGGAGCACTGACAACCTTCTGCCGCAGCCTTGGCGACGAAATTACCCACCTCGACCGCCTTGAGCCGGAACTGAACTATCACGATACGCCAGACGACCAGCGCGATACAACAACGGCGGCGGCCATGCTGGAAAACCTGCGACGGCTTCTGTTCACCGATGTGTTGTCGCCGGCTTCGCGATTGCAGCTGGCCGCCTGGCTGATGACCAACAGGACAGGCGATACCCGATTGCGTGCCGGTCTTCCGAAGAATTGGCTGGCCGGTGACAAGACCGGCACGAACGGCGACAAAGACGGCAATGCCAATGACATTGCAGTTCTGTGGCCATCAAACCGCGCGCCCATCATCGTCACGGCCTATTGCGAAATACCGGCGATCGCAGCCGACGAACGCAACGCCATCATCGCCGAAATTGGCCGCATCGCCGCGACGATATGAATTCCAGCCCCATCTCCCTTTCCACCGCACAATCCGGCACGGCCGATCATCATAATGAGGATATCATCTTGAATATACGTTCCAATTCGCTGCAGAAGCTCGGCATAATCGCGGGCTGCATCTTTTATGGGATCGGCGTCCATGCCGCCGAAGACAATGACCGGGATCAGCTGGAGCGTGCCGTCAACGAGACTATTCGCCCGCTCATGAAGGAAAACGACGTGCCGGGCATCGCAATCGCGATCACCGTCAAGGGCAAGCATTACATCTTCAACTATGGCCTCGCCTCGAAGGAGAACGGCCAGAAGGTCACGAACGACACGATCTTCGAGCTTGGCTCTATCAGCAAGACCTTCGCGGCCACACTCGGCACCTATGCCCAGATCAGCGGAAAGCTGTCTTTGTCCGACAAGGCGACGAAGTATATGCCTGAGCTCATGGGCACCAGTTTCGACAAGGTCAGCCTCCTCGATCTCGGCACATACGCGGCAGGCGGACTGCCCCTGCAATTTCCCGATAGCGTGACGGATCAGGACAAGATGGTTGCCTACTATCGCAACTGGCATCCTTCCTTCGCACCGGGCACGTACCGGCAGTATTCCAACCCCAGCATCGGCCTGTTCGGCTATCTGACCGGTCAGGCTATGGGCCAGCCGTTCGATGCGCTTATGCAGGAAAAGATCCTTAACGGCCTCGGCCTGACCCACACCTATGTCCGCGTTCCGCCGTCAGAGATGGGCAACTATGCCTATGGATATTCAAAGCAAGACAAGCCGATCCGCGTCAATCCCGGCGTGCTCGACACGCCGGCCTATGGCATCAAAACCACGGCCTCAGACATGCTTGCCTTTCTTGAAGCCAATATGGGCGACGCGAAGCTCGACGGCACGCTTCAGCAAGCGGTCGATGCGACGCATGTCGGCTATTACCGCGTCGACAACATGACGCAGGCGCTGGGCTGGGAAATCTATGCCTATCCGACGACGCTCGCGCGACTGCTCGCCGGCAATTCATCCGACATGGCACTTGAGCCGCACAAGGTCACCCGCCTCGAGCCGCCGCAACAGCCGCGCAAGGATGTCCTGCTGAATAAAACGGGTTCGACGAACGGCTTCGGCGCATACGTAGCCTTTTTTCCCGCCCGGCAAGTCGGCATCGCGCTGCTGGCGAACAGGAACTTTCCGATCCCTGCACGCGTCTCCGCCGTCTACAAGATCCTGACCGCCGTCGAAAATCTGCCGGGATCGAATGAGGCAAAATAGAAACCGGGCTTGAAGCTTTAGTCCGCCTCGACAAACGGCCGGCCCTCGCAAAAGCTGATGAGGCCGGCCAATATTATTTACGAATTATCGGACGTCCGGCGCGGGATCGCATCGGCTTGGGAGGCCTCTGTCCCGTTGAAGAATTCCTGCAGGAGCCGGGTTATGCGCTCTGGCGATGTACCCTTGGCATATTCTTCCTGCATCCGGCGTCTGACCAGCATTTCCAAGACTGACATGTCTTTCACCTCATAATTCCGGCGCAAGGGAAATGTCGCTCTCAATGGCGCGGGAGGCAAGTTACAGTTTTTTCATGGTCTTGGCGGTTTTGTGGCCAAGCGTTGCCGCGCCGTACCAAACACGGCGCTGACCGAAGCGTGATCGATCTTTCACTTGCCAAATAGCGGCGCATCGTAGAAGTGAAAGCGGCCAATCGGTCGGTTGTTTGCGCTTCGTTAACCTGAGTGCTTTAGCGGGCCACATCCCGACCTTTGGATGATGTCGCCTGCAAGGAATGAATAATGCCCATAAAGAAAAGCTCTGCCTCTGATGTTTTCCAGCGCAAGATTTCGGATTTTTGCGATATGCGGCTCCAGCCGCTACTTCAGCCGCGTAGCTTCGAGAATATCAAAGGCTTCATGATCGGCCTGATCGTTTTCCAATCGCGTCCCCCTCTTCGGGCAGGGCGCGTGGACTTCCAGGAAATTGCCTCGCTCTGCGGCATGGACGAGGAAATGAGCCCGGAATTCAAGCGGGCCGCCCAGCCCGGCTTCGACGCTATCCTTCGCTGGCTGGGAGCCACGAAGACCAATACGACCCATATTCCATCCGCCGCCTCTCGGGCTGCGGCGAAAACAACTTTGCGTGTTCCCGGCAAAGCCATGCCGGCACCGCTAGAGCGCCGCGCTCTAGCCTCCTGATACGAACTGCATACCGGTCCGCACTTGCGGACCGGTATGCCCTTTATCTGTCTCGACAGACCGTAAAAACCTGTACAGTATAATACCAGTATCGAACAGGACGATATTTTTCATCGTCGTGCCGTCAAAGGAAAGATTGCCTTGGCAACTGATATTGTCGAACTGGTCAGGAAAGAGCTCGCTTCCGGCGCTCAAGGAATGCCGCTCTACAAGCAGCTGAAGAGCGCCATCGAAGCCGCCATTCGTAGCCACGCCTTCAAATCCGGGTCGGTATTGCCGGGCGAGCGCTCGCTTGCCGAGAACCTTTCCCTTTCACGCGTAACGGTTCGAAAAGCGCTTGCCATGCTGGAAGAGGAAGGCATGTTGAGCCGGCGGCAAGGTGCGCGCAGCGAGATCGGCTCGCGTGTCGAAAAGTCGCTTTCCACCCTTACCAGCTTCTCCGAAGATCTGCGTGCTCGCGGCATGGAACCGGGCTGCATCTGGATTTCCAAGCAGTTAACCCGTCCGTCACCGGCCGAAATGATGGCGCTCGGTATATCGGCCAATGCGCAGGTCCTGCGTATGCGCCGCGTGCGCACCGCCGATGGCGCTCCGATCGCCGTCGAACACGCCGCCGTGCCGGTTCGCTTCCTCCCCTCGCCTTCGCTCGTCGGCGATTCCCTCTACGAAGCGCTTGCCGAACGCGGTTTCCTTCCGAAGCGCGCCGTTCAGCGCATGCGCGCGCGTGCCGCCTCGCCGGAGGATGCGCAGCATCTGCGCTGCGAGCCGGGTGCGCCGATCCTGACGACCGAGCGGCGCTGCTTTCTCGCCGACGGAGAGATCGTCGAGTTTTGCGAGACCCGCTACAAGGGCGAGGTCTACGATTTTGTCTTCGAGCTACAAAGATAATACCAGTTTAAAACCGGTTGCTTTCTGGTAATCATTGTCTATCGTAGCGCTCCGAAAAGGGGTGTCGAATGCGCAAAGAAGATCTCAATCTGAGCCTCATCGTATCATGCCAGCCCGTGCCGGGCGGAGCGATGGACGAGGCGATTTTCGTCAGCGGTTTTGCACGCGCGGCCCTGGCCGCCGGTGCCCGCGCGCTGCGCATCGAGTCGGCGGCCTATGTCGCCGCCGTCAGAGCCGCCGTCGACGCGCCAATCATCGGCATCGTCAAACGCGACCTTGATGATAGTCCGGTGCGCATTACCCCTTTCATCGCCGACGTCGAGGCCCTAGCCGATGCCGGCGCCGATATTATCGCCTTCGACGCCACCGATCGACCTCGTCCTGAAACCATCGAGGCGCTGCTTGCCGCCATCAAGGCACGGGGCCTGCTGTCCATGGCGGATTGCTCCTGTCTGAAGGATGCGGAACGTGCGCTTGAAGCCGGCGTCGACTTCGTCGGCACGACCATGTCGGGCTATGTCGGCGGCCCCGAGCCAGTCGAACCGGACATCGCGCTAATTGCCGCCATGCGGCAGCTGACCCCCTACGTGATCGCGGAAGGCCGTATCCGCACGCCTGAACAGGCCGCCGAGGCAGTGCGGGCGGGCGCCGGCGCCGTCGTGGTCGGCTCGGCGATCACGCGGACAGAGCATGTGACGTCCTGGTTCGACGCCGCCGTCTCGACTGCCTTTTCGCAGCGCGAAGGCGCCACGCTCGCAATCGACATCGGCGGAACCAAGACCCTGGCAGCGTTGGTCAGGGGCACGCAGGTGCTTGCGGAAAGGACGATCGCGACCAGCCGGCAGGTAGGGCCGGACGCGTGGCTGGCGGCCATCGCCGAACAGGCACAGTCCTGGAGCAGGCAGTACGACCGCGTCGGCATCGCCGCAACCGGCCTGATAGACGACGGGCGCTGGTCTGCACTCAATCCCGCGACGCTCGCAATTCCGGACGCCTATCCGTTGGCGGCGCAAGCTGAAAACTTGTTCGGCAAGCCGGCCTTCGCCGTCAACGATGCGCAGGCGGCAGCCTGGGGCGAACACAGGTTCGGTGCCGGTAATAACGAGGACACCGTGTTCCTGACCATATCCACAGGAATTGGCGGCGGTGTCGTGGTCAACGGGCAGCCATTGCTCGGCCTTGCCGGTCATTTCGGCCTCATCCGCGGACCCACGCACGGCCAAGCTCCGCTGGAAGATGTCGTTTCCGGCCGATGGATGGCAGCGGAAGCCGCCCGCACCGGGCATCCGGCCGAGGCGCCCGAGATCTTCCAAAAGGCACGCGAAGGCACTGACTGGGCCGAGGCGATCGTCGCACAGTCCGCAGCGCGCGTCGCACTTCTATGCCGCGACATACAGATGATGTTCGCGCCAAAACGCATCGTCATCGGTGGCGGTATCGGTCTGGCGCCCGGCTATCTCGAAGCTGTTCGTGCACAGCTCGCAGGGTTGGCTCCGCATCTCGCACCGCATCTGGTTGCGGCAAGCCTCGGCCCCCATGCCGGCATCATCGGCGCGGCGGACCTGGCCGGGCGCCAGCGATAGACACGCCTGCCGCATTCAACCAACAACGATAAGGAAAGGGAACGAGAATGAAATTCAAGCACATATCATCTGCAATGCTTGCCCTGATGCTGTCAGCAACAGCGCTGCCGGGCCTTGCCAACGCCAAGGTCGTCGTCCTCGGCTGGCCGGGAGGTTCCGAGGAAACGGCGCTGCGCGCCACCGCCGATCTTTACAACAAGACGGCGTCGGATGCCGACAAGGTCGAACTTCTGTTCTTCAACCGCGACGGCTTCTTCGACAAGCTGCAGGCCGATATGGCGGCCGGCTCCAATGCCTTCGACGTCAATCTGGTCGCAACCTATTCGATCGGTCGCTATGCGCCCTATATGGAGCCGATCGAGCTTAATGCCGACGCCTCGAAGGTGTTCGGCGATACCGTCCTGAAGACGATGCAGTTCGACGGCAAGCAATATGGCGTGCCGACCGATCTGTCGCTGCATTTCATGTACTACCGCAAGGATCTCGTCGACGCGTTGATCGCCGATCCCGACGCCAAGGCCAAGTATGCCGAGATCTCCAAGAAGTATCTCGGCAAGGAGCTTGCGCCCAAGCAGCCCGATGACTGGACATGGGACGATTGGGCGGCGACTTCGCTCTATTTCAGCAAGCAAGTCAACCGCCAGAGCCCGGTCCGCTATGGCACCGTGCTGCAGATGAAGAACCTTCTCTTCAACATGATGGTGTTCCAGTCCCTGCCGCGCTCCTATGGCGGCGACTGGATGGACGCCAGCGGCAACGTCACGATCGACTCGGATGCCTACAAGACGGCGCTGAAACTCTACAAGACGCTTTATGACGCCGGTGCGTCGCCGAAGGATTCGCTCAGCTACGAATATCCCGAAACCAATGCCGCCTTCAGCTCCGGGCAAACCGCGACTGCCCTGCAATGGAATGCGGCAGCGGCTGAGCTCACGGACCCGAAGAAATCGCCTGCCGTCGCTGACGTAACCGGCATCGTTGCACCACCGGCCGGGCCGAACGGACGCGCCGATCATATTCACGGTCTCGGCCTCGGGCTCAACAAGCACGCGCAGAACAAGGAAGGCGCGATCAAGTTCCTCAAATGGCTGTCTTCCGAGGATGCGGCCCTTGCCTATGCCCGCGCAGGCGGTTCGCCCGCGCTGACACCGGATGTCGTCGCCAAGGTGGCCAAGGAACGCCCCGATCTCGTGAAGCTCGGCGAATTCGCCAGCAAGTATGGCTACGTCATGACGGGTGCCACCTCCGCCAAGGCGCTTTCGGTTTACGAACTGCAAGCCAAGGAATTCACCGGTTACTGGTCCGGCCAGCAAAGTCTTGAGGATGCGCTTGCCCATACCAAGGCGGGCATGCAGGATCTCTTGAAGAAATAGGGACAAGGGCCGGATGCCGGCTCGACGGCATCCGGCCACAACGGCTGACACCCATGGCTCTCGTAAAACGCTCTGAAGGCAGACTCTACCTGGCACCCCTTGTCGGGTTTCTGCTGCTGTTCCTCGGCTTCCCGGCTCTCCTCAATCTCGTCTATTCCATCTCGACCGTCTCGTTCGAGACCTTGCGCAGCCCCCGGATCAGCGGCTTTGACAACTATGTCTTAGCGCTCACGGACGCGTCGTTCTGGCAATCGGTCTGGTTCTCCGTCCGCTTCGGCATCATCACCGCCGTTTCGGAGTGTCTGCTCGGCCTTTTCCTGGCGATCTTCCTCAAGCCGCTTCTGTCAGCACGGCCCGTGCTGATGGCGCCGCTGATGCTGCCGTTGATGGTTGCGCCGGCCATGGTCGGTCTGATGTATCGCCTCGTGCTGCACGAATTTGCCGGACCGGTGCCGTATTATCTCTTCGAGTGGTTCGGCGACAGCCCGGCCTTCCTCGACTTTCAGAATGCCTTCCGCACGCTCGTCGTCGTCGAAGTGCTGCAATGGACCCCCTTCGCCTTTCTGCTGTTCTATGTTGCCTATATCGCTATTCCCGAGGACGTGCGCGAAGCGGCGGCGCTAGACGGGGCGACCGGACTGCAGCGCCTGTGGCGTATCGAGCTGCCGCTGATGATGCCGACGCTGACCGTCGCCTTCTTCATCCGCTTCATCGACGGCTTCCGGGTGTTCGACAATGTCTATGCCCTGACCGGCAGCGGCGCTGGCGGATCGACGACATCTTTGTCGATCTACATCTACCAGGCCTTCTTCAAGGAAGGCGCCATCGGCAAGGCGGTTGCAGCCTCCGTCGTGCTGTTCATCACATCGCTGCTGGTTCTTTATGGCCTGAACTGGCTCGGCGCGCGAAGGAAGAGATGAGATGCTGAAACCCCTGCGCTGGATCGTCTACGGCATTGTGGTCTTTGCCATGAACTTTCCGATCCTCGTCACCCTCATCACCTCGTTCAAGACGACGCGCGAGATCTCCAGCAATGCCGGCCTATGGATCGAGCAACCGACCTTCGACAACTATCTGAAGGTACTGACGGACACCGAGCGCTTCAACATTTTCCTCTATCTCGCAAACAGCGCGGCGGCAGCGCTGATCGGCACGCTGCTGGCGATCGTGCTCGCCTTTCCGGCAGCTTACGTGATTGCCCGCAGCGAAACCGGGCAAAAGCTCCTGCTTCCGCTGGTCATCAACCTTCGCGCCGTGCCGCTGGTCGTCTTCGCGATCCCGCTTTACATGATGTATCAGTGGCTCGGCCTGCTCGACACGCGGATCGGCCTCGGGCTTATCTTGACGATCGTCAACATTCCGCTGGCGCTGGTCATGTTGGTCAATGCCATATCCGACATACCAATCGAACTCGATGAGGCCGCGACGGTCGATGGGGCAAGCGTTTTCCACATCATGATCAGGGTCATTCGTCCGGTGGTTCGTCCCACCCTCGTCACCACCTTCATCTTCGGCTTCATCACCGCGTGGAACGAATTCCTGTTCGGACTGATGCTAACGACCAATCAAGCCGTTCCCATGACGGTCGGAGCCTCGTTCTTCTTTGCGGCCAGTGGCGGCGGCGTGCAATGGGGCATGGCTTCGGCGGTCATGATCCTCGGCGCCCTGCCGCCGGCTTTGCTCGGCCTGGTGATGTATCGGCAGCTTTCCGGCTCGATGACGGCCGGCGCGGTCAAGGGCTAGGTTAGGCTCAAACGTTTCCGCGAAAACTGCGTGCTGCTTTCGGCACAGTCCAACTCTCCAGCGACGCCGAGGATGCAGCAAACCCCGGCGCCGTCCGGTCTGGTAGGATGTCGAGCGTCAGGCCGACCGAAGGATGACGTTAAACCCCTCAGTCTCCGATGGTGAGACAAAATAGCTGGAGATCTGCTCGAATTCGGCATCCGAGGCTGCGAAATCATGCGTACCAGCAGCGTTGCGGGCGCGAAGACGCGCCTTGCACACCTCGTCGGGCACATCGAGGAAATGCAGACGATGATCGGCACCGGCTGCCTCGAAGAGCGTCCTCATCCAGGCCCGCATAGCGACCGTGTTCGCAGGAAAATCCAGTACGACAGAGACCCCGAGACGCAGCAAATCCTGAACATGCGGACCGACGGCCTCGCGCAGTCGCCGTGAGCAACGGATGTAGTCCGCAACATCCTTCATTTCGGGGCCAAACAGGCGGCTCAGCCAAAAGTCCTCGCTGATAACTACGGTGGAGGGCATTCGGCCCAGCTCGGCGGTGAGGGTGGATTTTCCGGCAGCGATCTTTCCGCACAGCATGTGCAGCGTCGCGCGATGAGAGGCCTGAAGATCGCTGTTGAATTCCTGATCTGACATTTCCAACTCCGGGAGAGCCCACGAGACGGAAAAAGAAAACCCGCCTCTGGGCGGGTTTCTTTGCTTGGACAACAAATATCCGACCCACCATTCAGTGAATGGCGAGAATAATCTGCAAGTTGGTGCGGGAAACGTTGTCCATGCTTCTCAGTATCATGCCTTTCGTCGTCGTCAAAGATTGATCCATCGTCCGTTCGGGATTGCCGTCCTGAAGCGTCAGGAAGAGCTGGCTTCGTCCGTGGCAGGGGAGGATCGACGCGCAGCCGGACGCCGGCGAGGCATGTCCCCAAGAATCCCACCTGGGCGCACCAGCAGAATTATGCAGAGCATGACGCCGATTGCGACGATCTGCAGCGAGGCGGCACGAGCCTGCTGCTCCGGAGAGAAGAGTGCGCTTGTCAGCGCGCCTGAGCCAGCCCAGATTGCCCAGACAACAATGCTGCCGATGATAGCTCCCTTGTTGCTGCCGGAACCACCGACGATCAGCATGACCCAGACCTGAAACGTCAGGATCGGAAGATAGTTGTCAGGCGCGATAAAGCCGATGAAATGCGCCTGTATCGCGCCGGCGAGCCCCATGATCGCGCCGCCGACGGCAAATGCCTGAACGCGATAGAAACGTGCGCTCTTGCCGAGCGAAACTGCCGCGCGCTCATCCTCACGCAACGCTTTCAGCACGCGCCCCCAGGGACTGTGCGCCAAATGCTCCAGCGCAAAATACGCGACCAGCAGCACGGCGACCACAACGCCGAGATTGGCGAAGTTGAAGAGCAGCGGCGTCTCGGCAAGGCTCGAAAACGGCCGGGGTATGAAGCCGATGCCGAAGGGGCCGCCTGTCAGCTTTTGCGCATTCAGCGCGACAAGCTGGACGACCACTGCGACGCCGAAGGTGGTGATCGCCAGATAGTCCGATTTCAACCGGAGCGTCGCCACGCCGATGATCGCGGCGGCAACGCCGGCCACTATCATTGCGCCCAGCCAGCCGATAAGGATCGGCAAATCGAATCCGCCGAACCGCCCGGCCGTATCCGGCGTCGTCAACAGAGCCGAGGTGTAGGCGCCGATGGCGACGAAACCGGCAAGGCCGACGTTGAAAAGGCCCGTCAGTCCCCATTGCAGGTTCAATCCGAGCGTAATGAACGAAAAGATCAACGCCGTCGTCAGGAAGAAAGCGCCGTAGCCAATAATATCCATCATCGCTCTCTCACTCCGAAAAGCCCGATCGGCCGGACGAACAGCACCGCCATCAGGATGATGAAGGAGATGGCAGCGCGCCACTCCGCTCCGATCAGTTGAACCGCACCAGCTTCAGCAAGTCCGATGATCAGGCCGCCAAGAACAGCTCCGGGCACGCTGCCGATGCCGCCGAGAATGGCTGCGGCAAACATAGGCAGCAGCATGTCGAAGCCCATCAGCGGGCGGATCTGCACGAGGATGCCGATCATGACGCCGGCAACGCAGGCGAGCCCCCCACCGATCAGCCAGGTGATGCGCACGACCTTGGTGACATCGATGCCAACGACACGGGCAAGCGCCGGGTTCTGGCTGAGTGCCTGCATGGAGCGGCCTGTCTGCGTCCTCGTCATCAGCATATGCACGCCGAAAACCAGCAGTGCCGTGACGATCAAAAGCGCGATCTGATCGGGCGTGATGCGAATGCCGAAGCCGACGGGCATGGCGATCTGGATGGCACGACTGAAATAGGTCGGGCGTGAGGTGAAGAGGAATTCAAGCAGGCTGCGTAGCGCCATGGAGGCGCCGAAGCTTGCCATGACGACGATGATCGACTGGCCCTTGGCTCGCAGCCTGGCGAACAAGACCTTGTCGAGCGCAAGGGCAAGAACGCCGGTAAAGCCCATGGCGACAATCACCGCGACGATCAGCGGCCAGCCGAAGGAGAGCGGGCCGATCGGTGCGACCTTGCCGAAGATCGCTCCGATGGCGCTGACGACGGCAAGGGTCGCATAGGTGCCCCAAGCCATGAAGTCGCCATGGGCGAAATTCGAAAAGCGCAGGATCGAATAGGTCAGAGTCACCCCGATGGCGCCAAGACCGATCATGGAGCCCGTCAGCAATCCGTCGACGATAAATTGCAGGTTCATGCCGCACCTCCGTTGACTGACGGTGCCGGTCGCTGGCCGAGATAGAGCTCAGCCACGACGGGGTCGTTCCAAAGCTCCGATGCAATGCCTTCATGCCTGTCCTTGCCCTCGACTAGAACATAGGCGCGATCGCCAATGGCCAGCGCCGCCTTTGCATTTTGCTCGACCAGCAGAATGGTCACGCCCGACTTGCGGATCTCGGTCAGCATGTCGAAAACCATCGAGACGAACTTCGGCGAGAGGCCCGCCGAGGGTTCATCGAGAACGAGAAGCTTTGGATGAACGATGAGGGCACGCGCAACGGCCAGCATCTGCCGCTGTCCTCCGGAAAGATTGCCGGCCGCGATGCGACGATGGCGCGCGAGATCTGGAAAGGTCGCATACATTTCCTCGATGCGAACAGGCACTTCCTTCGGCTTCAGAATGCCGCCGGCAACCTTCAGATTGTCTTCGACGGACATCAGCGGGAAGACATTTTCCGTCTGCGGCACAAAGGCGAGGCCGAGCCGCACCATGTTATGTGCCGGCGCGCGGGTGATCTCGGTGCCGGCGAGTTTCACCGAACCGCTTTCAACTGGAACAAGGCCCGCAATCGCCTTGATAAAGCTCGATTTTCCGGCGCCGTTTGGACCAAGGACGACGACGATCTCTTTTTCCGCAACGGTGATCGAGGCACCGCGCACAATGGGCACGCCAGGCTCGTACCCGGCGACGAGATCTCGAACGATGAGCACGGGTTCGCTCATGCCGCGCCTCCCAAATAAGCTTCGATGACGCGCGGATCGCGAGCAACCTCTTCCGGCGTCCCCTCGCAAAGAAGCTGGCCGCTCGCCATGACGAGCACGCGATGACAGAGCCGCGTCACCATATCGATATTGTGCTCGATCAGCAGAAAGGTGACGCCGCGCTGGTTGATATCGCGGATGCGGTCGATAATCGTCTCCAGAAGCGTGGCATTGACGCCGGCAGCGGGTTCATCGAGCAGAATGAGGGCGGGATCGGCCATCATGACGCGAGCAAGCTCCAGAAGCTTGCGCTGTCCACCGGACAGAACGCGCGCGGGTTCATGCGCCAGACGTGTCAGGTGAACGAGATCCAGCAGTTCCATCGCCTTTGAATGAGCCGCCCTCTCCTGCTCCGCGACTTTCCACGGGCGCAGGAAATTCGACAGCAAGCGCTCGCCCGCCTGATCCTGTGCAGCCAGCATGACATTGTCGAGAAGTGTCAGATTGGGGAAGGGCCGCGGAATCTGAAATGTGCGTCCGAGACCGCGGCCGATCCGGCGGTGCGCCGCCTCACCGGCAACTGGCGTGCCATTCAACGTGATCTCGCCACTGGTGGGAGCAACGCTGCCGGCCAGCAGATCGAACATCGTCGTCTTGCCGGCTCCATTCGGGCCGATCAATCCCAGGATTTCGCCTTGCCGCACATCGAACGAAACATCGCCGACGGCAGTGATGCCGCCGAACCGGCGCACCACGTTCTTTGCGCTCAGAACCGGCCGAGCGTCCTCGCCATGTCGTTCAGTGGTCGTACTCATGAGATCCCTCTGGCCGGAAAGCGATCATTGCGCTTCCCTGATTATTTGATTTGTGATCACACTTGCATTGATCACGCTAATCAGCTTTAATCCACTCTGCAAGCCGAAAAAGGGATTTCGAATGCAAAAGGCCGCCGCAGAGAAGAGCGATCCGATTGCCGCACAGCTTGCGCCCGTTGGCCGTGAGACGGTTCAAGACCGGGTTTACTCCGAGCTGCGCCGCGCGCTGATCGGCGGCCTTTTCGAGCCGAGCCAGGTGCTGACGATCCGAGGCCTTGCCGACGCATTGATGACCAGCACCATGCCGGTGCGCGAGGCGCTCGGCCGGCTGATCACCGAAAAGGCGCTGGAAGCCCTCCCCAACCGATCCGTTCGCGTGCCGCCGATCACGCTCGAGCGCATGGACGACCTCTTGCGTGCCCGCATTCTGATCGAAGGCGAGGCGATCGCGCTTGCAGCGACCCGCATGACCGCGCGCCAGATTTCCACCATCGAAAGCATGCTTGGCGAATGGGACGAGATGCGCGCCCTCAAGCACAAGAAGGATGTCGACCGCGAGGTGACGCTCAATCAGGCTTTCCACTTCGAGATCTATCGCGCCTGCGGCTCGGCTGTGTTGATCCCGATGATCGAGAGCCTATGGCTGCAATCAGGTCCCTGTATCCGTGTCGCAATCTACGCCTTCTCCGACGCCGGCGAGGTCGACACTGCCCATTATCACCGCACCATCGTCAAGGCGATGGCCGCACAGGATGCCAAAGAAGCCCGCAATGCGCTGGTCGCAGATATCAGCCGGCCCTTCACCTTCCTGCGCAGCAAACTGGAAGCAGAAGCGAAGAAGGGCCTATCCATATGAGCCAGCGCGCCATCAAGATCTCCGAACCACGCTCCGGTCTCAACGTCCATGCGCCGCTGCTGGATGCCAAGTCGCCGGACAATGCAGCCTTTCTGTGGACATATCTCAGCGAGCCGCGTGTGGTCGGCGGCATTCATGCGATGTGGACCGGCCCGGAAATCTCCTGCCCTGTCCCGCCGGCGCATCTGATAGGCGCTTCCTATGCGAGCGCCCTGCCGGCGGAGAATGCAACGCTGACACCACAGCCCGGCGATATCATATTGAGCTATGTGCCTCCGCGCATGTGGGGCGGCAACCCCGACGCCATTTTCGATATCGGCCTGTTTTATGGACAAGGTGCTCGCCTGCTGTTCCCCATCGGCTGGCTTGCCGGCAGCGTCGTCGCCCAGGTCCGTCCCGACGA
This sequence comes from Rhizobium sp. WW_1, assembly GCF_003610155.1. Lineage (NCBI taxonomy): Bacteria > Pseudomonadati > Pseudomonadota > Alphaproteobacteria > Hyphomicrobiales > Rhizobiaceae > Rhizobium > Rhizobium sp. WW_1. Next base: position 82,335 of record NZ_RAIN01000004.1, read on the forward strand.
ACGAGAAGATTTCGCCGCAGCCTGCGGCGTCATTCGCCGCAACGGCGCCTGCGAAGTCACCTTCGAGCGCGCGGAGATATGAGATGACCGCACCAGTCGACGACAGTTTCGAGCTGTTCGATCTCAGGGTCGAGGCCGTCATACCTGAGGGCAAGCCGATCTATTGCGGCGCCAAGCCGGGCGACTATTTCGAGCTCAAGGGCGAAATGCTGTCCCTGCCGCCGGGACAGGGCTTTTCGATCTATTCGATATCCGCCGTCCTGCCGTTGCTCGCGGCCAAACAGCGACCAACCCATAAGAACGACTGGATGACCTCGGATGCGGAAATCGCCTGCCCCGACCCCAACTGCGCGAGCCGGCTGCGGATCGTCAGAACGAGCAAGCGGCGGTTCAGCCATGCCGAAACGACGGCCGTGCCGTTGCCTGAAGGAGAATGAACCGCATGACCGCCAAGACTTTTGAGCTCAGCCCCGGATATAAGATCTCCCGCGTCATCCGCGGCGGCTGGCAGCTTGCCGGAGGACACGGCGCCATCGATCGCGTCCAGGCCGTCACCGACCTGATCGCCGCCTTCGACGTCGGCATCCGCACCTATGATTGCGCCGATATCTATACCGGGGTCGAGGAACTGATCGGCGAGGCACGGGAGCGGCTTCGCAATGAACGCGGCGCGGAAGCCGCAGGTGCCATGAAGGTGCACACGAAGCTGGTGCCCGATCTTGAGAAACTGGCAACGATCAGCCGCGATTATATTCGCGGCATCGTCGACAAATCGCTACGCAAGCTGAAAACCGAGCAGCTCGACCTGGTGCAGTTTCACTGGTGGGACTACGCCCTGCCCGGCTATCTCGAAGCGCTGAGCTGGCTGGACGAGATGCGCCGGGAAGGCAAGGTGCGCAATGTCGGCACAACCAACTTCGACACGCCGCATATTGCCGAGATCCTAGCTGCCGGCATTCCGCTTGTCAGTCAGCAGCTGCAATATTCGGTTCTGGATCAGCGGCCGTCGCACAGCCTCGCCAAGCTGGCGGCTGAAAACGACGTTAGATTCCTCTGCTACGGCTCGGTGGCAGGCGGCTTCCTTAGCGACAAATGGCTGGGGCAGCCCGAGCCCGAGATGCCGCTCGAGAATCGCTCTCTCGTAAAATACAAGCTGATCATCGACGATTTCGGCGACTGGGAGCTGTTCCAATCGCTGCTCGGTGCGCTGAAGGCCGTCGGTGATCGCCATGGCGTCGATATCGCCACGATCGCCAGCGCCTGGGTGCTGGAACAGCCGCAGGTGGCCGCCGTCATCGTCGGCGCGCGCAACCAGGCGCATGCGCTCGCCAATGCAAAGATTATGGATATCTCGCTCTCGGACGAAGACCGTGGGCAGATCTCGGACATTATCGCCCAGAGCCCGGGTCTTGAAGGTGATGTGTACACGCTAGAGCGTGACCGCGCCGGCAGGCACGGCTCGATCATGCACTACAACCTCAATGCAGGAAAAGTATGAGCCAGGAATCGTCTCTCTTCAGGAAAGCCAGCGCCGAGGTCATCGACTTTCATCGCTTCTTCGAAGCCTGGTATGATGCGGCAACCGCCGATGATACGGATTTCGGCCGCTGCGAACACACCTTCGGCCAAGCTTTTCATATGATCCCGCCGACAGGGCGCGTCTTCGACCGCCCGGAGACCATCGAGCTAATCCGGGCAAACCGGGCAAGCTTTCACGGCAATTTCAGCATCGAGATTTCCGATATCCGCGCGACCTTTGAGACGGAGGACATGATCGTTCTCACCTATGTCGAGGCGCAGATGCGCGCCGGCAAATATAGCCGGCGTCAGGCAAGCGCGCTTTTCACCGCAAGTTCATCGGCGCCCAACGGTGTCGAATGGCAGCATCTGCATGAAACCTGGCTGCAGATGCCGGACAACTGACAGGTTCCTAAAATCAAAATGAAAATCGTTGACCGAACAAGGGGAACAAAGATGAAGAAGACGATATTTCAAATCACGACGGCTCTGGCCCTTCTGGCCGCAGCCGGTGTTGCCAATGCCGCCGACTGCAAGGTGACTGTGGGTCTCGTGATGGAACTGACCGGTCCGGCCGGCGAATATGGCCAGGCCGGCGCGAAATCCGTCGAGATGGCCTTTCGTGACATCAATGCCGCCGGCGGCGTGCACGGCTGCGATCTGGTGACGGATACGCGCGACAGCCAGAGCCAGGGCAACGTCGCAGTCGACGCTGCCACGCAGCTCGTGCAGGTGAAGAAGGTTCCCGCTGTTATCGGCGGCATCATTTCTTCAGTCACGATCCCGATCCTGACCTCGGTCACTGCGCCCGCCAAGGTCGTGCAGATCTCGCCGGCCGCCTCTTCGCCGACGCTGACGGCGCTCGGCCGTGAAGGCAAGACCAACGGCATCTTCTTCCGCACGATCACCTCGGACTCGCTGCAGGGCATCGCTGCCGCCAAATACGCGATCGACAAGGGCTTCAAGAAGCTGGCGATCATTCACGTCAACAGCGACTTCGGCGTCAACATGGTCGCTGAGTTCTCGAAGGCCTACAAGGCGCTCGGCGGCACGATCGTCTCGACCACGCCCTACAATGAGAAGCAGTCTAGCTATGCGTCGGAAGTCACCGCCGGCATGGCAGGCAGCCCGGATGGTCTCTATCTCGTCAGCACACCGGTCGACGGCGCCACGATTGCCCGCACCTGGATCTCGCAGGGCGGCCCGCAGAAATTCCTGCTCAATGACGGCATGAACAGCCCTGACTTCATCGACTCCGTTGGAGCCGATTACCTCAAGGATGCCTATGGAACGTCGTCCGGCACGACGCCGACGCCGTCGACCGACTACTTCAACAAGAACTACAAGGATTTCTCTGGCATCGAGCCGACCAACCCGGCCGCGGACCGCGCCTACGACGCTGGCGCGATCGTTGGTCTGGCTCTTGCGATCGCCGGCGACGACACGTCCAAGCTGAAGGACGACATCTACAAGGTCGTCGACCCGAAGGGCACGCCGATCTATGCCGGCAAGGACGAGTTCGCCAAGGCGCTGGGCCTCATCAAGGAAGGCAAGCCGATCCGCTACGAAGGCGTCATCGGCCCGGTTTCCTTCGATCAGTATGGGGACATCACCGGCCCGTTCCGCCTGTGGAAGATCGCCGATGGCAAGGTCACGACCGATGGTGAGCTAAAGATGGAAGACGTCGCAGCTCTCAAGGACAAGATCAAGTAATCTGGCACAAGTCATTGAAAGCATGACGAGGCGCGTGAAACGGCGCCTCGTCTAAAAAACATGGACCAGAGATTCCTTTCAGCGGCCGGCATATCGAGACAGCGATCTGGCATAGGTTTTGGAAGATCACCCGCTCATGCCCAGCAGCATTGCCCGCCCCACCAATCCGACGCTCTGGACGCTGACGGCCAACCCGCCGCCGGAGCTTGTCCGCGAGCTGCCTTCACACTGCGATATGGTGGTGATCGGCGGCGGGTTTACAGGCCTCACGGCGGCACTTCATCTTGCCCGCGCCGGCCGTTCCGTCTGCGTTCTGGAGGCGGGCCGCTTGGGCGCCGGCGCAAGCGGCATGAATGCCGGCTTCGTCGTTCCGAATTTCGCAAAGGCGGATCCAGCGACCGTTCGCCAAAAGCTGCCTCGCGATAAAGCCGACGCCCTTCTATCTCTCGTCGGCGCGGGAGCCGATCGGGTCTATACGACCATCGCCGAAGAAGGGATTGCCTGCGATGCAGCCCAGACCGGCTGGCTGCAGCCTGCCTATGGCGAGGCTATGGCCGACGTTCTGCGCAAACGCGCCCGCGATTGGGCGGAGCTTGGCCGTCCCGTCGAATTCCTCGAGGCCCGGGAGATCCAGAGCGAAACGGGAATGGATATCTATTCTGGCGGGTTGATCGATCATTCCGGCGGAACCATCCATCCGTTGAACTATCTCTATGGTCTTGCGCATGCCGTAACGCGGCATGGTGGCAAAGTCAGCGAAAGCAGCCCGGTGGATCGGGTCGAGCGACATGGCAGCATCTGGCGGATTGCCTTTGCGGGCCGGGAGATCGAGGCGGACAGCGTGCTTCTGGCGACGAACGCCTTTACGAGCGGTGTTGCGACCCGCATGGGGCGCACCGGCGTGCCGCTCAGGGTCTATCAGGTGGCGACCAAGCCAATCGAGACGGAAACGGTTGCCCGTATCGCGCCGCACCGACGCCCGGTTGGCGATACGCGCTCCAATCTTTTTACCTATCGGCTAGACCGCGACAACAGGCTGATCAGCGGCGGCATGGCGATCAATCCGATCGGCGCCTTCGAGCGCGTCGGCTGCGCCGTCGTCGACCGGCTAGCATCCGAACTCCGCCTGCCGCGCCATCCAGGCGTGGAGATCGTCTGGACTGGGACGGCGATCATGACGCCGGATTTCCTGCCGCGTCTTTACCATTTTGGTGACGGCTTCTTTGGCGGGATCGGATGCAACGGCCGGGGTATCGCCATGACGGCGCAGCTCGGCCGGACGCTGGCGAGACTGGCCCTCGGCGAGACGGCGGATTCCCTGCCGATACCGCTTCAATCCAGCCGCCCCCTGCCATTCCACGGTTTCACGCCGGTCGTTGCTTCGCTTGCGCTGGCCCACGCACGCTTCGAAGACTGGCGAGCCGGTCGCCGCTAACCGGTGGTAACATCAATCTCTATCCGCATTGGCGTAGCCTTGGGCAGTAAATGACTATAAATTCTATAGAGAAAGGAATGAAGAGGCAGTCGCATTCCCAAAAACGAAATGCCTTTCCTCGAAGCCCCGCTTTGAATGCTGCATCGTGGCGCCGAATGAAATCGGAGCCTGCTCATGAACGCGCAATTGCACCATATCAACGCCACGCATCCCGAGGCGGCCTTGCTGGAAACCGAGCAACAGGCGCTGGCCGTCGCGCAGGAGCTTGCCGCGCACTTTGCCGCCACCGCCTCGCAGCGCGATAGCGAGAGATTGCTGCCCTTTGCCGAAATGGATGCATTGGCACTATCCGGCCTGCTGGCGATTACCGTGCCCGAGGACTATGGCGGGCTCGATGTCTCGAATGCGACGCTGGCCGAAATCACGGCAATCCTGGCACAGGCGGACGGCTCGTTAGGCCAGATACCGCAGAACCATTTCTACATTCTCGAAGCTTTGCGCATCGACGGTTCGGAAGATCAGAAACGCTATTTCTTCAGCCGGGCGCTCGCCGGAGATCGTTTCGGCAACGCCCTTTCGGAAAGGGGCACGAAGACGGTCGGGCATCACAATACCCGCATCACCCGCGATGGTCCGGGCTATCGCATCAACGGCCGCAAGTTCTATTCGACCGGCGTTCTTTTCGCCGATTGGGTCACTGTATTCGCGCTCGATGAAGCCGACAAGCTTGTCATGGCCTTTGTTCCAAAAGGTACGGAAGGCGTTGAGATCATCGATGATTGGGACGGCTTCGGACAGCGCACCACCGGCAGCGGCACCACGGTCCTCAACAATGTCTATGTGAATGCCGATCATGTCGTGCTCCACCATAAGGGCTTCGAACGGCCGACGACGATCGGCTCCGTCGGCCAGATCATCCATGCCGGCGTCGATCTCGGCATTGCCCGGGCTGCCTTTGCCGAAACACTCGACTTCGTGAAGACGAGATCCCGTCCCTGGATGGATAGCGGCGTCGAGCGTGCAAGCGACGATCCGCTCACGATCGCCAAGGTCGGCCAGATCGCTATCCGACTGGAAGCTGCAACTGCGACCGTCGAGCGCGCCGGGCGCAAGGTCGATGCCGCGCAGGTCGAGACAACCGAAAAGAGAGTGGTCGAGGCAACGCTCGCCGTAGCGGCCGCCAAGGTGCTGACGACGGAAATCGCCATCGAGGCGACGAACACCCTGTTCGAGCTTGCCGGTACGGCCTCGGTCAAGCTCGACCTCAACCTCGATAGGCACTGGCGCAATGCGCGCACGCATACGCTTCATGACCCTGTTCGCTGGAAATATCACGTCGTCGGCAATTATCACCTCAACGATGTGATTCCGCCGAAGAACGGCGCGCTTTGACGTATAGAAAAAGCCCCGTCGCAGGCGCCGGGGCTCTAATGCAATCGAAGGAATAAATCAGGACTACCAAGCCCAAGCCCGTCAGTACCGATCCATATTGATTTCCATGGGCTGACCAGCGGATGCCGAGAGACTTTCCAGACCCGTCGCTACGACCGATACCCTGAACACGCCGTCGAGATTCTTGTCGAAGATCGCACCGACGACGATATCGGCATCGGCAAAGACTTCATCGCGGATGCGACTGGCGGCCTCATCGACCTCGAATAGCGTCATGTCCGTTCCGCCGGAAATGGAGATCAGCACGCCCCGTGCGCCCTTCATGCTCATGTCGTCCAGAAGCGGGTTCGAAACGGCGGCATCTGCCGCTTTCAATGCGCGGCCCGGTCCTGAGGCCTCGCCCGTTCCCATCATTGCGCGCCCCATTCCCCGCATCACGGATTTAACATCGGCGAAGTCGAGGTTGATGAGACCCTCCTTGATGATCAGATCGGTGATGCAGCTGACGCCCGAATACAGGACCCGGTCCGCAGTCACGAATGCATTTGCGAAGGTGGTCGTAGCATCCGCAATGCGAAACAGGTTCTGATTGGGAATGACGATGACGGTGTCCGCGCTCTCACGGAGCCGCTCGATGCCAGCGTCGGCTGTGCGCATGCGCCGGTTGCCTTCGAACGTGAAGGGCTTGGTGACGACTCCGACCGTGAGGATGCCCGCCTGCCGCGCGACCTGGGCGATGATCGGGGCGGCGCCCGTGCCAGTGCCGCCGCCCATTCCGGCCGTCACGAAGCACATGTGCGTGCCCTGGAGGTGATCCATGATCTCGTCAATGGATTCCTCGGCAGCTGCTCGTCCGATGTCCGGCAAGGAGCCAGCGCCAAGACCTTCCGTCACCTGTGCGCCAAGCTGAATGCGCCGGGTGGCTTTGGACGTCGCGAGCGCCTGCGCATCCGTATTTGCCGCGATAAATTCGACGCCCTGAAGTTGTTGCGCGATCATATTGTTGATCGCGTTGCCGCCGCCACCGCCGACACCGACGACGGAAATCTTCGGTATCACCCCGGAAAGTGGTGCGCGGATGTCAGCCATGAAGGACTCCATTGGATCAATTTCGTTCTCAATCGCAATCGCCTGCCCTTGTGAAAACGGACGGTGCAGTGATTCGTGAGCGAAGAGATCCTAATGAATAACATGTGCGCATTGCGGCGTGCGCCGGTGCCCCTCCACAGAATAATGAGTTGAGCACAGGATTTGTGAGCCGGATATTAAAGCATCTATCGTCCAGCACTGTGTGGAGACCCCAACCGAACGAATGCTCAACGCTGTGGCGTATTCTAACCTCGGTCGACACCACATCAGACAGCAATGACGCTGACCGAGGTTAAATACGCGTAAAGTCACCGCCTGCGGGGATTGCGAGCCTATCTATTTTTTAGACTGCGCTACGTCCTCACTCTGGTGTTCAGCTGTAGAGGCAGCTGCAGTCTTGAGCAGTTTCTATACGCCCGTGTCACTCTGTTTCTGTGGCGTTCACCTACGGAATAAATTGTGAGACATGTTTTGTTCACGGTCAAAAGGATACCACCAATGAATATGATTGAGCGCGTGGCTAGGGCAATAGATCCCGATGTTTGGGAGAGTAATATCCCTATCCCGACAAGAGGAGATACGCTTGATTTTCATGAAAGACGCCAGAAATCATGCGCTCTCGCTAGAGCCTTCTTTGAGGCGGCGCGAGAGCCTACGTCAGAAATTCTTGACGCTCCCGCCATGAGGGATTGGATATGGAACGATGGAAACCCCGTCACCGATGGCGAACTCAAAGATGCATGGCAAGCCATGATCGACGCAGCCCTTCAGGAAAGCAAGGAGGCGGGAGAATGAGCGACGAGGCTTCCGTCACCATTAACGGCAAACAGCTTTCCAGTGCGCAAGCTATGACCCTTCGTGTGGCCGTGATGAATTTCTTTTCGGAAATGACCGGTGATCCCCATGTACTCGGGGACGACGAGCACGGAGTAACTATGACACGTCTCTATAAAGAGCACTGCGCAGAGATCATTGCCCTGATGGCGCGTTAGTCCTGGCACCTTCAAACGCTCTCGACACCTTCAGCCGGCTATCCCAATTTGCCAGATACTCGCGGGCCAACTCCCGGCTCTCAGTAAAGGTCACGTTCTCCGCATTCCGCTTCTGCGCCGCTGCGGTGTAATTGTAAGAGCCGCCGATCGTCAGGTGCTCGTCAACCACGATGATCTTGTTGTGGGCAATCGCTGGCTCGAAATCGATCCAGACCGGAATGCCGGCGGCGTCCAACAACGTGGCGCCCGAATATTTCCGCTCGTTCGTCTTGTCGAGGATAGCCAAGACTTCAACGCCCCTGCCCGCGGCCCGCTGTAGCGCATGGATGATCGGGAATGCCGTGAAGCCATACGCCTGGACCCGGATGGAGGATTGCGCCTTGTCGATCGCATCAACGATCTGGGCCTCGCACTGTTCGGCCGGCGTGAAGCAGACGGATATTCTCGCGGTCACAGGCTCCCCGGCATAAAGCGGGCTGGCAAACATCAGAGCAGCGATCGTGGCAACGGCGATTCTCATGTGGCACCCATAGCATTTTCAATGGTGCTTGACTCTCCCCAAAAATGAGAACATTTTGAGAACAAACGAGGCGTAGTAGCCTCAGTTTTCCAAAATTTCCTATGTGAGAACCGCCCTTAACGGCGGAACGGAGACGTGCGACCAATGACTGCCGAACAGATCGCCATTGAGGAACCAGAGATTGATCCGGTGGACGCGGCTCTTGCCCTTTATCACGGCGATGCCAGGGCAACGATCGCTGCGGCGCTGGAGATGCTGCAGTTCGTCCGTGGTCAGCTTGCGTTGACCGAGGCAGCAATGAGCCAGGGTTTTGGCCGCGGTTTTAGGCCTGCTTACGAGCCGGAATGACCCGATGTCGCACGTTAAGCTCGTAGAATCTCCACCGAACATGCTTGCAGACTATAAGGGCGAAACAATCGACTTCATCTGCGAGGATTGCGAGATCCTCAAACGGATCAAGCCAGCGGCTCTCATGGAAGAGCATGGCAATCTGTCGATGCCTTCGCTTCCAGCGCTCGTCGCAAAGTCGCTGGGATGCAAGCGCACCGAAAGCACGGTCTATAACCGCTGCAAGATGCACTATCACTTCTCGCCAGACGAGTGGGCGAAACGAATGGGATACATCAACCCGCAGGAGCACAGGAAGGATGCACTTCTCTTTTCCGACCTGAGGGAATGGCATAGGCTTTATGCGCATTGCTCGTGCGGGAGAAAGAGCGAGATTGACGCCGTCAAACTAAAGAAGGCTCTTGGGGAAGATGCACCGGTCTCGGGTGCCAGTAGCGTTCTAAGGTGCCGGAAATGCGGCCTCAAAGGCTTGGCGAATATTGTCGTCACATCGCTGGCGCGGGGATAGAGGAGTTTTGTATGTGCAATCTTTATAATATCTCGACCAACCAGGAAGCCATCCGTCAGATCACGAAGGCGTTGATCGACAGTATCGGCAACCTCGAACCGGAGCTTGACCTTTACCCCGATCAGATGGCGCCGATCGTTCGGAACACGCCAGCCGGCCGGGAGCTTGCCAAGGTTCGGTGGGGATTGCCATCCTCCCAGAAAGCCCAACTGGACGCCGCCACCAAGCGCGCCGACAAGCTCCGCGCCAAGGGCAAGCAGGTCGACTTTGACGAGCTTCTGAGGATGGAGCCCGACGGCGGAACGACAAACGTTCGCAACACCTCAAGCAAGCATTGGAAGAGGTGGCTCGGCGTAGAGAACCGCTGCGTGGTGCCCTTCAACCGTTTTGCCGAGCCGGATCCGGCCAGCAAGGTCGACGGAGGCAGAACGCCGAACGCTTGGTTCGCCCGCAGCCCGGACGAGCCGCTGATGTTCTTTGCGGGCCTATGGGTGCCGCAATGGCGATCGGTGAGGAAGGTGAAGGAGGGAGAGATTACGGTCGATCTCTTCGGCTTCCTAACGACTGAGCCGAACGGGGTCGTTGGGCCGATCCATCAGAAGGCCATGCCGGCAATCCTGAGAAATCAGGACGAGATCGAAACCTGGCTTACGGCGCAGTGGGAAGAAGCGAAGGCGCTTCAACGGCCACTACCAGACGATGAAATCATTCTTCTACCAAAGAAAGAAAAGTGAGGTCCGACATGGAAAACGAGCGTGCCGATCATCTGGAAAAGCTGATCACCGAACTCAAAGGCCGCTGCTTGATGCATGAGCTTCTGATGGCCCACATCTTAGCGAGCGTCGGCTCGGCATCCGGCAACATCGGCGCATACATCGACGATGTGCTGGCGCGCGTCGGCTCCAATCTGAAAGAATCAGGAGAGCGAACACCTGATGAAAGAGCCAAGGTGCAATTTGCCTATGCGCTGAAAAGCCTCGAGAACTTTTCGGGGAGTTTGGCATCCTCGATGCGGCACATGCGCGGCTCGGGTCTAAACTGATGAGCGATGAAGCCAACGCTATCCCGCGTCAGGCGCCCTCTGTCCTTTTCGAACACTGGTGCGAGCATCCCGGTTGCAAGGTGTGGGGCAGTCTTGGGTATAACATCGGCAAGGGCGAAACTCGCTGGTACTGCTTTGAGCACAGGTGGGAGGAGTACCCTCAGCCTAAGGGCGGCAGGAGGTTTTAGCGACCGATCAACACGGTTGCTATTCGTTTCAACACATCGGCGAATGATACCCCGAGCGCCATCCCTGCGACGCCGATCACGCCCAACGCGCCGATTCCCATTAACTTCCAACGCTTCACATCATCCGTGATCGGCTTCATTTCCTTGACATCTTCCTGAACCGAGATTGCCGAATTTTCCACCTTAGCAACCCGATCCACGATCTCATCCATACGTCGATGCATCGAGGCCCGGCTAACGTCGGATTTCTCCTCTGATCGCCGAGTGGCCTCTATCAACATGTCAATCTTGGCCGTGAGAGAGCCAATCTGTTGGTGAATGTGATTATCATCCGGAGGCGCCATCAGGGTCGGTCTTTCACGGCAGGAGAGAAAGCAATCGGCCAGCGATCATGGTGATGAGTGCGCCGGCGGTCAGGATGAACAAGGCAAGCGAGACGGCTCTAGGCATGAGCCGCCCTCACCAGCATTTTTGCTCATGGCCGAATCGGTTGTGAGCCGCGACTTGGTTGGCAAACGGACGATCCGTCTGCAGGACCGTTACTGACGTTCCCAGGCTTGGCGTTAGTTTCTGCCAGCCGTCGCACGCATTCTGCGGCGTCACTGTCTGACAGCCCGAAATCAGCGCACAGAGAGGCAGCGTCAGAAGAAGTGACCTGATCATTGACGACATTCCTATCGCGAAGGAGGGTTACGGATTTGGAGAGCGCGGCGGTTGCCGCCATCTGCTTGCCTTCGCCCTGGCCGATCCAGCGCGCCGGGTAAAAGACGAGCGATGCGCCGAGCGCTATGCCGGCGCCGATTTTGAGATAATCGAAGATGCCAAAACCGAACATGATCAGATCCCCGATACGCAAAGCTCGCCTTCGCCGATCCGGGAGGCATCCCCCATCTCGCGGCGCTTGGCGAGGCCGATGATCATACGACCGCCGGCCTTGTTGAAAGCAGTCGCTGCATTGCAGCTCGCCAGATAATCCGGCCGCCTGCTCTGGCGGGCAGCATCGTTGACGATCCGAGCCGCCGTCGAGCCACAGGCGCCCCCGGTCCCGATGTTCCACGACAGGGACAGCATCATACCGCGCCAGGCGAGCGGCTGCTTATCCCAGTCGGGAATGCAGGCAACGAGCGCCGGCCGATACCGCTTCTCCATCTTCATGGCGGTTCGCTGATCACAGCCGGCCGGCGTCTCGACCAGACCCGGGCGAACGTCATCCGTATCGCCGTCACAGATCGTCCAGACCGGCGGCTTGGCGATCCGGTCGAAATAGGCGACGAGCTGGCGGCCTTCCCACGGCATAGCCGTCTTGATGGCAAGCGCCACGTCATCGTGGACCTTCGGCTGCCCCGGAAAGATCGCGACATACCCGGCGACCGATGCGGCCACGATGGAAGCAATGAGGGCCTTGGCCCGCGGCGTGGAGCGGAGCTTACTGATCGGCATCGCGATCTCCTGAGATTTTGGATTGAAGGACGAACCGGAAGGCCCACGCCAACGAGCCGCAGACGGACGCAAGGGCGAGAAGCCAGACAGGATTGAAAGGAAGGTATGACGCTACGGCAGGCGCCAGCGACGCCGCCAAGTCGAGCAGCGTGATCGCGACAAACGCCTCGATCATCCGCAGACTGAGCGAACGCTTAAGCACCCGCCCCGCGTTCGGGACGAGTTTGGGCTTCATGGGGTTTTCCTAAAGGATACGGATTTTCTGGATCGCAACTATTGCGCTAAGGCGACTGATCGAATCGCGGCGAGGATAGTTGCGTTGAACATGAACGGCTCCAGTTGTGATCGGAACCGAGTTTAGGGCGGCGCGGATAGGGTCAAATGCATGCCGCCGCAACTTCCTTCGCTGTGGCGGCGAACCACACTTATCAAAACCGAGCGGAACCATAGAAAAGCAATCTGGACTTGCAATACAGCTTATGCTTTCTTCGCCCACTGGGGGCAGACATGACTTTGAATTCTTCAATAATATTTGGCGGCCGCTTCATCCGCGTGCATGCCGCAATTGCCGATATGGGCGATGTCGTTGTGTGTTTCGATGCATGGCACCACGCTCCGAGCCTCGATGGAGAGCCGTTTGGCCTGCAATACCTCACGTCCAACAATATCAATGTGGTTTCCGTAAAGTGCGCTCGCAACGACTGGTACCAAAATGACGAAATACTAAAGGCTATTGAGGTCATTGACGCACACTGCGGCTCCAGAGGTCGGATCGGGTACGGGTCGAGCATGGGCGCATATGCGGCGCTCAATTTCTCACGCCATCTTTCTTTTCGAAGAGTTGTGGCCTTCGCACCGCAATTTTCGATGGACCAGAAAAAGGCACCATGGGAAGACAGATGGCGCGAGGATATGAAAAACGTTCCTTTCACCTTCGACGAAGTAGAAACCAGCAGCACGCCTAGCGGCATCCTAATGCTCGATCCCATGAATGTGAGAGATCGATTGAATGCAGAGAAGATCCTCGAAACCCATAATTTGAGGCTTGTGTCCCTTCCGTTTGCTGGGCACATCGTACTGAGCTACCTTGGTCAAACGCCTATACTGGGAAAACATCTACCCGGTATGCTGCTCTCTGGCGCACCTGATATCCGGAGCTTTATTGAGGATATTCGAGATATTCGGTCGAGCCATTCCACTTATTGGAGCCAGATCGGCGCTGCTCATTTGAAGCGCCGCCGCTATGAGCTGGCGCTTGATGCCGTAGATAGGGCACGCAAGGCCACCTTTGGCGAGAAGGTTTATGCGGAAATACTCATGGATGATATTGCATCGCTTCTTAGAGAACGCGATCGCCGTGCCGCATTCAACAACTATAGCCTAGCGACAAAATGATAGGTTGAATTTGGGGCCAAGGTTCCCTTGATCTGAAATCCGCTGGCATTTTGATCGTCTGGATAATTTGTGTTGACTGGCAGAAGGTCTGCATTCGGCGCTCGCGTCATTTCACAAGACGCGCGCTTTCCACGCATCGGGATGATCTTGTGGGAAAGGTAGAATTGCGGATCAACGTCAGGGGCGGTCGCGCCGGTTGTTATGGAAAAATACACAACATCTTCGTACGCCTCAACGGTCGTGGTAGCGCCCGGGAAGGCAGAGATGAAGCTTACCTCCGCACCATTCTGGATGCTGCGATCAATCGTATCGGACACATTGTTGGAGCCACGCACTACCGAATTGGTGATGATATTCATGCCTCTATTCGTGGTTGTTGTGGATCTATAGTGATTACCCTCAACCACGCAGCCGACGGAGTCGGAGCCGCCAATAGTGCAGCCCGTGCTAAAATTGGCGTCTGCCGACAGGCCATTAAGGCCAAAATCGTCAACAAAGTTATTTCGCATCGTTACGAAAGTCGTTTTCGCCGATCCCTGCGATTGCACCGATAGACCGGCTGAGCCAATACTCCTGATTGTGTTTCGTTCGAAGATCGATCCGAAATCGGAGCCGATGCCATCACTCGATGTTGCTGAGCATCCCAAGGAAGCGCCACCAAGCGTTTCATTTCCTTCGAAAATGTTGTCGAGACCGCCGGCTGATGTAAGCAAATCTCCCGTGCCAAACGCCGCGAAGATACCTGCTGCGGAACTGGAGGTGTTTAATCGAATAGTGTTCGCATCGATGATCTCGGTAACGAGCGCCTCGTAGCCGCCGCTGTAAATTGCGTAGTGACCAGGTCGCACTTTTTCTAGCGTCGATCCTCCGGTTCTTGTGAATACGCCTGCCACAATATTTCCCGCGACCGCCAGAACGCTTTGAGCCGATATGTAGTTTCGCGCAACATAGCAGCCCTGGGATCGCCAGAGAGCGATGGCATGGTTGCCGATATAGCCGGTAAGACGGTTTCCAGCAATTCGGTGGCCAGCTCTGTCGCCGACGCTGACCGCATTCGCGAAGATCGCGATGACATTGCAATCGAAGATCTCGTTGTTTGTGATCTGCGCCCGCTTTCCCGAGCTTACAAAGATACCATAGCCCACAATGCCGCCGACCCTGCAGGCGTCTATCCTGACATCATCGGCACGACCAATCAGGCAAGCAAATCGGTCGATGTTTAACGACTGCGATCTCCCAGCCTGGTCGCCATCTATTTCGATCCCATTCAGATGCGCCGATCGAGCAAGATAGGTGTCCCAATCGACCAAAACCGTGAGATCCTTACCTGCCGCCTGCGTGATCCTTCCAGCTCCTGGCATTGACCAAATCGAGACGCCCGGGCGCATTCGAAGCGGTTGCGTTAGCGAAACCTCCCCCTGCAGGGAAATGGTCGGCAACCCAAGGAAATAAGACGCATCCACAGCTTTCTGCAGATCGCCACCAGCCATGGTGAGGGTGATCTGCTCCTCATCGATCTCGAAATAGCGGTCGCCGTTCAGGAACCACAGCGCATGGCTTGGCTGGGTTGCCGTTACCGCGAAATACGCTTTCCGGTCCTCGACATAAACCCGCTGAACGACATCCGGTATTTTGGCCTGTCCCGCCTTCGCGAATTCGCCGATCCAGTCGGCACGGAGCTGGGGGGTGATCCTGGTGGGTGCGTTCATCGCTATTCCGCCTTGAAGATGATGCCGTCGAGGGTGATGGTTTGATTGCCGCTGCAGGTCGGAACGATGTTGCCGTTCGAACTGTCGGCGATCAGAAAGGCGCTCTTGTTGTCGACTGCGCTAACCGTGGAGAACCGCGGATGGATGCCGGCGGGGATAGGGCGATAGCCGGCAGGAAGCGAAAACGCGGGGCTACCATTGGCGCCGACGACGAGCTCGCCCGTCAGGTGGACGAAGCCGCCTTGATCCTTGAAATAGGTGATCGGCCGCGCGCCGACGGACGAACCGTTGAGAAAGGCCGATATCGCCTGCGCAGGAAACGGCTGCATCGTCGAAGTGCCCGACAGGCGGTTGCCGCCGGTCTGCACATCCCGGCATGTCGAGTTCCAAAAGATATTCTGGTTGAAGAGCCGGTTGCGTTGAAAGGCGCCGCCGAACCACTTGGTAAATTCGAACGCGGCGCCGAAAGACAGCCAGTTATTTGACATGTCCAGGCCGTACACACCGGTCCCGAAACCGAAGGGATCAGTGACGCAGTACTCGGTATAGTTTCCAACAAAGCGGGCGGACGAGCCGCCATCCGCGAGGTTGAAGATCTGCCTGCAGCTTTCGAAATCCGAATTCTGGACGACGAGATTATCGGTATGTCCATCAATCCAGAGAAAGCATCCGGAGTTTGCAACGCCGGCATTGAACGCCTTGCAGCGATCGATGATGGTGTTGTGGGCGGGCGTGTTCGAATAAATCGAATAGCGGCCAACGTTGACCGTCTGAATGCCGACGAAGCTGACGGCATAGCTGTCCGTCATGTCGAAGCCGTCATTCATGGTATCGAGGAAGATGTTTTCGAATTGGGCGCCATTGGCGTTTTCCAGCCGGATCGCCGTCTTGCCGGTCTGACTTTGACCGACGAACTGCAGCTGCTCCGCCCGAAAATTCGTGCCGCCCGCCGCCAGAGCGCCGCCCACATACCAGGCATGATCAGCCACGCCGCTGACATCGATGACCGTACCGGCCCCTTCGCCGACAACGCGCAGCCATTTGCCTGCGGTCTTCGGAAAGGAAATGCTGCTGCCGGCGCCATAATGCCCTGCAGGGAGGTAGATCGTGCCGCCGTTGGGAAAGGACATGGCGTCATCGATGGCATCTGCCCATGCGGCGCTATTGTCGAAGGTGCCATTACCCTTGCCGCCGTAGTCGGCGAGGCTGCGGACTTCCCTGAATTTCTCGGAGACGCTTCGCTTCACATAGGGTGCGGCGAGGGCGGTGTAAGAAAGCTTCGTCGCCTCGATCGCCGCATCATCGGCAACCTGGACGTTCCGCACGCTCTGCATTAGCGGTACGGCAGCCGCAATGCTTATTGGCATGCCGATTCCGAGCTTGACTTGGAGCGTGACCTCGGGCCAATCGCCGTCAACCGGCGTGATCAAGCCTTCCGTCACATTGAAAGTATCCTCATTTTGCAGGACGCCATCCAATGCCATCCAGAGCACATGGTGCTTGGTGACCTCAGCATTCTCGACGTCAGCCGACTGCACATCACCGCCCACTTGGAAGGTGTAGACCATTGGCAATGCTGCGGAGATTTGATTGGTAATCGAGGCCAGCGCAGCAACTGCGCCATCTCGTGCCAATTCAGCTGCATCCCTCGCCGTGACAGCAGCGTCGCGCGCCGCATAGATGAGACTTGCGACGGCCGTGTCTGACAAAAGATAGAAGAGGGTTCCCAGCCTTATCCCAAGGAGGAAACCAGGCGTAAGGTCTCCATCCGCAATATCTTGGCCGCTCCGGGTCTTTACGATCAAAGGCGGCTGATTATTGAAGGTGACCGTTACTGGAGACGTTGCGTTCTGGACCGCAATTGGAACCGAAACCAACATACCATTGGTGACCGGAATTGAGGTTGTCGCTCTGATCGCTGAGGAGGTACCAGTCCCGGCGTTCGCCGCAACAATGAACGAATATGGCAATGGCAACGCAAATGACCACGCTCCAGAACCACTTGAGCCACTTTTACGATAGATGCCGTTCGACGTAGCATTTCCGTCCGCATACACCCACGCCATCGTATCTGCAGCATGCGCAAGATCGGCATTGAGTTGTGCTAGAGTTTGCTTGGCAATTGTCCCGGCGCCAGACGCGATGGCGTCTGCAGCAGCTTCGAGCTGGCTGCCCCAAGCGCGGACGTCTGGCTTGTACGGTTGCTTTGGCGCGCCGGTGGGACCATCAGCGAAGATGATTTCGGCATTTGGGCTAAAAGGCATAAGCTCCTCCGAGCTTCGCCACTCCGGCTTTGAGACCAGAAGAACGAGGCAAGTTTGCTGGATTGACTAGGAGACTGTGAATGCACCGGTTGCGACGGGAGTCCCTGCCACACCGGATCGATTGAGAGACACAATCCAGGCGTACTTGACGCCTGCAGTAAGTGTTATGGTGGCGGACGAGAACGCGTTCGGCGCGCCGCTCGTCGGCGGAGAAACCGCTGTCGCTGTCGCGAAGTTATTGGTCGTATTCCAATAGATCCGAGCAGCTGCATAGTTCCCGCTATTAGGAGCGGTCCAGTTGATAGTTGCGTTCCCGGTCCCCGGCGATACAGACGGGTTGATTACTGGGCCGGCCGGGGTGGGATCCGCCGTCGTATGAACAGTTTCGGTCGGCGACCGTGGTCCATATGATCCGTCAGAGCCGATGTAACCGGCTTGGACGTCGAGATCGACATCAACGGGAACTGGGCCGGTGTTCAGCTCTACATACCCGCCAGAGGCGCCCCATGTCGGGAACTGCTGTTCGATCCAAGCGCTGTTGGAACCGGAGACCCGATAGAAGATAACCGGTGTCCAACTGGTCGATTCCGGATCGAGCAAAAGCACCCGAAGGTAGACAGAGCCTCCATTGGCCTTTGCCTGAACAGTGTTGATGACGCCGGGCGGTATCTTGTCGGTACCGAGAGTATTCGGGACCGGCGGCTGCATCCCCTCGTCAACCACAGGGTTCCAATCGTCGATATTGTCCGGGTGCTGAATAAGGTCCATGCTGAACCCGCCACGCGTGATGGCGACGGTTGGACGTCGGTTCTCAAACACCTTACCATTGCACTTCGGCAGTCGGACCGGTGTGAGCAATCGCACCCACCGGCAATAGACAGCATTGAAACCAGACAAGCGGCTATCGATCGATCCCCTGACCTTCTGTCGCTCTCGAAGCCAGTCTCGTTTTCCAAGGCGTCGCGCTTGGCGCCATTGTTGGCAATAGCGATAGTCGCCTGTCTTCGCCAAGACGCGTCCAGCTTCCATTTGAGCCGTATTGTCTTCGAAATAGTCGGTATCGCATGTCGAATATCCTGTGTCGGGATAGGTAAACCTCGGCACGAGCCGGTTGCATTCGTCCTCGAAGAGGACGTCATATTGTATCTGATGGCCGATGATATCGGCATCAGTCAGCGTCTCTACTCGGCTCTCGCGGAACTTACCGACTGTGAGCAGGAGGGCGCCATCGCCACGCTCGATCGTCCATCCGTCGCAGCTCGCGAGTATGGCCTGTGTCCCGACCTTCGGGCCATTGTCTGTCGTGTCCCAGCCGTTTGTTTCGTAGCGCTTCTCAGTTCCGCCGGATGCCCGAGGGACATCTTCGTCGCAGATGTTCGCCTCTTCGATCCACATATCGAGAACTGGCAAGATCGCCTTTCGATAGTCTCGACGGTTTCCGAACTCGTTGAAGCATTCATGCCAGCAAAGAACCAAGGCGCTGTTACGGGTCCAGACCCAGGCGGCCGGGTTTCCGGGATCGGCACTGATGCGAAAATCCCAGCAGAACGCACCATCAACCTCTACAGAAACTTGTGGTGCGCCATACGGGAAGCGCTTGTTCTGGTTCTTCGCAGGCGCAGAGGTAGCGATCATGGCGACAGAGGCCTGACCATCTCCACGGTGGTTATAGGTCCAGATCCCGGAAGCAGAGAGTGGATCGGCAATCGGAGCGTAGGCCGTTTCGGTGGAAAGCCCCAACCGTGTCAGCAGCCTGACGTTATCTCCATACCTTCCATCATCATCGTTGGTGGTGACGCCATTGGCATCGATGAAAACCTCGTCGTCATGGAGCCAGTAGCGGTTGATCGACTTCACACGGTGAGCGACCAGAGCCTGGACGGCATAGAGATAGTTGCCGCTCGCTTCCCAGAGCATGTAGGCACCGGCAAGACGGTTGCGCCCGACAGCCCAGACGCGCGAGGGTGTGCTCTGTGTCTTCGGTACTCGCCCATCTTCGGGGTCCGGTGGTTTCGGCGCCAAGAGGGCCTGTATGCCGATAGCCAGCGCGGTTGTCGCGAGCGCCGAGGCGATTGAGGCGAAGGTGATCGTCTGCGCGCCGATCGTGATGCCGGCGGTACCGAACACAGCGGTGAAAATTGGCGTGAAAATCGGGTCATAGACCGGCGCCGGGCGAACTAGCGAGCTGCTAGCATATAGGGAATACTCCCAGCCCCGCCGAAGAGCCTCTTCAGACGACAGGTTTTCATACAAAGTGCGCAAGCTCATTGCGGCACTTCCCATGCCGCAATCCACTCGGCAGGCTTCCCGACGACGCCGGCAGGCCCAAGGCAAGCCCATAGCGGGCCGAACCGGATAGCGCCAATCTCTGTCATTTCGCCGTCAAGGCTGGATGGTGCACGGATGATCCCGATATCGCCGTTGCGGGGATCGCTGGTGCGCTTGATGCCTGCTCGCGCGGCGACGGTGTCGACCAGCGCAATGATCCCGCCATGCGAAGTGATCAGGGCAGTCGCCTCTTCTGCCGTCGAATAGGTGCCACGGAACTCGGCAACCGGATCCGTACCGGTAACATGAGCGACCCATGAGGCGCAGAACATCAGGCAATCGTCGCCGCCTTGGCCGCCCCAGCGGAACCGGTGCGCACCCTCAAGCCAATCTCTCAGTATCATGGATGCCTCAGTAATTCGGCCAAACCGGTGCAATGCCGCGCGCCAGGCGCTGCACTTGCTTGCAAAAGTCGTCAGTCGGCGATCGAGCCTTCTGTTGGGCGTCTGACCAGAGCGCCAGCGCCGGCCGGGATCGCGTCACGCTCCCAGCGACAACGGAAAGCATGAGGGTGATGCTGGTATCGCCATTGTCGCCGGCCTGCCCGACCTCAGAAGGATGCGAGGCCGTCCCGTTCCAAATCGGAATGACTGGTGCCAATGGCTGATAGTAATCGTCGAGCACCATCAGCCCGACTTGCACGGCGGCGCCCCGAACCGGCGGAATGCTGTCCATCGTCTTAGCGGCTAACCCGGGCGTGATGCCCGAGAGGGTGAAGTCGACGTTGTCGGCCGTGCCATTGATCAGCATTTCCAGCGTAGGGACGCCGATGAGGTAGCCACCACCAATATAGACCGTCCCTTCCGGGTCGATGCTGTCGAAACGGGCTGTCTTGTCCTCGACGCCAAACCAGACGTGCAGGGCCGGGTCTGTCGCGACACGAAGGAAGATGCCAAGCGCGTGGCTCTGGCGCATCGCTGCGATAATGTTGTCGGGCAGGTATCCCATCAGAACGCCTCAGTGAACTGAAGGGTCGGCCGGGACTGGTACCAAGCCTCGTAATCCCATGGCAGCGTGAAGCCCTTAGGCAGCTTCATAACACACATCGGCCTAGCCAGTTCGACACGAGTGCCGACAGTGATCGCTTCCCTCAATGCAGGCCCGATCGCCAGCCTGTAAATCGGATCCTCGTCAAAGCTGACTGACTGGACTTCCCAATAGCGATAGGCTCGCCAACCCTTGATGGGATGGTAGATCGAGAACCAATCAGACCAGCGAAGAGGCCGCGCGCCGCCAAGCACTTGCATTTCGATGATGCCAGCACCCGCGCCGGCGTTGGCCGTGACAACGGCATAAACCGACGCCTGCGAGTATCCGGAATCATCGGAAAAGAACGAGCCATCGGAATGCGGGATATGATCAACTATCGGGCGCTGTTTGCCTCCAATGATCGGAAATGGGCCGATCCCATCGTTGATGATCGGCACGTTGAAGAACCGGAATCCTCCATTTCCTCTAGCACCCAGCCAGTTGATGACTTCATGGCGCTCCATATCGTCGCCCTGAAGGACGCAACGCTCGTAGGTGGCTGTCACCCTGCCACCGCCGCCAATCTCGATCGAGATTTCCTCACCGAACGAGTTGGTGCCGCCGCTAATCCCAGATCCGACCACATCGAAGCTTGCCTTCGTCGGTCTGAGATACAGAATGGGGACGGTGGGCTGATTGATAAAGCTGCCCATCGTTACCCCTTCTGATTTCCATAGCGAGCTTGCAGGACACCAAAGCCGCCGCGGCGCTGTTGCGTATTGTATTCGCTCAGGGCAGCACCGACGCCCTGCTGAACGAGCGAGCGGATATGCTCGTCGCCGCTTGCGCCTTCGACATTGACCGTAAGCGCCTGGTTTTGCTGCGGCTGATTAGAATTGGCAGCCAGAGCGGACATCAGCTTGTGATTGCTGGTGACCTGAGAGCCTTGCGGCAAGTTCAGCAGCTCTGGACCGTTTTCACCAACGATTGCCGGGCCGCCGGGAGAATAGTTCGTGCCGGTGGCGAAGCCTTTGAAAGGCACCGCGTTCGACCCAATGTTGAAGCCGGATGAAGCGCTGGCGGCAGGCTTGAATAGGTTGCCCAGCCATCCGAAGAGACCACCGCCGCCAGAAGCCGCGCCTGCCGCACCGCTGCTGAGAGACGAGCCAAGCTGGCCGAGGCCATTGCCAAGCGACCCTAAACCCTGGGTCGCGTCAGTCGTCGTGCTTCCGAACTTCGACAATGCATCATTTGCCGCAGTGAGCCGTCCAGAGAAGTTGTCCGCGCCTTCGGGGTTGCCCCAAGAGAAGCCGCGAGGCCGCTCGAAGCCTGCAAAGGCCGCTGTGGCTCCCCGAACATCCGTGGACTTCATCAGAGCCTGGAATGCCTTGTTTTCCGGACCCTGTAGCTCTGACCACGCGTGTTCGAGCTGCCCGTTGGTACCGCTCGACAAGAGCCCACTTCCGCCGCCGCGTGCGGCGTGGTGCTGGAATAGCCCAAACGCCTTGCCAGCATCGCCGATCGCATTCGGATTGAAGCTGCTCTCGGCTTTCATGTTGCCGAGGACGCCAGCAATCTGATGAGGTGCAAGCCCCTTGCCCGCGAAGAAATTCCAAGCTTGAGCGTCAACTCCCGTTAGAGCAGTCGCCGACGCGGCAGCCTGTCCAGCACCGGAAGTGCCACCAAGAAGCTTGGCGCCGACGCTCGTTGCGGCACTCCCGACCGATCCAGCCTGCCCCTTAGAACCGGTGATCCAGTCAGCGAAGATATTGCCGATCCCGTCAAAAAACTTCTCCCAGAGCTTCGACGCCTCATTTTCGAGCGAGGTCTGAAAGCCCTTGAGGAAGGCTTTGCCGATATTGTGGCTGCCGGAAATCAGCTCGTTGCTGAATGCGTTGCCAAACTGCTTGGCTTGGTCTTTCGCATCCTGCCAATCGAGCTGCTTGCCGATGCGCTGACCGTTTGCGTCGTTCGGGTTTTCGGAGAGCCCATATTGCCGCTGGGTCTGGACGATCTGGCGATCTCGCGAGGAAAGCAGGGCGTCCGACATGTTCCGGTTCATATCGAAGTTGAATTGCACCTGGTTTCGCTGGGCAACAAGCTTCTCATATTCCGCGGTGGCGACCTTGATCTGTTCGATCTGCTTGGCGAAGACCTTCTGAAATTCGCTTTCGCTCGTGATTCCCTGCTGCGCTGCCTGTTGGCGAAGCTGGGCCAATAGCTGGATCTGCTCACGAGCCGCCGTAGCGGCAGCACCGGTCTTGCCGATGAGATCGATATCCTCTTGCTGCTGCTCAAGCAGCCGGCGAAGGTTCATTGACCGCTCGCGGTCGGCATCGGCTTGCTGTCGGTTGACCTGCGCGCGAGCAATCGCCTCGGCATCGTTGATGCGCTGCGCGCGCTCCGGATCGGTCTCACCATCATTGTGCTGTGCCTCAGCAGCCGCTCGAGCCGCAGCGATCTTCTCTGCCGGCGTGCGGGCATTGATACCAGCAACCTGAGCGTTGAAGCCCTCACGGGCATAGCCCATGCGCTGATCAGCCATTGCGGCGTTGGTCTTGGCGATTTCCGCTGCTTGCTTAGACAGAAGGTCGACTGGCAGTCCAGCGCCGCGAAGCTGATCGGCAATGCGGCGCTGTTCGGGCGAGCGGCCCAACTGGTCGCGCTGGAACGACAGATCGTTGCTTAGCTGGGCACGCGCCCGAGCCTCGACGAGCCGGCCATATTCAGCCGACAACGTCTTGATGCTCTCAAGTTCCTTGCCATAGATCTCGCTGAACTTGCCTTCGGCCTCGACGCCGTTCTTGATTGCCTCGAGGCGGATCTGCGACGTCAACTCATACTGCTTGCGCAGCGAGGCTTGTTCCGCGCCTGACTTGCCGACGAGGCTGATTTCCTGCTGCTGGTCGGATATCGCCGACTGAATGGCGGTCGACCGGCTGAGAGCGGCATCGCGCAATTCGCGAGCTTGACGGTTGCGCTCTGCCTCGACGGCGCGCGCGGCTCGACCGGCAACGCCGCCGCCTTCATCCATGTTGGTGGGGCGCTGCGCACGAGACACCCGATCGGCAGCAGCGAGCCGCTCCGAGAACGTGCGCGCGTTCTGCTGCTGCTGATCAGCGTCAAACTGTTCTGTCACCTGACGAAGGGTCGCGGCGCGGCGTGCAACGTATCCCGGGAGATTATCCCGATCTCGCATCCCCGGCCTGGTATCTTCGCGGTCGATCGCTTGCAGGGTACGACGCAGGGTCTCGGCTTGCTGGGCGAGCTTGACGATATCGCCGCCCTTCGAGATCAACTCGTCGGCAAGCTTCGAGATGCCCTTTTCTTCGCCGATACGGTGAACTTGATCGGTGAAGGCGGAAAGGCCATCGACACCGCGGACCTTCAAGATGTTGATGGCATCCTGGAAAGGCTTGAATTTTCCACCGACAGAGAAAGCCTTGTCGGCAAGGCCTTCGACCGCGTCCGCGGCGGCGCGAAGGGCCATCGGATCTTTCGACGTCAGAGCAAGGGTGTTGTAGAGATTTTCGACGTCCTCGTTGAACTTCTCCAATCCCGGCTGCCCGCTCTTCACGCGCGCCAGAAGGTCGCTCACTGCCGAGCCGAATTGCTTCTGATCTCCCTTGAGGTTCTGCAAGCTGTTGACGGCCGAGACGCCGGAGCTACCAAAAAGTGCACCAGATACGGCATTGTTGTTGGCCGCACCCAAGAAGCCGCCGAGCTGATCGCGCATGGTAGCCTGCATGGCGACCTGCTGGCTACGTGCCTCCGAAAGGACAAAGGCACTCCCACCGACGCTGCCGATGCTCGCCGAGACCTTCGCCAGTTCGCCATAGCTGTCTTTCAGGCGATCCAGCGTTTCGGCATTGGATTTCAGCACGTCGTCGAGCGACTTTGCCTTGCTCGTCCCGTTCATGAAGAACTGGATAGCAGCAGCGGACAGACCGGCTAGAGCAATGGATGCGAGCGAAATCGGGCTCAGGATGCCGGCAAATGCTCCACCCAACGCCGCAGCAGTCTGCTTCAGGGTTAGCCCCTGCACAGCGCCGGCAATCTGGGTGCCCTGCTGAAGTGCAATCGCCTTCGGGCTCATTCCGCCAACAGCGGTGACCGCAATGTCTTGAAACTGGAAACCAAGGTCACGGCCGATGAAGCGCTTATTGCCTTCCGACAGCTCATTGCTGTTGGCAGCAGCCGGTCCCCGACCCTGGGTCTTGCTGGCAGCAGCATTGAGGCGCTCGAAAGCGGCTCGCTCCTTGTCGAGCTCTGCCGTCATCTGCTGGGCGGAAATGATGTTGAGACGATGCGCGCTCTGAATGTCTGCTATGGCAGCCTGATACTTCTGGGCGGCGGACTGCACAGGAGCGAATTTGGTGGCGAGACGGTCGATCTCGTCGCGGAATGCCTTCACATGGGAAGCCTGATCGCCGAAGCTGCGGGCGCTTTCGCCGCTCTTGCGGATCTTGTCGCTGAGATTGTCGACGCCCTTGCCGGCATCGTTGGCAGCATCGCCCACGCCCTTGGCTGCCCGAGCGGCGCTGGTTGCCGACCGTGCCATGGCGTCGAGCTTCGAGCTGATCGAAGTGGAAGTCTGGTTAAGCTGCTCGATACCGGCAATGATGCGCTCAAGAGCGGGCGAGATGTCGCTGAAGCTTCGGCTAGCTTTGGTGGCCGCCAGGCTGACCTTGTTCGCCGCCTGCTCTGCCTTGCCAGAGGACGCAGTGAGCCTGTCGAGATCAGAGGCCGCGCCGACAGCCTGCGAGCTATCGACGCGGAAACCTAACACGGCCTCGGTCATACTTACTTCCTCTTGCCCTTTGGTGGAAACAGCGCGTCGAACAGAGCAGGCGTTAGCGGGCGCTCGGAGACGACCGGCTTGTCCTCTGTTTCGGCGGCTGTCTTTTCGTAGAGGAGCTGTAGCCGCTGCCCATCCATCGAGATCAGCGCATCAAGGTGCCAAGCCAGCAGCGATATTCGCCGTAGCCTCGTCCATGCGTCGATGTCGGAATAGGAGAGCGGGTTAAGCCCGTACCCGTTGGAAGCGCGGGCTCTGTCCAGTTCCCTGAACCAAGCCCACACATGCGCCCCGGCTGCCGGGACGCGAACCTTCTTGCCTTGATGCTGATCGCGGATGCAGCGGCAGAGCCGAGCGATCAGCCGGGCATAAAAGAACTGCGGCGCGAGGCCTTGACCTCGAGCTGATCGCGGACGAAGCGATACTTCGTCAGCAGCAGTTTGACATTCGCTTCGCTGAAAGCGAGAGGAACGCCATCAACGATCGGATCCTTTGGTCCCCAGGAAACCGAAGCCTTCGACAGGATGGCCGTGAGACGCTTGTCGCTTGCGTCGGCAGGCTCCTCGCCAAGATCATCGCGCTTAGCAGCTTCGGCAGCCGTTTCGGCTCCCACCTGTGCAATTGCCTTCTGCATCCGCTCGCTGTCGGGACCGCAAATGACAATCTGCAAACCGATTGGCTTGTTGTTCGGAGACAGGATGTCGACGGCGATGCCATCCTCCTGAGCCTTCAGGAATGCATCGAAGACGCCGAAGTCGGCGCCTTGCACTTCTTTTACCTTCTCAGCCATGAATGCTCCTGTTATGGGCCAGCCGTCGGAGCGACGGTGACGACGTTGGAATTGACCTCGATGTTGCCCTGCAGAAGGCGCGCTGTGTTCGCTCCGCCGCCCTGCTCGTTGGCAGACATCACGATCCCGTAGAAATATTTCGTGGTGCCGGTCGGAGCGGTACCGGTGGGCGGCGCGTCATCATGAACGATCTTGAACGGGTAATTGTGCTCGGTCGCTTCGGCAGCGATGAGAGCGATCTGGCCCGCGTCAGTCGGCAGAATGATGAAGTTGTTCTGCATCGAACCTGCGTTGCGCGTGCCCTTGGCCTTCAGATCGCGCTTCGCGGAGATGACCGCTTCCGTGATCAATGTCGCAGTGTCGCCGACGGCGCCCATGTTCTGCCAGCCCTTGATTTCGGTCCAAGTGACAGAGGTGAAGTCGGAGGCCTCGACATCGTCGTCCGGAACTACACCGGCCGGGCCGATATAGATCTTCGCACCTGCAACGGGATAAAGTTGCATGAGAGTTTCCTTTCATGTGTCTGATTGCGCTTGCCGAAGGCGCGGAGGGACGGCAGGCCAATCAGGCCGGAACTTGAGGCTGGCAATTCCAGCGGATCGTCACAGGGACTGTGACATGAGTATCGCCCGTCACGACGACGCCAACCTCTGGGGCCTCATCGATGCGGACTTGCGTGTCGGCGCGCAGTAGTTTCGTACCGCGTCTGAAGAAAGCGGCGATGCTGCCCGCCAGGTCAATGCCGTCAACGAGAGCAGCGCCCTTCGGCCACATCACATTGCAGCGCATGAAGCCTTGGCGGATCGGGTCCATGACAAGCGACAGATCCGTCTCAATCGACCGATTGAAATGCACCTCGACACTGATGAACTTTGTGGTAGCCGTCGGCGTGAAAGGCGCGTTCGGAAGCGCGACGTTCGCAGACTGCGTCATACCGGTGGGCAATGGCAGCGCCTGCACTTTTGTGAGCAACGCCTGATAGATTTTCTTTTCAACGCTATCAGCCATCTGCTACCTCTGGCCCATGGCCGAAAACCGCCCGCTGTCCGACGAAGAGGTCTATGACCTTCTGCATCAGTCGCTTGCCCTTCTTCTGAACAGGACAGTTCGGACGAAGCACGCTCAAGACGTGCTCTCCATGGCCATCCGCGACTTGTCGATTATCCAGACCGCGTTCTTGTCGCTTTCAGAGGGCGTCAAGCTTTCTCGAAACGACCCTGAACAGTAGTTTCGGCTTCGGCGACGATCTGAGGCCAACGCTGAGCGACTGCGTCTACAAAGCCGAACCCGGCCTGATTGTAGGCTCGCCCGAGGCTATCCTCTCCAACGAAGCCATAGTTCATGCGGGCCGCGTAAGCCGCCTGGAAGCCTAGATAGACCGTTCCGCCAAGCTCGGCGCCGGCAATGACCAGTTCCACCGGGTTGTCGGTGAACTCCTGCTTTCCTTCGATGATCGTTGGCATGGAAGCCGTCGAAGCCATCAGCGAGCGTCGCAGGTTGCCTGTCTTGATCGGCATCCGACCGCCCTCGGCGACTGGCGTCCGGACCTCATTGGCGACCGTCTGGGCTGCTGTCTGAAAGACCGCTTCTGCCCGTTCCATCTCCGCCGCTGCCCAAGCACCGACTTGCGCGCTGAAGGATTGGCCTTCGTTCGCCATCATCGACCTCGCGACCGGGCATACGCCTCGGCGAAGTTGAAATTGTATTCGCAGTCACACTCGCAGTTCACGATCTCGGACGCCGGTGCTCCCAGCGACGTATCCCCCGGATAGCGCAACATGGCGCCGGAGACGGAATGGAACGGCATATCCAGTCCCGTCACCTCTTGGGCGTTCAGGATCTGGTGGGTATGTCGAGACGTCCGTTTACCAGAATTCCGCCACCGACGGGTGATCAGGCTTTCGTCTCGGTTGGCCTTTGATGCTGCCTGCCTATAGCTCTCGTGCCGCGCCGACATGACGGATGTCAGCGTCTCGGTCCGGGCGATGGTGTTGCCACGCAGGCGAAGATTGTTATCCCTGAGGCGCATCAGCACCTTATCGAGCGTCGCCTTGTCCAGTGGCTTTTCCGCAGCCATTGCCTTGTTCACCGCGCCGTCGAGCCGCTTGTCTCGCGTCTGAAGAGCCAGATACTTCGCCATCAAGGTCGGATCGCCCGAGGCAAGATTGATCCGCGCCCGCTCGATAAGCTCCGCCTGTGGGGCATTGAGCCCGATCACGCCGCCTTCCCGCTTGCCGGTGACAGCGTTCTTCCGGCCAACCAAGTCGAGAGCGATCGTGTTCGGCCCCTGCCCGCGCGAGTAGCCTTCAACGATGGTCTGACGGGCCGCCGCGATCGTGCTTTCCGAGACGTTGGTGATCAGGGTCGCGGACAGGTCGCGGATGTGCGCCTCTGCACCTTGATTGCGGACGTCCCAGCGGAACACGACACGGCCGCCATTCGGATCGAATAGACGCGGCATATTCTCGGTAACGAGCGAGCCGCCGGCATTGTAGGCGTTGCGCAGCGCCTCAGAGAGCGGCTGAAATGCTTCCGGGTCGATATGCAGGGCAGCCAGCGCTCCGTTGATGTCGCGGCGTTCCAGGCGCTCGACTACCTCTTTCAGGACGATCTCATCCTTCAGATTGTCGACTGCAGCGTGGAAGGCCTTCTCCATGTCGGGGGACAGCTTTTCGATGAGGTCGTCGAGCTGCTGGCGAAGAGTGGGCATTCCCTACCTCAATGAAAAAGGCTCTCCGAAGAGAGCCTTATGAAATCGTGGCCGGTCGTCGCGGTATCTTGGTAGTTGGCTCCCAGTGCGGGCTTACCGGCCTGGCCGCCCTATGGTATTCCACCGCGCTTAGTCTACTGCTAAAATCATGGCCGTTAGCCGCTCATGGTTAGTGGGCGACCTTCATCGAGAGCCACGGCGAAAGACGTTGTCATCAAGGCAACTAGCGGAACCAACCGCCGCCCACGTTGATCGATCTCGATATATGACAGGCCCATCGAACGGGCGTTGATCACCCACACCGCTGATCAGCCTGAAAACCTAAGCATACATATTGACGCTTTAGGCGACAATCCTTCCCTGCACGATGAATACGACATTCGTCACGCCGTCGTAGTTGTTAGGATCGGCATTGATGACGCGATAATCCACGCCGCCGGCCGATACGATGTCACCGACCTGCGGCACGACGGCGAGCCCGACCGACGATACGTAGACCTGCCGGTCATTGGCGAGGATCGTCGTACCGTCGACGTAGCGCTGGTCGTACGACATCGGCACGAGCTTGGCCGGATATGAGATCGTCGACCCTTCGCCGCCTTCGATCGGATCGGGAGGTGAAATGCGCTTAATGGCGCCGGTCTGCCCGTATTTCTCGATCAGGCGCTTTGCGGTGGCCTGCAGGCGTGTGTAGAGAGCGTTTGCCATCAGACAGCCAAGATCCCCGGCAACACCGGCCGCAGAAAGAGAAAGAGCAGCCCCTCGATGATCGAGACGACAGGCGTAGCCAAGGCGATCAGTTCGTCTCGTGTCGCGCCTGTCGGGCTGTCTTGATACTCAACTTCGAGATGGCCGATCCGCTCGCGCTTCACGTCCTCTGAAAGCGTGATGACCGGCAATAGGCTGCCGGGATTCGTCAGTTCGAGGAATGCAGCTTCATAGCTCGCATTGACGATGGGCGCGGGAATGACATCCCCTGGGATCGGCTCACCATAGTAGGTGCAAGCCCCGGAGCGCGGCCATGCCCGATCCTGCATATAGCCGCCGCTTCGCGAGCCGCTGAACCGCATTTCGTACCGATCGATCACGATAGAGCCGCGCTGACGCGCAGCGGCGATATCGGCATCGCTCGTTTCATCGGGGATGACATAGCCGGCGGCGGCGGCATAGTCGCGGAATCCTTGATTGTCGCCGTATCCAGCCATGTCTATCTCCGATGAATTGAAGCCCGGCGGTTTCCCGCCGGGTTATTGATTATGCGCCCTGCTTGGCCTTGAGAGCGGCGATGATCTCGTCTTTGGTGCCGGGAGTGGCATCGCCCAGGATCTTCTTGGCCTCCGCCTCGAAGGTCTTGAAGTGCGTGCCGTCCTCGGCAAGGACCAGAACCTCGTCGATCGTCTTGGGCTGCTGGGCGCCGGTGCCTTCGAGCTCGGCTATGCGCTGGCGCAGAGCCTTGTTCTCCTGCCCAAGCTTCTCGAAGGATTCCCGCAAGCCGTTGAACTCGGCCGCCGGAATATAGACGCCTTCCTTGCCATCGGCCGAAACCGAAAGAGTTGGAGCGGGATCTTCGACCGGATCGCCTTCGAGTTCGATGAACGGAAGACGCTCGGCGCGCAGCGCGTGGCTCAACGTCAAGACCAGATCGCGGCTATCGCCCGGGTGGATATAGGCGACGCCGTGCAGGGTGTGGATGCCCTGCACGGCTTTGCTATTGTTCGTGACCTTCATGGGACGGTCTCCTTACGGTGCGGTGATTTCGTCGCCGTAGGCCATCGCGCCGGGGAGACGAACTTCGGTGCCGCCGGTACGGGCGATGATGCCGGTTTCAAAGCCCATGATGGACTTCTGACGCGGCTGCAGCACCCGGCGCGGCATCGGAAGGTGGAAGCGCAGGACTTCCGGATCCTTGCGGTAGACCACCATACGACCGCCACCGTCCTGGGAGGCGTTCGCCAACTCGCGCAGCGGCTGAATGTCGAGCGGCTGGCCCGTTTCAGCCGTGTAGACGTTATTGCGACGAAGGAACTCGAGGACGGTGATAAAGCCGTCGCCGTTGCCGATGCGGCGGGTAGCAGCATCGCGGAAGGCATCCGGCGGCAGGCGAAGGGTATCGACCCATTCGATTTCGAGCGTGTTCTTGCGGACGCTGGAAATCAGATCGTTGACGTCCCGAAGCATCTGATCGGGCGTCTTGTTCTTCCAGAAGGTAGAAGAGCCGGTACCGTCGGCAGCAACATCCACGCGGGAGACCTGCGGGCTGTTGGTGAACCCGGTCCAGTTCTTTTCCGACGAGCCCACCATAGCGATGGAGTTGAGCAGACGCTCGACCTTGTCGGCAGCCGAGAGGGCCTTCGTACCGTTCAGGTCGATGTTGTACAGGGCGGCCTGTTGGACCTCCTCGATGTTCCACTCCCAACCGGAGCCGATCATCGCGAAGTCATGGCTCGCCATATCCTTCGTTGCCTGGTTGAAGGGCATGTCGGTGCCGGAGCCGGAGAGGAACTTGGCCTCGCCTGCGGTATCGACGGTGAAGAACGTCGTCCCGATCGCCCATTCATTGCCTTCCGTCACTACGGGCACATGCAGGCCATAGTTGAAGGTCGGATAACGCCGCTGGTAGATGCGGGTTTCGATGTTGCGCCCTTGCGCGATCACGAAGGGCATTGCGGCCTGTGCATCTGCAAAGGCCTGACGAACGATAGTGTTCATGGTCTGGTGTCCTTTCGTGTTCGCTTACGCGGCCGGAGTGACGGGGCGCAGACGCAGGGAGATTTCGACGATGTCGCCGTTGGCTCCCGTTGTCTCGAAGAACGTCCCTGGCAGAGGGCCGATGATGTTGGTACCGGCTGCGCCGACGTATCGGCCCGTGACGGTGTTGTAGTAGACGTCGCCACCATCAGCGACAGCGCCGCCGGCCGTGACGTACATCGTGCCCATCGTCATGAAGGCGCCGGTGAAGTTCTGCGGATAGCCGTCGACCAGCGTCGAGCCGGGAGCGACAGGAGGAACGGCGGGGTTCAGCACGGCGATACCGAGGAACTTGCCAGCAGACATGGCAACGACGCCATGATCGCCGGCGCCACGCTGAACGGGAACGCCGAACTTGATACCGGCCACATCTTCGACGGTGCGGCTGATCTTGTTGCACTTCTCCTCAGAGGAGATCTGACCGTGCAGGCCCTTGGCAGGCGCTACGGTGTAGGAAGTCTGATAGGTCGACATTGCAGCGTCTCCTTAGTTGGCCGTGGCGGAGGTCTTGCCGGACTTCAGATCGGCGACCATCTGCGAATAGGCATCGTTGACCGTCTTGCTGGCGTCGGCATTGGGTGCCAGGCCGTCGCCGAGAGCCTGAGCGAGAGGATCAGCGCCAGCCGACTTCCGAGCATCTTCGACCAGGAGATCGAAGCGAGCGTCAATATAGGCTGCGGGCTTGCCGGCGATGGCAGCATCGCCAACCTTGGCGACGACGACAGCCTTACGGATATCGGCATCAGACAGGCCCTCGGTCTTGACGTCCTTGGCGATTGCCTTGGCGACAGTGACCAGATCGGCGCGTGCCTGGACGCGCTTATCGAGATCGGCGTCGGACAGGATCTTGCCCTTCAGCTCATCGATGAGAGCATCCTTCTTGGCGAGATCAGCATCCTTGGCACCGATGGCCTTGGTGTGTTCGCCAGCGCCGGCCATGAGGTCGGCGATTTGCTTGGTGAGACCGTCGATCGCGCGCTGCACGATTTGGGCATCCTTGTCGGTCAACTCGACCGAGAGGCCATCAACCATGAGGGTTCTGGTCGTCATGGACCGTTTTCCTTTCCCATCGTCTCCTATCCTGAGGTGAGAACCGCCCCTTGCCGCGGAGACGACGGCAAGATGGTTCATGCGAAGAGATGTTTGGATTGCGTCGTATTGCTCGCCTGCAGGCGTGACGCCGTCCTGAAACTTGAGTTGGGTGTCGTAGCCCATGGAAAGCTCGCGCTTGCCGCCTTCGACCTTTGCGATGACGGCGGCATCCATGAGAACCAGAGGGACGCGGACGAATTCGCCATCCCGGGCCACATCGCCGCCGGTCTGCCCGACCGAATACTGTTTCCAGTTGTCTGCGGTGACCTGTTCGGACGGGTGATCATCGGTCACAGGGCGGTGCGCATAGGAATGCATGGCATCCTGGGCGAAAACCTCGTCCTCGGGCCGAAAGACACGCACGACAGCCTTGTCACGAAGGCCATGTTCATTGTCCGGATCAACCTCGCGCCCCGTATAGAGTTGGATGCCGGTGCGAGCGACCTTCGCATTGGCAACGAGATAACCATCCTGGGTGCGGCGGATGCCGTCCAAGGTCACTGTGTCGAAGAGTTGCATGGCTTCCTCAATTGCGAGATTTCTACGGATTACCGTGCCGATCTCTGGCGCTTGGCATCCGAGAACTCCATCTATGGTAGGCGCCAAGGGATGGCGCGATCACACGATGGAGCCTCGAATGCCTTTCCAAATCACCCATGAACCGCTTACGCACATCAACGGCGCTAAACCGATCACTTATGAAAAGCCGACAGCAAAAGATGCTTGGCGCAGCGTCAACGCGGCGATGAACAGCGACGAGAAAGTGACCAGCATTATTCATCCCGATGGATACCGAATCGGCTGGCAAGAACTCAAACGCCTGGCCGAAGAAGAGTAGCCTTCACTCCTCTGTGATGCCTTCGGCCCAATCGCTCTTCACTTCTGCGAAGAGCTCCGGCCCAAACTCGATTGCGCCGCGGTACGGCTCGACATTGTCGATATCGACATCGCCGGGCTGATACGTGAACGTGATGTGCGGCGAGTACTGCGGATAGGTCGGCTGGGCACCGATGCGCTTCAGTTCCTCGTGGCGCCATGACAGCGCGGCAGAGGCGAA
The DNA here is from genome assembly GCF_003610155.1 of Rhizobium sp. WW_1. Taxonomy (NCBI): domain Bacteria; kingdom Pseudomonadati; phylum Pseudomonadota; class Alphaproteobacteria; order Hyphomicrobiales; family Rhizobiaceae; genus Rhizobium; species Rhizobium sp. WW_1. The sequence continues at coordinate 116,380 of NZ_RAIN01000004.1, forward strand.
CTCGATCACGATGGCGCCCTGCCCGAACTGCGAGACGACGCGCGGGCCGCCTGGCGGGATCATCAGCGTCCCGTCATCGTTCCAAGTATCCTGACCGGCCTGCATCCAATCGACGGCTGTCGGCGAATACATCACGGTCACATGCAGGTCGTCGGGTGGTAACGTGGTGGCGAAGCCCTGCCCCTTGGCCCATGCGATGATGTCGGCCGCGTTCGTAACCTTTCGGCTGACATAGAGCGACTTCGGCTCGGCATCTTGCGCCTGCTGGGGCTGTTTGCTGTTCCGCTGTTGGTTCTGACCCTGTTGCGCAGCAGCCGCGGCGGCAATCTCCTCCTCAGACGGCTGATTTTCTTCGAGCGTGCCGAATTGCTCGATCGCCGCCTCCAAGCCCGGAAGAGAGCCATCCTCGACGAAGGCGTTGACCAAAGCCTCGGACAAGGCATTGCGCGGGATGATCTCCTGGCCTGTGCCAGTGCCCACAAGTGTTCGGGCCGCCGTCGCCTTCGTATTGAAGATATCGGCCCGCTCCTTCTCGCTCATCTGCTCCAGGGGAGCCCACGTGTAATGCACGGCGTCATCCCGCTTGCCGGTGGCCGACCGGATGATGCATTCGTCGAGGCGTGACATGGCAGGAGCATAATCAAGCTCCTGCATGGACTGGATGCGATCATGGTAATTCTTCATGTCGCTGTCGCCGGTAGCGTTCATGCCGGCTGGCGATTGACCCAGAAGGCGCGTGACCGGGATATCGGCGGCTCCCGCGACGATCTGCATGAAGCCCATCAGGATATCGGTCAGACCGCCCAGCGATGCGCTCTTGCTGTCGTATTCCTCTTCGGAGTCGAGGATAAGCGTCCCGTTGACGCCCTTAATTGTGTTCGCCAGGCGATACCGGCGGAGAACCGCATCTTCATAGGCCTGATTGCCAATGTTCGCCGAGAACTGCGGAACCTTGATGATGTCGATCTTGGCCTCGAAGATCAGCGAAGCGATGTTGCCGGCGGTGCTGTCCGAATTCTTGATGGCATCGAGCGTGGCAGTCAGCACGCTTTCGCCCCATCCCCAGCCATTGCCCATGTCGAAGCTGAAATCGATGTCAGGCGCCATCGCTCCATTGAGGATGACGAGCCGCGAGGGATGGACATTGACCTGCGTTCCGTCAGCCATGTTGACCATGTAGTACTTCGGCTTGCCGTACCATTCGGACGAGACGTCTCGATCGATTTCGCCCGCGCCGAGATGGCGACGCGTCATGACCGTGAGGTACTGCAGGCCGTCTTTTCCGAGCTTCTCGGGCTCCAACGGGAGCGACGGGTTCGGATCGCCGGTACCGATCAGCAGTGCAGCGCCACCGAACAGACGCGCCTTCTTGGATGCCTCAAGGAGCTTGCCCTTGACATTCAGTCGGGTCTCTTCCGCCTCGATGGCTTCGATCTGCTTTTCGTCGGCCTGCCAGTTCCGCCACTTGCGGCAGCTGTCGAGCGCAGGGATATCGATGATCTTCCTCGGCAGCCAGGAGCCTCGATAGGCCGCGATGATCTGCTCATCGCTAAGAATCGGCTGCGAATAGAACGTGGTCGCGGCCTTATCCCGATCGGTGCCCATGCGAGACGCAAGGCTCATCAGCCCGTCACGAACAAACGTGATCACGTTTCCCATGGAAATCCTCAGAAGTTGCTAAACGTGAAGGTTGCGCCGCCACAAATGTCAACGACAGCATCAATGAACGGGTCGATTTGGTCGTCAAATGAACCGTCTGGAAATGCAGCATATTCGGTGATGAATTCTTGCCGCCATGTCGCCGCCTTCGGCAAGACAACCAGGCCCGTCGCAACGGACGGGACAGCATCGAGTGCTCGCGTGTACTTGTCCCTGTCGCGCTGCAAAGCAATGATCGGGATCGCTTTGCGTTTCACCGCCTGAATAAGTCCGGTGCCCGACACCTTGTCTTCAACGACCATTTTCCGCAGATGGCCGTATCGATCCGGGTCCATCTTCTTTGCCTTTTCCCAAAGCGAAAGGGCGGTCTTTTCAAGTTCGGGAGCCTCGAAACGTCCGCGGATCAATTCGATCAGGTAGGCTTTGCCGTCCAGACCTGCGCCCCAATGCTCAAAGACCGTATAGTCGTTCCGCTCCTTCGTCTTTTGGGCGGTATCGACGTAAATGGCTCGCCAAGCCAGGTTTGGCAGTTCATCGTAGCTCTGAAGCCATTCGGTTTTGAACAGATTGCCGCCTTCAACGACGGGGTTCTGCATATACTGGCCGGCGAATACCTGCGGCGACAGCTCAAGAACCTTGATCTGCTTCTCGTTATGCTTCTGCGTCCACAAAGGGCCATTGGGCAAACCGTGAGGCACCATAATGGCCTTGGCATGGATCGCTGGGCATTCGCCTTCGATCCGGATCGGAAGCTTCAATACATGCCATTCCTCACCCGATGTTTCCAGCAGGTGAGAAACGAAGTCGTCAACATGCAGGCGCTGCATGATCACGATGACAGGAACGTTTTCGTCACCAAGTCGACTCTTGAACGTGTTCTGCCAACGAGCGTTGATGAACTTCCGCGTCGTATCGCTAAGCGCGTCGTCAGGCTTTAGCGGGTCGTCGATGATCAGCGCGCCGGTGAACTTCCACGGCTCACCCACTTCCAACAACCTACCGGCACGAAAGCCAGTGATCGGCTCGCCCGATGCAGCGGCACGAACGTGGCCGCCATCTGTTGTGCGCCATAACCCTTTGGCTGCCGAATCGGCTTTGAGCGTCACGGGCCAAAGCTGCTGATATCCGGCAAGGTTGATAACGTCGCGCGCCTTGGCGGAATTGTCGAGCGCCAAGGTTTGGGCGTAGCTCGCATGGATGAACCGGGATGCCGGATTGATCGCAAACCCATGCGCCATGAAATTGATGACGCCAAGCTCCGTTTTGGAATAGCCAGGCGGGACATTGACAATCAGGCGCCGGATCTCGCCACGATAGACCTTATCCAGCGTCTCACACATCAAGCGATGATGCGGCCCGATCGAGAAAGACTGCCCTTGAGCTTCCTCAAAGAACTTGGTGACGAACGATAGGTGCGAGCGGCAGAGCCTGCGCCGCTCAAGCTCCCTTTCGATTTCGTTCAGCGGCGGCAGCGAGAGTTCGATACGCTTCAAGCTCTTCATCCGTCATGCTCGCCAGATCGAATGAGGCTGGTTTCGGCGTCATGCTTCCATCGCTGGACGTGTGATCGACCTTCTGGCGATTTGTGTAACTGTCACCCACCTCTTTGGCCGCCTGCTCGATCAGGCTCGACGCCAACACCATATTGCCCTGGTTCTCTGCCTTATCTGCCATGCGCTGCAGAGCGCGGAGACGAACGGCGCGATGGCTGATGCCGATCGAGGCAGTGTCTTCAAGGAAGGTCTTGCGGGTTTCCTCAAAAAGCGACTTCCACCTGAGCGATAGATTCCGTCCCGCCTTCTTCGTCGGGTCGTATGCTTCAACCGACTGAGGCGTCAGGGAGACGTTGAATTCCCTCCTGAGTGAAGCAGCGACAACCGACGGGGAATCGAAGCAAGCGAGAGCCTGCACGGCATAGGTTTGCTGCTCGCGATTGAGTTTGGCCATATCTCAGGGAACCATCAGGTTTTAGGCGACACGCAACTGGCATGTCCCGCATACATGGCCGATGCTGGCCTGGGATACTTCGGGTGGCCGATTGGCGGCGTCCACCATCGCGCGAACGCCTGCTGCATCCGCACCATAGCGCCGAACTACGCCCACGAACTCTTCCACGTCATGTCCTCGCAGGGTGAAGGCCGGAAGGCCGGACATCTTGCGGAACTTCGGTGCGCCGAATGCATCCCGCTCTTGGCCAGCGTGGTATAGCTCATGCTCTACCAACGCACAGAACTCGGCGTCCGAACAGGTGGATGCGTAATCCGCGTCGAAGGTCAGGAGGAAATCAGGGACGCCGCCGAACCATTGGGTGAGCTGAAGCTCAATCCTGGCACGAGACCATTTGCCGGCCGGCGGCAATCCCATTTCGCATTGACCGATGATACGGCGCCCATTCCTGCCATTGGGAACGTTCGTCCAAAGCATTCCGATGGTGGCAACGCGGAGGTGAGCATGATCCTCGTTGAGGAGGTCGGCATCATCATTGATGAAGGAAGAGCGCGCCCATTCCAAAAGGTCGGGCGCAGGCTCAAACCTGATGCCGGTATCCTCGATCATATCCACAGGCGGCGATGGTCGCATGATTTGGTCTTGCCTTATCACCGGTTGCGGGCCAGATTCCCATTCTGGGAATTTCATGATCGGATTTGACCAACATCGGGGGAGAAAATGGAGACTTACACCTATAGCTTCAGGCGTCTGATGCTTCCATATTGCATCGAGGATCTTGGCGAAGGCTGGTTCCTCTTCCTCAATCGGCGCTACAAACCAATTGGCCAGATGAGTGACGACTGGGTCGACTACACAAAGCATCCGTCGAGAGTGCGAATGCCGAATCTCACGCCGAAAAAGGCCGAAGCACTTCGCCTAAAGCGGCTCAATGAAAAATACTATCTCTATGACGACGTGACCAATCCAGAGGATAGCGATGCAAATTGGAAGCGATATTCTGACATTTTACAGAAACTGTCGCCGCTGAAGCTTACCGCCGACCGTTGACAGGTTAGCGTCGCCTCGTCCGCCGAGGTCTCCTCGGAATAGTGCCGGGCTACCCTCCCGGCTTGGCCGACGGGCTCGGCGTCGTGTCACCGTATCGGCAACCGTAACAACGCTTCGCTCGCTTGATTTCGGGGCGCGTCGGCTTCCCCTTGGTATTCGTCATGGAGGAAAAACCGCACGCGCCAAACACCGCTTCAAGCGGCTTAAGGGCGCGCCCCTCGGACGGCATTGAGAGCCCCGATGGAATAGGCGGCAAATCAGTTACTGGTAATGTTAGGCGACGGCCTCCAAGTTTTCAAGCGGGATGTCAAGTTCCAACATGCTATCAAGGGTTTCAATCACAGCTTTTACCTTACCGCGAGACGAAGGCCCGATGACCTTCGCTACGAGGCCGCTGAATGGGTTCTTGCCGCAGATCCGAGCAAGCGTGTCTTTCGGCATGATCTGCTCGCGATCTTTGCGGGTGGTTTGCTGAGAAGATCGGCGCTCCCTCGCCTCTCGTTCGGCTCGACGCTTCTGGATGAGATCTCGATTTTCATCCTCGACCGCCATGAGAGCTGCGATGTCTTGTGTAAGCATCTGGCACGGGCCGGACATCGATGAGCGCCGCAGGAAGCACATCACGCCCTCAACCCGGCGAACGTCTTGGAACTGGCAACCGAGCATGTCCACGAAGGCATAACCGACAAGAAGCGGATATCGGCGCTCGACCCACTTCTTCGTTCGCGCATGCCTTACCTCGAAATGAACCGTCGGCATGAAGACCTTGAAGCCTTCCATGCGAAGATTGCGCTCGATCACGCTTTCCATCGCTCCCGGCATTCCAGGATGGGCCTTCGCCGTGCGCTGAGCTCCTGGCATAGTTCGAATTGCATACCAATGTTCTGCCGCCATTCCATTTCCTCGTTTATCGAGCCGCCGCTCGGGACTAATGAATCCAGCCGCAACGAAGAGCCGTTGCGACAACTGCCGTGACCGTGTTGCCGAGATTTTCGCGGGAACGAGCTCGCTCAACGCGATTGTGGACGGCCGCTATCGAAATGCCGATCTCTGCCGCGATTTCCTTCATCATCTTTCCGTCCGCCAGGCGTTGAACGATGATGATCTCCGATTGCCTTAGAGGACATGTCATGCTGCCGTCCTCGCTGTATCTGGCTCCTGCGCGATCTGCCGAGGAGCCCAAACCTCATCAATTGCCCAAAGATGGATTGAACCGGAGGGATATTGCCCGTTCCGGCCGCCGCTCTTGAACTTGTCCAAGCTTTCGCAATTCGAGTGGAAGTGGTAGCCAGCGGTCTGCAGTTCGTCGGCACGATTGCGTTGCGTAATACGGATATCCTTGAAGGGCTGCTGGATAGTCGCCGGAGCTGGGAGCCGTGGGCGGTTGACCGCATCGACGCGCCGTTGCTCGAAGCGTACCATATTCGCCAATTCAGGAGGGCGCGGGCAGAATTTCACTTCCTCGTGCCAAGTCCCACGAACTAGATGCAGCACAACGCTTTTGAGTGTGCTGGGCAACAAGCCTTCCAAGGCAACCAGATAGCCCCGAAGCAGCTCGTCAGCATCAACGCCGCGTGGTAGAGGCAAGGAGGTGAACATTGGGCGAATAATCTCCGCCATCATGGTCGATCGTTGTTCCTGCTGAAAGTTCATGGGCGTATCTTCCGGTGAAATCGTCTATGGCGTCGAAGATGGTCCGTTCTCGGGGGGGCGCTTGCTGTCGAGGCACATGCGCCGGGTCATCCGTCCATCGGTCCTGATTGAGCCAGGTCGCCGGGTTGCACCACGGCCGGTCGTCTGTCTTGGCGACGTATCGGCGAAGGCCCGCGAGAATTTCCGGAAGGTTTGCTCGGGAAAGCGCCTTGGCGAACGACTTCTCGGCATCCCGTTTTCCGACCCTATTCGGGTAGATCGCCCAAAAATCTTCGAAGCCGGCGGGGGAAGAGCCCCCTTTAGGGGGCGAAGGGGGTATAGAAGATTGGGGTTTAGGAGAAGGGGGTGTGGGGGAAGAACCTTCAGGGGAAAGAAGGTCAGCACCACCGTCTGAAACGTCTTTATCGTCTGAATTAAGACGCTTTTCAGACGCTTTAAGACGATCATAGTACCGCTTGTTACGCGCTTGCCTCGCAGAAAGCACCGGCTGGGCCGGATTGGATTCGGCTTCGAACGCTTCAGCAGCCACAAGGGCCTGCTCAATTGTCAGTCCGGCTTCCAACATGCGACGGATAGCTGCGGATATGCTCATTTCACCACCTCGATCGTGACGCCATGGCAAGCGCGCATGAGCTTTTGCTTGAGGCGGAATACGGGCGTGGAGACACCCTTCACGTCGATGACGCGCCGACGGCGCGCGAGGTTGTCCCAAAAGACGAAATCGGCCCTGTAGGTGGCGACGAGAACGCCGTTGACGGTCAAAGCATACAGACGCTGGAGTTCGACGTCAGTCACTTCGCCGGCGCGCTCTCTGAGCTTCAGGTGGGCAAAATACGACGCCTCGGCTTTGCTATCGAAGCATATGCCGTCGAGGAGAGTGCGCTGGGCCTTGAACTTGTTGCCGCGCTTCGGCTTGGCTATTGCAGCCTGATATTCCTGCCGGGTCATAGTGACGGTCATGCCGACCTCCCGGCGCGGATTTCGCGTAGTTGATCGCGGGATCGAAGGTTGTAATCGCGGTGATATGACAAGCGATCGTGGCGCCGGCGCTCTTCATGCCGGCGGTTCATCTCTTCATTGATGAGCCGGTCGTCTTCCGGTGGAGTGATGCCAAGGTCGCGCGCTATGCGCTCAACATCAGGGCCGTGAAGGGTGTAGGCGTCGAGGAATGTCATGCTGCGCCTCCGAAAAGAGGACCGGCATCTTCCTCAGTTAGACCGCGCCGCTTGATGATCTCGCGCTTCTTCTCGTCGGGACCGGCGAGGCAAAGGCGCATGCGCTCGGCGATATCATGCTGATATTCAGGCTCACGCTCGATCAGGACGGCATTGAAGCCTTCGCGCCATGCCGCCTCGCCCGTCGTTCCGGTACCGGCAAAGCAGTCCAGCACCGTTCCGCCGGGAGGCGTGACGAGACGAACCAGATACCGCATCAGGTCGATCGGCTTCACCGTCGGGTGCTTCGAACCGATACGGTCATCAGCGTCGGCCTTAGCGGAGTAGAAGAATCTGGCAGCAGATCCACCCTCGTCTCGAGGCTGCACAGTAGGCCTTGGTCCGTAGTCTCCATAGACCGCCGTCCCCTGCTTTGGCTTGAAGGTATTGTTTACTTCACGCTGCTGGCCTGGTGCTTCTGGAAAAGCCTCGATGACTTCTGCACTTCCGTCGTGGATGACATTTGCAGGCCAGCGACCGTCTGGTGATCCGCCGCGCGGACCTGGCTTGGCAGCGAAGTTGGTGCTACCGTTGTTCTGGTACCGGCGCTCAGCGCTGGCCTCGCCTTCCCGATAGTGCGACCAAAGCTTTCCAGTGCCCGCGACGATCTCATCATCGGTGCCGACACGGCATCCATCGATATTGATGGCCCCAGTGCCATGTCGAAGGATGTTCAGCGTGCCATTGTCTTCGCTGAAGGGTTTTTGGCCCATATAGATCGGTTCGATCGCGGGCTTGAGCGCTTGGCCACCGTAGCGCCAGCCATCCACGTCAATACCCGCGAACGGCCCATCAACGGCGCAGGCTTTAATACGGGTGGCCTTCGGCATGCCGGCGGCGAAGATCCAAGCGATGAAAGGGTGATTGATGAAGCCAGCGTCTTCGATCGCAACCGACATTCGGCCAAAGCCTCGTGTGGATGCAAAAGCCAGAAGGTAGCCGCCCGGTTTCAGGACGCGCAGAACTTGCCGCCACGTCTCGACCTGAAAGGCGATATCACCGCCGTCCCACTGCTTTCCCATGAAGCCTGCAGACGCTCGCTTGAAAGCACCTGTCGCGCCGGCCTTCACTTCTGCCGCACCATCAGATCCGAAGCGCTCAACAATGCTGGTCAGATGGTATGGTGGGTCCATGACCGCACTATCGATGCTGTTCTCCGGAAGAGAGGCCAGCACTTCGAGGCAATCGCCGGAATAGAGCGTCACACACCCATCGAGGAACTGGATCATGCCGCTGCTCCTCTCTTTTCGAGCGCAGCCAAAGAGCGATGGCACCGGTCACGAAGGCGGGTGATTATCGCGAGCTTCGAAAGCTTCACGCCATTGTCGGCCTTGTTCATGCTGGCCTTTAGGCGGAAGATTTGAGCGTCGAGCTCGGCTATTTCTTCGCGGAGGAGATCGGCGTCTGTCATCGGCGCGTCCTCCAAACTTCGTCCGGGTCGATTCCTTCAGCGGCCATCTGCTCCAGCGCTGCAGCTTGTCGAGCGTCATAATTGGCCCAATGCTCGGCGTGCTTCTCTGGCCCCCATTGGGTCCAGATGTCGGCGCGATCGTATTTGTCGGCAAACTCCTTTGACTGACGCCACTGTAGGGCATACGTCGGCCAAGCCCGCGTCAGAGCGACTTTCTTATTGCCGCCCTCGGTCAACTGGCCGAGGCAGACGCGTTCAAGCCATGCCTTGCAATCCAGACCATTGGCAGCGATTACATGGTCATGCGGGCAGACCTGAAACGATCGGAATCCTGTTTCCGAGAAGAATGGTTTGTCCCACTCGATGACACGAGCATCGCCGTCACAAATGCCGAAGAGACCCGCATAGGAAAAATCCACGCGGCATCCGGCGATAGAAAGCTCAAGGTGTCCCTTCTGGCCGAAGAGCGGAATAGCGCCATCGTCAGCCGCCATAGCATCGAACAGCCACGTCCACGCCGAATGGAGGCAATCAAAACGCTCATTGCCCCGCGGGGGGCCGCTCCGCTCGTCTTCTGCTTTCGTCAAGCCGAACGCGTGTTCGCCAATGGCTCGCAGGCGGTTGGCAGCACCGACCATGCCGTCGTAGTCCGCGGCTCTCACTGCTCCGTCGTAGGATGTTAGCTCCGACCACGCGCGATTGAGGATGCCAGCATCATCCGTCGGCAGACCCGCACGGTAAGCGGTGCGGGCGAGACGATTGTCGCGCTGCTCAATTTCCCATGCGGAGAGCTTGACCTTGGTGCCGACAGGCGGCGCAGCAACCGGTGCCGGTGCTTCCATAAGGTCGAACATGGAAAGCTGCTGCATCTTCAGGACCCGTTGCCCTTCTGCAGGTTCGCCAGATTTTGCATGATTTCGGCAATACCGCCGCCTCCCGCACCGAACGCCTTTTGAAGCGCCTCCGCGCCAATCGCACCGCGGGCCGCGTCGATATCTTCGGGGAGCTTGAAAGTTGCGATCGGTTTCGGACCATCGGGGAACGCAGCCTTATAGGCCTTGTTCGCCTCGCCTTCGCATTGAAGGCAACCACGGCCACCGCACCAACGGCAGTCACGATAACGATGTCCGTCGAATCTCGGCTGCATCTCAGTCTCCCATGATCCATTCAGCCCTATCGGCCCATTTCTTGGCCTTGGCGCGCCATCGCTTGGCGATGCGCAGCCGCCTCAAAAGAGGCAATCTTTTGATCCAGCGAAGCCAGATGGGCGCGCAGTTCTCGTGCTTCAATTTTGCTCTCCTCGATCAGAGCCGCCCGCAAGGCGTCCATTTCATCGCTATCAATCCGACGCGCGGTGCCTTCCCAGATCGAGCGGGCGCGGCGGGCGGTAAATTTCTTGGTGACGCGCGGTGAAATGAACCGCACTGCTTCGTAGAAAACGTTATCGAGCTTGATGTATCGCCGAAGAGGCCACGCATCTCTCATCAAGTCCCTGGCTGTCAAAGTTGGACTCATTACCTTCTTCCTGTCAGCTTCATCCTTGGGGCGAGAACCCAAATTCTTGTTTTCGAAACCCGACACCTTGTCGTCTCCTTGTGCGATCTTCGTCTCGTTCAAAGGAGACTTCAGATGCACAGGACCGATGATCAAAAAGACGGCGGTAATCGCCTTGCAGGGCTTTCACCCGCCGTCTCCGGTCCGCCTGGGCCAACCGTCATTCCATTTCCGCAGGACCGTTCGCCGCCGGTCTTGCAACGGAGGGAGCCGACGCCGCATCGGCTCCCTCCCCCAGTTCCTCTCGGGATCGCGGTCGCAGCAGTAGTGATGAAGCTGCAAAGCGCTCGACCGAGGATTAAAGTGCTGAGCCAGACCACCCGGGAGGAGGAGAAGTAGTCTGGCTCAGGCTTGAGCATGACGCTGGGAGGAGGAGTGCATCACGCCCATTCGAATTCATTCGCGGTCAGGGAGGCGTCGGAAATGCCGGTCGTCACCCTCGGCCGCGCCCGCGTTCGTGGGGTCGAATTGCTGACCGATGATCAAGCGAGCGCCGCGCCGTGCCACCAGGCCAGCGCCTACAGCAAGAAGGCAAATGCCAAATGCCGCAGCGAGATACTCAAAACCGAGAAGCAACGAGTCCATCAGCGGTCGCCTCCAAATCCAAAGAGAAGAGTGTCTGCGTCATTGGTGGATCCGAAGATCGAAAAGGCATCCTGCATGTGGATGTTCGAGGCTCCCGACGCGCGAGCGACCATGATTTTCCGAACCGAGCCGCCGCGAGCGCCAGCCGCCTTACGAATTGGGCTTCCAGCACTCAATGCCGGAAATTTACGACCATGGGTGCGACCGAAGTAGGCAAGCTTGGCATGCGTCGTTCCGCAGTTCGCAGCGATCTGACGAATCGTCATGTTGCATTCGATGCCGCCGTCGATCTGGGCCAGCTTCTGTTCGTCGGTGGAATTTTCCCAAAAGCTCATTGTGCCCTCTCGAAATTGTTCATGGCCTCGCGAAACGTGCGGCCGGATGCCGATCTGCCCGTATCGAGATCAACAATGATGAAGGTGCCGTCTTGAGTGATGATCGTGCTCACGCTGCTGCCCCCTGCATGGCCTTCTTGCAGGTCCAGCAATGATCCTTCGTGCCGCTGCCGCATTTTTCAGGGCGCTGACAATTCGGGCGGAGCAAGCGCCGAGCGTTGGGGAGGTCGCGATCCTCCCCGTTGTTCAAGGGGGGATGGGATTGTCCCGCGCGCGACGCGCCGCTGGTTACATGATCGCCTCCTGTGTTGGCGCCGACGCTGCTCGTTTCGTTCTTCGGACTTACGCGCTCGACGCTAGGCGCTTCGGCTTCGCCTTGAGAGGCCAAAGCGATTTTGGAATGAGGTGCCGTCTCTCCGCCCGTCACGTCCATTGCCTCAGACGTTGCAGTCGGTGCTCGGTCGCCGACACCCCTACTCACCAGCTCCGCACCGTCGGGTGCATCAGCCGAAGCTTCTGCGCGGCCCAAAGCCTTACGACCTGCCTCGCATGCATCATCACTGGCTTTCGCGTGGAACTGAGTTGCGGTCTCTCCCGCCGTCACCGCTTCGCAGATGCCTTCGGCTGCGGTTTCGCCGGGGTCCGTATCTGCTCCGGACTTCGTTGCCGTTTCCGGCTGGTCTTCTTCCGCCTCTTCGCGGGCAATCATGATATCGACGGCGGTGATCAGCGTAGCGCGACCGGCTTCGGTCTGCATGCCGGTCGCGACTGTGGCGATGAGCTTGGCGCTGACGTTGTTGTCATCGAGGATTTCGCCGGATGTGACATCGTATTTGGTGCCGTCTGTGGCAAATTTCTCAACTGTTGCGCAGAGCAAGTCGATCTCAGGCCGGATGATGTTAGAGAACCATTCACCATGAACCCGGTGCTCTGCGAACCGCTCGTGAAGCTCAAGTTCCTTCTTGGCCCCCCCGTCAATGACACCGATCAGCGATACAGGAACGGGGCTTCCCCGACGAAGAGCGGATATGCGCCTATCGACGTTTTCGGTCGACCCGATCTTGATAAGGCTCGCGTCGTCGGCTGCGAGGAAATAAACCTTGATGGGGCTGTCGTCGGCGAACGTACGATGCGCAATCTCGTCGAAAACATCCGTTTTCCGAGGTCCGCGGTATTCGCTCTCGCGTGCGTACGTGGCGCGCGGTGCACGAGGCGACGTCGTGATCTCCTCGAAAATCTCATCGATCAGCGCATCTTTCTCTTCGACGGCCATCGGATCTTTCTTGGCGGCGCGACGACGCTTGATCGCCGCCTTGATGGCCTCGATCTCGGTCTTGATGTTTGCTTTGTCCATGCCGCTAGCGACGAGCTGTGCGCGGTAGGCATCAAAGCAATCCTTCTTGCCGGTGTTCATGTCGGCGATCTGCTGATCGTATTCGTCGATCTCATTGGCGAGAGAGGTACGGGAAATCATTCAAACCTCCCCCAGCCATTCGGAGGCGCCATGCTGGCATTTCCCAACGGGTGCCCAGCACGAGGCACATCCGCCAGCCGGAATAGATTCTCGCTCAAGGACGGCAATCCATTTCGACAAATTGCTCAACGCCGCCTGATACAGAGCCTTGCGGGCGGAAGACGGATTGCGGCATCCCAGTGGCTTAGCAATTTCCATCACGCGGAAATCGCCGATTTTCGACAGGATATCCTGGACGCGCTTCTTCTGGTCGCGAATCCGATGGAAAGATTCAGAATGTTCTTTCTGCTTAGCTTTGCGCTGTTCTGCGACGTACCTGTCAATCTGCGCGTCTATATTGCCCCGCTTGGCGAGCGGGATATTCAGAAGACCGTGATCGAGGCGTTCCGTCTGAAGGATGTCTTCTGTAATGGTCTGGGCTTCGGCGGTCATGCAGCGGTCTCCGAGATGGGAGCGAAATCCGAAGCACGAACATCAATACCGCGCTCTCGCGCAGCATTGAGGATGGCCTGAACATGCCAATGAGGCACAACTCCGCCGGTTCCGCCCTTCTCCCTTGGCATCCGCCAGCGCATGACCGTGTGAACGGTGACGCCAGAGACTTCAGCCAGGGGCTTGAGGCCTTTGAACTTTCTGATGATCGTATTTGCCGGTTCGCATCTCATGACACCGAATGTACGATAAGCATACATTCATGGCAAGAGGTATTGTACGATTTTCCTAAATGCGCCGAGTTTGGCCTTGTGCGAAAATCAAACAATGGCTGACGAGTTTACAAATCAATATCTTGACTGGATCCGCGAAGGGCTTGCGCAGCCTGGGAAGACGCAGATCGGCCTCGCGCGCCATCTTGGCATTGCTCACCCACAGATTACTCAGCTACTCAAAGGCAATAGAAATCTGAAGGTCCATGAGATCCCAAAGATTGCTGAATACCTCGATCGCCCCCTACCAGGTGCTGAGCTGAAGCAGGTCACATCGGCCATGACGGTGGGCCGCGTGGCCGGTCATGTCGAAGCCGGCGCTTTCCGCGAGGTCGACGAGTTCGACCAATCTGAGCCTGAAGAAGTAGCTCTGCCTCGGGACAACTTGTTCCCCAACGCCAGGCAGCTCGTCTTCGATGTCGCTGGCGATAGCATGAACGATCTGCGTCCGCTCCCGATCTTTCCCGGCAGCCGCCTTGTCTGCGTTGCCTATGAAGACGTGGAGCACTTGGTCGAATTGAAATCGGGAATGGTGGTTGTTGTTCAGCGGGAGCGTGACGGCGGCCATTTTCGCGAATGGTCGGTAAAGCAGCTCGAGCTCTTTACCGATCGCGCCGAATTTCATCCTCGATCGACCAATCCGAAGCATAAGCCGATCATCGTACGGCGAGACCACGAGGCCGACGAAGGCGTGACGGTCGCGGTTATTGCTCTGGTGCGGCGCGTAATGAATGAGATGCCCGGGTTTTGAATTCTCCCGACAAATTCAGGCCGCATTGCTTTTTTACTACTGCTTTTGTCCCAATTGCGGAATCGCCAAAAAAGCGGCATTCTTGCGGAAGGAAATTGATAAAAAATTCATATTTCCTACGGAAGAATTCCTTGCGCAAGTCCCGCGGCTTATCGATAATTAATTGCGGGCAGAACGGGAACGGTATGGCTATTGCGTCATTAGTTCCTATATGCGACGTATGAAAGAAAATAAGAAGTCAGTTCTGGAGAAAAATAAGATGTCGACAGTCAGGCTAGATCGCGATGCATTCCGTCGTGGCGTTGATGACGTTTTGACGTTAGCTCCATTGCGTGACGCAGTGCGTGTTGCGGCGGGTGCATTTGCGACAAAGAGCGAAAAACCCTCTGCAAAAACGACCTCGATCAAAACAACAGACGGGCAAAGAGATGGCTCCAAAAAGTCGTCCGCCCGCTAAATCCACCGACCAAGATGAAAATAATGAAAACGGCCACCAGTCCGGTGGCCATTTTCTTGCAATTAATAATCTCCACTATCACGCTAATGAATTGTCTGAGCTTCGAAAGCTTGCTGAGGTTAGCCCAGAACTCGCTGAAAAAGTCATTGAACAGCGTGACAAAGAAAGCGCGCGAATTACGGCTAGCTACAATTTCGGAATAGCCTGCTCAATTATATTGCTCGCGCTCATACTCGCTAGTTTCACAATTCTTTGCATTTACGTTGGAATAATTGCGACAATTGCAGCGACCGGTGGGATTTTAGCCGTCGCACTTATGATACGTGTTATTCTCACTGGCGAATGGTCCGAGACGAGTTGGGTAGGCAAAATTGTGGCAAGCATAATTAAGGGCTTGGGAGGCTCAACTTAATTCCATCTCGCTGCTTGCTACCTACCGCGCAATAAATTGAAGCAAATCACGCCGCGAAATGGCGACGGCCATTTAAATCAAATTCTCCGCAGGCATTCGCAATTTCCTGCAGCAGCCACCGCTTCGGCGGAACGCACATGTACGAATGCCCATCATCCCCGATGAAATTCATGAGCGGCAGCACGCAAAATTCCTCGTCATCCCCGACCGGTGCGAATGGCCCGACCTTAAAGGCGTAGCCGGGAAAGCGATGACTGAGATAGTTCTCTAGCCGATCCTTTGCCGCCGCGACCTCGGCACGCTTGTCAAACGGCGGCACGATGACGAATTCCAAAACCTCGCGCTCAATACCCACAGTCGTATCCTCCTTCGATACCGATTAGCCTTCCGATCACACCGCCGCATGGCTGGCACCTGAACGGAATTCGCTCCAAGAAGACGCTTTCGATCAACTCGTCGGCATCTCGCGGAGCGTCCTCACCGACCGGCAATTCCACGATCCTCTCGCTCTCCCGCAAGCAGTTGTCGCACCTGATCTGAAGGGTGAAGCAAGCTGCTGATTTCATAACCGCTAGGTGCATTTTGTTCTCCTTTCGTTCTTATGAAGCCAGAACGAAAGCCGAGAGTCGAGTCTGATTCGCGATTCGGCGTTAACTTTTTGTCGAAACACAAATGTACGATTAGCATACATTTTTTCGTTGACGCGAATGTATGATTTGCGTACATTCTTCTCATCAACACCGCACCGAATGACCCCGCCAGCCGGCGAAGCAGAGAAACGGGCGCAAGATGAGGGAAGCAAGAATGTCGACCAGACTGACGAAGGATATACGTGAGGCAATCGCCAAGGACTTGATCAAGCATCGCTTCGAGGATGCTGTGAAGAATGTGTATGCCCAGCGCGCCGCACTTGCCGATGCAGTCTATCGAGACATCTATACCAAAACGCAACGCGAGCAGATCGAAGCCCTTCCTGACGGCATGCTGCCCACCGTCGACGACCTGAGTGTCAACTTCGGCACATCATACACCCATGTCTATTTCAGCGGCTACTCTTACGGCGACCTGAACAAGGTTGTCTCTGCCGATCGCACCGGATCGTATCGCCGTGTTTATTACAAGCACAAGGGCGGTTCGGTGAAGGTGTATGACGCCACGCATAAGCTGGCCGTCGAATATGATCGCCTATCAGGCGTAGCCGCCGACCTCGTGAACGAAATCGATGTAGCCCGGCGATCCGCCATCGCCGCGATGGCCTCTGTCGGAACTATCAAGCGTTTGATCGAGGCATGGCCCGAGGTTGCTCCTTTTGCGCGTCGATTTGATGTCGAGCGCCCTCAACTCCCGATGGTTCAGACCGACAAGCTCAACAAGATTTTGGATCTCCCGGTCTCAGAAGCCGCCTGATCCAATTCGGCATCCGCTCTTCACTGCAGCGGATATCGAAAGTGATCAACGCGCGACGGCGCATGAGGAATGGGAAATGGGTAAGCGCATCGAAAATATCGACATCGAGGTTGGAGCCCGCATTCGGGATTTCCGCAAGATCCGTGGCGTCACGCAGACTGGGCTTGCAGCCGCCCTCGGCGTCACCTTTCAGCAGGTGCAGAAATACGAGAAGGGCACGAACCGTGTTTCCGTCGGCGCTCTCGTCGCAATATGCCGCACGCTGAATATCGAGCCCATGGATTTACTCGGCGTCTATTTCGGTGACAGCGAGAACGCTGCGACGCCGGCCCTTCTCGCGGAGGTCAAAAATCTCCGCACCAAGCTTTCCGACATTCAACAGCTTTGCGCCTGACGCGCGGGATTTGGAGGCTACGGCAATGACCACATGCCAATTCAACTTCGATGAAGTGAAGCTGCCAGGCTACGGCGAAGGCGTCCTTCTTTATGGAACTGCCACGCTCGAGGGCGATTGCGAAGACGACAGCTATTTCTACGTCGCATCCATCCAGATCGGCAATCGTGTTCTGACGCGCCCGAGCCGGATCAACAGCGCGCACGTCGTCGATGACTTCTTCTTTACCGAGATCGCCAATCAGATCGAGAGCGACAAGACGGCTGTCGGTCGCAATGCGGCAGATGCGTGGACCGATGCTGTCGCCGGCAATGTCGAACCGGTTCCTGTTCTTCGCCGCCGCGCCGGCATGCCGTTGGGCTTCGTCCCCGAAATCTCCCCGACGCGCTCCTATGCGATGGAGGCTGCGGAATGAGCAAGCACAAGATTTTCGATGATGGCGGCCCAGCATTTTCCCGCTCTGGATTTTACAGTGATGGCGGTCCTAGAGAAAGTGACTGCTGGCCGACTGATGGAATGAGCCTTCGCGACTGGTTCGCCGGTCAGGCTCTGGCTGGCTCGCTCGCCGGCGAACCGGGATCGCACCTCATCCCCGAGCGCCTTGCACCCGACTGCTACGCTCTTGCCGACGCCATGATCGCCGCCCGGAAAGGCGGTGTACAATGACGCGCTGCGATCTCCGCTCCCATCATGAATGCTCGTGCCGCCCTGGCGAATGCGCCGTCGCCCCGATGCTCGACCTTCGCGATACGCCGGTAATCCGGTTCAGCACGGCACAGCATTTCATCGTTGCCGCGCTCGTCACTGCATTCATGGCCGCAATCGGCTACGGCGCACTTTCCAGCGCGAACGAAGCCTACAGCAAGCAATTCAAAATCGAACAGGAGTCTTCCGTCCATGTCGCACGCCGCTGAATTCAATGTCGCGCGGCAGGCCGAAGCCGCAAAGCGTCTCATGGCGAACCTTCGCTCCCAGGGCGTCGACGACGACCAGGAACTCGTTGCCGACACGATCGAAGGTGAGACGACCCTTCTCGATGCGATACAGACTGCGCTCGACGAGATCGACGAATGCGAAATCCAGATTGTCGGGCTCAAGGCTAAGGAAGCCGAGTTCGCCGACCGGCGCCGGCGCATGGAAGAACGCGCCGAACGCATCCGCGCGACAATCGAGCAAGCGATGATCGCGACCGAGCAGGATAGCCTTCGGCTGCCGACCGCCACGCTGACGCTGACGAAGCGCGCCCCTGGCCTGATCGTCATCAACGAAGCCGACATTCCAACGAAATTCTGGGTCGAGCAAGAGCGTCCCGCTCCGAAACTCGACAAGAAAGCCCTCAGGGCCGCGCTCGACGAAGGCACCGTTCCAGGCGCCACCCTCGACAACGGCAGCCGCAGTCTTTCCGTACGGAGGAAGTGATCATGAACGCCATCACGAAATTCGACATGACCCCGCGCCAGATCGCACTTGTCAAATCGACCGTAGCCAGGGACACGAATGACGATGAATTCAACCTCTATATGGAGGTTGCCAAGGCTAAAGGGCTCGACCCATTTCTCGGTCAGATCATTCCCATGGTCTTCAATAAGACGCAGCCGGCGAAGCGAAAGATGACGATCATCATCAGCCGCGACGGCCAGCGCGTTATTGCGCAGCGCTGCGGTGACTACAGGCCCGCGAGCAAACCGCCCGTCTATGAAACAGACCCGTCGCTCAAGGGACCGCTCAACCCGCATGGCATTGTTTCTGCGACCGTCTACCTTTGGAAGCAGGACCCCAAAACCAGCGACTGGTATGAAGTCGCCGGTCAAGGTTTCTGGGAAGAATTTGCCCCGATCAAAGATGAGTGGAAACGCGGCGAAGACGGAAACAGCTACAAGACCGGCAAGCAGACCTTAGACGATTCCGGCAACTGGTGCCGGATGCCACGCCTGATGATTGCCAAGTGCGCAGAAATGCAGGCGTTGCGCGCCGGCTGGCCCGAGCAGTTCACCGGCCTGTACGACGAAGCCGAGATGGACCGCGCGAAGGTCTTGGACCTGACGGCCTCCGAAATTGTCATTCAAGAACAGCAGGACAACCGGCTCCGCGCGATCGGCGGCAAGGATGCGCTCACCATTTGGTGGGGCGATGGATTTGCTCTTGAGAATGTGCCGGACGGCAAATTCTTCGACGCTGTCGTCGAGCACATTGCCAATCTCGACCCTATTGCCGTGGCGAAATGGGAAGACGCTAACCGAGCCAGCCTGCAGATCTATTGGGCTCGTCACCCAGGCGACGCTCTGGAGCTGAAAAAGAGGCTCGAAGCCGCACGGCAGAAGCGTGCGACGAATGTCGATAAGGCTCTGCAGGGCCATCCATTGATGGCAGGCTGACCATGACCCAGCCCCTACCCTTCATTTGGACCGGAGAAGCTTTCCAGCCTGTCAATCGTCATTGGGCGAGGAAATGCGACGAGCGCTTTGTCGTCGGTCAAATCTATACCTTCGACGAGTTGCATGTCCGATCCAGCGCAACGCATGCCCATTATTTCGCTGCGCTACACGATATCTGGCAGAGCCTGCCGGAGCGCTATGCCGAGCAGTTCCCGACTGAAGAGCATATGCGGAAATATGCCCTAATCCGTACGGGATTCCACACGATGATGCAGCACGTCTGCAAATCGGAAGCCGAGGCGCAACGGCTCGCATCCGTCATCCGGCCTTACGACAGCTATCAGCTCGTCACGGTCAAGGAAAACATCGTCACAGTCTATCACGCCATCAGCCAGGATTACCGGTCGATGGACAAGCGGTCCTTTGCCGAAAGCAAAGAAAAGGTGCTCGATTGGTGCTCTGCGCTTGTCGGCGCGGAAAGGAGCGCCGCATGACGGACACCCGCTCAATCTTCTGCTGCGGCTGCCAGGCCGAAGTTCCGGCCCGGCTCACTGATGGCAGAGAAATCTATCCGCATCGCGCCGACCTAGCGCCTCTACCGTTCTGGAAATGTGACGCCTGCAAGAATTTCGTCGGCTGCCACCACAAGACCAAGAACCGGACGAACCCGCTCGGATGCATCCCGACACGCGAAATCAAGGCGGCTCGTCAGCATATCCATCAGATCCTTGATCCGATCTGGAAGTCAGGTCGATACGGCCGTCGCGAGCTTTATTCGATGATCGCTCACGTCCTTGGCGTCGCTGAATACCACACGGCTGAAATTCGCAGCGTCGACGAGGCACGGCGTGTCTATCGAATTGTCAAAGATATCGGGAGCGCCGCATGAACTCCGCCCAGCTTCACCGCCAGAAATTCCCGAGCGCTCGCCCGAGCACTATTGCCTACCTCGAAAAGCGAGATGAGACCACTGCACGCCTCAAGTCTGAAGTGGAAGCTCGTCGTCGGAAGCGTCTTTCCTGGCTGTATTGGATATGGAGGCGCGCGTGAAACAGATCTACGCCTGGATTCGCGACCCCAAGAATAATTTGTTCAAGGGCATCTCGAAGCGAAGCGCCCTCTTCCGGCTCTTCTGCGAAAACCCCGATAGCTGCGATCTGTATGTGAAGGAGAATTCGTGCCTTCACTGCACCGCGCTCTCACCATGCAAGTTTGGCCGGAAGATTGAAACCGAAGGCCCGACGCGCGCCGCCAGATCATTTTACTCGACAACCGATAAATGGCGGAAGGACAACGCCGATTATCTGTCGAAGCTTAAGCCCTTGACAGCATACAACCGCGTGTTCCGCACTCACGGCAATTTCTATCTTCCGTATGCCTTCATGACCGGCACGTTTGGAAACGGATACCCGCTTGAAAGCAAATGGGTTGCAGAAGCCGATATGACACCGGAGCTTCTGGCCAAGATATGCAATGCCCATCCGCGTGCGGCGTTCGGTGGCGAGCTAACAGACTACCAAAAGAAGGAATTGCCAAAGTTTATCGCGGACTTGCACATGCATTATCCGGAAATCTTCGCGCTATTGCCAGAAAACCGGAAGGGCAGCCTCGCAAACATAAGCTATGTGGGTCGGAAAGCTGACATCACGACGTGCGCATCTGGGGAATACATTTTCGGAAATTACCGCTGGAAATGGGATGGGACCGACCTCGTTGGAGGCTCGATGCTCTTTCAGCCCGTCAAAGGTGACATCGAAATTCGGATTAAGCCGCAGGCTGGCGAGCCGGTGACGATCACCGACAATCGCCAAGTCAGTTCTGAAACTCGCTTTCTGGATTGAGGTGCGCCATGGCCCGTCGCGAGTTCACCAACGCCGTCTATGCCCAGATCGTAAAGCGCGCGATGCTACCGAGCGGAGAGATCGTCTGCGAAGGCTGCGGCCTCGTTCTTGGCAAGAAGGCCTATCACATCGACCATACTATCCCTGACGGGCTGCAGGTCGACAAAAGCCGGAAGCTCACCGCCGCAGACGGCAAGCTGCTCGGCGTCGAGTGTTGCCATAAGCCCAAGACGGCCGAGGACGTGAAGATCATTTCCAAGGCCAAGCATGTCGAAGCCAACTATCTCGGCATTAAGGCACCGAAGCAGAAGCTTCGCGGTCCAGGCTTCCCCAAATCCCCGAAGGCAGAGCGCCGGCAGCCGAAGCCGATCCTTCCCGCGCGCCAGCTCTACAAGGAAATCGACGCATGATCACCAATGCTGAAGGCAAGACTAAGTCATTCCCTATCGACGCCGTCATGTCGACCATTACTGGGGTCCTGGTATCGGAAAACGGAATTGGCTGCATCTACGAGATGCTGAACTGGATGACGGGGGATAGCGTCTTTACACACCAGATCCCGCGCATCAGCCGTGAGGCCGTCCCGGTGATGCTTGCCATCTATCCAGAGATGCAAGCCGCCATTGATGAAGCCAAACAGGTCAACGGCGATAACTGGCGCGAGTGGCTGACGACATGGAGGCAGCGCTACGGCGACGAGATTGCTGTTCCTGTCATGAATATCGCCGAGCACGAACGGATCGATCCACTATCAGAACTCGCTGAGAAGGTTTCTCCTGATCGGATCATTACTTTGGGGGATATCAAGCCATGATCACGACACCCGAGATGATCGAAGCTGCGAAGGCTAAAGGCCGCGAAATAGCTGGAAATCAGCCCGGAGCACTTGTGGAAGCGTTTGCCGAAGTGGCCGAAGCTGGTGCCGTTGCCGCTCTTGCGCTCGTGCCCGGAGAGCCGGTGGCGATCTTGTCGAAGTTCGATATCAACGGCTTTGATGTCAACGGTGGCGAAATTCATCCGTCAACGTTGTTCCCGAAAGGCACGCTTCGCCCTGAAAATGAATTCCCTCTCTACGCCGCCCCACCCGCAGCGGTGCAAGAGCCGGTGGCCGTGAAGGCGATGGAGGATGCTCTTGCGTGGCTGGCAATTCAGCGAGTCGCAATTCGCGTCACCGGAGATGGCTATTACTCATGCACCGAAGTCGATGAGGACGGTGATTACGTCACATATGATGATGCCATTCAGGCAATTGGGATGATCCGCTCCGCTCTCTCCACCTCCCCAAGCGACCCCGCACCCGAGATAGCCGCGCTTAGGGCTGAGAACGAGCGGTTGCGGGGGGCGTTGATCGAAGTCCTACCCATGGCCGAAGACATGTGGTCAAATCCGGAAAACATTCCCGAGATCGTTAAGGCCCGCGCCGCCATCGCTCCTCAGCAAGAGGAGGCGTAGGGGATGGCAAAGCTCAATCCATATATCCGCATAATGCGCGCTGCAGATCGTGGCGGCGTTGTTCGGCTCACGGCCAAAGAGGTTTGGTATCTTTCTCAGGACAGCTCTATTGCAGCGGTCGCCACCCTAACGGAAGATCTTCAAATCGCTGATGCTGGTGGCTTTTTCGTCACGAAAACCGGCTTTATCGACAAGGACTCCTCCCAATGACCACACCACACGATAAGGCTCTGGCCCGATGCCCGTTCTGCGGTTCCAGTCGGACCGAGGGCATGTTTATCCGCGATGGATGGAGCGTCGAATGCCTAGATTGCAGCGCCCGCGTCTCGGCATACCATCCGGATGCCCACGGCAAAGCTGCCGAGAAATGGAACCGTCGCGCCCCTATCCCAGAAGCCGGAAACGGCGATGGGTGGAACCATGACATGGATGCGGCGCCAAAGGATCGGCAATTCCTCGCCTTCGGACACTATTTCTACCCGGGCGATAAGAACCCAACGATTTACACTATGATTGCTGAGATATCGCTCGGCGACCCAGAGTGGCCTTACCGTACCAGCGAAGGCACGCACCGCAGAGGATTTTTTTCGCATTGGCGTCCTCTTCCTCCCCCACCCTCTATCCGTTCTAGCGATACAGGGAGGGAGGGATGAGCGAATTCCTTTGCAGCATGCCGGAATGCCAAACAACGGCCGGATGCTCTTGCCGACGCAGTGGGATTATCTACACCCCGCAATTTGTTGTACCGCCATATGCTTTTGATCCAGATCCGCCTACACGCGCCTATGTCGATACCCTCAAGGCCGAAATAGAATCGTTGCGGTCTAAACTCTCCGAGCGCCAGCGCACAGACGACCTTATCGAGGAGGTGAAAAGGGTGCTGAGGCCGTTCAACCAAATGGCCGGCGAGTTATTCTCGCGGAATTGGAACGCTTCAGATCTAGTTCTGGCTCTAGACAATCCAGGTCAAGAAAATCGTCTCACCGCTGGCGATATATTTGCTGTCCGCGCCCTCCTGTCTAAACTGGAGGTGCGCTCGTGAAAAAGATCGATCGCGACATTTACGAATATGGTGAGGTCGAGCGCGACGCTGCTCGCTCTGCTCAGTTCGTTTCCCATGGCGGCTTACTATATCGTCTGTTCAAATGGATCGAGCGCCAATGCCGTGAGGAACGTGAGGAACTGATCAAGGAACGAGACGCCAGCCGCACCGCTCTAAACGAAGAGGTGCGGAAGTGACGAGCCTTGTTGAACGACTGCGCCAGCTTAGCGCTGATATGCTGCGCCTCGATCTTGATATGAAGCTTCCGGCTGGGAGTATCGATCCATCAGAAGCCGCGGACCGCATTGAAGAGCTTGAACGTCAGCTTGCCGAAACTCGCATTGGACGCCTCATCCTCGATAAGCGTATTCATAACCAACGGGCTCAGTTGCGCTATTGGGAAAAAATCTTCAGCCAACACGTCCACTCTCACAAGCGCCACACACTTCCGAACTATCTCGGAATGCTGAAATCTCTATACAGCAAGGGATACAGCCGTGGCATTGAAGACGCAGCCAAGGTTGCCGAATCCTGCTACAATCCTGGAGATTGGCTCGACAGGGATCACGCTGGAAAAGCAGTTGCTATCGCCATCCGCGCCCTCTCCGACTCCACCCCAACTCCATTGCAAGAACAAAATGCCAACATGGGAAAGGAGGGGGAACCGTGACCCGAGCCGCTTTCCGCCAGGCCGACATTGAGAGAATTATCAAGGCAGCCGATCGACAAGGCGCCGCCGTGCAAATTGATATCCGTTCGCTTGTTGTCACCGTTATCCCCGGTATCCACAAGCAGGATGCCGTTGACGGCGCGCCCAAAACGGCCGGCATGCTTCCATCGGGCAATCTCGCCCCCGATGGAGAGGAAAACTGGGATGAGGACTGATAGACCCGGTTATAAATACCGAGACAATAAAGATGGCTCCCGGGTACATTATTGGGACCCAAAGCGAGCCGTAAAAGGATCGCCTGACTACCTGTACGTCGTGCGTCTTGCGGATGGACTCACCGATGAGCAGATCGCAGAGGAGTGCCAGCGGCGCACAAGGGAACTGCAAAACGATCTCCGCGGCCTTGGTGCGTCTCCGGCTTATGATGGCACAATCAAATCTCTCATCGATTGCTATCGGCACGACAAGACAAGCACGCTGCATACCGTCAAATACTCAACCCGCGCTCGCGATTATGAACCGAGCCTTCGGATATTGGAAAAGAATGTTGGTGCCCGAAGAATTGATGTACTCAAGGCATCTGACTTCAAGGATTGGTTCGCTCAATGGCGTAAGAAAGGTCATAGAAGGGCGGCCGGCGCAATTAAGCTCTTGCGGCTCGTTATGAGCTATGGCGCTGGAGAACGCCTGCACGGTTGCGCTCAGGCTCGCCTAATCCTGCACGACATCCGCTTTGATCAACCTGCCCCTCGTGAAGTCGCAATGACATATGAGCAATGCCTAGCCATCGTCAAAAAAAGTGCTGAAATGGGATGGCCGTCAATTGGTTTTGTTGAAGCACTGAAGTTCGAAACGGCTTTGCGCCGGATCGATATTATTGGGGAATGGGTGCCATCGCCAGAAGGTGGGGATTTCCGATGGACCGGCCTGATGACGCAGTCTATCTCAAAAGATATGATCCTGACACTGAAGACCAGCAAAACAGGCGCGGCTGTAGCCCGTGATCTTAAGAGCTATCCTCTTGTGGCAGAAGCGCTAAAGGCATTTCGAATGCCTGACATTGGGCCTGTCGTTATTGATGAGGGGCGCGGGAAACCATATCGCGGAGATCGCTACAATGATAAATTCCGGAAAGTTCGCGATGCGGCAGGCGTGCCGTCGAATGTGTGGTCAATGGATTCACGCGCTGGTGCTGTGTCTGAGACGGTAGAAGCTACGGGATCCTTGGAAGATGCCCGCGACCTCGCAACTCATACCACAACAAAAACCACCCGCCTTTATAGCCGAGGCGATGGGCTGACTAGCAGCCGTAGGATAGCGGAAGCCAGAATTGAAAATCGTTCGAAAAAGACGAACTGACACGCCGTGACATGAGTGACATGGGCTTATCATAAGTGATTGATATAATTTATTAAACTTGTACGATATCGTCACGAGTGATCAGCTGTAGAGGCTGACCTCGGGAATCCTGTCGTTCAAAACGAACTCGCCGACTTCCTTGGCCTTGTAGTAGACCGGATCGTGCAGGGTATGCGTGCGCACATTGCGCCAGAAGCGATCGAAACGATATTTCTCCGCTGTCGAACGCGCGCCGGTCAGCTCGAAAATGCGCGAGGTTATATCGAGGGAAACGTGGGTCGCATGCACCTTCGCAGCATAAGCCTCCGCTGCCACCTCACCGCGTTCCCGCGCCGTCACCCTATGACCCCTGGCTAGCGCCTCTTGAATCCTTGCAGCAGCGCTATCCGCCAAGGCGGTGGATGCTTTCAGCGCCGCGGTGAACTCACCGACGCGCTCGAGAATATAAGGATCGTCCGACGCGTGCTCGACGCCGGAAGTAATCCAGGGCCGCGTCGTGGTGCGGACATAATCGACCGCCTCGCGCAATGCCCCCTCGGCGGTGCCGAGATAGAAGTTCACGAAAACAAGCTGAATGAGGGGCGTATTGAAGGTCGCGAGGACCGATGCTTCGCCGCCGGTCAATGCCGCCCTGTCCAGATCCTCCTCGTAGACGGGGAAATCATGGAACTCTACGCTGCCGCTGTCGGAAAGGCGCTGACCGAAATTGTCCCAATCGCCGTTCGCCTTGTAGCCCGCCCGATCGGTTGGAACTGCAAAACCGATGATCCGGTCGTCGAGTGCGGCATTGGCATTGATGTAATCGGAGACATGGGCGGCAGTGGAAAAGGACTTGCGGCCATTCAGAACATAGCCGTTGCCGCGGCGCGTCAGCACAAGGCCGGGATCGCGCGGATTGACGGCGGCGCCCCAGTAAAGGCTGTTGGCAACCGTCTTGCTACCGAATTCCTGCGCGCGCACCTCGTCGAAGGCCCAGTAGATATACTGGCTGTTGACGTAATGATAGCCAAGAAGCTGGCCCACGGAGCTTTCGCCGCGCGCAAGAATACGCACCAGTCGCAAGCCGTCGACCCAATCGAGACCGCCGCCGCCGATCTGCGGTTCGTGCAAGGCGTTCAGCAGCCCGGCATTTTTCAGCTTGACGATCTCACCGAGCGGCGGCCGGCCCTCGCGGTCAAGCTCCGCCGCGCGCCCGGAAAGATCCGCAGCGATCTCTTCGGCTCTGGCAAAGAGGTCCCCCCGCGTGGTGTTTCGATTGCTTGCAAAAACGACGTTGGACTGGCTCATGAAATGAACTCCGGTTCATGGACGTAACCCGGCGGGATCGGAAGGCCCCGCCGACAGATCGAAGACGATTCCTAGAAAAGCTTGTCCGGAATCCAGTTGGCGGTCACTGCGTCGCTGGTGTTGAAGGCCGGAACTTTCTTGGCGAGCTCCTCGATCGTCTGGACGTTGGCGGCGCGAAGTCCTTCCTGCGTCAGCAGCGTCGGCCTCACGGTGATCTGGTGCGGAACCTGCTGGCCTGCGATCTGCAATGCGGCAGCACGGATGGAAACGGCGCCGACGACGGCAGGATTGGTCGCAACCGTTGCGACCCATGGGCTACCCGGTTCGGTAATCTCTTGGATATCGGCCGTGGACACATCAGCCGAATAGATCTTCAGCTTGTTCGCGATCCCGAGATCCGTAGCGGCGAGCTTCACGCCGCGGGCAAATTCGTCATAGGGGGCGAAGATAACGGTGATATCGGGATTGGCCGCAAGCGCCGCCTTGGCCTGATCGGCCGTCGACGTCGCCGTGGTGTCGCTGACATTGCCGAAGCGGGCTTTTTCGACCACGCCGGCATTCTGCTTCTTGAACGTTTCCCAGACCTCGTTGCGGCGGTCGAGCGGCGCGAAACCGGCAACATAGACATAACCCGCCTTGAAGCTGTCGCCGTTTTCCTTGGCAATCTGTTTCAACGCAAGATCGGCGAGCTCGTGATCGCTCTGCTCGACCTGCGGGATCTTCGGATTGTTGAGATTGACGTCGAAAGCAACGACCTTGATGCCCTTATCGAGCGCCTGCTGGACGACATCGCCAAGCGATTCCGGCAGGCCATGGTCGATAACGATGGCGGAGACGCCGAGATTGATCGCCTGCAGGATCTGCTCGCGCTGAGCAGCGGCGTCCTGACGGCCGGGGAAAATGCGCAGATCGATGTCGAGCGCCTTGGCCTGCGCTTCGGCGCCTGCCTGATAGGCCTGGAAGAAGTCGCCCGCGGATATGTAGCTGACCAGAGCCACCTTCACGCCACCCTTGTCAAAGGGCGCTGGGGCGCCATTCACACCGCTGGCCAGCGCCGCCTGCGCAAGAAACAGCGGAGTAACGGCCGACAGCGCAAGCCGTGTGATAAGTCTCATCGTCGCGATCCTCACGATCCATCGCAAGCGTCGTCTGACGGGCAGACGGCCCTGCGACACATCTGACTATTAGATATAAACTCTATGCTTTTAGTAGATTAATTCGTCTGATTTTGGCTGGCTTCGGAGATTCTTTGTTCACCGGCCGAGCGGTTGACGGCAAGGACTTGCCGCGCGGGCTTCAGGCAAAAGGCTCTGCGAGCATTTCGTCCAGATCCGCCCTCGCCTGAGGCGAAAGATAGGGACGCAGCAAGCTCGCAACCTGGCTAAGCCCCCAATGGACATGCTGAGGCGTCAGTTCGCCTATCCCCTCCTGAAGGCCGAGATAGACAGCCCAGTAAGTTGAAACGATCCACATATTGGTCATCAGCGCTTTGCGGTCGCTCGCGGCGACGCTGATCAGGTCGCTATCCTCCATCCGCTGGAAGATGATATCGACTGATAGTCGCATGCCGGCACTGACCATCAGGATCGGCGCCCTCAACCCCGGTGCGATTGCCAGCAGACCGGGAATATCGCGAAACAGGAAGCGATGGGTCCAGACGAGCGCGAACCATCGCCTCAGAAATCCGGCATAGGCTTTCGAATCCGACCCCTGAACCGCATCGGCTTGCCTGACTAGCGCCAACGCACCGGTCTCGAAGCGCGAAAACAGAGCCAGGACAAGCGATTCCTTGGTGCGGAAATGATAATAGAGATTGCCCTGATTGATGCGCACGGACTTGGCGATTTCTGCCGTAGTCACCCCTTCCGGGCCCTTATGGTTGAAGAGCGACAATGTGGATGCGAGTATCCGTTCGCGCGTGTCGGGCCGTGATGCAGCTCCCGTCTTTTCGCTTTTGCCTGTCGGCATGCTCTTCCCCCTTGAAGCTCTAAGGTGTCCACCTTATTATTCTCTAAGGCAGATACCTTAATCCTGATCTACAGGCATCCGCGGAGATGAACAAGGAGACTGAAGGATGAATACACGTGTCAACGCGGCCGCCCTCTCGCAAACGACCTTTCCCCTTACCCCACGGTCGATGCCGCATGTCTTGCTATCGCTGATCCGCAATCCGCTCGACGCGCTACCGCCGGAAATCTTCACCGAACCCGCAGTTTTCACCCGGATGGGCGGCAAATTGCGGGTCTATCTTGCCGAGCCGGAACTCATCTATCAGGCGCTGGTCCGCAACTCCGATGCGCTCGACAAAGGCGAGGATGTGCGCCGCGTCTTGGGTCCGGCGCTCGGCAATGGCATACTGACCTCCAACGGCGCCGACTGGAAATGGCAGCGCCAATCCGTAGCAGGCGCCTTTCGCCACGAAAAGCTGCTGGAACTGCAACCGGCCATGATCACGGCTGCCCAGCGCCGGCGCGACCTCTGGCTCTCCCATGGGGACACTTCCCTCGATCTGTGCCAGGAAATGATGCGGACGACCTTCGATATTATCGTCGAGACGATGATGTCAGGCGGCGATGGCATCGATGTCGACAAGGTCGAGCGCAACATCACCAATTTTTTGAAGCCGACAGGCTGGAAATTCGCGCTTGGCCTGCTTGGCTTGCCCGGCTGGACGCCTCATCCCGGCAAAGAGAAGGCGCGATCGGCCGTCGCCTTCCTGCGGGCGACGCTTGGAGCCGTGATCGCCAGGCGGCGGCACGGCGGCGAGGAACGCAGCGATCTGGTTTCCATGCTGCTTGGCGCGGCCGACCCCGAGACCGGCCGGATGATGAGCGACGAGGAGATCATCGACAACCTGATGACTTTTATTACAGCCGGACATGAAACGACGGCGCTCGGCCTTGCCTGGACCTTCCATCTTCTTGCCCGCCATCCCGACTGTCAGGCGAGGCTTTTCGAAGAGATCGCCACCGTGACCGAGGGCGGCCCATTGGCGGCCGAGCATGTGAGCAAGCTCACCTATGCGAGGCAGGTTTTTTCCGAAGCCATGCGGCTCTATCCGCCGGCACCCATCATCTCGCGCGAGGTAACAAGCGAATTTACCGTCGGCTCCTATACGATCCCGGCCGGCACCGTCATCTACGTGCCGATCTACGCCGTCCATCACCACGCCGACATCTGGGAAGATCCACAGGTCTTCGACCCCGACCGCTTCGAGCATGAAGCAGCCAGGAGCCGGCATCGCTACGCCTTCATGCCCTTCGGCGCCGGCCCGCGTGTCTGCATCGGCAATGGCTTTGCGATGATGGAGGCAGTCGCGATCCTGGCCGTGCTGCTGCAAAAATTCCGCGTGACCGGTTCGAACGAGCCTTCACCCAAGCCCGTCATGAAGGTGACGTTGCGGCCCATGCATCCTTTGTCGATCAATCTCATCGAGCGCTAGGAGCCTGAGCCTCAGCTTACGGAAGGCAGTGACGAAGGACTGACCTGTCTCAGCCACCCCAGGTCTGTTCTAGGACGCGAATCCAGTTTTGATGGGCGATCTTTGCCACCGACCGGTCGTCGAATCCGTGCGCTCGCATGGCGTCGATCAGCTTTGGCAGACCGCCGGCATCTCCGAGCGACTGCGGAATGGTCGTGCCATCGAAATCGGAACCAAGCGCCACATGGTCGATGCCTATGCGCTCGGCGATGTAAGCAACGTGACGAACGAGGAGTTCGAGCGGCGTATCCGCGTTTCTGACGCCATCGTCACGCAGGAAGAGCACGCCGAAATTGATGCCGACCAGACCGCCGGTATCGCGGATCGCATCGAGCTGCTTGTCGGTCAGATTGCGGCTATGCGGAGAAAGCGCGTGCGCGTTTGAATGCGAAGCGACCAGCGGCGCATTCGACAGCTTCGCAATATCCCAGAACCCCTGCTCGTTCATATGCGAGAGGTCAATCATGACCTTCAGCTCGTTGCAGGCACGGATCAAATCCTTGCCCGCATCGGTCAGGCCGGGGCCGATATCGGGTGTAGAGGGAAACCTAAAAGGCACGCCGTGGGCAAAAACGTTGGAGCGGCTCCAGACCGGTCCAAGTGAGCGCAGGCCGGCTTGATGCAGGACGTAAAGGGCGTCGAGATCAGCCGCTACCGCTTCCGCGCCTTCGATGTGAAATACGGCTGCAAATTGCCCTTCGGCAATCGAGCGCTTGATATCGGAGGCCGAGCAGCAGACCTTCACCGCTCCCCCGGACTGGGCTTCGATCGCAAAGAGAAGCCGGGCCATCGCCAGGGTTTCGTTCAGTGCATCCGGCTGGCCAGGCGTGGCGAAATCGGCGTTCTCAGCCTTGGGCTGATCCGGCGACGGGATGAATATGGCGCAAAGCCCGCCGGCCAAACCACCGCGACGGGCACGGGGCAGATCGATATGCCCAGCAGCCTCGCCGTTCAGGAAGGCTTCGGCGGCATTCGGGCCGCCGCGGCGCAGCCGAAGCAGCGCGTCGTTGTGGCCATCAAAGACGGGGATTATCGAAGATTCGGTCATGTCTCATTCCAAATACTGCAGTTGATATCTGCGTAGGCAAGCTTGGCGCGATGGGCAAATGCAAACCACGCATAGGACCTGCGAAAAACGGTATCAGCCGCTCGCAAGACGCGCTGTTAAGAGCTTGGGGAACGTACGATAGCGGCAAAGCCGTGCCAAGCCGGACAAGACAAAAACGCAATAGTTTCGGATCGGCTCCGCAACGTCGCCGATATGGTGCGGAATTTTCTTGGTTGCTCTCGGAAGAAGGATGCGATCGTGGCGCCGCATTCGGCCTGTAAAATGTACCAGCACGGCACATCCTCGCCTCACTAATGATCACATTTTAGGACAATTGTAGCGGGAACAAGGGTTTGGCGGCCCGCAAGGCTTGCTTTTTCGAAAAGACGCAACAAATGAAGGTCTTAAATATGTGAAAAAGCTAGGGACACGGCGAGAATTGCGGCATATCGGCTCGCCGAAGAAATCAACACAGGATAAGTTTTCGACCCGACCCGATCGAAACAAGGGGCAGCCGCGCCTTGCTCACGGATGAAGGGCCGAGGCGATGCCCGTACTCTGTACTTGCGGTGTTCGAGGAGACCGGATTGTCTGATTTGCGGAGCGAGGAACGATCCGAATCTGCGTCAAGCGAGACGAAGGACGCGCAGTGGCGCAAGGACAGAAAAGCCTTGCACTCGGAGCGCCGCCGCTTTCCGCGACCGGAGAAGGCGGCAACAGCGGAAGTCTTGCCACCGGCCTTGCAGCCTTTGCGGTTCTCGACACGCGGCGTCGAACCGGCCGGGCAGTTTGCCGCCTGGCAGGCCTATGTTGCCCCCTTGGCCGACATCCGGCTGCCGGATAATGTCTCGCCTGAAGCCGGCTTTGCCGCCGACCATATTGCCTGGAATCTCGGAGGCATGCTTATCGTCCAACAGGACACCCCGCCCCACAGCTACATGCGCTCGCAAGCGAAGGTAAAAGCCAATCACATCGATCATTGGCACATTTCAGTGCTGAGCAGCGGCCGGACATGGACCGAGGTCGATGGCCACGTTCTGGAAGGCGAGCCGGGCAAGGTGGAACTACGATCGCTGGGACATCCCTTCCGGGGGCGCTCGACCGAAGCAAAAAACCTCTCGCTTTTTTTGCCGAGAGCATTGCTGTTCGACGTCCCCACGCCGGTCGAGATCGAGAACAACATCGCTCTCTGCGGCGTATTCACCAACATGCTAATCGAGTTCCTCGATAGCGTCGAGAGCAACCTCCCGCGCTTTGCAGCCACCGATCTACCGCATGTCGTCCAGACTCTGCGTAACATGATCGTCGCTTCCGTTTCCACTTCAGCGGCCCAATCGACCGGCACCGAGCAACACAGCACCGTCGCCCTGACCGAGCGGGTGCGCCGGTTCGTCGAAGGCAATCTGACCTCGGGCGACCTGTCGGTCGAGCGCATATGTCGCGAACTCGGCATATCCCGCACCAGGCTCTATCAGATATTCGAACAATATGGCGGCGTGCATCACTACATCCAGCGCCGCCGGCTTCTGTCGGCGCACGCCGCGCTCAGCGACCCAGCCAATCGCGAGCAGATCGTCGACATCGCCTTTGCCGTCGGATTTTCGTCCGCGGCGCATTTCAGCCGGGCATTCGGCAAAGAATTCGGTTACAGCCCCCGCGAAGCCCGAAATCTCACGATTCCGCGCTATCTCGGACAGATTGTATCGCCCGCGTCCTCCGACAGCAGCCACTCTTTCGACGAATGGCTGAAGACCCTCGGCTATTATCACTGAACGACAGACCTTGATTGCCCTTGAGCTGGAGCGCGGCCGAACGGTTCGCGCCTTCGATTCTATCGCTCCCCCCACCGCCCCATATTCCGACCGGAACATCGCACTTCAGCAAATGCGAAAATGGACGCTGCTGCAAGTTTCCGGATGCACGGCTAACGACATATGATGCGTAACCCATTAAAAATGAAGGGGAATAGTTGATCGGCATCAAAGCCTCAGTGTTTGGTGAATGTACCCTGCGTCCACCGGGGCAAGTCTTAGGGAAAACAGCAATGGTATCTACTCGCCAGACTATAGAGATCAGCAAGCCGCAGCATCCCGTCAATGACGCATATCGCGCAGTAGAGCGCGAAGAAGTCCTCGAAGTAGCCTTTCGCGATTTCGTTCAAATGGTACTTGCTGCCGGCTGGAATGAGCCGGAGATCGCTTTGACCTTGGCCGATATCGCCGACGACTATGTGATGGCCCTCGCTGGTAGAGTTGCAGAGAAATAGTGTTGCGTGTCCGTCCGCGCTCCGCAGGGGTGAGCACGAACGGTTAGAAGCAACTCTTCAGCATGCCGTCGGTGATACCGCTCAACAAGAAGCGGGTCATCGGCGGCATGAATTTTATTCGGCGAACGGCAAGCACGCCTCCTTCATGTCGCGCGCCATCCAGCTAAGATTTGTAGAAAGCGAGACATGATGAAGGTCAGGCAGCATCTTTGGTTTCGGCATGACATGGAAAGAGCGATCGAACTTTATGCGTCGCTTATCCCGGGTTCGTCCGCCGGCTGGGTCTCAAATATCTTGACCGAAAGTCCGAACGGGCCGGCTGGCAGCGTGAAATTCGCTGGCTTCACGCTCGGAAATTGTCCCTATATGGGTTTTGAAGCAGGTCCGTTCGATCGCTCGGATCACAGGTCGTCCATCACCATCGAATGTGCGACGGAAGACGAAGCGAGCCGTTTGCGTCACGCGCTCGGAAAAGAATGCCCGGATGATTGTGGCCGGGTGAGAGATCCCTGGGGCATATATTGGCAGTTCCGGGTCAAGCCACAGGATATCGCGACCGGAATAACTGCAGAACCTGGACAGGACGCCCGCGCCATCGCCGCACGACCAACGGTCGCTGCCGCCTGAAAGGCGAGCGCAAAAGCCATCTCAAAGTTCAACAGTAGCGGCACGCGCATGCCTTTCAGCCAGTCGAAAGCATGCGCTACCGTGAAGTAAGCGGAGGCCGATCCGCACTCGGCTTCCGCTTACGTGCCGTATCCAGCGTCATCCGATAACCGGGCAGCCACGCCGATTGCCAAAGACCATGCGGTCCGGGCCACCATCGTTCCAGCCACGAACGACGATGCGGCGCCCGTTGCTATCGATGGAGTCGATGCGACGGAAACCTTCCGCTCGCGCGGCCCGCATCAGTTCACGTCTGTCGCAGCCACGATCACGATCCCAGCCTCTGTCACGATCCCGGTCCCGTGGCGGGCCTCTCCAGTCCCGGCCCTGGTCACGCTGCCAGGGCGGCGGGGCATAACCGTCGTCGCCGCCATAATATTGAGCCGCCGCGACGGAGGTCATCAGTTGCAACGCGGCCAATCCGATCACGGCGACACGCGAAATCCGTACCAAACCTTCAAGCATTTCCTTACCCCCATTTCATGTCTTGTGGACGGGGATAGGGATACGCCGATTCGCATGAACTCCGCCTGAACACACCCGGAACCCGCTTACACCCGCCATCGCAAGCCAAGACGCGCCTCCGGGCAGGACGCCTCAGCTAAAGGGAAAGGCGCGAAACTCCGCACTCTCCTCGGCATGTACCGAAAGTGCATGAAGACGCGGGCAGGACCTGGTATCGAGGACATCGGGCAGCATCTCCCGCGTGAAGCGAAACGCGACGGCGCTGGTGATATCCGCCTGCAGAAGCCGCGACCCGAAGAGCCAGGAACCGGCCTGCGGCATTTCCGCCTCCAGCAGACGATATGCCGCGGCGAGTTGGCCGTGAACCCGATCGAGCCATGGCTGGTGCTGCTTCTCGGTGGGGCGCAGATTGTGCTCGTAGACGATCTGAACCGTCTTCTCGCAGGCCGCCAGCGCAAGACCGATGATACGCAGAGAGCGGGCATGAGCTTGCAGATCGGCAGGCATGAGGCTGCGTCCCGGCGCGGCTATGCGCTCGACATGCTCGAGTATCAGGCTCGATTCCATCAAGACGATCCCATCATCCGTGACGAGAGACGGCGCCTTTACGACGGGGTTGATATGCGCAAAGGCATCGAAGGCGCTGAAAACGGAAACCGGCTCGTGTAAGAAAGCAATATCGAGCGCCCGCAATGAAATCGCCACGCGCCTGACAAAAGGCGAATCCAGCATTCCAATCAGTCTCATATCCGAACCACCCTTCCTCTTTTTCAATCGCATAGCAGAGATCGCCAGCCGATCCGAAGAGCCATAGTGCCGCGCGAAGACGGTTATTGCCAGTGGCCGAAAAAGCCATTACCGCAAGGATCATGCCAAAAAACATCAATCCGCTCGTCGCCATTACCGTCTATGACCAGCTCTGCACGTTCGAATTCGGTTGCGCCTTCGAGGTGTTCGGATTGTCGCGGCCGGAAATGGGGCCGAACTGGTATCGCTGCGCGACGGCGGCAATAGAGCCGGGCGCCATTCGCGGAGCCGGCGGGCTCACCGTCAGTTCCGACGGTGGTCTCGAAATTCTCGATCGAGCCGACACGATCGTCATACCGGGTTGGCGCGGCCCGGATACTCAAGCACCAGCACCGTTCCTCGATGCGCTCAGAAAGGCGCATACGAGGGGCGCACGGCTGGTGTCGATTTGCGGAGGAGCCTTCGTGCTGGCTCAAACTGGCCTGCTGTCCGGCAAGCGCGCCACAACCCATTGGCATCATCTCGAAAGACTGGCCACGGCTTATCCGGACATCGATGTCGAACCGCATTCCCTCTATGTCGATGAAGACGACATATTGACATCAGCCGGCAGTGCCGCCGGGCTTGATCTTTGCATTCATGTCGTGCGCAAGGATTTTGGCGCAAAGGCCGCCAACAGCGTGGCGCGGCGGCTTGTCATTGCGGCCCATCGCGAAGGAGGTCAGACACAGTTCATCGAGCGGCCGGTTGCCGCCCGCAGCACCACGCGGCTGTCCGCGCTGCTGGATACGATCCGCGGCAGCCTAGCGCAACAATGGAGCGTTCAGCGCATGGCCGATGAGGCATGCATCAGTGTGCGAAGCCTGCAACGCCATATTCGTGAGGTGACGGGGAGCGCACCGGGGGAATGGCTTCAAAACGAGCGTCTCGCCCGCGCGCGCGAACTCCTGGAGGAGACAAGCCTGCCCGTTTCGGTGATTGCGACACAGATCGGCCTGGGAAGCGCCACGAACTTTCGTCACCACTTTCGCGCCGGCGTCGGCTTGCCCCCGGCAGCCTATCGATCGAGATTCCGCGTCGCCGATATCGACAAGCAATCCCGGACACTCGGCCAAATGAACTCAAAAGCAATTTGATCGCCAGCGGCGATCCAATGCACGGTTGATCGGCATCTATCGCGATTTTGGACGCTTTGAGAGGTAGGAACTGCCTTGGCGGCGAGGACGCGCGGCCGATTGCGGCAGCCGATCTGCGCCGTGCCAATCCGAGATTGCCGAATGGACTGACTGAGAAAGAAACATTGCCCCGGCCAGACAATAGAGCAGAACGATGATGGCTGTTTCAACGATCAGGGGCAGAAAGGCAAAACGCGCGCCCGGACTCTCTTCTTCTTCCGGCAACAGATCAGGTAAGCCGAGGATCATCGCCATCAGCGGCGAAGCGAGGATCGTGACGAAGGCAGCGCCATGAATCCAGAGGCGGAAGCGAGGCAATTTCCCCGCCACCCAAAAAGCCACGAGCGGCGCGCCGATATTGCATATCAAGCCAAGTGAAACAGCGATCTCTGTCGGCAGGATCGAATCGTCGTGCATGAATTACCAACCCTCAATGCTGTTCAGATTAGTATCATGCGTACGAAATGACAACTTTGTAACAGCCCGCCATGGTCCCTGATAACACGATCCGGTTTCGCCGCTCGACGGCCTCCATGCTTTTTACTTGATGGTGAAATCGGTCGTTTCCATCACCTTGCCATTCACAGAAAACTGGATTTCGTAGCTGCCGACGGGCCAGCCATTGTTCGGTTCGGTCATCGCGGATTTCACATGGTTGGTCAGCGAACCAATATGCAGATCGATGCTGTCGATCTTGTAATTCGGCGGCGCCACTCCGCCCGTGTCGACGGCAATCCATGCAATATTCACGTCACTGCCTGACGGCACCTCCTTCGTAAGATGGGCTGAAACAAAGATCTTCGGAGTATTGGGGGCAAAGTTGCTTTGAGCGGCATCCGAATCCTCCTTCGCCGAAACGACGATGTTTTGAAAGCCGGAGGCCCACACGCTCGAAGAAGGGGCAGCTATAGCACTGGCGACAAAGGCGAAAATCACAGGCTGGGGGAAACGCATCCTCGAAGTCCTTTTGCTTGAGGGGGAGTAGCAATGCCGAACAAAAGAAACGGTCACAGGGCGCCACCGTTCCCGGATTCAGTCAATCAACGAAAGGGATATTGGTCCCCATCGCCCGCCGGCAAGGTTTGGACTCTCATCGCGCACCCGCAAGGGCGGCATCGCGAAGGGATCAGGAAGTGCTCTCGGCGGCTTCGCAGCCTTCGATTCCCACGATTGTCGGCTTGAACGTGATGGTTTTCCGCGCCGCATCCTGGTCTGTCGTCACCGCCTGGCGCACCAGTTGCGCAGCGACCTCGCCGATAACGCGCCTCGGCGAGCGGGACGTGGCGATCGGCGCCGGCAGAGAGTTAACTAGATCCAACCCGTTGAAGCCGGCGATCAAGATCTTTTGGGGCACGGCAACACCCAACTGCATGCAGGCGAACAGCCCGCCGCTCGCCATGTCGTCGTTGGAATAATAGATGCAATCAAGATCCGGCACCGCCGCGAGCATCGCCATCGTCAGTTGCTTTCCAAGCGCGATCGAAGAAAACGCATCATCTGTCCGCTGTTCCGCAAATTCCAAACCATGGGCTCGCATCGCGCGTTCGAAGCCGGCTTTGCGCTTGCCTGCGCGCAAGTCCCTTTCAAGGGCACTGCCGACATAACCGAATCGCCTGCGCCCCGCTGTAATCAGCGCCTTGGCCATATCCTCCCCTGCCGCCCCATGCGATAAGCCGACATTGAAATCGATCGGCGTACCATCGAGATCCATAAGCTGGATAACCGGAATATTGGCACGGCGGAGCAAATCCACGGTCTCTTCCGGCTGATCGAGCCCGGTGACGATGATGGCGCATGGCTGCCAGGAGAGCATATCGCGAATGATCTCGCGTTCCTTTGCCACGTCATAATCGGAGATACCGAACACGGCCTGCATGCCGGAACCGTCGAGGCCGGCGGAAATGCCGGCGAGCACTTCGGGAAAAACGATGTTCGACATGCTGGGAACGACGACGGCGACCAGATTGGTGCGCTGGGAGGAGAGCGAAAGCGCCAGCCGGTTGCCGACGTAGTTCATCCGAGTCGCCGCCTCGACGACCCTGTCGCGCGTCTCGCTGGAGACATCGGCCACGCCGCGAAGCGCGCGCGATGCCGTCATCTTGCTGACACCAGCTTCAATCGCGACTTCTTCCAGAGTGGGTTTACGCATCCCCAGGCGACCCTCGATGAACCATGGCGGGCGACACATTGCCGCCCTTCTTCATAGAATGTTTCCCGCAAAAGGCAAACATCGACCTATTGACAATAGGCGGCAAATTGAGGCTTGTTATCGATACCGGTATCGGTAACATTTCTGAAATCACTGAGGTAACGCCGTGCAGCACACGAAGAAGGTCGCCGTCATCGGGCTGGGGTCCATGGGTTGGGGAGCTGCCCTTTCGCTCCTCAAGGCGGGCTTTGCCGTGCGCGGGTGTGATGTTCGGAGCGAGGTTCTGACACATTTTGCCGAGAACGGCGGCACACCCTGCACGACGCCGGCGTCTGCCGCTGAGGACGCCGAGGCAATCCTCGTCTATGTCGTCAACAGCAAACAGGTCGAGGACGTGCTGTTCGGGCAAAATGGCGCTCTGGAAACCGCGCGGCCCTCGACCACATTCCTGCTCTGCACCACCATGGCTCCGAGCGCCACGATTGCCATCGCCGAACGGCTGGAAGCATCCGGCATGCTTGTTATCGACGCTCCTGTTTCCGGCGGTCACGTCCGCGCGCTTGCAGGCGAGATCACCGTCATGGCCTCCGGAGCGCCCGAGGCATTTGACAAGGCATCCGCGGTGCTCGACGCCATCTCGACCAAAGTTTTTCGGCTCGGAGAGCGTGCCGGGGCCGGCTCACAGGTCAAGATGATCAACCAACTCCTTGCCGGCGTACACATCGCCGCGACGGCCGAGGCGATGACGCTTGCCGCCAAGGCCGGTATCGATCTGAAGACGCTCTATGACGTGATCTGTGTTTCCGCTGGCTCGTCCTGGATGTTCGAAAACCGCGGCGAGCACATCGTATCCGGCGATTATACGCCACGCTCGGCAGTCAACATCTTCGTCAAGGATCTCGGCATCGTGACTTCCGAGGCTGACCGAGCCGGAGCTGTCACGCCGCTTGCGACCGCCGCGCTCAATCTCTTCATGGAGGCATCGGAGGCAGGTCTTGGTCTCGAAGACGACGCTGCGGTCGCAAAAATCCTGGCGGGCAAGAGCGGCGCCAGCCTGCCGGGCGTGAAGGACTAGACCATGACGCTTGTGCTTGGCTGCATCGCCGATGACTTCACCGGGGCGACCGATCTTGCCGCGCTGCTTGCGCGCAGCGGATTACCCGTTTCGCTGCGGATCGGCATTCCGCAAGAAAGGCGCGATCGGAACGAGACCGCCGCCTTCGAAGTCATCGCTTTGAAATGCAGGACAGTCCCGGCCGAGATCGCCGTCGAACAGGCCCGGCAGGCGCTGGACTGGCTGCAGGAAGCAGGCGCAAGCCGCTTCTTCTGGAAGTATTGCTCGACGTTCGACAGCACGGCCGCAGGCAATATCGGCCCGATCGCCGACATGCTGATGGCGGAGACCGGCGCGACCCAGACAATCTATTGCCCCTCCTTTCCGGAAAACGGCCGTAGCGTTTTCATGGGCCATCTCTTCGTCGGCGAGCAGCTTCTGTCGGAAAGTCCGATGAAGAACCATCCGCTGACGCCGATGCGCGATTCGAGCCTCGTCCGGCTTCTGACGCCGCAGGTGAACGGCGCAGTCGGTCTTGCCAGCCACAATACCGTCTCGAAGGGCATGGCAGCGCTGAAGGCACGACTGGCGCAATTAAACAGCGATGGCATCCGGCATGTGATCGTCGATGCCGTTTGCGACGGCGATCTCCGCGCGATTGCCGCGGCATCCTTCGACATGCCTCTGCTGACGGGCGGCAGCGCGATCGCCGGCCAGCTTCCGCAATTCTACCTGGAACAAGGGCTGGTAAGCTTCTCCACACATCGCCAGACACCGCCAAAAGTTGGTGACGCCCCGATCGTCCTGTCCGGCAGTTGTTCCGCCATGACACGTCGGCAGGTGGCCAATTATGCCGGCAAAGTCGCCAGCCTACGGCTTGACCCGATCGCGCTCAGTCATCAAGGCGCCAGTGCCGCACTGGAATGGCTGCGTCAACAGCGCGCCGATGCGCCAAAGCTCATCTACGCCACCGCCGAGCCTGACGAGGTACGGCGAGCTCAGGAGTGCTTGGGCCGGGACAAGGCGGGTCAGGTCGTCGAGGACGCTCTTTCCGAGATCGCCCGTGTGGCTTTCGATCGCGGCACGCGCCGCTTCGTCATTGCCGGCGGCGAAACCTCCGGCGCGATCACACAGGCGCTCGGCGTTAAGCATCTGGCGATCGGGCCGGAAATAGCGCCTGGTGTGCCTTGGACCTTCGCGACTGTCGGGGGAGAAACGATCGCGCTCGCCCTGAAATCAGGCAATTTCGGTGGTGAGGCTTTCTTCACCGATGCCTTCGACCGGCTGGAGGCGGCATGAGCGAAGAAGCAGCAGTGCGCGAAGATATTTGCATGATGGCCAAGTCGCTCTACGATCGCGGCCTGACCGCCGGCTCCTCCGGCAATATTTCTGCACGCCTCAGCGATGGACGCCTGCTGGTGACGCCGACAGGCAGTTCCTTCGGACGCCTCGATCCCGCCCGCCTCTCGCTCTTCGATGGCGAAGGGCGCCTGATCGGCGGCGACAAGCCGACGAAGGAAATGCCGCTGCATGTCGCCTTCTACGAGACGCGGCCGAAAAAGACCGGCGCCGTGGTGCATCTCCACTCCTGCCATTCGGTTGCGCTCTCGGTTCTGCCCGGCGTCGATCCGGACAACATGCTGCCGCCCCTGACGGCCTATTCGATCATGAAGCTCGGCAAGGTGAAGCTGCTGCCCTATTTCATGCCGGGCGACCCGGCCATGGGTGATGCCATCCGCGGCCTTGCGGGCAAGCGCAGCGCCGTGATGCTGGCGGCACACGGACCTGTTGTCTCAGCAAAGGATCTCGAAGCGGCTGTTTATGCGATAGAAGAACTGGAGGAGACGGCAAAGCTTGCCATGCTGACCCGCGGGGCCAATCCCTCGCTGCTGACAGATGCGCAGATTGCCGATCTCGTTCGCACCTATGACGTGGAGTGGGACTGAACATGCCAACCTTTTCCGCCAACCTGGGATTCCTGTGGCAGGAGCTTTCCCTTCCCGATGCGATCCGCGCCGCAAAGGCCGCCGGATTCGATGCCGTGGAGTGCCACTACCCCTATGACACACCACCGGAGGCCGTGCGTCGGGCATTGGAGGAGACCGGCCTCCCCATGCTTGGCCTCAATACCGCCCGCGGTAATGTCACAGCCGGCGAAAACGGGCTTGCCGCGATTCCAGGACGAGAAGGTGAAGCACGCCGCCTCATCGATCAGGCGATCGACTATGCGGCCGCCATCGGCGCGCGCAACGTGCATGTGATGGCCGGCAAGGCTACCGGCGACGAAGCACGCGCCGCCTTCCTCGGCAATCTCCGCTATGCCTGCGAGCGCGCTGATCGTGTGGGCGCAACCGTGTTGATCGAACCGCTCAACCATCGCGACGCGCCGGACTACTTCCTGCGGACGGCGGATCAGGCGCTCGATATCATAACTGCTGTCGGTGCCGACAATCTCAAGCTGATGTTCGATTGCTATCACATCCAGATCATGCAGGGCGACCTGACGCACAGGCTGCGGGAACACCTTGCCGCCATCGGCCATATCCAGATCGCCGCCGTTCCGGATCGGCGCGAACCGGATCATGGGGAAATCGATTACCGCCATATTCTGCGCTTTCTGGGCATCCTCGGCTATGACAAGCCGATCGGTGCGGAATATCGGCCGGCAACCACGACGGACGCAGGTCTCACCTGGCTGCAGGCATACAGATGAAAGCCCGGCCGGCATTCCAAATGCCTGAAGGCCTTTGAAGAGATTCAATCGGGAATTTCCCGAACACTGATATCAGCCTATTGGAGGGAAAGCCGACATGCATGTTTTGATCCTGGGCGCTGCGGGCATGGTTGGCCGCAAGCTTGTCAACCGCATTGCCGCCGAGCCGAAAATTCTCGGGAGCGCCATCGATCGCCTGACGCTGGTCGATGCCTTCCAGCCGCCGGTGCCGGAGGCGCTTAACCCCGTATCCAAGGCTCTGACGATTGACCTTGCAACACCAGGCGTTGCGGGAAAGCTCATCGAAGACCGCCCGGACATGATCTTCCACCTCGCCG
Organism: Rhizobium sp. WW_1; assembly: GCF_003610155.1. Classification (NCBI taxonomy): domain Bacteria; kingdom Pseudomonadati; phylum Pseudomonadota; class Alphaproteobacteria; order Hyphomicrobiales; family Rhizobiaceae; genus Rhizobium; species Rhizobium sp. WW_1. Next base: position 159,515 of record NZ_RAIN01000004.1, read on the forward strand.
CCATCGTCTCCGGCGAGGCCGAGGCCGATTTCGACAAAGGCTATACGGTCAATCTCGACGGTACGCGGGCGCTCTTCGAAGCCATTCGCCAAGAAGGCCTGAAATCCACCTATACCCCGCGTGTCATTTTCGCCTCCTCCATCGCCGTGTTCGGCACGCCCTTCCCCGACATCATCGGCGACGAATTCCTGACGGCGCCGCTGACCAGCTACGGCACCCAGAAGGCGATCACGGAACTCCTGCTCGCCGATTATTCGCGACGCGGCATTTTCGATGGCATCGGCATCAGGTTGCCGACCATCTGCGTGAGGCCCGGCGCGCCGAACAAGGCGGCGTCCGGTTTCTTTTCTAACATCCTGCGCGAACCGCTTGCCGGCAAGCAAGCCATTCTGCCCGTCAGCGATACGGTGCGGCATTGGTTTGCGAGCCCACGCTCGGCCGTCGGCTTCTTCGTCCATGCCGCGACGCTCGACACCGCGAAGATCGGGCCGCGGCGCAATCTCACCATGCCCGGGCTTTCGGCACTCGTTTCCGATGAGATCGATGCGCTGCGTCGTGTCGGCGGCGACAAGGCGGTTGCACTCATCCGCCGCGAGCCTGACCCGGTGATCGAGCGGATCGTCGCCGGCTGGGCGACACAATTCGACGCCAAGCGCGCGAGCGACCTCGGCTTCAGGGCAGAACAGAGCTTTGACGAGATCCTGCAGGCGCATATCGAAGACGAGCTCGACGGGAGAGTTGCATGACGGAAGTAGCATCGAACACACAGAACGCAATCGCACTCGTGACCGGCGGCGGTACGGGCATCGGTCGCGCCATCGCAAGAGCGCTCGGCTCGGCCGGCTTCAAGGTCGTCATCTCTGGGCGCCGAGCCGATGTTCTCGAACGGGCGGCACGCGAGCTCAACGAAGAAACGGGGGCGGAATTTCTTGCGGTTACGGCCGATGTCAGCGATCCCAGCTCAGTCCGTAGCCTCTTCGACGCCATCTCGAGCCGCTATGGCCGTCTCGACCTTCTGGTCAACAATGCCGGCATGGGCCTGCCGGCCGTACCAATGGAGGAATTGAGCTTCGAGCAATGGAACGCCATTCTCGGCGCGAACCTCACGGGCGCCTTCCTCTGCACGCAGCAGGCCTTCCGCCTGATGAAGGCCCAGGTGCCGCAGGGCGGCCGGATCATCAACAACGGCTCGATCTCGGCAACGACGCCGCGACCGCATTCGGCACCCTATACAGCCACGAAGCATGCAATCACCGGGCTGACCAAATCGACGGCGCTCGACGGCCGTCCCTTCGATATCGCCTGCGGCCAGATCGATATCGGCAATGCCGCCACCGACATGACGGCAAGGATGAGTGCCGGCGTGCTGCAGGCAAACGGCGAGACGGCAGCCGAACCGACAATATCGGCAGAACATGTCGCCCGCGCCGTCGTTTATATGGCAACTCTGCCGCTCGACGCCAACGTTCTTTCGATGACTGTTATGGCAACGAAAATGCCGCTCGTCGGCAGGGGCTAACAAGCAATCGGCAGCGTCAAACTACATGCTACCGATACTATCGATCGACCTGGGCGTTAGATTGCCGGCCGCGTCGAAGGCTTCACCCGCCTGCGCTCGATCAAACCGCCGACGCTGAAGAGCAACACCTCGATCTCCGTGTCGATCTTGTCTCCATCGAGTAGCCGGACGACATCGTCTATCCCCGAGACCGGGTGACCCTCGATAGCAAGCAGGTAATCCCCCTCCTGCAAGCCGCCCTTTTCGGCAGGACTATCCTTCTCGACGCGGCGCAGGCGTACGGCTGTCGAATGCGTGACGCCGGCCTCCAGAGCGATGCGCCGATGCAGCTCGACTGTATCGGCGGCAATGCCGATATAGGCACGCCGGACATGGCCGAAACGCAGGATTTCGGACACCACATGCTTGGCCGTGTTCGACGCGACCGAGAATGCGATGCTCTGCGCACCCTGAATGACGGCGGTGTTGACGCCGATCACCTCGCCAGCAGATGAGACCAGCGGGCCGCCGGAATTGCCGGGGTTGAGAGCGGCATCCGTCTGGATGATGTCTTCCATCAGCCGCCCACTTGCGGCGCGCATCGATCTTCCGAGCGCCGAGACGATGCCGGCCGTCACGGTCCATTCGAAGCCAAGTGGGTTGCCGATGGCAATCGCGATATGACCGCGTTTCAGCGATTTGGAATCCCCAAGCTTCGCCCAATTGCCGGGCCAATCATTGGCGCGAATGAGCGCAAGGTCGGTATCCGGATCGCGCCCGAGCACCCGTCCTTCGACAATCGCTCCTTCGGGGGTCTTGATGCGCACCGTCTTGGCGTCGTCGACGACGTGATTGTTGGTCACCACGAGGCCATCGGGAGAAATAGCGAAACCGGAACCATGCCCGGCACGACCGCCCAAGCGCTCGATCCGGCTGACGGCCGGTCCGACGAGATCGACGGCACTCGATACCGATTGAGAATAGGCGTCCAGCAGCCCGGCATCGGATGACGGCTGGATGTCACGATCAATGAAGCCCATAAAAACTCCTCCGACGCGGACGCGTCGCATAGAGGAACGGCAGCGACTGTTGGAAAGCAGGAGGCTGTCGGTTCGACAGATTGTGGTGTGACTACTCAGATGAGGTGTCGCGCAGTCGAGTTCAAGATACCGCCCTCACGGTTCGGCGTGTCTGCTTCCGCGGCAGAAATCAGCCCTTGTCCTGCTGCAATAACCGCTCGAGCTCCCGCTCTTGCATCTCGATGGCCTGCCTAATGAAGCGCAGGACCACTTGCTTCTCCGCTTCGGAAAACTGCCGGAGCATCTGCATGCCGGCCTCCTGGATAGGGCCATACGCCTCCATCCCCACTTTGACGGCCATTTCGGACGGCGCCACCAGCACGCGACGCCGGTCACTCGGATCGGAAATGCGATGGACAAGGCCGCGGGCGGACAGACGATCGATCAGCGCCGTCACCGATGGCGGCGCAAGCCCGATGGCCTTGGCGACGGCATTCGCCGGCTGCGGCGCGCGCATGATTACGCTCAGACAACGGCGCTCGGCGCTGTTCAACCCATGCAGCTTGCCGAAGGTTTCATCGAAGCTCTCGGTCGCCTCCTGCCAGCGCATACAGGCAAATCCAATCGCTTCCGAGAGGCGTTCAGCCTCTTCATTTGACTTTTGTTCGATCATCGAATAATTCATTTATCAAACTATTTGAAGGAAGAACCAATGTGCCCTATTGAAGAACATACCGCAACCGGTAATCGAGCAACGAGCGTAGAGACGACGATCGGCATATGCGGTGCCGGCATCGGTGGGCTCGTGCTCGCCCTCCGACTCGCAAAGCTCGGCTTTCGCCCGATCGTCTTCGAAGCCCGCTCAAAGGAAGCCGCCTTGTCTGAAGGGGTGTTTCTGACGCTTGCCTCCAACGGCATGAACGGACTGCGGGCGGTTGACTGCCACGAGGCGGTATTGCGCGAGGGGTTGGAGACCCGCGCCATCGAGCTCCTCAACGCGCGTGGCAAAAGGCTCGCACTCATCGATCAGAGCGACCATTCGGCAACCTTTGGTATGCCGGCCGTCACGATCAAACGTGGCGCTCTGACCGCCATCTTGATCGAAAAATGCCAGGCTAACGGCATCCTCCTGCAATTCGGCCGGCGCGTGACGAAGGTTGATAGCCAGCCGCATGCGGTCATGCTCACCTTTTCAGAAGGTGCAGGTCTTGCCGTTGACCTGCTCGTTGCCGCCGATGGGTTGCGATCCACCGTCCGCACGCTCGTCTTTCCCGATTATCCCCTACCGCAGTTTACCGGCCTGATCGGCACGGGAGGCATCGTCGATACGGACATACCGGATACGGATGGCATCATGCGCATGACCTTCGGAGAGAAGGCGTTCTTCGGCTACATCAAGACAGCATCCCATCCTGTCTACTGGTTCGATTCCTTTCCTGCCGATACGCCCGATGCGATGCGCGTATTGGAGCCGACGGCGCTGGCGGCCCACGTTCGCCGGATGCACGTCGACAATCCCGAGCCCAACAAATCGATACTGAGCGCAGTCGATGAAATCGAGCGCAGCTATCCCCTCTTCGATATGCCGCAGCTTGCCGCCTGGTCGAAGGGGCGCGTGGCGCTGCTCGGAGACGCCGCGCATGCCATCGGTCCGCATGCCGGCCAGGGCGCCTCGATGGCCATAGAGGATGCCGTGGTCCTGTCATCCTGCCTCGCTGATACGCTCGACTTCGGCGCCGCCTTCGCTCGTTATGAAGCCCTGCGGCGCCCGCGTATCGCGCGAGTGGTGAAACTGACGCGGCAAAGCGCCTCGCGGAAACGGAAAAACAGTCGGCTCAGCCTGTTTATAAGGGATTTGCTTCTACCCCTGCTTATTCCGATGACCGTCAGAGCGAGCCGCAAGATGTTTGCCTATCGCGTCGACCTCGACCCGTTGGGCACCAAAGGCGGCACGGAGTACGTCAGGCAAAACCGGCAGGACGCGGCCTGAATAGCAATCTGGAGACCTTAACTGCTTGGGCCGTCGAACTGACAAGCCATTTGGGCCCAAGCGCGGCAAAACAGTGCGAAAGAGTACTTCATTCCCAAGACTCGCTCGGCGACGAGACACCTGCAGCATCCCGTCGCCAATGCGCAACAACCGTTGCCTTAGAGGCTTGTTATACAAAGTCCATACCAGCGCAGGACGCGACTAGCTTAAGCGACAGTATGGGATAAGGCCTTGCGCTAGCCGGGTGGTTCCATTTAGGCCGAGGGGAGCGCCCCACACCAAAGCCAACCATCGTTGCCCCGTCCCTGATGGAAGCAATAGAGCTGGCCATTAAACTCCACCAGTGCCGGAGAACCCGATATGCCATAGGCATTGTTGGAGCTCGGGATCAGCCGATCGTTCGTCCAGGATTGTCCGTCGAAAGTGGCGCACCAGATCCAGCCACTATTACCGCGGCCCTGACGGGCGCAGTAGAGTTTGTTCTGGAAGCTTGCCAGAGCCGGAGAATCGGAAACTCCATAGGCATTGCCCGGCGTTGGAATGAGCTTGTCATCCGACCAGCTGTTGCCGTCAAACGTCGAGCACCAAACCCAACCGCTGTCGTCCCTGCCCTGACGCGCGCAATAAAGCTTCCCATTATACACCGCGAGCGCTGGAGAGGCGGAAAGACCATAAGCGTTGTTGCTGTGCGGGATCAATTGATCCGCCGACCAGGAGTTTCCGTCGAAGGTGGCACACCATAGCCAACCGCTGTCACTGCGTCCTTGATGAACGCAATAGAGCTTATCATTGAAGACAGCCAGGGCCGGCGAGCCGGAAATCCCATAGGCATGGTCATTGTTCGGAATGAGCTGATCATCCGACCATGCATTGCCATCGAAAGTGGCACACCAGATCCAACCGCTGTTCCCGCGCCCCTGGCGGATGCAGTAAAGCTTGTCATTGAAGACAGCTAGGGCCGGCGAGCCGGAGATCCCATAGGCATGGTCGTCATTCTTGATGAGTTGATCCGACGACCACGAACTGCCATCGAAAGTGGCACACCACACCCAGCCACTGCCGCCTCGTCCCTGGCGCACACAATACAACTTATTCCTGTATACTGCCACTGCAGGCGAGGCCGAGAGGCAGAAAGCATTCGATGAGTCGGGGACTAGGGCATCGATGCCCCAGTTGTCTGAACCAATAGGCGCGTTCATGTTTACATCCTTTCAGGTTTACCGGATTTTTTCAGAATCTTCCTGAACGGCTCAAGCCAAGCTTGAGCCGCAATTGAATAATATCAGATGCTTATGTGCAATCTCGCTATAGTTCGAGATTGGCGATACACGATCACCGCGAAACCGGGCGAGATGGAGACTAGAGAAATTTCCTCGCTCAGTCTGCGTCCATTTTTGATGATACTAAAATTCAGCAGATTCGAGAAAAATGAACGCGAAAGTTGATTGCACCAAAAGATGAATTCTACCTATCTTGGCAACGCCCAACAACTGCACGGCAACGAGCTTCACGACTGCTTTAAAAACATGCCGGGCAGTAAACGGCATGGTTTGAGAGTGTATTGACGCCCCGCCGGCGCTGCCGCGGGAGTCATCTACGCGACCAAGCCAGTCCGCTCCAGTTCGCAATATAGAACAGAACGACGATGACATTCCCGCCCCGATGAGGTCCAGCCGATGGCGCCCGAAGAGGAAGAGACCGAGAAGGGTGAGCCCGATCAAGGACAGGATCAGGAAGACCGACGGGATGACGCTCGACATGCGCGTTGCCGAACAGTCGGCACTAGGAGGTCTCCTGCGAACTTCAAAGTGCCGGTGCGACATTTGTCGAATTTGGCAGCGGATGCCGGCATGGCCTTTACGAAGCGGCGACAAGGGATAGTTAGCCTGGATATCGGAGAATGGAGGCACCTCATGAGAGTTTCGAGATCCGTCTCGGCAATCGTCATCGCCGGCCTGTTTGCAGTTCCTGTCCACGCGGCAGGGATCGATTGTGCAAAACCTGGGTCCGCAAGCGACCATATGATCTGTCAGGACAAATCGCTGCTTGCCCGGGATGCAATGGTGAAAGATCTCTATGTCGCCGCCCTAAAGCGCGACGATGCGGGCAAGATCCGGGAGCGGCAACGGCGCTGGATTACCAAAGTGCAGTCCTGCAGCGACGCCACATGCGTCCGGCAGGCCTATGACGACCAGATCGGCTCACTGCTCAGAACCAAAGGCGGTCAAGGCATATCGGCAGATTTCCAGTCAAACGGCGCTGATGGCAACGAGGGGCATCTTGTGATCTATGGACCGGTCGACGGCTTCCTCGCGGTCTCGCTCAGTTCGACCTATGTCGGCTCTGGCGGCGCCGACGCAGGCGATGTCAATGCAGATGGCATCGACAGCGTAGTTGGGCTCACGAAGGAACATGCCGAACTTTCCAGAGACGAGTGCAAGGTCAGCCTCGATCGCCTCACCGCAACGACCTGGCGCGTGTCGCAGGCGGGCCAATGTAATTTCGCTGACGGAGTGACCATGCAAGGCACTTATCACAAGGATTGACGCCGGCTGGCGCACGGTTGATTGCTGGCATGAAAATGCGATGCAAGCGACATCTCGTGGCAACGAAATGTCGCTGCGCCTCCGATCAGCGCCGGCGACGATGATCACGTTACTGCCCGGCCGCCACAGACGGCCGGAGCGCCTCAAGAGAAAACGAAACCGGGCGATCAACTGCCGACGGCGTCGGAGGTGCACTTCTTGACGAAGCTCGTCTTGGCAGCGCCGGCAAGCTTCTTTGTCGCCGCCTGCGTATCACAGGCGCTCGCCGCATCCTTCTCACATTTCTTGGTAAAACTGGTCAAAGCGGCGCCCGCCAGCTTCTTGTCGGCGGCCTGGGCCTTGCATGTTGCATCTGCCGCCATCGCACCGCCTGCAATGCAGGTCGAAACAATAGCAATTCCGAGCAATTTGATCATCGAATTCCTCCACGCGATCCCCGGCAAAAGACCGGGGTCAGAAAACTCTAGTCGAATACCTGTCGTAGTAAAGATCTACTCCGATCATCTACAGAAAAGAAAAAGCTCCACGTATTACCCAGCAAACGACGTAAACCCGGTCGATCGCGCCTTGAACCGATCGACAAAAGGATGGAAACTACCCACATAGGGGGAACAACGGCATGCTTCCACCCTCACCTCGCTCGATGACAAAGCGCGAGGAGCAACAACACCAACCGAGTCCTTCCCTATCCTCTCATGAAGACTATTTCAGGCACGAATCTCGAACAGGCCAAATCGCACAACCGGCGTGTCGTGATCGAAGCCATCCGCACCAACGGGCCGATGTCGCGCGCGGCCATTGCCCGCATGACGGCGCTGACCACGCAGACGGTTTCCAATATCGTCGAAGAACTGGCGCGCTCGCACCTCCTGATCCCGATGGCAGCGCAAAAAATTGCCCGCGGTCAGCCGATAACCCCCTACATGATCAATCCGACCGGTGCCTACTCCATCGGCCTCGAACTCGGTCGCCAGCGCGCGGCGGGCGTGCTTACCGATCTGTCCGGCACGGTCTGCGCCCGCATCGAACGCCATGTCGACAGGCCGGGACCGATAGAGGCCATGCCCGTCTTTGCCGAGGTCGTCGGAGATCTGCAGCAGGCCTTCACCTTCGATCGCGACCGCCTGCTCGGTGTCGGCATCGCCCTGCCTGGGCGCTATGCCGATGGCGGCGTGACGTCGCTGAGCCCGCTGAACCTGCCGGGCTGGCAGGATTTCCCGGTTGCAAGCGAGCTCGAACGGCTCATCGACCTGCCCGTACTCGTCGAAAACGATGCCACCGCCGCCGCCATCGGCGAGCGCCTCTATGGCGTGGCGCGCGGCCTTGGCAGCTTTGTCTATCTCTTTCTGGCGGGAGACGGCGGCATTGGCGCCGGCATGTTCCTGGACGGCCATCTCTATAAAGGTAGCCGCGCCAATGCCGGTGAAATCGGCCACATCATCGTCGAGCCGCATGGCAGGCTCTGTACCTGCGGCAAGCGCGGTTGCCTCGACCGCTATGTCTCTCCATCCGTTGCCTATGAATGTCTCGGCATCGAAGACGCGCAGGAATTGAACCCGGACGAACTGGATGCGATGATCTCAGCCAACAGCCACGGCCTGCAGGTCTGGCTGGAACAGGCGGTGCAGCCGCTACGGCAGACGATCGATTTCCTCGAACTGGCCTTCGATCCACAGACGATCGTGCTTGGCGGCAGCGCACCCACATCCCTGATGATCGGGCTGGCCGAGCGCGTAGAGCCGCTGCACATACCGGTAAATCCGATGGAAAAGCGCACCATTCCCCGCTTAATGATCGGGGCGACCGGCAAGGATACTGCCATTCTCGGCGCGGCGGCCCTGCCGATCTTTTCGGAGACCAACCCGCAATTCGATGTCCTGCAGAAGCCGCTGACGCATCGCGCGGTCATGGGCTAGGTAAGCGGCTCGACCTGCATCCCCCCAATCTCGCTCAGGCGCGACCCGCATGGATCGCGCCTGAGGGCCATGCATCAAGCTGTCAAAATTGATGCAGGCCGTAGAGCAGCGGCATGGTGCCGGCGAGCGCCTTGAAGCGCTCCCAGGATTTTGCCGAGGGCTTGGTCCAGCCGGTTTCTGCCAGTGCCGAAAGGCGCGGGAAGACGAGCCGGTCGAATACGGCGCGGTCGGTCATCGGTTCCGACCAGATGCAGGCCTGGATGCCGCGCAGCTTTTCCTTCTGCACATCGGTCCAGCCGCCGACCGGATCGAAGGTGTAGATCTTCTCCGCATCGGAATAGCCTGCCCAGCTGCCACCCGGCTCGTCCCAGTCGGGGCGCATTGCCATGTCGAGATAGTAGACCTGGCCCGGGCAGACGACGATCTCATATCCGCGTCCGGCAAGCTCGGCTGCGACCTCGACATTGCGCCAGCTGCAGAGGTAACTCTTGTCCTTGTCGATCCTGTCGCCATGCGCCGCCTCTTCCCAGCCGCCGGTGACGCAGCCCTTCGAGGCGAGAAATGCCTGGATGCGCTCCAGAAATTCGGCCTGAAGGACAGCCGCGCCCGAACCGTGAATATCGTCGGCTCCATGCGTATTCGTGACGACATTCAGGCGTTTGGCATGCGCGTCCGCAATCTCGTCGCCGGCCAGCTCACGCAGATGGGCCAAGGCTTCCGGCGACCCAGACCACGCGCCGAGCGGCACCTCGTCGGCACCGATATGGATAGTCTTGAACGGAAAGAGTTCAATCAGTTCGGACAGGATTGTCTCGATGACCTCATAGGTCTTCTCGCGCGCCGGATTGATGCAATTGTCCGGAAAGCCCTGAACCGAATAGTAGCTGCCGACTTCGCTTGGATCGCGAAGTTCCGGGATCGCCTGCTGCATCGCATAGCAATGGCCGGGCATATCGATCTCTGGCAGGATCTCGATGCCGAAGCCCCTGGCGTAGCTGACGATCTCGCGCACGGCCGCCTTGGTGTAATAGCCGCCTGTGCGGGCCGGACTGGAGCCGAGAAGCGGCGGCAGCGGCAGGCCGTGGCCGCGCCATGCGCCGATCTCCGTCAGTGCCGGATAGGCGTCGATCTCGACACGCCAGGATTCGTCGTCCGACAGGTGCCAATGGAAGCGGTTCAGCTTGTTCCAGGCAAGTACCGCCATCAACTTCTTGATTTCGGCCGTGGCGTAGAACTGGCGAGAGACATCAAGATGCAGGCCACGCCAGCTCATGGATGGTTCGTCGACAATCTCGCCAGCCGCCGGGAAATGGAAGGCTTGCGGATGCAGACGCGCACCGCGCCAGATCTGGCCGATGGTCACGAGGCCATAGACGAAACCGGTCTCAGCACTTGCCTCGACAGTGACGATCTCGGGTGAAAACTCCAACCTGTAGGCCTCGGGACCAAGACCTTCCATCTGGCGCAGAACGACCGTTGTCGCCCCTTCGGCTTCCGGACGGACAAGACCTTCAGCCGAGAAGAGATGCTCGACAAGGGTCGTGAAGCTTGCGGCGGCTGCCTGTGCTGCCGGTGTATCGGCTTCGAGCGCAAAGCCTGCCGGCAGCGGACGGCGAGAGGAAACGGCAACGCGGTTCGGCCAGGGAATGATCGACAGCGGAACTGGCGGATTGGCCGGAACGGGATAGATTTCGGCGCCACGCTTCAACGGCGCATTGCTCGATGACGTCCGCGTCGGCTCGGCGGCAAGCGATACGGCAGTTCCATCCGGCAGCGCGAGATAGGCGCTGGTGGCGCCATCGGTCCAGTGACGGAACGGCCAGCTGAGGGCATGGACCGTGATGGTCCATGTATCGCCGGCTCCCAGCACGAAGCCCTCGGGCGGCTGGAACTCTGTAAAATTGGAAAGCCGTTTCGTCACAGTCGCACCTTCGACGACGCCGGCTGGGTCGACGCGGCCAGGACCGCTGACGCAGAGCGCGAAGCCCGAAAGCGGCTCCGAGGACAGGTTCTTCAGCCGCAGGACATAGGAAAACTCCTTGTCGTCGGTCGGCGGGTTCCAAGTTGTTTCAAGCCGCAGAGCCAGGGATCGCGGTGTGGACATGAGCATTCTCTCTTCTTGCAAGGTTCGTTCAAAGCTTGAGCATGCCGGCATAAATGCCGGGTTCTGAATTGGGAATCTGTATCGCACCGACCGTTTTCTCGTAGAATTCCGATGGGCCGACATCGCCGATGACGGTATAGGCGTAGCCCATGGCCTTCTGGTCGTTGAGGCAGGCGAAGAGCAGCGCGCGGCCGATGCCGAGGCCACGAACGCTTTCGTCGACGCCGGTTGGGCCGAAGAAGCCGCGCGCCGTCGCCTCGTGGCAGGCAAAGCCGACAAGCTCCTGATTACGCGTGGCGACGAAGCATGTCGGCGGCTGTCGCGTCATCGCTACCGTCGTCTCGCTCGCCCAGCCCTGGCTGAAATGTTCGGCCACCCAGCCGGTGATGAGCCTCAGCTCCGGCGGCAGCGCGCGCCGGATGGTGACGCCAGCCTTCGCCATGCGCTCAGCCGATTGCGTGTCGACCGGCAAGGTCGATAAATTGACCAGGTAATCCAAGGCAAAAATCCTTCTAATTCGATGCGACGAGCGCACGCATGAAATGATTGGGACCGATCTGTTCGACCTCGGTCGAGATCGGCCGGCTGAGCGCACGGATCTTCTCCGCCTGCTCCAGGAAGCGAGCGCTACCGCCAGTTACGAACCTGCGGCCACCATCCGGCACCGCTGAAAGCAGAAGCTGCGTATAGGGATGCTTCGGGTTAGCGAGCACGGCATTGCTCTCGCCCCACTCGACCATCTGCCCGGCAAACATAACCACGATCTCTTCGGCGACATGCGCCGCCGTTGCGATATCATGGGTGATGTAGAGCATGGCGAGATCGTTTTCCCGCTTCACTCGGGCCAGCAGATCGAGAATGTCCTTACGGATCGACACGTCGAGCATCGAAGTCGGCTCGTCTGCCACCAAGACGCTCGGCGCAACGGCCAGAGCGCGGGCGATATTGACGCGCTGGCGTTGGCCGCCAGACAGTTCGTGCGGGAACTTTTGGCGCGTCACGGACGCATCGAGACCGACGCTTTCGAGCAGCTTCGCTATATCCTCGTCCCGCTCGACCTTCGGCTTGTCTTCGCCATGCAACTGCAGCGGCCTTGCGATGTGATGATTAATCGTGAATGCGGGATTGAGCGACGAGAACGGGTCCTGGAAGACCATCTGGACGTCCTTCCGGTACATCCGCTCGTCCTTGCCCGACCCGCGTGCGGTAAGGTCCTGTCCGCGGAAGAGGAGTCTCCCCGCGGTTGGCTTGTCGAGCCGGGCGATGATGCGGGCACAGGTGGTCTTGCCGCAGCCGGATTCACCGACCAATGCCAGCGCCTTCCCCGCAAATAGCGAGAAAGAAACGCTCTTCAGCGCGTGCACCGAGCCGAAATGGCGCTGGATATCATCGAGCCGGATGACGGGTTCTGCAGTTACGGCCTGTATCTGCGGTTTCATGCGAAAACTCCGGAAGGGTGAACGCTGGCTGGAAGCTGCGGGATCGCATTCCAGAGCTTGCGCGTGTATTCATGGGCGGGCGACTGGCTGACCTGCGTGACATCGCCGACCTCGACCAGTTCTCCTTTCAGCATGACGCCGATACGGTGGCAAAGCTGCGCCATCAGATGCAGGTCGTGAGTGATGAAGAGCACCGAGAAACCATAGGTCTGCTGCAGATCGAGAACCTGTTCCAATATCTCGCGCTGTACGACGACATCCAGAGCCGTCGTCGGTTCGTCCATGATGATGAGTTCGGGACGTAGCGCCAGGCAGATGGCGATGACGATACGCTGGCGCATGCCGCCGGAAAACTGGTGCGGATAATCGCTGACGCGATCCGGGGCGATGCCCACCAGCTTGAACATTTCTTCGGCGCGAGCCCGAGACTCCTGCCGCGAGCATCCGGTATGACGATGTAGCACATCGTGGAACTGCGCTTCCACCCGCATCAGCGGATTGAGCGAATTCATGGCGCTCTGGAATACCATGCCGATGCGCTTCCAGCGAATCCTCTGCAGATCGCGCTCCGGCATCTTGAGCAGATCCTGCCCGTCGAGCCGGATGCTTCCGCCGCTGATCCAGGCCGGCGCCTTCGAGAGCCGCGTGATCGCATAGGCGATCGTACTCTTGCCGCAGCCGGATTCACCGGCAAGACCAAAGATCTCGCCGCGGCCGATATTGAAGGACACGTCCTTCACGGCACGGAAATCACCCTTGTCGACCAGATAGTCGATGTCGAGATGTTCGATCTCAAGCAGATTATCGCTCATTGGCCTGACCTCATCATGCGATTGCGGGCACGCGTCAGGCGGAACCAGCGGGTCAAGGCCGGACCGGAACGCAATTGCGGATTGGCGATTTCGTCGAAGGTGAAGTTGATCAGCGCGAGACCCAGCCCCGTCAACGCGATACCGATGGCCGGCACGCCGATATCCCACCAGGCGCCGACCATGATCGCCGAGGCATTCTGGGCGTTGTAGAGCATGGTGCCCCAAGTGACCTTCAGCGGATCGCCGAAGCCGAGATATTCAAGCGTGGTCTGGGCAACAATCGCGTAGATGATGCTGCCGACCAAATTGATCCCGATGAGCGGCGTCAGGTTCGGCAGGATTTCGACGAAAATGATGCGCCAAGCCGGCTCGCCGATCATCTTGGCAGCGGTGACGAATTCACGATTGCGCAGCGCCATCGTCTGCGACCGCGTCATGCGCGCGCCCCACGGCCAGGACGTCAATGCGATGATGATCATGATCGTCATCGGCCCGACCGTCCCCGCGAAGGAAGCGAGCAGGATAAGGAGCGGCATGTTGGGGATGACCAGCACGGCATTGGTAGCGAGATCGAGTGCTGCGTCCGTCTTACCGCCGGTATAACCGGCGATGAGACCGATCGCTGTGCCGAGCACGGTAATCGCGATGCCCGTGGCGAAGCCGACGGACAGCGAGCTTCTCGCGCCCCAGACGAATTGCTTATAGACGTCGCGGCCCATCTTCGTCGTGCCGAAAACATGTTCGACGGATGGCGGCTGATGCGACCGGCCGACGCGGGCGCCGGGTTCGCCGGGTGCGATGATCGGCGCGAAGATCGCCGTCAGGCATAGGGCGGCAACGATGATGAAACCGACAAGCGCTTTCTTCTGGCTGAAAATGGTTCGGAAGGAGAAGCTCATCGGCCGCCCTCCCTCAATCGTGGGTCGACAAGGCCATAGAGGATGTCGACGAGGAAATTGGCGCCGAGCGTCGCAAGCGTCATCAGCAGCAATTGCCCCTGGATGACCGGATAGTCGCGCGCCACGCTGGCGGTAAACAGCGTCAGGCCAAGGCCGGGATAATTGAAGACGATCTCGGTGACGATCGAGCCGCCGAACACGGCGCCGAGTATCAGCGCGAGATTGGTGAGGACAGGCAAGAGGGCGTTGCGAGCGCCATAGCCGAACATGACGGCGAGATTACTCAACCCCTTGGCACGGCCCATCGTCACATAGTCCTCGCCGAGCACGACGATCATGGCCGAACGCATGGTCGTCTGGAACTCGCCGATAAGGAATGGCGACAGCGTCAGGACCGGCAGGATGGCATGCATGAAGACGCTGCCAAAGAAGGTGAAATTAAAGCCCGGATCGAGATTGGGATCATAGGCATATCCGACGGGGAACCAGCGCAGCGACACGGCAAAGACGAACAGGGTCGTAAGTGCCACGATGACGGGCGGTATCGAGAACAGGATGACGGCGAAGGGCGATACGACCGTATCGAACCGCCCGCCGCGCCTCCAGGCCGCAATCGCGCCGAGGATGACGCCGACGCACAGCGAAAAGATGATCGCGGTTACCACCAGGAAGATGGTCCACAGCGTGGCCCGGCTCAACACCTGGACCACCGTCTGCGGATAGTATTTGACCGAAACGCCAAGATCGAAGGTGGCAAGGCCTTTAAGGTAGTCGAAAAACTGCATCATGATCGGCTGATCGATCTCGCCGAAGCGGGCCTTGATCGCCTCGACTGCCGCGGGCGTGGCCCGCGGCCCGAGCTGGGCAACCATGGCATCGACGGGGCTCCCCGGCATAAGCCGGGGAAGAATGAAGTTCACGACGATCGCGAAGGCCAAAGCCACCGCATAGACGCCAAGGCGCCGGCTTGAAACACGCATGTATGCTTCCTTCGCTGTGGTCTTATTGGACCGGCTTCAGACGCAGCAGATGCATGAGACGCATGCGGTTGTTGTCGTGGTTTTCCGGGTTCATGACCGGGTCCTTATCCGTGACCCAACCGGTGAAACGCTTGCTGGAATACTGATACCAGGTAGGACCGTTGAAGACGGGAACGACCGGGAAATCATCGGCAATCAGCACCTGAATGTCGTTGAAGATCTTCTTGTGATCGTCATCGGAAGACGATTTCAGATACTGATCGAAGAGCGCATCAAGCTTCGGGTTGGAGTAACGCGGCGCAGAAACCGTGAGCTTGCCGGCATAGTTGGTCGACAGGCTCTGATAATAGCCCTGGAACGGCGTGGCGCTATCGGCGCGCGAGTTCATGACGACATCGAAGCTGCCATCGAGAAGCTGCTTGCGCCACTGCTCGTATTCAGGCGTGGCAACTGAGGCATTGATGCCCGCCGCGCGCAGGCCTTCGACGGCGATCTGGACGGCATCGATCCAGTCGGTCCAGCCATTTGGCACAATGACCGCAAAGGTGATCGGCTTGCCGCTCGGCGTGGTGCGGAAGCCATCGGCACCCTTCTTGTAGCCGGCATCATCGAGGATCTTGTTTGCCTTGTCGGTGTCGAAGCCCATGAAGGCATCCTTGTCGCCTTCGGCAGCCTTGTTGCGCCAGCTGTCGAAGCGTGGCGGCAGGCCGCTGGCATGCAGGTTGACAACGGGATAACCGAAGCCGGCAATATCGACCATCGACTTGCGATCCATCGCCATACTGAAGGCGTGGCGGAAATTGAGATCCTTGAAAGCCTCGAGGTTACCGGCATTCGTCGACTTGAAGTTCATCTGGAAGGCGACGGTTTCTGCCGGCGGCTGCCAGTAGCCGTTATGTTGCGGATCGAGCGCGACGAAGGTCTTGTCGATCTGCGGCAGGAACGAGCCGATCCAGTCGACCGTGCCTTCCGGCAGCAGCGCCAGCATCTGGTCGTTGCCCGAGATCTGCGGCAGGCGCAGGCAATCGACATGAAGCGACGCGGCATCCCAATAGTTCGGATTGCGGCACTGCTCGTAAACCTGCGGCGTGAAGCGGCGAACTTCCGTCATCGGGCCAGAGCCGATGGGCTTTTCGTTCTTGAAAGCGACCGGATCGGCAACGTCCTTCCAGACATGCTCGGGCACGACGGCGAGATCGGCGAGCGATTCCGGGAATTCGGAATTTACGGTCTTGAGGTTGATCTTCACCTCCGTCGGCGACGGCGCTTCGACGGAGGCGACCGTCTGGCCAACACCGACGGTATCGACGGCCGGATTCTTGAGCATCAGGTCGATCGTGTATTTCACGTCGGCCGAGGTCAGTGGCTGACCGTCCGACCATTTCACGCCGGGACGCAGCTCATAGGTGATCGACATCAGATCATCGGAGAACTTGTAGCTCGTCGCCAGGCGCCAGACCGGCTTGCCGCCATCATTCGCGTTGAAGATGACCAGCGGCTCGTAAATGAAATCCATCGTGCTCTGGCGGCGACCGGCGAGATCGAAGGGGTTGAAGTTGCTGACCCAGCTGGTCTGCTCTTCGATGTGCATCGTCAGCACGGATTCGGCCGCGGAAGCAGCGCCCGCACCGAATGCCAGCGAAGCGCCAAGCGCCGCTGCCAATGATGTCCGTTGAAATAGATTGCGCAATGACCTTTT
This sequence comes from Rhizobium sp. WW_1, assembly GCF_003610155.1. Lineage (NCBI taxonomy): Bacteria > Pseudomonadati > Pseudomonadota > Alphaproteobacteria > Hyphomicrobiales > Rhizobiaceae > Rhizobium > Rhizobium sp. WW_1. Next base: position 176,417 of record NZ_RAIN01000004.1, read on the forward strand.
CCTCATTCCCATTTGCAGCTCCCTCTCGCTGTTTTGAGTAGTCAATCAAATTGATTTAATCGTGAGTTTTGGGAATCGTCAATCGCTGATTGGAAATCAACAGGCACTCATTTCGATGCTCGCGGGAATGACTCAGAGCGCGGCAACGATCGATTGCCGTTCGGGATCGATGGTGAAAATCGCGGGCTGCTCGCCTCTCCCGGCTCAAAGGCGGGGAACAAGGAGCGACGCATCGCGCGGAGGCGCAACAAAAACGGCTGCTGGAAAGAACGAGACATGCATCTCCGATGCCGGCCCTCCGGCGTTGAAGGCGTGACAATCAAATGTACCGGTAGATGTCCCAGAGATCAGCCATTCGCTCGGCGTCTACGCCCGGGGAAAACGGCTGATAGTTCGGATTGCGATGAGGCCACCCTCATCGCAATCCGAACGGCAAAGCCGCTTGCACTCAGTCGAGCGGCTTGTAGGCGATGACGTCCATCTCGACCTTTACGTCGACCATCATCGGCGACTGAACGGTCGAGCGCGCCGGCGGATGATCGATGAAATGCTTCTCGAATACGGCATTGAAGCTCGAGAAATCTCGCGCATCATCCAGCCAAACATTGACCTTCACCACATGCTCGAGCGTGCAATCGGCAAGGGCAAGCACATCCTTGATGTTGGCGATGACCTGCTCGGTCTGTTTGACGATATTGCCGGTAACGATTTCACCGTTGACGGTCGGGACCTGGCCCGAGACGTAAATGAAATCCCCTGCCCGAACTGCTTTGGCGAAGGGACGCCGCTGGCCGCCGGCCTGATTGTCGGCGACGTCAAAACGGATCAGCTTTTTCTTGCTCATGATATCTTCGATTTCTCCCTATTGCCGAAAGCCGCAGCCGCCATCGCCCCATCGTACAAGGCGCAAGCACCCAGCTCCTCTGCGTCCTCATTATCTGGCGCGGCATCGGCACGCCAGATCGTTTCACGTATTCAGCTGGCTGATTCTGACTATTCAAATCCAGCTCAACTGAAGCAAGAACGTTAGCTCTCCAATAAAGAGGCGCAAATTCAATAGGTTGCAAGAGCAATCTCAGTGAACTCCTCTCGCACCAAGCCTCACTTCCTCTGCTTTAGCCGGTCGGCAGGGAGCGTCGCCTGCTTTCGCAAACCCCGCCACGATTGCATTTCCGCCCTCGCCCCTGATAAGACATGACATGTTTCGTCATATGATTGATTGACGTTCAGGAGGAGTTGTCATGGCAGAACTCGCGCAATTGCTTGCGTCCATTCGCATTCCAGATCTTGCCGGCAAACGGGTGTTGATCACGGGCGCTTCGACCGGCATCGGCGCTGCGGTCGCGCGCGCCTTTGCCGCGCAGGGCATGAAGATCGGTCTACACTTCAATGCGAGCCGCGATCCGGCTGAAAAGCTGGCCGCCGAAATCAAGGCTGGCGGTGGAACAGTGCATCTCATCCAGGGCGATGTCTCGCAGGACGGCGAGACCGAACGCGTCGTCAAGGATGCAGCGGAAGCGCTTGGTGGCCTCGATGGTCTCGTCAACAATGCCGGCGGCATGCTGGGGCGACTTCCGACCGCCGAGATGACCGATGCGCATTATGAGCGGGTGATGAACCTCAATGCCCGCTCCGTGCTTGCGGCGACCCGCGCCGCCCATCCTTACCTCAAGCAGCAGGGCGGCTTCGTCATCAATACGACTTCCATCGCCGCGCGCAATGGCGGCGGCAACGGCGCCATTCTCTACGCGGCGTCGAAGGGCTTCGTCTCGACCATTACGCACGGTCACGCCAAGGAGTTCGTCAACGACAAGATCCGCGTCAATGCCGTCGCGCCCGGCGTCATCGCAACGCCGTTCCACGAGCGCTATACCAACGACGAGCAGATGGAATTGCAGCGCAAGACGATCCCCATGGGTTTTGTCGGCACGTCCGAGGATTGCGTCGGCGCCTACCTCTTCCTCGCCTCTCCGACGCTATCCGGCTACGTCACCGGTCAGATCATCGAGGTCAATGGCGGTCAGCTCATGCCGTGAAACCGGCTATTGGTCGCTTTGCGCGCCGGGCGATGCTAGTCTGGCCAGGCGCGACGGCCTTCACGTTGCAGAAGATGGAGCGGATGCGGATGGCAAGGACGCCCATTCAGGACGGCAGCAAGACCTCGGTGGAATTGACGCATCCGGAGCGGATCTATTGGCCCGATGACGGGGTCAGCAAGCAGGATCTTCTCGACTATTACGCCCTGGCTTGGCAGCGCATGATGCCTTTCATCGCCAATCGTCCGCTGGCTCTGCTGCGCTGTCCCGATGGCATTCAAGGGCCACGTTTTTTCCAGAAGCATGCCTGGAAGGGGATCAACCCGCATATCGAGGAAATCGCCGATCCCGAGGACAAGGACGCCACGAAGCTCCTGAAGATCACCGATTTCGACGGTCTCGCCGCCCTCGTCCAGTCGGCTGCGCTGGAAATTCATCCCTGGGGCACGACGACGGACCATTGGGAGAGGCCAGACATGATCATCATGGACCTGGACCCCGGCGAGGACGTCGCCTGGAGCAAGGTCGTGAATGCGGCGAAGGAAATCAAAGAGCGTTTCTCGGCTCTGGGGCTAACATCCTTCGTCAAAACCTCCGGCGGCAAGGGGCTGCATGTTGTCGCATCCGTCAAGTCGCAGGCGACCTGGCCTGATATCAAGGGCGCCGCCGAAGCGATCGCCCATACCATGAGCGCGGATAGTCCGGAGGCATATTTATCGATTGCAAGCAAGGCAAAGCGCACTGGCCACATCTTCATCGATTATCTACGCAACGGCCGCGGCAATACGGCAGTGGCGCCCTATTCGGCGCGGGCAAGAAAGGGCGCAGCGGTTTCTATGCCGGTCACTTGGGAGGAATTGGACGGCAAGATCGGGCCGGCTTCCTTTACCGTCAGCAACGCGGCCTCACGCCTCGGCCAATCGAGCAACGATCCCTGGGCCGATTTTTTCACGGCGGCAGCGCCACTCAAGGTCTGACCTCATACCAGAAACGGAATCAGCGCCGGCGTGCTGGCCTTGTAGTCGGCATAGGCCGGGCCGAAGGTCTCGCTCATCCAGCGCTCCTCGATCGATACGCGGCGGAGCACCGCATAGAGCATGGCGGCAACCGCAAACACGGCGGCGATATCGCCGCGCGCAATTGCCGAGCCGATGATGGCGAGCATCAGACCGGAATAGATCGGGTGCCTCACAAGCGCATAGGGGCCGGAACGGATGAGCGTGTGATCTTCCTTCAGTGTAATCACCCCGCTCCAGTTGCGCCCGATATGATAGCGGGCCCAGACGGCGAAAAGGAGACCTATGAAGGTCAGGGCAGCACCGATCGCGTAGGTTGCCGGGTCTTGCGGGATGATGCGATACTGCAGCGGACCCAGCCAGATCCGGTTGACCGCCAGAAGAAAGGCACCGATCCAGATCGGCACGGTATTGCCGAGCCTAGATAGCGGGTCCTCCTGCCGCACGCTCCTCTTGACGCTGAACGAGGCAAACAGCCAGATCAGCAGCCAGACGATCCAGCAGGCAGGAATGAATTGATAGAGGAGCATCGCTTACGCCATGTCTTTATCGAGCTCCGGATAATGCCGGAAAATGCCGTTCTCATTGAAGGGAATGCGGCGGTCGGAGTGAAGATAGCGAGCAATGTTGGGCCGTTTCATGACATCAGCGTGCAGTGCTGTCAGATGCTGATATCGCCGATCCAGATGCTTCGTCGCGCGGGGGAAAGCATAGCGCAGCCCCTCATAGACCTGAAACAGCGAGAGATCGACATAGGTCAATTCACCGCCGAAGATGTGGGTCGGTCCGTGCGTGTTCTGCTGCAGCACCCGCTCGAAATAGCCGAGAAATTTCGGGATGCGGTTTTCGATGAATTCCGCGGCGCGCGCCTTGGCTTCAGGCTTCTGGTCCTCGTAATATTTCGATGTGGCGATGGGATGGTGTGTGTCGTGCACCTCGGCGACAAGATCGGTGATCGTCAGTTGCAGGCCGTTCAAGACGTGACGCTGGCCCTCATCAGCGGGCGCCAGGCCAAGCTTCGGCCCAAGATACATCAGTATGTTCGCGACATGCGGGATAATCAGATCGCCGTCCTTCAAGAACGGTGGGGCAAACGGGATGTCGGGCTCGGCCTTGCCATCCATGATGGCAAACATCGCTGGCATTCCCTGCCCCTTGCTTGTCGGGCCGCGACAAATATCCACATAGTCGGCACCAGCTTCTTCCAGCGCGAGCCGCACGAATTCACCACGCCCCTGGATGCCGTCCCAATAATAGAGTTCATAGGCCACTGGTTTTCGCTCCCACGAATTGAAGACGGCTGGCGGCGGCTATCGCAACACCCGGCGCTGCACCGTCGCATCACGTTCAATGCCAAACGACGTTTCCGGCCGAGCCGACCATCGGCTCGTTCCAAGCTTACAATCTAGCGTCGGCATGGCGGAAGATAAGGGGCAATCGACGACGAGGGACGATACTCGTGCAAGGAGACTGCATGGCTTCGTCACCGTCTGCCCGAAGGAAAGGATCGCGCTGAGGGCGCCCTTCCCGTCCGTGATTAGGAATTCGGGCTTTGCTCGTGGCGCTTGCGCGTCGCGGCCGCCTTCTTTGCAGAGGCGGATCGCTCGCCGGCCGGCCGGCTTGCCGCAGCATGGCCACCGATCCTGCCGCCCCTTTCGGACGATTCATGATTTTCGGGATGCCCGCGGCCCGAACCCGACTTCTTGCCGCCGCCACTTTCCCTGTTCACCGTCGCCCATGCACGCCGTTCCGCCTCCTCATGGGAGACGCCGCGGCCCTCATAACTTTCTTCGATATGTTCAGCCTTGCGCTTCTGCTTGTCGGTATAGGCGGATTTATCTCCTCGGGGCATGATCTTTCTCCTTGGCTCAGGATGAAAGACCAATCCGTCGTCAGGGAAAAGGTTCCGAAATTTGGCCGGGCGAATTGCGATGCGCAGAGAACATCCGAAAGCGCCGATCATGCGGGGCCGGGACATGTTGCTTGGCCGACGCCGGAAAGAAGACGCCGACCGAGCGATCGATGATCAAAATGAGGACCAAAGCCGTGAGAAGATAGATCGCGGCGAGCACAAGGAGAGATGTCATCTCATCGTCTCCAAGCTGCCGGCAGGACACAAAAAACACCACGCTGCGACGATCGTCATAACAGTCATTTCCAGATCATCGATATAGCTTCCACACATTGCCGGACTCCCTTCGCAACCTGTAGCAGCGATGTGTGACAACTATTTCGCGGAATGGAGCCAAATCACCGAAATGATTGCGAATATTTCGCCCGCAGCCGTCTTCTGAAAGAGAGACGGCCCGATGTTGCCATCGAGCCGCTCTCATCTCCGCCACACCCCTAAAGCTGACAGGCCTAGGCCTTTGCGGCAGTAGCCTTCTTCGACGATTTCTTCGCTGGTTTGGCTACCTTCTCCTCGGTGACGGCGGCTGCGGCAGCCGGCGTCTTGCGCTTGGCCTTCGGCTTGACGTCGATCGTGCTGCCGTTTGCTGTGGTTTCTTCAAGCTCAATGCGCTCGCTGCTCGCCCGAGCCCAATGCTCGACGTCACGTCCCGAAGGATGACCTTCCTCTTCCCATATGGCGTATGCGCGCTTCTTGATCCATTCGTCCCGAGGTTCCAACATCTGCCGTTCTCCGTTCGCATCATTGAACAAGGTTTTGATGAACAATGCCCGTTCTTGAAATGCGGGCTTTCACGCCTCCCCCGAGCAGCCAACCAAGACGCCGTTGCTGGCATTCTTCCGGTTTCGACTCTCGAACCGCAGTGGCGCTTCAAACAAGAAACAGAAGTTACCGTGGGGGCGGTAGCGAAGCAGCCGAAGCACTCCGAGTATGCTGCTGGGAGCAACAGGGTTCAATTAAAAATATCTAGTGGGCTCAGGTTTCACACCGCTATCAATGGTGCGGTGATCACGAGTCGGCTCATTGCAGCTTTTGCGGGCAAGGATATACTCGTGGCATGATCGACCTCGTGGCTGCCCATTGGGGCCAAATTCTTGCCGTCCTATCGATATTGATGGGGGCCGCCGCTGCAATCCATGCAGCCATGACCAAAGAGGATGTCCGAGCCGCGATCGGGTGGGTCGGTGTCGTCATCCTGTCGCCGATCATCGGCGCCCTGCTCTATGCCGTCGCCGGTATCAATCGCATTCGCCGGGCCTCACTCGGCTCGCAGCGAGACGCGCTCTTTCGCAAGGATGCGAATGGCGAGCTCTCCAGCTTCGATGCCGATGACGAACAGGTGCGGCAGCTGTTCGGCGATCGTTTCGGCTCGATGAAGACACTCGGCGATCGCGTCGTGCGCTACACGATGAGTACCGGCAACACGATCGAGATGCTGACGAACGGCGATGTCGCCTATGCCGCGATGAAGGCCGCAATCGACGGTGCCGAACGCAGCATCCTGATGGAAACCTACATCTTCGATCGCGACCCGATCGGCCTTCGCATCGCCGATTCGCTGATTTCGGCCACCAAACGCGGCGTCAGCGTGCGCGTGCTGATCGATGCCGTCGGCGCACGTTATTCCGTGCCGAGCATCATGGGCTATCTGAGCGAGGGCGGCGTGAAGGTGGACGTCTTCAACGGTAACGTCATCATCGGCCTGCGATTGCCCTATGCCAATCTGCGCACGCACCGGAAGATCCTTACCATCGACGGGCGGATCGCCTTTACCGGCGGCATGAACATCCGTCAGGGTTTCACACGAGAATTCGCACATGAGCACAGCGCCCGTGACATGCATTTTTGCGTCACGGGTCCGGCAGTCGCCGATCTCTTCAATACGGCCGCCGAGGATTGGCGCTTCACCGCAGACGAAATCCTGAATGGCGAGGAATGGCGGATCGCGGCGCCCGCCAACGAACCTGGAGCGCCAGTCTTCATGCGCGTGGTCGCCTCCGGCCCGGACCGCAGCGTCGAGACCAATCACAAGATGCTGATTGGCGCGCTGTCGGTGGCGCATAAGTCCATCCGCATCATGTCGCCCTACTTCCTGCCGGATCGCGAACTGATCAGCGCGCTGGTGACGGCGGCCCGGCGTGGGGTTGAGGTCGATATCGTCGTGCCGACGGCCAACAATCTGGTGCTTGTCGACCGCGCCATGACGGCACAATTCGACCAGATGCTGAAGAACTATTGCCGCATCTGGCGCGCCGAAGGAGCGTTCAACCATTCGAAACTTTTGGCCATTGACGGCACATGGGCCTATGTCGGCTCTTCCAATCTCGATCCTCGCTCGCTGCGGCTCAACTTCGAAGTGGATCTCGAGGTGCTCGATCGGGGTTTTGCCGGCACGATCGACGCTCATATCGGCGCAATCCTGGAAACGGCGCACCCCGTCGATCTCGAAAAGCTCCGGGCACGGCCTTTCATCGTGAGACTTGTCGAAAAGGTCCTCTGGCTCGGCTCGCCCTATCTCTGACGGTGCCCCTGAGGGGCGATCCGCCATTGTCGCAGCCTTTTTACATGACAAGGCGAGCTATAGCTCCCTATACTCGCCTTGAGGTACCCGACATGGTCTGATCAAGGAACGGTCGACGGATAGATGCGAAAGAAGAAAGAAAGTCTCCGTGCGAGCATTCTGGAAAGCCTGAAGAATCGAAAAAAGGCGCGCCCGAGATCGGCAAGCGGGCTCGACCGCCCCGAGGGCACGCTGATCGCCTCCTACAACGTCCATAAATGCGTCGGCGCGGATCGCCGCTTCGATCCCGAACGGACCAGCCGCGTCATTCATGAAATCGATGCCGACGTCATCGGCCTGCAGGAGGCCGACACGCGTTTCGGGGAGCGCACCGGAATCCTTGATTTGCGCCGGCTGGAGCGCGAGACGGGGCTCATTCCGGTGCCGATCGCCGGCGTCACCAAGGCGCACGGCTGGCACGGTAATGTCGTTCTTTTCAAGCAGGGCACGGTGCGCGACGTCCATCAGATCAATCTGCCTGGGCTCGAACCGCGCGGTGCCCTGATCGCCGAACTGGAACTGGTTCGCGGCGGCAGCATCAGAATCATCGCCGCTCACCTTGGCCTGCTGCATCGCTCCCGCGCCCAGCAGACGCGCCTGATCGTCGAGCTCATGAACGATGGCAGCGAGACGCCAACCATCCTGCTTGGCGACCTCAACGAATGGCGCCTCGGTGACCGTTCGTCCCTCAATACCATCCAGAACGCATTCGGGCCGCTGCCGCCCGCCGTGCCGAGCTTTCCCTCGACGTTGCCGCTTCTGGCTCTCGACCGCATCATGGCAAACCGCCGCGGCATGATCTCAGCGGTCGAAGTGCATGACTCGCCGCTGGCCCGCGTTGCTTCCGATCACTTGCCCATCAAAGCCGTGGTCAGTCTGGAAACGCTCGATAGCGGCGCCGAAATGCATTCGCGGACTGCCTAGACATCATCGACATGCTTCATGTCGATTCCACCGATATATGTGATGACGGGCGCTGGACCATCTTATAGGCTGTCCGCCGAAATGACCGATCCGGGAGACAATCATGCTGAAAACTCTGTTGCTGACTGGTGCCGCCGGCGGTGTCGGCCAGGCACTCAGGCCGCTTCTATCGCAAATCGCCGAAAACGTCGTGCTCTCCGACCTGGCGCCGATCAGCGATCTCCGTCCGAACGAACGTTTTATTGCCTGCGACCTCGCCGACCGCGACGGCGTCGACGCGATGGTCAAGGGTGTCGACGGCATCATCCATCTCGGCGGCATCTCGGTGGAAAAGCCATTCGATCTCATCGTGCAGGGCAATGTCATCGGCCTCTACAATCTCTATGAGGCCGCGCGTGCGGCCGGCAAGCCGCGCATCGTCTTCGCAAGTTCCAACCACGCAATCGGCTTTTATCGCCGGGACGAGCGGATCGACAACAAGGTGCCGACAAGGCCGGATTCGCTCTATGGCGTGTCAAAGGTGTTCGGTGAGGCGGTCGCGAGCCTCTACTTCGACAAGTTCGGCCAGGAAACACTCTCGGTGCGCATCGGCTCGTGCTTTCCCGAACCACGCAACACGCGCATGCTCGCAACCTGGTTCAGCGTTCGCGATTTTCTTTCCCTTTGCGGCTGCGCATTCGACGCGCCCCGGCTTGGCCACACGATCGTCTACGGTGTCTCCGACAATGACGAGCAATGGTGGGATAATAGCAACGCCGCCTTCCTAGGCTGGAAGCCGCGTGACAGCGCGGCTCCGTGGCGGGCTGAAATTCTATCGAGAACGCAGCCGGAAGATCCCAGCGATCCGGCCGTCATCTATCAGGGCGGCGGCTTCGCCTCGGCCGGTCATCCGGAGGATTGACCGGTCACCCGCCGTTGCGAAACAGCTTCCAGCGGGTCGGCCTGAAGGCGATGCGATTGCGATCCAGCGCATCGGCCTTGTTCGGCGGTAGCTCGATTTCGATGCCGTCATGCCCGGCGCCGATATCGATTTCCAGATGGCGGGTGCCTGCGACGCGACGGCTGGCGACCAGCAAACCGGCGATCGCCCCGCCGTCGCCGTCGCGAAGTTCGATGTCGTGCGGTCGGAAATAGAGATGAGCCTCGCCATCCGGCTCATGCGGCGTGCTAAGCCCCAACGGCTTGTCGTCGAACCAGATCTCGCCGCTGGCGATGCGCACCTTGACCCGATTGGACTGGCCGATGAACCCATAAACGAAGGGAGAATTCGGCGTATCGTAGATCTCGTCCGGCGTACCGACCTGCTCAATCGCGCCCTTGTTGAGCACGACGACGCGGTCGGCAAGCTCAAGCGCCTCTTCCTGGTCGTGCGTGACGAAAACGGTGGTATGGCCGGTCCGATCGTGAATTTCGCGCAACCACCTGCGCAGATCCTTGCGCACCTGAGCATCGAGAGCGCCGAAGGGTTCGTCGAGGAGTAGAACATTCGGCTCCACCGCCATGGCGCGCGCCAATGCCACGCGCTGCCGCTGTCCACCTGAAAGCTGCGTCGGGTAGCGCTTCTCCAGGCCATTCAGTTGCACGAGTTCCAACAGTTCCATTGCGCGCCGGCGGATTTCATCACGCGGCGGGCGACGCGATGCCGAGCGGACTTTCAGGCCGAAGGAGATATTGTCGAGCACCGTCATGTGCCGGAACAGCGCGTAATGCTGAAACACGAAGCCGATGTTGCGCTGCTGCACGGTCTTCAGCGAAGCATCGTCCTCGCCGAAGAAGATCTTGCCTTCCGTTGGCGTTTCCAGGCCGGCAATCAGGCGCAACAGCGTCGTCTTGCCCGAACCGGATGGCCCGAGAAGCGCGATCAGCTCGCTTGAGCGAATATCCAGTGAAACGTCGTGCAAAGCGGGAAATCGACCGAATTCCTTGCGCAGATTTTGAACGCGAACTTCCATCAAGAATTCCTTCAGTGACGCCGGCTGGCTGCGATCTCTTCGCTATAGCGCATTTCCAGCAGCGTCTTCAGTATCAATGTGATGAGGGCAAGCAGAGCCAGAAGCGTGGCAACGGCAAAGGCCCCCGAGAAATTATATTCGTTATAGAGAATCTCGACCTGCAGCGGCATGGTGTTGGTTTCACCACGAATATGACCCGACACGACCGACACGGCACCGAACTCACCCATCGCGCGGGCGTTGCAGAGCAACACGCCATAGAGCAAGCCCCATTTGATGTTCGGCAACGTGACGTACCAAAAGGTCTGCCAGCCATTCGCCCCGAGGGAGAGTGCTGCCTCCTCGTCCGCACTGCCCTGCTCCTGCATCAGCGGGATCAATTCACGGGCGACGAAGGGAAAGGTAACGAACATCGTCGCCAGCACGAGCCCCGGAACCGCAAACAGGATCTGGATACCGTTGCTCTGCAACCAGGGGCCAAGCGCGCTGTTCGAACCGAACAGAAGCACGAAAACCAGACCCGAGATAACCGGGGAAACGGAGAACGGCAGATCGATCAGCGTCGTCAGGAAGGCCTTGCCCTTGAACTCGAACTTGGCGATCGCCCATGCCGCCGCGACACCGCAGACGAGGTTCAACGGCACGCTGATGCCCGCAACGATCAGCGTGAGGCGGATCGCAGCAAAGGTTTCTTCGTCAACCAAGGAATCGAAGAAGGTCCCAACCCCCTTGCGGAAAGCCTCGACAAAGACTGCTGCCAGCGGCAACAGCACCATGAGCGTCAGGAAAGTGAGCGAGATCAACACGAAGACGATGCGTGCGAACCGGCTTTCGGTAATGACAGACTGACCCGTGTCGGCGGCAGCGGAAAGATTATGCGCCATAGCCATATCTCCTTCTGCTCCATGACTGGATGAGATTGATGATCAAAAGCATGGTGAAGGAAATGAACAGCATCACCGTCGCGATCGCCGTTGCCGCGGCATAGTTATATTCCTCCAGCCGGATGACGATGAGCAGCGGCGCGATTTCCGAAACATAGGGCTTGTTGCCAGCGATGAAGATCACCGATCCGTACTCACCGGCGGCGCGCGCGAACGCCAGCGCAAACCCGGTGAGCGCTGCCGGTGCAAGGCCGGGAAGCAGCACCCGGGTTATCGTCTGGAAACGCGACGCACCAAGGGTCGCCGCCGCCTCTTCGACTTCGCGGTCGATCTCCTCCATGACAGGCTGCGCGGTACGCACCACGAAGGGCAAGCCGACGAAAATCAGCGCGATGACGATACCGATCGGGGTAAAGGCGATCTTGATGCCGAGCGGCGTCAGGAACTGACCGATCCAGCCGTTCGGCGCGTAGAGCGTCGTGAGCGCAATACCGGCCACAGCCGTCGGCAGCGCGAACGGCAGATCGACCATCGCATCGAGGATGCGCTTGCCCGGAAAGCGATAGCGCACCAGCACCCAGGCCAGGATAAGCCCGAGCACGGCATTGACGAGCGCGGCGATAAATGCGCCGCCGAAACTCATGCGCAGCGCATAGAGCGTACGCACGTCAAGCGCGAGAGCCCAGAATTTCTCCCAGCCGAGAGCGCTGCTTTTCCACAACAGTCCCGACAGAGGAATGAGAACGATAAAGATGAGCCAAGCCAAGGTAACGCCGAGCGCCAATCCGAATCCCGGAATGACGCTCGGCTGCCGTAACCGCCACCGTTTGCGGGTTATAGAATGCATCCAGCCTTATTGCCCCGGCTTGTAGACTTGGTCGAAGATCCCACCATCATCGAAGAATTTCGGCTGAGCTTGGGCCCATCCGCCGAAATCGTCAATCGTCGCAAGCTTCAGGGTCGGGAAACGGGCGATATCCTTGGGATCGGCCACTTCCGGCTTGATGGGCCGGTAGTAATGCTTGGCGGCGATCTTCTGGCCTTCATCCGAGTAGAGATAGTTCAAATAGGCTTCCGCGACCTTGCGCGTGCCTTTCTTGTCCACATTCCCGTCGACGACGGCAACCGGCGGATCGGCGCGGATCGAGAAGGACGGGGTCACGACTTCGAATTTGTCGGGGCCAAGCTCGTCGAGCGAGAGGTAGGCCTCGTTTTCCCAGGCGAGCAGGACGTCGCCGAGACCGCGCTGGACGAAGGTGGTCGTCGCGCCGCGCGCACCGGTGTCGAGAACCGGCACATGTTTCAGCAACTGCGTCAGATATTCCTGTGCCTTGGCATCATCGCCGCCATTGGCCTGCTTGGCCCAGGCCCAGGCTGCAAGGATGTTCCAGCGGGCGCCGCCAGAGGTCTTCGGGTTCGGCGTGATGACTTCCACGCCATCCTTGATAAGATCCGGCCAGTCCTTGATACCCTTGGGATTGCCCTTGCGCACCAGGAAGACGATGGTCGAGGTATAGGGAACGGAATTGTTCGGGAATTTGGTCTTCCAGTCGGCCGGGATCTTGTGCGTCGCCTTGGCGATCGCATCGATATCGCCTTCAAGAGCGAGCGTCACGACATCGGCATCGAGACCGTCGATGACGGAGCGCGCCTGCGCGCCGGAACCACCGTGCGAAGCCTTGATATTGACGGTTTCGCCCGTGTCCTTCTTCCATTTGGCGGCAAAGGCCGTGTTGAAGTCCTTATAGAGTTCACGGGTCGGATCGTAGGAAACATTGAGAAGCGTCTTGTCCGCCGCAAAGGTCGGCGCAACGGCCGCGATCGAGAAACTGCCGATCAGAACTGCGGTGGCGAGAAGCCGTGAAAGCTTAATCGTCTGCATGAATGCACCCCCTTCGTTTGTCCCTAAACCCTATCAACTTGGTCGTATAAAGTAACGAAGACAGTTCCCGTTTTGAGCAACTGCGGAGAACAGCATCCCATAGAATCCGGAAAAGTGAAATCACATTCCCGAATAACAATCAGCGCGCGATTGGCGCACTGTCAGAGGATGGTGTCGGACATGAACACGGAGTAGAGTTCGTCGGCCTTCTTCGTCTGCCGCATCGCCGCCAGGACGCCTTCAGTCCGCAAACGCCTCGCGATCGCCGCCAGCACGTTCAGATAATCGCTGCGACCACCTTCCCCGAACAGCAGGACGAATGCCCATTCGGTCGGCACGTCGTCGATCGCCTCGAAATCGATGGCATGGGCAAAATGCACCATCAGACCTCGCGGCCTCGTCATGCCGGCAAGGGCGGCATGCGGAACCGCAACGCCATTGCCAATCCCCGTCGTACCTAATTTTTCGCGCGTCTCCAACGCCCGCAGAACCATTCCCTCATCCAAGCCGAAGCAACTGGCCGCTTTCGACGACAGCATCTGCAATGCCCGCCATTTGGTCGGAGCGGAGACGCCGACGAAGACATGTTCGGGAAGAATGATCGTGGAAAGGTCCATGGTCGCACTCAAGGTCGGGCAATAAATTCTGAAATGGCATTGGTCGTCACACGATCGAGGCCAGATCGCCTCGATAATGGGTCTTTAAGTCCCTACCGCGTCAATCCGGTTCGCGTAGCCGATAGCCGACGCCTGTTTCGGTGGTGATATATTGCGGCTGATCGGGAATGTCCTCGATCTTCTGCCGGAGCTGGCGCACATAGACGCGCAGATACTGCACATCGGCTGCCGGACCCCAGATCTGCTTCAACAGGAACTGATGGGTCAGCACCTTGCCGGCGTGCTGCGCCAGCACCCGCAGGATGTCATACTCCTTCGGTGACAGCTTGATCTCCTTGCCGTCGACCTTGACGATGCGCTTGACCAGATCGATCGAGAGACCACCGGTCTGGAAGATTGCCTTCTCGCCTTGCTGCTGCAGGCGATGGCGCAGCGCCACACGGATGCGGGCTGCAAGCTCGTTGACGCCGAAAGGCTTGGTCACATAATCGTCGGCACCGCTTTCCAGCGCCTTGACGATACCCGCCTCGTCGGTGCGACTGGAGAGGATGACGACGGGGATCTGCACCCCGTCCTCCCGCCAGCCGAGCAGCAGATCCTGGCCCGACTTATCCGGTAGGCCGAGATCGAGCACGATCAGGTCGGGTTGGTCTTCGTCAACCGATGCCTGAGCCGACGCGGCGTTCTGCGCCTCGTTGACGACGTAGCCCTGAGCACCGAGGCCGACGCGCAACAGTTTGCGGATCGGCGGTTCATCATCGACGACGAGAATCTTGACGGCAGTTGTGTTCATTTCAGTTCATCCAGCTTAGGGACATCTGTTGGTTTCGGCAGGCGGATGGTGAAAACAGCTCCCTGCCGATCCGTTCTGTTGCCGGCAGCGATCGTTCCACCCATCGCTTCGATGAAGCCCCGGCAGATGGAAAGGCCAAGGCCGGTGCCAGCACGCACCTGATCGCCCTTGCGCACGCGGTAGAAGGTATCGAATACACGTTCAAGGTCGGCGGGCGGAATGCCCGGTCCTTCGTCCATCACCCGAAAGACGATATTGTCGATGTCGGCCCATGCTTCGAGGCGAATGGCCGAGTCCTCCGGCGCATATTTGGCGGCATTGTCGAGCAAGTTGAACAGCACCTGCTCGAACAGAACCGGATCGACCTTCACCATCGGCAGATCGACGGGCATCTGCACGTCGACACGATGATGGGTCAGGATCTTTCCCGCACGACGCAGGGCACTCCCGACGATATCGCCGGCGTAATGCAGCGCATAGTTCGGCTCCATGGCGCCGGACTCGATCTTGGTCATGTCGAGCAGGTTGGCAATGAAGCGATTGAGGCGTTCGGATTCGTCGATGACGGTCGACAGGAGATCGACCCGGTCCTCGTGCGGCAATGTCTCCAGATAGTCGCGCAGCGTTCCCGCCGCACCGAGGATGGCCGCAAGCGGTGTTTTCAAATCATGCGAGATGGAGGTGAGCAGCGCGGAGCGCAGCCGGTCGGCCTCCACGGCCAGCTTGGCGCGGTCGACATCGGCAACCAGTTGCACGCGCTCGATGGCGAGTGCCGCCTGGTCGGCAAGAGCATCGAGCAGCCGCTGCTGCTCCGGCGTCAAAAGCGGGCCGTCGCGGCGATCGCTGTCGAGGCCGATGACGCCGACAGCGGTCCGGCCGGTGCGCAGGGGAACATAAAGACGCTTGGCGCCGGGCAGCGTGTCCGCGCCGCGGCCGGCGGCATGATTGTGCTCCCAGGCCCAGCGCGCCGCAGCGATATCGGCGTCGTCGAGCGTATCGTCAGGCGGATAGCCCGCCTTGACCGCAATCGTGCCGTGTTCCGGCAGAAGCAGCACGACGCGCAGCTTCAGCATCGAGGCCAATTGAAACGCGGTTGCCCAAAGAACGTCGTCAAGCGTACCCGTGCCCGCGAGTTTCTTCGAGAAAAGGTAGAGGTCTTCGGTCGTTCGCGCGCGCTGGCGCGCCGCCGCCGCCTGCCTCTGCACGGTCGCCGTCAGATTGCTTGCAATCACCGCGACACCGAGGAAGAAGAAGAAGGCGAGCACGCTCTCCGGATCGCTGATCGTCAGCGTATAGCGCGGTGGCAGGAAGAAGAAATTGAAGGCAAGCGCGCCGAGAATACAGGAATACAGCGCTGGGCGCAGGCCCTGCGTTACAGCGCTCGCCAGAACCGCCATCAGGAAGACCAACGCCAGATTGCGCACATCCAATACCTGATCGAGGATGACGCAGAAGCCGAGCGCGATGGCCACGTAAAGCGTTGCCAGGACATAGCTGCGGAGCTGGAAGACCGGAGCCGGCGCTGCGACCTTGAGGCCGCGGCTTGCGGCCGGGCCATCGGCATCGCTGCCGGAGATGACATGGACGCTGATATCTCCAGCCTTACGGATGAGATCATAGGAAACCGAACGGCGCGACCAATCGCGCCACGACCCGATCTTCGGCGAACCGATGACAATATGCGTCACATTGTTGCTGGCAGAATGGCGAAGCAGCTCCTCCGCCACCTCGCGGCCCGGAAGGGTGATCGCTTCACCGCCGAGTTGTTCGGCGAGCCTGAGCGTTGCGGCAATCGTGTCGCGCTGCGCCTCGGTCAGGCTGATGGAGCGGTTGGTCTCGACATAAACGGCGGCCCAGGGCGCACGCAGGCGTGACGCCATGCGCGCCGCGTAGCGGACCAACGACGCCGACCGAGGATGATGGTCGATGGAAACGAGCACACGCTCGCCGGCTGCCCACGGTCCCTGGATCGCATGCGCCTGCATGTGTGTGAGGAGCTGGTCGTCGACGCGCTGGGCCGTACGCCTCAGCGCCAGTTCGCGCAGCGCCGTCAGATTGCCAGGCGTGAAATAGTTGGTCAGCGCCCTTTCGGCCGTCTTCGATACATAGACCTTGCCGTCGTGCAGTCGTTTGATGAGGTCGTCCGGCGTCAGGTCGATGATCTCGACGTCGTCTGCCATATCGATGATCGAATCCGGCACTGTCTCCCGCACGCGGATGCGCGTGATCTGCGAGACGACATCGTTCAGACTTTCCACATGCTGGATATTCAGCGTCGTGTAGACATCGATCCCGCGCTCCAGAAGCTCTTTGACGTCGAGATAGCGCTTCGGATGGCGACTGCCCTGTGCATTGGTGTGAGCCAGCTCGTCGACGAGCACGAGTTCGGGCCGGCGCTTCAGAATGGCATCGAGGTCCATTTCCTCGAGCGCCCTGCCCTTGTAATCGACATTGACGCGGGGGATGATCTCGAAACCGTCGAGCAATGCCTGCGTCTCGCGGCGACCATGCGTTTCGACGACGCCGACCACGACATCGACGCCATCGGCAATCTTCGCCCTGCCGGACATCAGCATTTCATAGGTCTTGCCGACGCCGGGGGCAGCACCCAGAAAGATTTTCAACCGACCGCGTGTCTCTGCCCGCGCCTTTTCCAAAAGTGCATCGGGCGAAGGCCTGCTTAGCGTGTCGCGGCTGTCATCTGCCATCAGAGTGCTTTGTCTTTCCTGACGAGATTGAGACGGCGTGAAGCCGTCTCAATCTGCTCAACTTACTGTTTCATAGAAGCATCGAGCGCCTGGTTCAATGCCAGCACGTTGACAACAGGCTCGCCGAGAACGCCAAGCTCCCTGGGTTCGACAGCTGCGTCGACAAGCGCCTTGACCTTGGCCTCATCCATGTTGCGAGCCTTGGCGACACGCGGCACCTGGAAATAGGCTGCTTCGGGCGAGATATCCGGATCGAGACCACTGCCGGAAGTGGTCAACAAATCCATGGGAACCGGCGTATTCGGATTCTGCGCCTGCAACGTCGCGGCGTCACCCTTGATCCGAGTGATCAGGCTCGAATTGGTGGGGCCCAGATTGGAGCCCATGGAATTGACGGCGTTATAGGGCGCAGAAACCGTTTTGGTCGAGTCGTTCGGGTCGGCAGCGGTTGTCGCCGACGGGCGACCGTGGAAATACCGGTCGCTCGTGAAGTTCTGGCCGATGAGGGTGGAGCCGATCACCTTGCCGTCCTTCTCCACCAGGCTGCCATTGGCCTGGTTTGGAAAGAGCGCCTGGGCGACACCCGTCATGGCTAGCGGGTAGGCAAGGCCGGTCAGGACGGTCGTGGCGACGATCATGACGATGGCGGGTCTGATTTGTTTAAGCATGATGGGAACTCCTTAGGCGAGGCCGATGGCGGTAATCACCAGGTCGATGGCCTTGATGCCGATGAAGGGGACGATGATGCCGCCGACGCCATAGATCAACAAGTTGCGGCTGAGCAGCGCACCTGCACCGATCGGACGGTAGCGGACACCCTTCAGCGACAACGGGATCAATGCGACGATGATGAGCGCATTGAAGATGATCGCCGAGAGGATGGCGCTTTGCGGCGTTGCCAGATCCATGATGTTCAGCATTTTCAATTGCGGATAGAAGGCGATGAACATTGCGGGGATGATGGCGAAGTACTTCGCGATGTCGTTGGCGATCGAGAAGGTGGTCAACGCGCCGCGGGTCATGAGCAACTGCTTGCCGATCTCGACGATTTCGATCAGCTTCGTCGGGTCGCTGTCGAGGTCAACCATGTTGCCGGCCTCGCGGGCGGCGACCGTGCCGGTGTTCATGGCGACGCCGACATCAGCCTGGGCGAGTGCCGGGGCGTCGTTCGTGCCGTCACCGCACATGGCGACCAGCTTACCCTGTGCCTGTTCCTGGCGCATCAGCGCCAGTTTCATCTCAGGCGTTGCCTGGGCAAGGAAGTCGTCGACGCCGGCTTCGGCAGCGATGGCGGCAGCCGTCAGCGGGTTGTCACCCGTGATCATGACAGTGCGGATACCCATGCGGCGCAGCTCGGCAAAACGCTCGCGGATACCGCCCTTGACGATGTCCTTGAGGTGAATGACGCCAAGCAGGCGGCCGTCGCGGGCAACGGCAAGCGGCGTGCCGCCGGCCTTGGCGATCTCGTCGGCAATCGCCTGCAGTTCGCGCAGCGTCTCGCTTGATGTGCGGGATATCACAGCCGTGCCTTCGGCCCCGCTGTTGGCGGCACCTTCGACATAGGCGACCACAGCATCGACAGCGCCCTTGCGGATCGAGGAGCCATCGAGGTCGACGCCGCTCATGCGCGTCTGGGCAGTGAAAGGCACGAAGGTCGCCTTCAAGCTCGTCATGTCGCGGCCGCGGATCGCATATTTCTCCTTGGCGAGCACGACGATGGAACGACCCTCCGGCGTTTCGTCGGCAAGCGAAGCAAGCTGAGCCGCGTCAGCCAGATCCTGTTCGCTGATGCCGCGGACAGGGCGGAACGCGGTTGCCTGGCGGTTGCCGAGGGTGATCGTGCCGGTCTTGTCGAGCAGCAGCGTGTCGACGTCACCGGCGGCTTCAACCGCACGACCGGACATGGCGAGCACGTTGAAACGGACGAGACGGTCCATGCCGGCGATACCAATCGCTGAAAGCAAGGCGCCGATAGTGGTCGGGATCAGGGTGACGAAGAGAGCAACCAGCACGACCGTCTGGATCGATCCGCCTGCATAGGCGGCAAAGCTCGGGATCGTCACCGTCGCCAGGACGAAGATCAGCGTCATGCCGGCCAGCAGGATGTTGAGCGCGATTTCGTTCGGCGTCTTCTGACGTTCGGCGCCTTCGACAAGTGCGATCATGCGATCGATGAAGGTCGATCCGGCGGCAGCCGTAATGCGCACACGGATTTCGTCCGACAGGACCTGAGTACCGCCTGTTACTGCCGAGCGGTCACCGCCCGATTCACGGATGACGGGGGCCGACTCGCCGGTGATCGCGGCTTCGTTGACGGAGGCGACGCCTTCGATGACTTCGCCATCCGACGGAATGATGTCGCCGGCTTCGACCAGAACGACATCGCCGACCTTCAGGCTGGTGCCGGGCACCATCTTGTAGTCGGTGCGGCTGTTGCCGACGAGAAGCTTCGCCTGGGTTTCGGTGCGCGACTTGCGCAGCGAATCCGCCTGTGCCTTGCCGCGGCCTTCGGCAACGGCCTCGGCGAAATTGGCGAACAGGACCGTGAACCACAGCCAGATGTTGATCTGCAGCGAGAAGGCGAGATTGCCGCCGCCGGTGATAAGGTCGCGCAGGAAGAGGATGGTCGTCAGCATCGAAACGACGGCGACCACGAACATGACGGGGTTTTTGGCAAGCGTGCGCGGGTTCAACTTCTTGAAAGCGGCGCCGATAGCCGGAACGAGGATGCGAGAATCCAGAAGACTCGCTGATTTTAACTGGCTCATAAGAGGCTCCAGCGTGAAGAGGAAAACGTCAGATCGGAACGCTGCCGATCAGCCGATTAAAAATCCGAAGACGACGAGGCCGAGAAACAGGGCCGCCATCGCCAGCAAAATGGCGTCGGAAGCACAGGTTATTCCGGCCGGGCCACGCCCCCTGTCTGAGGGGCGTGGATCGATGACTTTTCGAAGCCTGGCCAAAAGCGGTTGGCTCATGACATCATTCCTTAGAAGGTCTGACCAGCGATCATCGACAGATGTTCGACGATCGGTCCAAGCGCCAACGCCGGGAAGAAGGTCAGCCCACCGACGATCAGGATCGTGCCGACGAGAAGGCCGACGAAGAGCGGGCCGTCCGTCGGGAAAGTGCCGGCGGAAGCAGGGACCGTCTTCTTGCCGATCAAGGAGCCAGCGATAGCGAGGGCCGGTACGATGACCAGGAAGCGACCGATCAGCATGACGATACCGAGCGTGGTGTTATACCAGGGGGTATTACCGGATAGACCGCCGAAGGCAGAGCCGTTGTTCGCCGCCGCCGAGCTGTAGGCGTAGAGGATCTCCGAGAAGCCATGCGGGCCGGAATTGCCGACAGATGCGACGGCGGCAGGCAGCACCACGGAGATTGCGGTGAAGATCAGCATGCCGAAGGGCAAGCAAAGCACGGCAAGCATTGCCATCTTCACTTCTTTGGCTTCGATCTTCTTGCCGAGATATTCCGGCGTGCGGCCGACCATCAGGCCAGCAACGAAGATGGCGATGATGACGAACATCAGGATGCCGTAGAAACCGGCGCCGACACCGCCGACGATGACTTCGCCGAGCTGCAGGTTGATGAGCGGGATCATGCCGCCGATTGCGGTGAAGCTGTCGAGCATGCCGTTGACCGCGCCGCAGGACGCCGCAGTGGTGATGACAGCAAACAGCGAGGAGGCAGCAATGCCGAAGCGGACTTCCTTGCCTTCCATGTTGCCGCCCTGGATGCCGAGCGCGTGAACGAGCGGATTGCCGGCGGCCTCTGCCCAGTAAGTGACAAGCACGCCGACAATGAACAATACGCCCATGGCGGCAAGGATCGCCCAGCCCTGACGCTGGCTACCGACCATGCGACCGAAGACGTTGGTCAGCGCGGCACCGATGGCGAAGATCGACAACATCTGAATGAAGTTGGAGATCGCGTCCGGGTTTTCGAACGGATGAGCGGAATTGGCGTTGAAGAAGCCGCCACCGTTCGTACCGAGCATCTTGATGGCCAGCTGCGAGGCAACCGGTCCGACGGCTATCGTCTGCTGCGCGCCTTCGAGCGTCGTGGCGTTGACATAGGGTCCGAGCGTCTGCGGCACGCCAAGATAGACGTAGACCAGCGTCAGCACGATGCAGATCGGCAGCAGGACGTAGAGCGTCGCACGAGTCATGTCGACCCAGAAATTGCCGATCGCCTTACCCGAGGCACGCGCGAATGCGCGGATCAAGGCCACCGCAATGGCAATACCGGTTGCGGCGGACACGAAGTTCTGCACCGTGAGGCCCGCCATCTGCACGAGATAGGACATCGTGCTTTCGCCACCATAGTTCTGCCAGTTGGTATTGGTGACGAAACTGGTCGAGGTGTTGAAGGACAAATACGGGTCGAGGGACGTCATGCCGGCCGGATTATACGGCAGGCTGCCCTGCAATCGCTGAAGGAAATAGAGAACGATGAAGCCGGCAAGGCTGAATAGCAGCATGGAGACCGAATAGGTCGTCCAGTGCTGTTCTTCGCGTTCGTTCGTGCCGGACAAACGATAAAGCCCCCGCTCCACAGGACCGAGGACGAAAGAGAGAAGAGTGCGCTCGCCGGTAAAGACACGCGTCATATAACCGCCGAGCGGTTTGACGAGCAGGAGTAAGATCCCGATGTAAAGGAGGATCTGAAGCCATCCGTTGAAGGTCATGGAGGTAACTTTCCCTACCCAGCGCTGCTAGAAGCGCTCGGGGCGAATGAGAGCGTAAACCAGGTAGGCGGTAAGAAAAATCGTTACGCCGCCACCGAGAATGTAATCGAGAAGCATTGCCGTCTCTCCGACTAGAGGCTGTCGCAGGCCTTGGTGTAAGCGACACAGAGGAGGAAGAATAAAACGCCGATCCCGACAAGAATAATGTCCATCATCGATCGCGATTCCTTGATTGTTATTGTTGACTGCAGAAGCGATGAAAGGCGCGCTCCGACGAAGAGGCGCCTCTTTTCTCTCTGCCGAGGGGGAAGACCACTTCGTGTGTATCTTCGCCATACAATATGCGACTGAACTGCATTAACGTTCGAGACGGCCGGAATGTGGAAGATATAAAAATCTTATAAATGCCGATATGAGTGGCGGCGGCCCGAAACTATGCTCACACGCCAGCCCGCTGCCTGCCTCTGTTGCCAAATTCGTTGAAGAACCAGACGCAGTTCATAAACATGCGGCAGGTATTTCATTGAATTTTATGGACTATCTACGCGAGATACCGAAACCATCTCCGCAATGGCCACCACCCTCAATGATTGTATATTAGCATACACTACCAGCTTCACCTAGATGGAATTGCGAGACCGAATATAAAGCCATATGCATCGCGCTTGATGCCGCAACCCGACGGTGATTTAGTTCCAATCCATATGAGTCACACTGCGACACCCCTTCAGGACCAATCGACAGCAAGCGAAAGAAGCGCGACGAGCACGTGACGACCAGCATCCGACATATCGCCAGGCTAGCGGGGACCTCGGTCTCATCGGTCTCCCGGGTACTCAATAATAGCGGCTATGCGTCTCCTGAGCTTCGCGAGCGCGTGGAGGCCGCCATCCGCACGCTCAGCTACACGCCGAGCAAGGGCGCTCGCATGCTTCGCGGTGCGCCGAGCCGGATGATCGGGCTGATGTTGCCGTCGATCGACGTGCCATTCTTCGGCATCCTTGCCCACGCCATAGAGCAGGACCTGTTCAGCCGCGGCTACCAGACGCTGATCTGCAGCACGGCCGAAAACATCGATCACGAAGCACGCTACATCTCGATGCTCCTTTCTCAGCGCGTCGATGGCGTCATCGTGGCGAGCGCCTTTGGCAGCACGAAACATTTCGAGACGTTGCGCGATGCGCACATCCCGATCGTTGCCATAGACCGAGATTTACCCGGGATCGCCGATGATGCCGTCATGGCTGACCATGAGCAGGGAGGGCGCTTGATGGCTCGTCACCTGATCGAGCTCGGCCATCGCGCAATCGGCATTGTCGGCGCCCCCGCCCATAGTCAACCGGTTCAGCTTCGGCTTTGTGGCATAACAGCAGAGATGGCTACGAGCGGCATCGCGCCCATCGCCGTGACCATGGCCGAGGAGCATAGCTTCACTGCCGCCTATCCGCTTGCAAAGGCGCTGGTGGCTTCACGACCGGACATGACGGCGATCATCGGGACGACGGATATTTCGGCGATTGCCGCAATTCACGCCGTTCAGGATCGCGGTTTTTCCGTACCCCAGGACTACTCGGTGATCGGCTTCGACGATCTACCTGAGGCAGCCTATGTCTTTCCACGGCTGACGACCGTCGCCCAGCCGATCCGCGGTGTCGGCGAGCAGGCTGTGCGTCGATTGGAAGCTCTGATCGAGGAACAGCCGGCGGATCGAAAGCCTGCTGTTGGCGCAATCGCCAAAGTGCCCGTCAACTTGATCGAACGCGACTCCACCGGCCCCGTACGCGCATAAGGAGACCGGGCCCGAAGACCATGTTCATGGCCGGACGATAACCTTGATCTCGCCGGGCAACGGCACCCCACCAACCACCTCCGCAACCTCCTCGAGGCCGATCGCCTTCGTGACCAGCGAATCCAGTTCCAGAATCCCGCTCGCCACCATGGCGGCGGCTCGCGAATGGGTGAATGGATTAAGATAAGCAGGCCTGATGTCTACTTCGTTGACGAGCAGATCGAACGGCAAAACCGGCACCGCCAGACCCGCCGGCGTCACGCCGAACAGTATGAAAGCGCCGCCGCGCCGCACCATCTGCACACCGGTCTGAAGCGTCTCGGGAACGCCGGCGCATTCGATAACGACATCCACCCCGCCGTCGGTCAAATCCCGGACGGCGGCAACGACATCGGTCGCCGTTGGATCGATGGCCTGCGTCGCACCCAACCGCAAGGCCGCCTCGCGCCGCGACAGCTGCCTGGTGATCAGGATGATCTGGTCCGCGCCAGCTAGACGTGCCAGTTGCACCATCAGCAGCCCGATCACGCCGCCGCCCAGGATCGCAACGCTTTCGCCCGGACGGATCTTCGCCCTGTCGATGGCGTGGATACAACAGGCGAGCGGCTCGCAAAAGGCGCCATGAACTGGATCGAGGTCGGAGGGCAGTGTAAACGCCTGGCCGCAGGGAACCGCGACATATTCGGCAAAGCCGCCATCCCGCGTCACGCCGATGGCCTTCAGATTGGCGCAAAGGTTCGGTCGCCCACGCCGGCAGGCGGGGCAGGTGCCGCAAGCGATATTCGGGTCCACCGTCACGAGCTCTCCGCCGACAAACGACGAAACGCCCTCGCCCACTTCCTCAACCAGACCACAGAATTCATGACCGAGGGTCACCGGGATCGCCGTCGGATATTCGCCCTTGTACATGTGCCGGTCGGACCCGCAAATGCCCGCGGCCAGCACACGGACGACGACTTCTCCCGGCCCCGCATTCGGCTTCTCGACCATGTGGATGGCCATCGATCCGATCGATTCCAAACGGACTGCCCTCATTCTCCTCCTCCGAACTCAGGGACCGATTCGCCGATGCTACTGCGCTCGCCCGATGAGCGCCATAGCATCCAATTATCCGCACCGCGCTTTGCCCCGATCATGTTTGAGCGCATACCGGCGGTGTCCCCTTCACATCCTCGAGAAGCACAGCCATGTCGGGAATACCATCCGTCGCGGTCGCTCCACCAAGACAACGTGCGGCGGCGGCATGAGCAACGGCGCAGATACGCTCGATGGGCCAATCCTCATGCAGACCGTAGAGCACGGCGGCACAGAATGCGTCGCCCGCGCCCACGGTGCTGACGATCTCTGCCGGATCGACCGGTCGAGAACGGGAGACAACCGGTGTGCGCCCCGGCGCAAACCAGATGCAGATTTCCGGGGCATGGATGATCGCTCCCTTGACAACGCCCGCCACGAGCAGCCGCTCGCCGGCTGCCAGAAGCGCTGCCTCGTCCAACTCTCCCTCTACGCCGCGCACGGTAATGCCGGTTGCCCGCCCGGCTTCGATCTCATTGATGACGATGAAATCGCAATATGGCAGAGCCGCACCGACCTTGGCCGCAAACTCCGTGTCCTCGCTGGAAACGAAATCGACACAGGTGGTCAGGCCGGCATTGCGCGCGGCCTCCAGCAGCCGCGATGCTCCCGAACGACCATCGGCATCGAGCGCGTCGAGACCGGGCAGCAACATCAGATAGCCAAGATAGAACAACCGGTAGCCGGAGCCTGCAAAGGTCGCCGGCGTAACGAGCGCATCCGTCACCGCGTCATTGGCACCGCCATGATAGAAGAAGGTGCGGTTCTGACCCGGCACATTCATGACATGGGTGTGCGCTGTCGCGCGATCCGAAAGCGCCTGCAGACCACCGACATCGACGCCGGCGCCCTGAAGGCGCGTCTTGACGATCTCTCCGTCTATATCCGCGCCGATACAGCCGGCCGCGGCTAATCTTGCGGGAAAGCCCAGCGACGAGAGATCAGTGACGACATTGGCAGCGCCACCGCCAACGCCGACATCCTGGTGGACGATGTGAGCGAGATTACCCTGCTCGGGCCAATAGGACAGCGTATGGACGCGGTCGACAATGAAGTTTCCCGCGCAGACGATGCCTCCTCCACTTTTCCTTTCACTAGTGCGAACCTCCTCCCCGGTTCGCATCAGCCGCCCGCCTCATTCCACAGTGGCCTTAGTGGCGGCTCATCCTCCTCGATCGCGGCGAAGCGCCCGATCGGCTCCAGAAAGTAATTGTCGCTGTTGTCGTCGTTGACCTGGCTGACCTCGCCGACGAAGACAGGCCCGCCGCCCTTGCGACCGTAAAAGCGATGATAGAGCCCGGTGTGGATCGTGACGCTCTGGCCGGGCGAGAGAACCAACGGTTCCCACGCGGTGAGCTTCTTTGGCAGACCATCGACCGGAACCGTCACATCGTCGGGCAGAACATTGCCCTCGGCATCCGTCGCAGCGAATTCGATGACGAGATCGCCGCCGGCCCTGTTGATGATGTCTTCCATCTTGGCTTGATGGCGATGGGTCGGCGTCACCTGCCCTTCCTCGACGAAAAGCAGCTTTTCGGCATAGGTGCGTTCGCCTTCCACGCCGACGATGCCGTTGCGCAGGCAGAAGAGCACGAGGCCACATTCGGCAAACCGGCCTGAGCCGAAGTCCGTGACGTCCCAACCCAGCTGATGGCGACGCAGATAGCGCGCCGCTTCCCGATTGGCGGCGAAATCCGCCGCTGACCAGTAGCCCCATTCCGGCAGAGACCAGCGCCAATGTTCAAGGGTCTTGCTTGCGCGCGTGAGCGCTTCGTTGATCTCGGAACGCTTCATCGGACGGTCGCTCCTTCATAGTCGACCGGTACCACAATGTTCTCACGGCCGGATTTCAACGCCGCTGTTAGCACTGCATGATGAGCCTGCGCTTCTTCCGGCGTGGCGCAGGCAAAGCCGTTGGCATTTCCGCCTGCCAGCTCATCGACGAAAGCGGCCCACATCTGCTGGATGGCATCGGCAAAGCCGAACTCGAAGATCTTTCCGGTGATTGCCGGGAAGAGCGAACCGTATCCGAGGTCTTCGGTGCTCCAGGCCTGCGCGCCACCACTATAGTCCATCCACTGCCACTGACGCGGCGACTTGGTGGTGAAGAAGGCGCTCTTCTTCATGCCGAGGATGCGAATGTACCAGGTATTGGCCTCACCCGGCGCGATACGCCAGGTCTTCAGCACCATCGGAAAATCCTGATCGCCCGCGCTGACGCGCGTGCTGATCGTCGCATTGTCCCAGGTCGTGCACGGCACCATGCCGCCCTTGCCATCCGGCCGCTCAGTGATCTTCTTGACCAGTTGCGCATGCAGGGTCTGCGGACGCCAGCCGAGACGCAGGGGCACATGCAGGACATGCATGCCGAGATCGCCCATGCAGCCATACTCGCCGTTGATATCGGCCATACGCTTCCAGTTGATCGGCTTCTGCCTGTCGATGTCGGAGGAATGCAGGAAGCCCGCCTCGACCTCAAGGATATCGCCCATCTCGCCGCTTTCGGCGAGTGCGATGACTTTCTGCGCGCCGGGGAAGAACGGCATTTCCGACGAGCAGCGGACAAGAAGCTTGGGGTTCTCAGCAAGAACCGCCATGATCTCGCGGTTCTGAGCCGCGTCCATGCCGAAAGGCTTCTCCCCAAGCAGATGCTTTCCGGCCTTCAGGATATCGACATAGAACTGCTGGTGAATCACATGCGGCACGGCACAATAGACGGCGTCTACATCCGGATTGGCAAGCAGCTCCTTATAGTCGCCGGTGAATTGCCGAACCGACGGCACATTGTCCTTGAACCAATCCAGAAGTGCCGGATTGGTATCGCAGACGGCGACGATTTCCGGTCGCGCCCTCGTATCGGCAAGATGGAGCCAGCGCGCGGCAGCGCTTGCGAATTCGCGTCCCATCAAGCCGCAGCCGATAACGCCGAAGCGGAATACTTTTTTCATGTTTACTCCTCCCAGGATGCGTCAGGCGAGATGTCGCGCGGCATCGTCGACGGAAGCCCCCTCGTGGACGATCGCCATCAGGGCACGTGTCATGCCGGCCGGATTATTGTGCTGGATGACATTACGGCCATAGACGATGCCGCGGGCGCCCTGCTCCATCAACTGCTTGGTGCGGGTCAGGATCTCCTGATCCGATACGCGGCCACCGCCCCGCACCAGAACGGGAAGCCCCTGAGCGATCTCGATGACGCGATGGTACTCCTGCACGTTGTCGCAGGGGTCCGCCTTGATAATATCAGCGCCAAGTTCGGCGGCCTGACGCACCAGAGGCAAGATCTTGTCGATCGCGCCATCGACCATGTAGGCACCCTTGGAATTATCCTGCATGACCAGCGGCTCGACCATCAGCGGCATGCCATAGATTTCGCATTCGCGCTTGAGGCTGTTCACGTTGCGCACGCAGGCGCGGTAAACTTCCGGCTGATCCGGCAGCATCAGGAGATTGACGACAACGCAGGCGGCATCGAGCGCCACCGCCTGCTCCACACCCCTGTCGATCATCTCGGAAAACAGCGCCGAGGGCAGCGGATTACCGTAGATATTGGCAATATCCGTGCGCAAAACCAGCGCCGGACGATTTTTGCCGGGGATCGCCTGCAAAATGGGGGCAGTTCCAGGCGGAAGCTGGATGGCATCGGGCGCGGCATCCGCAATCACCCTGATCGCCGTCCGCATGTCCTCGATGCCGGCGAGAAAGGTCCGCTCATTGAACATGCCGTGATCGATTGCAACGTCGAAGCAATTTCCGGACACGCCAAACAGGCGGTTGAGCCGCGCGGATTTCATCTCTTTCCTCCCAATGTGGTAACGTTTCCACATACTCACAATAATGGCGGAACCCGATGAGTCAAGATCAATGCGGCATCGTCTCCACAGTGGGCAGCCGCTTCTACGGCAAGCCTCCCGCGCTGGGACACGAACAGTCGCAGGCCAAATAACCCCGGCGAACTGGCCGCCGGAGCCCGTCACGCTATATCGAGGGAAGTTCTGGTAGGCTCGATATGACTTGGGGCCAAGGCATATCACCGATCACGGCAGCGGAGGCGAAATGATGGACGAGCTATGGCAGCGTTGGCAGGCAGATTGGCGATGGATGGAGGAGATTGCGCGCAGGCGCGGCTGGAATCTTACGCCACTATCCATAAGTCCGCCCGCAAGCGAAGGTGCGCTACGCCGCATCGAGGATGCCATCGGCATGGCCATGCCCATGCAGTTGCGCCAGGTGCTGGCGCAATATTCCGCCAACGTCGAGTTTGAATGGCACATTCCTTCGCACCTCCATCCGATGGAGCAACGCCAGTTTCCGACATCAAGCCTTAATCGCGGCGCGATCTGGGACATCGATCAGATCGAAAGCCGCGCGATCCCCAACTTCCTCGGTTGGAAACGCGATCTGGCGACCGTCGAAGAAGCCGAGGCGCCCAACACACCGGAAATGTGGGAACGACAATTTCCGTTCTATGAGCTTATCAACGGCGACATGCTGACGATCGACATGCGCGCGGCGGACGGCCCGCATCCGGTGCGCTACTTCAGCCACGAGCTGGCAGTGCTGCACGGACAGGCCCTCGCACCGGATTTCTTCACCTTCATCACCGAAATGGCAAAACTCGGACAGGCCGGCACCGAATGGGCTTCCTGGGCTCGCTTCGGCACCTGGGATGAGGACCGCTGTTACCTGAGCGCCGACAGTGCTGGCGGGCGCGAATGGCGGCAGTGGCTGGAAAGCGACCCTGCCGCCGTAACCAGCGATGAACCGCCACCCGTGATCTTGGGAGAGACCGATTCCGAGCGGACACTTCTGGAAGCTGCCCAAAGCGGCGACACGGCAGCTGCACTCGCTGCGATGACGGCTGGGGCTCGGCCGGATGTGGTCTGGAATCCCAATTGGCCGCTCGAGTACCCCTCCTACAATGACGAGTTCCCGACCGCGCTGACCTATGCCATCCGTCAGAACAACATTGTCCTGGCTGAACGGCTCGTCGCAATGGGTGCGGGTTTGAATACGCGCCGCCTTGCTGTCGCCGAAGCGATCTCGAACGGCTCGCTCTCTACGCTGGAGTGGCTCATCGCAAACGGCGGGCGCGTCAACGGCTGGGAAAGCGAGCGGTATTGGCCGCTGCACCTCCTCATTACCCGACGCAGCAGATTTGTTGCAGCATCGCGTGAGCAACTGGAAAAAAGACTGCGTGAGGAAAATAAGGGATTTTGGGACGGTGAAGGAATGGATTCCGAGATCCGCGCAATTCTCGCCGAACAGACGGAAAAGACAATCGCAAGCGATCTTGCTGCCTATATCAGCCGGGAAGATTATCTGGCCATGCTGGAGAAGCTTCTTCACGCAGGCGCCGACCCGGACGCACGCTGGGATAACGGCACGACGATGTTGATGTGGGCCGATCCCGATGTAGCGCGTATCCTCATCCGTCACGGCGCAGATCCGAATGCACGAACACCGGGCGGTCAGACACCCCTCCATTATACAAGTTCGGCCGATACCGCCCGGGTGCTCGTGGACGCCGGAGCAGATATCGACGCCTTGGCCTCGCCCGACGGACGCAAAAGCGAAACCGACCCAGTCTACACTCCGCTTCAATCATCCCTGATGCTTGGCGACCTGCGAGGCATCAAACTCCCCCGAACGCTGCTGGAACTGGGAGCCGATCCGGCCAAACGGGATGGTGAGGGCTTTCCAACGCTCGCCTACGCAACAAGCGTCTCGTCCTTCAAGCTGATGGAACCTTATGGCCTTGATCCATTGGAGCGTATGCCGGACGGCGGCACGCTGTTGCATAGGCTATATAGACAACGAGGTGCCATCCGCGCCGGTTTCCCTAATGAAGTCGCCATACTGGATCTTTTGCTATCACAGGGCATCGACATCAATGCAGTCGACAATACCGGACAGACCGTTCTGCATGTTGCGGCGCCCGACGCGATAGACGCCGCTTCCATCGAGCTCCTGTTGGTAAGGGGATCGGACAGCTCCATCCGCGATCACGCGGGCAAACTCGCCATCGACCGGGTTCCCCGCTCGAAAAAGGATCTCCGCGCGGCATTGAAATAGCTTCGCTGACGATCGACATCAGAGGCTATCAAACCGATTGCCCCGGCTTTTGTGCGGGGCAATCTCATCAGCAAATATCAGTTCAGGCTTAATGCTCGCCCGTACCCTGGATCGCGGAAAGCGTCCAGTCTGTGCCGGGCTTGCGCACGAAGGTCCAGAGCTCCGTCGTTTCCGAAGGATTGCGATCATCGCCGTCGACGAGTTTTCCGGTCGCACGGTCGACCATCGCGTCGATGCTCGAGTAGCGCATGGCAAGCGTCGCATATTCGGCATTGTCCTCGCGCCAGGCTTCGGCGATATCGCCCTGCAGCAGGCGGACGTCCGAGACGCTGTTGCGGACGCCGTTCGTGGCATTCTCGCCCAGTTCCTCGGCAAGATAGGACATGGCTTCCGGCGTCGTCAGATGACGCAGCGTCGCATAATCTTCCTTCCCGTAAGCCGACTGGATTTCGGTGAGAAGATGCTCGAAGCGATCGAGATCGGCCTGTTGCAGTCCGATCTCGTCATTGGCCTCGCGTGCTTTCGGCGCGGCTGCCGCTCCACCGCCAATGGACGGGATGGAGAAGGATGGGCGCGGCGATGCATTCGCGTTGTTCATCGGATTCATGGCGTAGGGTGACGCCGAGCCCGGGCCGGCATATTGCGTACGCTGGCGGTTTGCGAAAAAGCGCATGGCAAAACTGATCAGCAGCACGATCAGGCCGATCTGCAGCAACATACCAAGGAAGCCGATGCCGCCACCGAACCCGTGGCCGAGCATCATGCCGAGCAGGCCGCCGGCGATCAAACCGCCGATCATCGACCCACCAAAGCCGCCAAAGAGACCCGGGCGCTGCGGCGCGCCGACCGGCGGCTGGGTCGCTGTTTGCTGCTGCGGCCGCTGCGTCATCGTCCGATCGACCGGAGCTGCCTGTGTGGGCGCGGTCCTCGTAACGGCCGGGGTATCGAAAGTGCGCGTCCCGCGACTTCCGAACCCGCTTGACCCTGCCCGACGCGCATCGGCAGCATCAAAGGTCGCTAAAGATGAAGCGGCGGCAAGGACGACGATGGCTGCGATCTTGGCAAAACGCGGTACTGCACTCAGCATTGGCTCTCCTGTCATTGGGCAGAAAAATCGTTTCCGCCGCTATATGGGGACGCCAGGTTGCGATTGTAAGTTGGCAACCCGTTAAATTTCAATCCTGGGCATGCCGACACCTCGGCCGAGCGACCTGATCCTTGCTTGCACTAACCGCAAGCCTCCTAAAATTCCGGCCTTTCCGGCCGATCAGAGCACTCTAGCGCTCATCGAGCTTTTTAAGCAGGCCGTCGTAAACCTCCATCAATGCATTGGTAATTGCCTGCCCAAGCGCATTGCCGGCGGCGCGGACATCGTCGTCCGTGCCATCACGCGCAGCCCTCGCAAGCTCGAAGCCCTGCTCGCCGATGATCTGCTTTGCGACCTCTATGGCCCAGAGACCAAAGTCGCCACGATTGTCTATTCTGATCTCGTCTTCCATGGCCTATTCCCACCTTTCGTCATGACCAGGCACTATACGCCCCGACCGCGAATGGCCAGTCTTGATTGCACAGGCCCAGATATCCGACCCGTCCGAAAGGCACGGCTGGGGCCTGAATATCAGCTCTCGCGGCAGATTCGGGCGGCGCAGCAGGAGGCGCGACCGGCGTCCTAATGCCGTGCTGCACGGCGACCGGCCCTCCGGATTCACCGACAAAAGTTGGGGGAAATGGCTCCAATACGTCGGAACCTGTGGAAATACAGGCATTCTGGGCCTTTCCGCACAGAACTCCAGGTGACAATGGACATCGGCAATGGAAATGATTCCGGTGTCATCAATGCGGGGGAAGCCTCATGACCACTACCAATGAAATCGCAGACAAGATTGCTGCCGACCACAAGCTTACCAAAGTCCAGAGCAAGGCGATTGTCGAAGCCGTCTTTGCAGCCATAACCGAAGCTGCAACATCCGGCGCAGAAACTTCGATCCCGGGCTTTGGCAAGTTCAAAGTCAAGGACACGCCGGCACGCGAAGCGCGCAATCCGGGAACGGGCGCAACCATTAAGGTCGCTGCCTCGAAGAAGCTCTCCTTCACGCCGGCCAAGGCGCTGAAGGATGCGCTCAACAAATAATCCCGCTTTAGGCCGGTAAGGTCTGACGGTTCAGTGGCCGGCTCTATCCGCTAGGGCCGGCCATTTGCATCTTCGAATAAAGGCTGGCAGCGCCACTCGAGCGCAAACGGCAGCAGCGACGCGAGCGGCTTGGCAAACATCACGTCGAAAGCTGCACCCGGCGCGTCTTCAGGTAGGTCTTCAGCGCCTCGGCCTCGTCCGTCTGGATGGCGGAAACACCTGCATCGATCAACCGGCCCCAGATCGCCGCGGGATTGTCCAGTGCGGCTGTATCCGTGAATCCAGCGCAGGATACGGAATCGAGCGTATTGACCCATAGTTTGATACCAGCCTTGTCGAACAGCGCTCTGCGCGCCGCAAGCTGATCCAGACTGTCGAAGTAGATTTCGCACAGAAGCGGGTTGAGCTCGGACAGAAGATCGAGCTGGCGCTCGGCATCAGGAGACCCCAGGCGTGTCTTTGCCATGAACAGAACCATCTCCGGCGATATGTTGTCGCGGACCCATGCAAGATCGTCCTGAGTTTTCAGGTCGCCCCAGAAATCGACTTCCCGATCAACACCCATGGCGCGGGCGCATGCGATCACGCCTGGAATCACGTCTCTGCGCTTGACGTCGAGATGCAGGAAAATGCGTCCGCGCGTGAGGTCGAAGACATCCTTCAGGCTTGGCAGCCTCTCTCCGGTCATCCGGTTCGTCTCTCCGCCGTCACGATCGCGCAGATGCAGGCTCGACAGCTGGTGGAGCGTCAACCCTTCTGCCTCCTGGGCAAGGTCCGCCGTCCGCGCCAGCGTATCGTCATGCAGGAGAAAGAACTCGCCGTCGCTGCTGCGTCGCACGTCGATCTCGACTGCATCGTAACCGGCTGAAATTGCCCGCTCGATCGCCAGCAAGCTGTTTTCCGGTGCAGCGCGCCAGACACCGCGATGAACAACGATCGCGCAGTCGCGCAAGGGATCGGCGATGTAGTCGGCATAGTCCATGATACGTCCTCACCTCACGGAGATGCGCGCGAATCGTCCGGGGGCCGAACGTCCTTAGCGAGGCGTATCATGAGATTTTGACGAATCTGCAAAGCGCAAAACAACTATTGCGAGCTGCGCTTCGCGACAACGATCGCAGCCGAATGACTGCGATCGGAAATGATAGAGGCTTATCCAAGTTACGGGAGACGCAATCTCAGAAGTTCCAGTCCTCGTCTTCGGTCGCGACAGCCTTGCCGATCACGTAGGAAGATCCGGAGCCCGAGAAGAAGTCGTGGTTCTCGTCCGCATTCGGCGATAGCGCCGAAAGGATAGCCGGATTGACCTTGCAGGCCTCGGCAGGGAAAAGCGCTTCGTAACCGAGGTTCATCAGCGCCTTGTTGGCGTTGTAATGCAGGAACTTCTTGACGTCCTCGGTCAGCCCCACGCCATCATAAAGCGCCTCGGTATATTTTGCTTCGTTGTCGTAGAGTTCGAGCAGCAGGTCAAAGGCGAAATCCTTGATTTCCTGCTTGCGCTCTTCCGAAAGCCGCTCGAGACCTCGCTGGAATTTGTAGCCGATATAATAGCCATGCACGGCTTCGTCGCGAATGATGAGACGGATCATGTCGGCCGTGTTGGTGAGCTTGGCGCGGCTCGACCAGAACATCGGCAGATAGAAGCCGGAATAGAACAGGAAGCTTTCGAGAAAGACGCTTGCGACCTTCTTCTTCAAAGGATCGCCCGAGGCATACTGCTCCATGATCAGCGTCGACTTGCGCTGCAGGAACTCGTTCTCTTCCGACCAGCGGTAGGCGTCGTCGACATCGGGCGTTAGGCAAAGCGTCGAGAAGATCGACGAATAGGAACGCGCGTGCACCGCTTCCATGAAAGAGATGTTCGAAAGAACGGCCTCTTCATGCGGCGTTGCGGCATCGGCCATCAGCTTGACCGAACCGACGCCGTTCTGGATCGTGTCGAGCAGCGTCAGGCCGGTGAATACACGGATGGTGAGCTGCTGTTCCTCCGGCTTCAACGTCGCCCAGGACTGGATGTCGTTCGACAGCGGCACCTTTTCCGGCAGCCAGAAATTGCCGGTCAAGCGATTCCAGACCTCGAGATCCTTGTCGTCTTCGATACGATTCCAGTTGATGGCGCGAACGCGGCTTGCCGGCTTGAATTGCATGTTCATGAGAATGTCCTTTTTCAAACCGGTCATCAAAGCGCGCAGGAAACGCAGCCCTGCACCTCGGTGCCGGACAGCGCCATCTGGCGAAGGCGGATGTAGTAGATCGTCTTGATACCCTTCTTCCAGGCGTAGATCTGCGCCTTGTTGATATCGCGGGTTGTCGCGGTATCGCGGAAGAACAGCGTCAGCGACAGGCCCTGATCGACGTGCTGCGTCGCTGCCGCATAGGTATCGATGATCTTTTCCGGTCCGATTTCGTAGGCATCCTGGTAGTAGTCGAGATTGTCGTTGGTCATGAAGGCGGCCGGATAATAGACGCGGCCGATCTTGCCTTCCTTGCGGATCTCGATCTTCGATACGATCGGATGGATCGAAGAGGTTGAATGGTTGATGTAAGAGATCGAGCCTGTGGGAGGCACGGCCTGCAGGTTCTGGTTATAGAGCCCGCCTTCCATCACAGCCTTCTTCAATGCCAGCCAATCTTCCTGCGTCGGGATGGCGATGCCGGCCTTCTCAAAGATTTCCGTGACATGCTCGGTCGCCGGCTTCCATTCCTGCTCCGTATATTTGTCGAAATATTCGCCGGAGGCATATTTCGAATTCTCGAAGCCCTTGAAGCTCTGGCCGCGCTCGACCGCAAGCCGGTTCGAAGCACGGATGGCGTGATAGGTGACCGTGTAGAAATAGATATTGGTGAAATCGACGCCTTCCTCAGAGCCGTAGAAGATGCGCTCGCGGGCGAGATAGCCGTGCAGGTTCATCTGGCCGAGACCAATGGCGTGGCTGTCGTCATTACCCTTTTCGATCGAAGGCACCGACGAAATGTGGCTCATGTCGGAGACGGCCGTCAGCGCGCGGATCGACATTTCGATCGTCTTGCCGAAATCCGGGCTGTCCATCGCGGCGGCAATGTTGAGCGAGCCGAGATTGCAGGAAATGTCCTTGCCCATGTGCTTGTAGGAAAGGTCGTCGCTGTATTCGCTGGCTTCGCTGACCTGCAGGATTTCCGAGCAAAGATTGCTCATGGTGATGCGGCCGGCAACCGGATTGGCGCGGTTCACCGTGTCTTCGAACATGATGTAGGGATAGCCGCTCTCGAACTGGATCTCGGCGATCACCTGGAAGAATTCGCGCGCCTTGATCTTCTTCTTGCGAATTCGGCTGTCGGCTACCATCTCGCGGTACTTCTCCGTCACCGAAACCTCGGTAAACGGCACGCCGTAGACGCGCTCCACATCGTAGGGCGAGAAGAGGTACATGTCCTCGTTATTCTTCGCGAGCTCGAAGGTGATGTCAGGGATGACGACGCCGAGCGACAGCGTCTTGATGCGGATCTTCTCATCGGCATTTTCGCGCTTGGTATCGAGGAAGCGCATGATGTCCGGGTGGTGGGCGTTCAGATAGACGGCGCCTGCACCCTGCCGCGCGCCAAGCTGGTTGGCGTAGGAGAAGGAGTCTTCCAGCAGCTTCATCACGGGAATGATGCCAGACGACTGGTTCTCGATGTGCTTGATCGGCGCACCGGCCTCGCGGATATTGGTGAGCGACAGAGCGACGCCGCCGCCGCGCTTCGACAGCTGCAGCGCGGAATTGATGGCGCGGCCAATCGATTCCATATTGTCTTCGACACGCAGCAGGAAGCAGGAAACCAGCTCGCCGCGTTGCTTCTTGCCGGCATTGAGGAAGGTCGGCGTCGCCGGCTGGAAGCGGCCGGAGATGATCTCGTCGACCAGATCGTGGGCAATCTGCTCACTGCCCTGCGCCAGCGTCATCGCCACCATGCAGACGCGATCCTCGTAGCGCTCAAGGTAGCGCTTTCCATCGAAGGTCTTCAGCGTGTAGCTGGTGTAATATTTGAAGGCGCCGAGGAAGGTCGGGAAGCGGAATTTCTTCGCATAGGCGTGATCGAAGAGATCGCGCACGAAATTGAAGGAATATTGGTCCAGCACCTCCTGCTCGTAATAGCCCTCCGTTACCAGATAATCGAGCTTCTCCCGAAGGTTATGGAAGAAAACCGTGTTCTGGTTGACGTGCTGGAGGAAATATTGCTTGGCCGCCATGCGGTCCTTGTCGAGCTGGATCTTTCCCTGCTCGTCATAGAGGTTCAACATGGCGTTGAGGGCGTGATAGTCCAATGCCGTTTCCGTGGCCTTCGCTGGCCGGTCAAGCGTTAGCGTGTCCAAAATCGTTCCAATCCGTGTCTGACATTGGCGACATCCTCATCCGTGCCCAGAAGTTCGAACCGATAGAGATACGGCACCTGGCATTTTGTGGAGATAATGTCGCCGGCGATCCCGTAGGTCGCGCCGAAGTTGCTGTTGCCCGCGGCGATCACCCCGCGGATGTTCGAACGGTTTCCCGCATCATTGAGGAAGCGGATCACCTGCTTGGGCACGGCCCCCTTTCCTCCTTCGCCGCAATAGGTCGGGACGATGAGGACATAGGGCGAGGTCGCACGAAACTCGTCTCCCGCAGCAAGCGGAATACGGGCGGCCGGCAATGCAAGCTTTGCAACAAAGCGATGGGTGTTTTCCGATCGGCTTGAGAAATAGACGATCTCGCCCATCGCACAGCTCCTCAGGCGAGCGCGCTGATCATGTCAGGACGGAAACCAGCCCAATGCAGTTCGCCGGCGACAACAACCGGGACCTGACGATAGCCGAGACCCTGCACCAGCTCATAGGCCGCCGAATCGGCAGATACGTCGATTATGGTGTAGTCGATACCCTGGCGATCGAGGGCGCGGGTCGTGGCTGTGCATTGAACGCAGGCGGGCTTGCTGTAAACGGTGATGCTCATTGGATATCCTCGTGTATGGTGTGGGCATGCAAATCGTTCGGGCACCGGATGATGCCCGTTGGTCGGGATGGAGATAGTGGCAAAAGCCTAGCCGGAGCCGGACGCTTAAGCGGCCGTCATTCGCGTGGGCGACTATGGATACTCAAGAACATGCACTTCACCCCGAAATCATTCATACGGGGCACTTCGGGAAGCGACGACGGCAATCATGCCGCGCAAACCATCGCTCGCCAACCGGACACCCCGCCCGTGGACGCTGTTATTCGAGGCAGGTCTCCTGGCTCGCGGGTCAAAACATTCGTCTCGCCTTCCCAAGGCACAGGGCCTCAGTGACTTTACCCAACGAATGCTCACCGCTCACAGTTGCGGGGGCAGCCCCGGCTTGACAAGCATCATATTTGCCGACCGGATTCCCATCTTAGCCTCCAATTCTTGCGAATCAGCGGAACCTCGAACACTATATATAGTATTCCAGGTTAAAATTACGTCAACTGCTTCGACGGCCTACGACCGATTTCCATACTGATACACACAGATAATTTGGCTTGAAGCCTGCACGCAAGGGCTGGACAAGCGCCACGTTACTCTATTACGTTGCATATGTAATGTTATTACATAAAGGATTCCGTATGCCTCGCACAAGTTCTGGTACCTTCCTGGCGGCTTCATCACTTGCCTGCGCCTTGCTCTTTCCATTTCCGTCCATCGCCGACGACGAAAACGAGACGGAAAGCTGGCGGCTGTTCGTCGCCGATCATAGCCTGCCAATCGTCCGCACGATCGACGCGGCCAGCGGCAAGGAAATTGGCCGATTCGATCTCGAAGGCTATGCCGCGCTATCGCTTAGCCAGTCGGGCCGGACGGTCTTTGCGGTTCAAGGCGAAAAGAATGTGGTCAACGCAATTGCCACCGGCATATCCCTTTCCGATCATGGAGAGCACCGCGACATCGAACTTTCCGACCCGAAGCTACTTTCAGTATCGATCAAAGGCGAAAAGCCTGGCCACGTGGTGACGCACGGCAATGATGTCGCGATCTTCTTCGACCGTGAGGACAAATTCGACCTTCTCTCCGAAAGCGACCTTGTCACAGGCAAAGCCGACATCCGCGCATTCAAGACGATGGCTGCCCACCACGGCGTTGCCGTTCCGATGGGCAATCATCTCCTTGTTTCGGCACCGAATGTCGAAGCACCCGTCAAGGAGGGCGAATTGCCGCCACGTCTGGGCCTGCGCGTCCTCGACCGAAAGGGTGAACAGGTCGGCGATATCAAGCCCTGCACAGGGCTCCACGGCGAAGCCACATCTGCCCGGTTGGTTGCCTTTGGCTGCGAGGAAGGCGTTCTCATCGCGCATCCCGGCGGCACGGACGGCCCGAAAATCCAGATGCTCGCCTATGGTTCATCGCTCCCCAAGGGCAAGGTATCGACATTGCTCGGCGGCACATCCATCCAATTCTTCCTCGGTAATTATGGCGAACAGAATGTCGTGCTGATCGATCCCGACAACGCGGCCGAGCCCTACAAGCTTATCGAACTGCCGACGCGACGTGTCGACTTCGTACTCGACCCGGCAAAGCCGCAGCATGCCTACATTCTGACCGAGGACGGCAAACTACATCTTCTCGATGTCGTCAAAGGCGCGATCGTCCAGTCCCAGACCGTTACCGAACCTTACAGCAAGGACGGACATTGGCGCGACCCGCGACCGCGCCTTGCCGTGGCCGGCGGCCTCATCGCCATCACCGACCCTCGCCACGGTCTCGTGCGCATGGTCGACAACCAGTCCCTGAAGGAAGTCCGCAGCATCCCAGTCGAAGGGCAACCCTTCGCGATCGTTGCGGTCGGCGGATCGGGTGCCGTACACTAACAGATCAGGGATAGAGGACGGCGGTGGGAGGGGTAACGACACGCACAAGCCTTCGACCTCTCACAGCCGGCACGGTTCATATCTTGCGCGGCGTCATCAGTCGTCGGATTTGGTGAAAGAAAACGGGGCCAGTTGCTCGGCTGGCCCCCGAGCATTGATGATCGACCGAGAAGCAGACCGCCCGCCCGTCAACCACATCAAGCGGCATGCGGGCGAAATATGGTTTTCGCGACAGTCTCGAGGCGAAGCTTCAACTCGTATGCCACAGCACATATCGCCAATGTGGCCAGAGCGATCGGAATGAAAGCTGAAGCGGACAGGAGCCCCATACGGTCCAGTTCATAGGCGATCAGCAGCATGATGGTCTGGTGGAGAACATAATAGGTAAGAACCGCCCTGTTGAGATAACGGATCACAGCGTTCTCAGATCGGCACAAAATTCTGGCATAGCCCAGAACGGCGACGATCGCGCACCACTGGAACGCGCCGCCGAGCATCCTCCCCGCCGACAGCCGCCACATTTCCGGATCGGTGGATGGTAAGACGGGAAACAGCAGCACCAAGGCGAGAGCGCAGGCGACAGTCAGGATCAACGCCGGTTTGCGCATATTGACCACGGCATCCCAGCAGTCGTCGCGCGTTGCCATCACGATGCCCATCAGAAACGCGGCCATGTAGGCGGCATGGCTGTACCAATCGGTCACAAAGTCCAGCGTCGGGGGAAAAACCGGCCTCAACACCAGCCGCAGCCCGACGAACAGCAAAACGGGCGCTATCAACACCCATTTGCCTCTCAGCCAGGGCGCCAACCGATCTCCCATAGCCGGCAACAGCGACGGCCATGCCGCCACGGCAAGCGTGACGATGACGGTATAACTCCAGAGATAAACCAAATACCAGAGATGCTGCATACCGATGAACAATGCTTGCCCGCCATCCGGCAAGGAAACCGGAGTCAAGGTCAAATAGTCCCAAAAGACCTTCGAAAGGCTGATGTCCATCCCCATCGCATTCAGACAGACATACAGCTGCGGCGGCAGGAGAAACAGCATCCCCGCCAGAAAGGGCATTAGCAACTGCCTCGTTCGAACGCTCCTCAACATGCCGGGGGAATGCTTCCCCAGCAGAATGCCGGTCACGGCACCGGAGATGAAAAACAGTAGCGTCATGCGCCAGGGATGCGTCCACAAATGGATAACGTCGAAAGCGGAAGAGCTGTCCGGAGCCTTCAGCAGGAATTCCCTGGAATTGTATATTAAGCTGACGTGATAGACGATCAGCAGCATGAATGCTGCCACCCTGACAAAATCCAGATCGTGCCGACGCGATGATTTCTCCATAGCCGGTATTTTAAATCTCAGTCATTAACTAATTATCTAATATTCCACATAGAATCTCGCGAAGATAGAATTTTTGATCGGCAAACTCAACCGTAGACCGAACATGCGCCCACCTCGAAGAGCCTTTCCAGAGGCACTTTGGCGCCTTCCCACAAACGACCGATAGCTCCTCCGCCTGATGCTTGACATCAGAAAAACCGCCTTCTATTGATACGTATCACTAATACGTATAAGTAAGCGATCAATGACGAACGGACGAGCTACACAAAAGGATGTCGCACGGGCAGCGGGGGTCTCGCAGGCCACCGTTTCCATGGTGCTGAGCGGCGGCGGAGCATCCATTCCCGAGGAGACATGGGCTCGTATTACCAAGGCGGCAAAAGACCTCGGCTATGTGCCGAACCGGTTTGCCCAGGCGCTCAAGACGAGCCGTTCGATGACCATCGCCTGCATCGTGCCCGACATTACCAATCCGTTCTATCCCTCGCTGATCCGCGGCATACAATCGGTTGCCGATGGCCTGAACTACGATGTCATCACGGTCAACACCGATGGCACGCCGGAGCGCGAACGCCATTTCCTTGATTGGGCACGGCAGGGTCGCGTCGACGGCGTGATCGGGGTCTTCTTCACGCTGAAGGCCAAGGATTTCAGCCCGCTGGTCGAGGCAGGCGTTCCCATAGTCCGGATTGAATCGTCAAAGAAGCGCGGCGGCGAGATTCCGATCGACGATATCTATGTCGACAGTCGCGCGGCAGCCCAGACGGTAACCGAATATCTTTTAGGCCTTGGTCACACGCGTATAGCACTTGTCGCGGGCCGCGGCGGGCCACAAGCCCACCGCATCGAGGGTTACCGCAAAGCCCTCGCAAAACAGGGCCATTCCGATCATGTCGTCATCGATGACGAATTTTCGGAGCTCGGCGGCATTCGTGCAGCCGAGGCCATCCTTGGCGGCGATTTTCGACCGACCGCCATTTTTGCCGCAAACGACCTGATGGCGATCGGGGTGATGCAGTCGCTTCGCGAGCGCAGCATCCGTATTCCGGAAGATATCGCCGTCGTCGGCTTCGACGATATTTCCGCCGCCAAGCTCGTCACACCGACGCTGACGACGGTCGCGCAGTTTCAATGGAAAATGGGAGAACGTGCCGCGCAGACACTGATGGACCGTCTGCGAGGGGAGAAGACCGGTGCAGGTACAGCCGTCGAAATGCCCTTTGATCTCATCGTCCGAGGCTCGACGCACAACGAATAAAACAAATCGGAGGAGTAACTATGCACAGACGTACAGTTTTGAAGGCCGGTCTCGGCCTTGCCGCCTTGCCGCTCATGTCCCGCCTCGCATTCGCGGCGGATCAGAAGCCGATATCCTTCTGGTATGAATCGGCATCGCCCGAGAACCAGGACAATCTGAAGAACATCCTGATCGACCCGTTCAATACAGCCCATCCCGACGAGCTCCTGAGCATCGACTTCCGCGGCTCCGATCTCGACAAGCAGTTGCGCGTTGCCATGCTCGCCGGCACCGGTCCCGATGTCGTCTTCACGGCAGGCCCAAGCTATGTCGCGGCGATGGCCCAAGCCGGCCAACTGCTACCACTC
Organism: Rhizobium sp. WW_1; assembly: GCF_003610155.1. Lineage (NCBI taxonomy): Bacteria > Pseudomonadati > Pseudomonadota > Alphaproteobacteria > Hyphomicrobiales > Rhizobiaceae > Rhizobium > Rhizobium sp. WW_1. The sequence goes on from NZ_RAIN01000004.1 coordinate 219,222, forward strand.
GACGACTACGCCAAGAAATATGGTTGGAACGAACGCCTGCTGCCGCTTTTCCTCGATCTCGGCCGTTACAACGGCAAGCTGTACGCATTGGCAAAGACATACGAGACACTTGGCCTCTTCTACAACAAGACACTGTTCGAACAGAACAAGTGGAAAGTACCGACGTCGCTTGCCGAATTCGACGCACTTGCGCAGGAGATGAAGGCCAAAGGTATCACGCCATTCGGTGCCGGTAATGCCGACTGGCGCCCCGCCAACGAACATTATGTCTCGATCGCCTTCAATTCGATCGCTGGACCTGAAAACGTCTACAAGGCGTTGACCGGCGCCATCCCGTGGACTGATCCGGCCTTCGTACACTCGATCGACAAGCTCGCGGAGTGGTGGGACAAGGGCTACTTCGGCGACAATTATTTCTCGCTGACGCTTGAGCAAGCTTTCGCGCAGATCGCCACTGGGCAAGCCGGCATGGCGCCGACCGGCACGTGGAATTTCAGCAACATCCCCACCTATTTCCCGCAGAACAACGCCGAACCCGGCTTTGTCGGCTTCCCGAGCGAGAAGGGCGATCCGATCTTCGCGCTCGGCATCGGCTCGACACTGTCGATCAACGCCAAGGCAGACAATGCCGACGGCGCCGCCGCCGTTCTCGACTACATGTTCACGGACGACTACTACAGCAAGATGAACTCGGTCTGGCAGGGAGAATGGAACCTGCCACTCGCCGATCTCTCCAAGGTTAAGCTCTCCGACAAGGTATTGCCTCTCTACGAAGATACCATGAAACAGCTCGCAAGCGCCGTCGCCGCCGGCAAATACGGCTACACGACCTGGACCTTCCTGCCCCCCGCCACGGACACTTATCTCGTCAGCGGCATGGAAGAGGTCTGGCTCAAGAAGGCGAAGCCTGCGGACTTCCTCAAGAAGCTGGACGATACCTTCAAGCAGGAACGCGATGCCGGCAAGGCGCCGGCGGTTCCGGCTCGTACCTGATCTGGCCGCAGGGCGACGCATAGGGCGTCGCCCTTCCCCGGAGGACAATATGCACCGACTTTATCTCGTTCCGACGATGCTCATCAACATCGTCATCGTTCTCGTGCCCGCCTTGCTGACAGTGGCTCTCGCCTTCTGCAATTGGGATGGCATCTCGTCGCCCACCTTTGCGGGCCTCGATAATTTTCGCGCGCTTGCTGCCGATCGCGTCTTCTGGCTGGCGCTCGGCAACAATATCCTCTGGACGCTGGTTTTCCTGATTGTACCGATCCTGATGGGGCTACTGGCTGCCTCGATGCTGCTCATCGTACGCCGCGGCAGCAATTTCTTTCAGGTGGTCTATTTCCTGCCCGTCGTCATCGCGACCGCGATCACAGCCCGTATCTGGCAAGGCATGATCTATAGCCCCGTGACCGGCGTATTCGCCGTTCTCAAGAAATACGGCCTGCCGATCCCCAATCCCCTGACGCAGCCGCCAATCGCTCTTTTCGGCGTCGCCACCGTGGATTTGTGGCATTGGTGGGGATTTCTCTGCGTCATCTTCTTTGCGGCACTTCGGCAGGTGCCGCAGGAACAGATCGAAGCCGCCCGCATCGAGGGCGCCACCTATTACCAGATGATGCGCTACGTGCTGCTGCCGGGCATCCGCCCGACCATCACGCTCATGATGATCATGACCGTCATCTGGTCGTTCCTCGCCTTCGATTTCGTCTACATCCTGACCCAGGGTGGCCCCGCTTTCTCCAGCGAACTACTTTCGACGCTCGCCTACCGCAAGGCATTTTACGACCTGAACGTCGGACAGGCTGCAGCCGCAGCGCTCGTCATCAGCCTCTTCGGGCTGGTCGGCACCTTCTTCTACGTACGTGTTCAGACCAGGGAGGGCGAACAATGAGGCTCGTGGAAAGCCGTCTGACCCTCTGGGTCTGTTATATACTTCTTGGAATCTTCGCCTTTCTCGCGCTGTTCCCGATCGTGCTTCTGGTGTTGAACTCACTGAAGCCGGCAGCCCAGATCGTGCAGAATCCACTCGGGCTGCCGCAGCCGATCCGCTGGCAGAATTTTGCCAATGCATGGAATCACGCGAAATTCTCGCAGACCTTCATCAACTCGCTGATCGTATCCGGCACGACCATCGCGCTCGTCTGCACGACATCGTCGCTGACGGCCTATGTGATCGCGCGTCGCAAGATCAAAAGCTGGAAGATCTTCACCTTCTACCTGCTGGCAACCACGACAGCGCCGATCCAGCTTTACATCTTCCCGCTCTATTTCGGCTTTGCGAAGCTCGGTCTCATCAACAACATCTTCGGCGTGGCGCTGATCTATACCGCGCTCTACAGCCCCTTCGCGGTCATGCTGCTCAGAACCTATTTCCTCGCGGTTCCCAAGGAGCTCGAGGAGGCGGCGATCGTCGACGGCGCCACGCATTGGCAGGTTTTCTGGCGGGTGATGCTGCCGATCGTCTCCCCGGGCATCCTGACCGTGGCGCTGATCATCGGTCTGAATTCGTGGAACGAGTTTCTGATCGCAACGACCTTCCTTCAGAAGCAGGAGAACATGACGGCCGTCATCGCCTTCTTTCTGCTCTCTGGCCAATACAGCTCGGACTGGGGCGAGATCATGGCCGCAGCCCTCATCATCGTCGTGCCCGTCGTGACGCTCTTCGTCTTCATGCAGAGGCGCTTCATCGAAGGCATGGCCGGCGGCTCGGTCAAGGGCTGAGCAATTTTTTCAAACAATCTATGGAGTGAGCAATGCGACTTCCGAACGATTATCTCGAACGTGTCTATGCTGGCGTCCTCGGCAAACTCATCGGCGTCTATCTCGGCCGCCCCTTCGAGGGATGGACTTACCAGAAGATCATGGATGAACTCGGCCCGATCGAATACTACGTGCATGAGCGTCTGAACCAGCCGCTCGTCGTCACCGATGACGACGTGGCCGGCACTTTTACCTTCATTCGTGCGCTTGAAGACTACGGTATCAAGCCGAACCTCTCGGCCGAGGAAATCGGCAAGGCCTGGCTCAACTATATCGTCGAGGAACGGTCGATCCTCTGGTGGGGCGGCAACGGTAACTCCACCGAGCACACGGCCTGGCTCAACCTCAAGAAGGGTGTGCCGGCTCCGCATTCAGGTTCCATCGCCACCAATGGCCAAGGGGTCGCCGAGCAGATCGGCGCGCAGATTTTCATCGACGGATGGGCGATGGTCGCCCCCGGTCAACCGGAGCTCGCGGCGAGGCTTGCCGAGCAGGCCGGCAAGGTCAGCCATGACGGCGAATCCGTCCATGCCGCCATGCTCTGGGCAGCAATGGAGGCCGAAGCTTTCGTCGCTTCCGACATCGATCATCTCATCGATACCGGGCTGAAAATGATCCCGAGCGACAGCCAGATCGCGAAAATGATCAAGGATGTACGAGCCTGGCACAAAGCTCATCCTGATTGGCGCGACACCCGCCAGAAGATCCAGGACAATTACGGTTACGACAGATATCCCGGCAACTGCCACATCATGCCCAACCACGCGCTGATGATCATGACCGTACTTTACGCGCCGCACGACTTCCAGAAGGCGCAGATGATCGTCAACACATCGGGCTGGGATACCGATTGCAATGCCGGCAATGTCGGTTGCCTGCTCGGCATCATGAATGGGCTGGAAAGCATTGCCGAGGGTCCGGATTTCCGGGGCCCGATCGCCGACCGCATGCTGATCTCGTCGGCCGATGGCGGCAACTCCATCAACGACGCCGTGCGCCAAGCCTATTTCCTGACCAATCTCGGCCTTAAGCTTGCCGGGCAGCAATCGCTTGCAGCCCCCAAGAATGGCGCGCAATTCCATTTTTCGCTGCCGGGAAGCCAGCAGGGTTTCCGTCCGCTAACAGGTCTCGATGCGGCAAGCGGCGTGCGCGTCGGCAATACCGAGTTCGAAGGCAGCCGAGCGCTGACCATAGAGTACGAAGCCCTCGGCCCCGCCCAGAGCGCCATCGTGACGACGCCGACCTTCTCGCCACGCGAAATGCTCGACATGCGCACCTACGACCTGATGGCGACGCCTCTGCTCTACTCCGGTCAGACGGTAAAGGCGCGGGTCAAGGGTGATGCGCAAAATCACGGTGCGATCGAAGCGCGCCTGCGCGTAAGGGTCTACGACGGGCGCGACCAGCTCAGTGACATAGACGGGCAGACGGTCGCGGTTCAGCCCGGCTCGGAAGCCGTCCTTGAATGGACCCTGCCGGACACAGGTGGCCAGCCCATCGCTGAAATCGGCATCGTCGTGACCGGCACCGGCAGGCACGCCGACGGCAAATTGCTCGTCGACTACCTGCGCTGGGACGGAACGCCGAAGCTGACGCTCAAGCGCCCGGCAGGCGACGGCGATTTCTGGCGTATGGCTTGGGTGAACGGCGCAAGCTTCTTCTCCAAGCGCTTCAAGGCCGCTTTCCGCATCGCGCAAAATCGCGGCGAAGGCATGATTATCCACGGCACGCGCCAGTGGACGGATTACCAGGCGTCCGGGGATGTGATGATCCACCTCGGCAACTACGGTGGCCTTGCCATCCGCGCACAGGGCCTGCGCCGCTATTACGGCGCTCGCGTCACCCGGGATGGCAAGATGCAGATCGTCAAAGTGCGTGATGAAGACACCAAGGTCCTTGCAGAAACCGCCTTCAAGATGGAATTCGACAAGCACATCGCCATGAAGGTTTCCGCGCAGGGTCCGCGTATTACCTTCGAAGCAGATGGCGTCTCGGTGACGGCGGAGGATACCTCCGCGGATGCCCTCCATGACGGCGGCGTCGGCCTGCTCATCCATGAAGGCGCCTTGTCGTCGAACGAGATCCGGATCGGAGGGGTATGATGGCAACAGTCACCATCGACAAGGTGCGCAAAGCCTATGGCGCCGTGGAAGTTCTCCACGGCGTCTCGGCCGACATAACGGACGGCGAATTCGTCGTTCTTGTCGGGCCGTCGGGCTGTGGCAAATCCACTCTCCTCAGGATGATAGCCGGGCTCGAAGACATTACCGGTGGTTCGATCGGCATCGGCGGTCGCGTCGTCAACGATCTGCCGCCCAAGCAGCGCGACATATCCATGGTCTTCCAGAACTATGCGCTCTACCCGCATATGACGGTTGCCGAAAACATGGCCTTTTCACTGACGCTTGCCGGCGCATCGAAGGAGGAAAAGCAGAAGCGCGTGGCGCATGCCGCACAAATTCTCGGCCTGACCGATCTCCTCGGACGTTATCCCCGCCAGCTCTCTGGCGGCCAGCGCCAGCGCGTCGCCATGGGTCGTTCGATCGTCCGCAATCCCCAAGTCTTTCTCTTCGACGAGCCTCTATCCAATCTCGATGCAAAGCTTCGGGTCGCCATGCGCGCCGAGATCAAAAGCCTTCACCGGCGTCTTGCGACAACGACCATCTACGTCACCCACGATCAGGTCGAGGCGATGACGATGGCCGATCGCATCGTGGTCATGAATGGCGGTCATATCGAGCAGATCGGCCGGCCGCTTGAACTTTACGACAATCCGCTGAGCACCTTCGTTGCCGCCTTCATCGGCTCTCCGGCCATGAACCTGCTGAACGGGCGCTTCGACAGTGACGGCGGCAAGCCCGTCTTCAGGACGAATGACGGCATCATACTGCCCCTGCCCGATAATGCACCGAAGCTCCCCGGCGTAGAGGGTGTCTACGGTATCCGACCGGAATATTTCACCCTGTCGCCGGCGAATATCGGCATTCCCGCGCGCGTGGTCGTGGTCGAACCTCTCGGCTCGGAAACACACGTGACGGCAACCGTCGGCAGCCAGACGATCGTGACCGTCTTCCACGACCGGCTCGATATCGAACCGGAGGAAACGATCTGGCTGCAGCCGAAGACGGAACGGATCTGCCTCTTCGATGCCGACGGAAAGCGATTGACCGGCAAGGCAGTGGAACGAAATCTGCAACTATCCTAAGACGAAAGCGTCGCCGCAAGGCGGCGCATTATTGTCTGCCACTTGTCGGGCTCATCCGGTCAGTTGATCGGGCCGGCGACACCCGTCCTGACCGCCATATCCGCCAGGCTGACGTCAAGCAGCGCCGGGTCCACCGACTGGCGCACCTTCAGGAGCATATCGCCCAGCTCTTCCATCATCTTGCGAATGAATATCTCGGTGCGGCCCCGATCTCCCGAAACGATGTGGCGCAGCAGTGAAATATGGCTCTCGATCGTCGTCTCCATCGGAGCGCCAGGACCGAGATAGGTATGATATATCCAGCCCGTGCGGCGATAGAGCGTCTGCAGAGGGATGAGGGTGTTTGCCAGCAGCGGCTCGCCGGATGCCGTGAGGATCGCCCTGTTCAGCAGCCGGTCAGTGACGTTGAAGCGCTCGAGGCTGAGATCCGCCTTGGAGGCTTCAAGATCGGTGATGAAGGTTCTGAGGATCTTGTGATCCTGCGGGGTCGCGCGCTCGCTCGCCAGCCCGCAGGCGATCGCCTCCATCTCCATGCGCAGGGGAAGCAATGTCCGCTCCTGCGCCAGATTGACCGGCGCGATGCGCAGGCCCGAGCGCGGGCTGACATGGATGAGCTGGTTTGCGGAGAGACGCTTGACCGCGTCATGCACCGGCGTTCGGCCGAGGCCGGACTGCTGCTGCAATTGCTGGATCGTATAGCGGGCACCCGGCAACAGCTCGGTGGAGACGATCATGCTTTCCAAGCGATCGTAGGCTTCCTCCGACAGGCTTCGAGGCTGCTTTTCCTTCTTCGTCATCACGCTGTCGATCTTTTCCCGCTCAAATTCATCACCCTTGTCGCCGCCCGACTTACATTGGTGGCATTGACTTTCGGCTGCATATATCAAAATTATTGCCTCATGTGAAATTTCAGATTAATTGACTGATATTTCATAAGGGAGGATTTATGACCATCGAACACACATCCCCAGCCGGCGCCATGCGTCGGCCATCCACCAATCGACGCTGGTGGATCGGAGCGCTTCTCGCGCTCGGCGTCCTTGTCAATTATTTCGACCGCGTAAACCTGACGGTCGCTTCGCCGCTCATTCAGGACGATTTCAAGATAGGCCCCGCAGAGATGGGCATTCTGTTCAGCGCCTTCGGCTGGACCTACGGCTTCCTGCAGATTCCCGTCGGCATGTTGCTCGACCGCTTCGGCGTGATGCGGGTCATGCGATGGAGCACCTTCTCCTGGGGCATCGCCTCCGTCATCACCGCCTTCTCGACCGGTATGCAGACGCTGTTTCTTTCTCGCATGCTGCTCGGTGTCGCGGAAACTCCGGGCTTCCCGGCTAATTCCAAAGCGACCGGCTACTGGTTCCCACGTCATGAGCGGGGTCTTGCAACCGCACTCTTTGATGCGGCCGCAAAATTCTCCAACGTCATCGCCATTCCGATGGTTGCCTTCCTCATGCTGCATTTCGGCTGGCGCGGCGGCTTTATCGCGACAGCGATCATCAGCTTCGTTTTCTTTGCGCTGTTCTGGCTGTTTTATCGCGACCCGAGTGCCGACAGGAACCTTTCGGACGAGGAGCGCGCCTATCTGAAAGCCGGTGGCGCCGCATTGGAGGGTGAAGCCTCCGCAAATGCGGTCGGAATGCTCGGTTATCTCCTGCGCAATCGCAAGGTCTGGGGACTTTCGATCGGCTTTGCCGCCTATGGCTATGCCTTCGCCCTCTTCATCTTCTGGCTGCCGGATTATCTGGTTAAAGAGATGCACATGGATATCTTGAAATCGGCGAGTTTCACGACGATCCCCTGGATCTTCGCCACGATTTCGGATCTCCTGATCGGCGGCTGGCTGATCGACCATCTGATCCGCAAGGGCCACGACGAATCCCGCGTGCGCAAAACGATCATCGTCCTCGGTATGCTGATGGGTCTAGCCGTCGTCGGCGCAGGGCTTACCGCCGACCCCTATTGGGCCATTCTCTGGATTACCATTTCGTTGAGTGGCCTTGCAGCTGCGGCACCGGCCGGATGGTCGATCCCCGCGCTGATCGCGCCGAAGGGTGGCGCGGCAACGGTCGGCGGCATCATGAACTTCCTCAACAGCGTCACCGGCATTGCCGCTCCGATCATTACCGGCTTCATCGTCGGCGCCACGCAGTCCTTCAGTCGCGCCTTCCTGCTGGCAGGCGCGATGCTGGCGATCGGCATTGTCTCCTATGTCTTCGTCCTCGGCCGCATCGAACCAATCGCCGATCCGAAGGCCTGATTTCGATCAAAGACCACGAAAGGGTTCCCATGAAAATCACCAACGCGAAGGTCATCGTTTGCTCGCCCGGACGCAACTTCGTCACGCTCAAGATCGAGACGGACGAAGGGATCTACGGTATCGGCGACGCCACGGTGAATGGCCGCGAACTGGCCGTCGCCTCCTACCTGCAGGATCATCTCGTTCCCTGCCTCATCGGCCGCGACGCGTCGCAGATCGAGGATATCTGGCAGTATTTCTACAAGGGCGCCTATTGGCGCCGCGGCCCGATCACCATGGCGGCGATCGCCGCCGTCGACGTGGCGCTCTGGGACATCAAGGCCAAGGCGGCCAACATGCCGCTCTACCAGCTGCTTGGTGGCGCAAGCCGCACGCATATGCTGACCTATACCCATGCAAACGGCGAGACGATCGAGGAGACAGCCGACAAGGTTGCCGCCTTCAAGGAACAGGGCTGGAAGGCGATCCGCGTGCAGAGCGCCGTCCCCGGCCTGCCGATTACCTACGGTGTCGAAAAAGTCGGTTCGCTTGCACAGGCGGAGGACAAACCGCGTGAGACGCTCTGGGACACGCCCACCTATCTACGTTTCCTGCCGAAGCTTCTCGATCATCTGCGCGATCGCTTCGGCTATGAGCTTCACCTCCTGCACGACGTCCACCATCGCCTGACGCCACAGGAGGCGGCAAGCCTAGCGAAGGAAGTAGAGCGCCACAGGCTCTTCTGGCTCGAAGACGCGGTTCCGGCCGAAAACCAGGAATCCTTCCGCCTCATCCGCCAGCATTCGACCACGCCGCTCGCGCTCGGCGAGGTTTTCAATTCGATCCATGATTGCCGGCAGCTGATCCAGGAGCAGCTGATCGACTATATCCGCACGACGCCGCTTCACGCGGGCGGTATCACGCATGTGCGACGCATCGCCGACCTTGCTGGTCTCTATCATATCCGCACCGCCTGCCATGGCGCCGCCGACATGTCGCCGATCACCATGGGCGCGGCGCTGCATTTCGATCGCTGGGTGCCGAATTTCGGCATTCAAGAATACGCCTTTCATCCGGATGAAGCCAAGAACGTCTTCCCGCACGAATGGCATCTGAAGGACGGCCAGCTCTATAGCGGCGAAAAGCCGGGCCACGGTGTCGACATCGACGAGAAGGCGGCGGAAAAATATCCCTATCGACGGGCCTATCTCGACGTCGCGCGGCTTTCCGACGGAACCATGTGGAGCTGGTGATTGTCGTGTAGACCGGCCGGCTCACCCGAGTCGGCCGGCTCCATCAATTGATTTCGCTTTCGCGGATGCGGTCGGCAAGATCGAGAAAGTTCTGCCGCATCCGGCGCAATGTAAAATCGAGGCCGAACAGACGGCCCGTTTCGTTGAAGCCCATCGATTGGGCGGCCTCCGAGTTCTGGAGATTGTTGAAGCCGGCTTCGAAAGCTTGGTCGCCGGCCGCGAGTATCTCGGGATCGATTTCCCCGCCGGTGCGAAGCGCCCGGCCACAGGCCTCGGCAAAACTGGCTTGTGCCTCGAGAACTCGCCCTGCCTGCGGCCCGATCGCCTCGACGATCGCCGGTGGGAAAGGCATTTCCACGATGTGGCTGACATAGGTCATATCGTTGCGAATTCGCCAGAGCGAGCGGGGAATAGCCTCCGAAATCCCATGCTTCGTCAACCAGAAGGCACGTTCGCGCTGCGCGTCTGTCAGAAGCGCCTCGGTTGCCATCAAGGACTGGCGCAGCGCGATATTGGCCTCCGAGGCGGAGACCGGCTCGCCCTTCTCGACCGCGGATGCAAGCGTGCGCAATATCTGCGCCATCACGTCGAGAGCCGATCCGAAACGATCAAGCACCACAGTCCGCGAGCGTGTCGGCAGGATGAAGAGACTGGCGAGCACGCCGACGACACCGCCAAGCGTGATCTCGGCGATGCGATCGATCACGAAGATCTCGACCGGAACTGCTGCGGAATGGGTCAACATGACGATCGCGGCGGTCAATCCGGCATTGCGCAAGCGAGGCACGCGTGCCGCCACAAAGCTCGAAAAGCCGACGACACAGATAAGCGCGATCCCGATGGCGAGCGGCTCGTGCGGCGTGATGAAAACCGCTATTCCTCCAAGCACGGCGCCCGCGACCGTCGCCACCAGACGATCGACAGCCATGCCGGCCGTGGCGCCAACCGACGCCTGCATGACGATCAGCACGGTGAACACCGCCCAATAGCCTTGCTGAAGATGCAGAAGCTGGGAGACTGCATAAGTGATCGTGCATGCGATCATCACCCGCAGTGCCTGCACCGCAGCGCGCTTGGTCTGAATCAGCGATGCTTTGGGTTTTGACGTAGGCTGGCTTTGACGAGATGCGGGCTCGCTCATCGCACAACTTTCCGTCTGGGAACGTATGCTGACAATGGCCGTTAGGGTCTTGCCCCTCCCTTGCTGCAATACTGCCGATCGTGGGATGGACCCGGTGCTTACAATGGCAGCATTCGGCCTAATATGGAAGGCGAGCGAAGACCACAACCGACGGACGGACCCGTCGTCTGCCGTGCTTCCTTTTCGGAAGCACGGCTCCTGGTCGATAGCCGCAGATCGGCTCTTACGCTCAAACCGTGGCGGACGCCTCAGCGGTTGGTGAGGTCTCATCAACGAGAACCTGACGCAGTCGCGCCTCCTGATCGGGCGAAAGCGAGGTGCGCAGAAGCCTTGCATGCTCACCCTTGAATTCGGCAAGCACCTTTTCGGGCTGGACCTTGCGGATCAGCAGGAAGAGCGCGGAACTGTTTGCCGGGATGGTTTCGGCTAGCTTCTCGATGAGGCCGTCATCGATGCCGTAATCGGCCATCGATCCGGCCAGCGCACCCGAGCCGGCGCCGATTGCGCCGCCGACCACCAGGCCCGCCAGCGGATTGAGGAACAGCAGGCCCACCAGCGAGCCCCACAGCGCGCCTGAAAGGCCGCCGCTTGCTGCACCGGCAGCGGTTAGATTGAAACTCTGCTTGAGACGGACCTTGCCGGCCTCGTCGCGGACGGCGACCACGGCATCTTCCAGATCGATCAGATATTCCTTCTCGAGCTGCACAAGACGGTTCAGCACAGTATCCGCCTTATCGGCATCGTCGAAACCAAGCACTATGAGTTCTGACATCGAAATCCTCCGGGTCGTATTATCGAGACAAGAAGTAGGGCATCAGGCCGGTTAGTGAACAGCCGTGCTGATCAACCGGTAGGGATGAGTAGCATTGAACTGCGAGATGATTGCGACAGCCTGCTGCAACAACTCTTCCGCCTGCTCGGGATCGTCGCGCGCGAGCTCGTCGGCGTTGACGCGAATTGCTTCGGCAATATTGGTGGAAAGCGCTGCAAATTGTTGATTGCCCTCGACAAGAGCCTCGCGTGCGTTGCCTTCCAGCGTTCGGGCGATATCGATGAGGATTTCCTCGCGCTCTTCGACGCTGAGGTCTTCGATGATTTTCGTTCTATCTTCCATTTTGGTCACTCCTGACAGACGTGAATGCAACCGATCTCATAAAGCCTCGGTTGCTACTCACGTAGGAAGACGCAAATTCAGGTTCAAGGTTCCCCTTCCCTTCGCACGACTGCAGCAAGATCGGGCTCTTATCGGCGGAAGCCGGACGAGCAGACTGCGGAGGACGCGAAGTCAACTCGCATAGCGCGCTTCCAGCAGATCCAGTTCCCGCACGAGCTTTGCCGCAATTTCCTTGCCGAGTTGCCTCGCCCGCAGCTTGCGAAAGATTTCTGTCCGCTCGGCACGAACACCCGCCAGCCGCAGCTCCATTTCAATGTGCATGGTGCGCCTGGACACGGCCGCTTCCTCGTCGGCGCCGGTCTGGTTGCGGATGCGTTCGCGATAGAGCTCCAGCACCCTTGAGGCCGCCTCCACATAAAGATCGGCATCCTCCTGCCCCTTGGAAAGCGAATGCTGGAGGCGGGCGATTTCCGTGATCGCAGCCTTTGCCGCATCGACCCGCGCGGCTGCTTCGTCCTCCTCGTGCTTGGTATCGTGCGGAAGTTCCAGATTTTTCAGCAGCGGCGGCAGGAAAAGCGTCGCCAGGATCAAAGACATGATGATGACGCCCATCGCCAGGCAGATCGCAAGATCGCGGGCGGGAAAGGGCGAACCGTCATTCAGGGCAAACGGCAGGGTCAGCACGCCTGCAAGCGTGATTGCACCGCGAACGCCGGCAAAGGAAAATGCCGCAAGAATACGCCAGGGCGGCGACGTCTGGTGCTGCCTCCTCTGGCGGAACAGTGTCAGGTGAAGCGACAGCCAGACCCAACTGAATCGCAATGCGACAAGACCGAAGGTGAGCCCGACGATATAGGCGGCAAGCCACCAGAACTCGTGATGTCCGGTGACTTCCACAGTTGCCGATGCCCGGCCGATGATCGACGGCAGTTGCTCGCCCAGAAGGACGAAGATCGTACCGTTGGCCGCGAACTGGATCATGTCCCAGACAGCGCTTCGGCGCACGCGCGTCGCCGCCAGCGCACGCCCCGAACTCTCGGCGACGCTCATCGTCGTTCCCGCCGATACCGCCGCGAGAATGCCGGAGCAGTGGAGGTGTTCCGCAATCAGATAGGCCGCAAAGGGGATCAGAATGCTGACCAGGATTTCCGAGCCGCTCTCCTCGCCATAACGCAGCGATACGCGCGTGCTCAGCCACGTAATGGTCCAGGTGACGCCGACACCGATTGCAAGGCCGCCGAATGCGGTCCACAGGAAGCTCAGCGTGGCGTCATAGAGGGAAAAGCTGCCCGTCAGCGCCGCGGCGATTGCAAATCGCAGGCAGACGAGGCCGGACGCATCGTTCAGCAGGGCCTCCCCCTCGAGGATGTGCATCATGCGCGGTGGGATGGGCACCCGCTGTGCAATCGCCGAGACTGCGATCGGATCGGTCGGCGAAATGACGGCGGCCAGCGCGAAGGCGACTGGGAGCGGCATTGCGGGGATCATCCAATGGACGAGCAGGCCGGCTCCGAGAACGGTGAAAACGACAAGTCCGAGAGCCAATTCCACGACGACATTCATATCCTGCTTGAGCTCGTCGGCGGCAATACGCCATCCGTCAAGAAAGAGCAGCGGCGGGAGGAACAGCAGAAAGAAAATCTCCGGATCAAGCCGCACGCTAAGGTCGGCCGACAGACCGATTACGGCGCCCAGCGCGATCTGAATCAACGGCAATGGCAGAATGACCGGTATGGCACGCGAAATGGCGCCACTGACGACGATCGCCAACAGGAGGACGAGTGTCGTCGTGATTATTTCCATTGTCCTGCCCTTCGCCTGGCATTCCTACACAGTCTCACGGTTCTCGACAGATGCCGCCGGCATGCATCGGACCCTAGCACTCCTTAAAACAAACCCGGCCGGAAATGAGAAGTGTGTAACTGCTCTGGCCGTGCCTGCACCCCAGCTTGAAGCGATCGGCGTCATACTCGGCGGCGCTGCTATTCTTCCCATTCCTCATCGTCAGCCGAAAGGAGATCCACCAGAGCTGCGACGGTTCCCGCAGGCAGATGGCGCCCTTCGCCGATCAGAGCCTCATCACTGTTGACCCAGGCCCAGGCTTCCGAAAGTTCTGTCGACGTAGCACCCGTCGCAACGATCTCTGCGATCAGCGTTTCGTCCACAGGGCCGAGTACGGAGGTGACGTCTTGCGAGGTCAATGTCATATCCTGCTCCTCTTCCTGTTCGTCAAACCATGAACATCTCCAGGATATAGAAAACGGGCAGCGGACTTCCACCGCCATGACGGAATGGGCGCCAACATCGGCCCGCATAGTGGATCGATATATTGCCCCAAGAATTCAACACGGCGAGGTGAATCACGTTTGGGATTTCAGGCCCGGAGCGAGCAAGGAGCAAAGGGCGGCCACCATCGTCAATGGCACCCGCCCTCAGCAAACATTGGTCAGGTAACGTTAAAAACGGACGACTATGGAGACATCATTCCGCCGCCACGGCAACGGTTTCCTTGGATTCTTCAAGGGCGCGGACCAGCGGAATGACATGCTTTCCGAAATACTCCACTTCCTCCTGAAAATGCAGGAAGCCCAGCAGGATCAGGTCCGCGCCGGCCTGCTTCAACCGGATGATGCGTTCGGCCACCTGCTGCGGCGTGCCGATCAGATTGGAACGGAAGCCGTCATTGTATTGCACGAGATCCTCGAAGCTGGATTTCGCCCAGTTGCCCTCGCCTTCAGGCGAAGCCTTGCCGGCATTCTTCACTTCGTGACCGAAAGCTTTGACCGCTTCGGGATTGGCCTTTTCGATGATCTCGGCAAGCACTGCCTTTGCCTCTTCCTCGGTATCGCGGACGATGGCAAAGGCGTTGACACCGACGCGTACATGATGGCCGTTGGCCGTTGCCTTGGACTGGATGTCATCCACCTGCCTGGCGATCTCTTCGGGCGTATTGCCATTGGTGAAATACCAGTCGGAAACCCGGGAGGCCATGTCACGCGCGGCGCGCGACGAGCCACCTTGGAAGATTTCCGGCTGAGGGTCGATCGGCTTTGGCTTCAGCGAATAATCGGTGAAGCGATAGAAATCGCCACGGAAGGTAAAGCTATCTTCGGTCCATATGCCGCGCAAGGCGCGGATAAACTCTTCAGAGCGGCGATAGCGTTCGTCGTGATCGAGCCAGGGTTCGCCGATGGCATGAAACTCGCCGCGGAACCAGCCGCTGACGATGTTGACGGCGACGCGGCCGTTGGTGAGATGGTTGATGGTAGCGATCTGTTTGGCCGCCAGCGCCGGCACCCACGGACCGGGCAGGATTGCCGCGATCACCTTCAGTTTCGTCGTCGCCTCCAGAAGCGAATGACTGAAGGCTACAGATTCATGCTGATACTCAGCGCCATATCCGGCCGTAAATCGGATTTGGCTTAGCGCATAATCGAAACCGCTGGCTTCGGCGATCTGGGCAAGCTTGCGATTGTATTCGATCGTCCAGCTCGTTCGTTGCTCGATATCCGAGATGACCAATCCACCTGATACGTTCGGTACCCAATAGGCGAATTTCAAAGTTTCCCTGCTTGCATCGCTCATCGATATCTCCCGGTTTGCCTTGTCCTCCGCCGAGCACAAGGATGAAGATTCCAACCCGGTGCAATTATATTCTATAGATTTTATAATCTATCGAACAAACCCATCCCAAGTTTCAGCTCCTTTACGAAAAAGATACATTGCAAACCGTGCTTAACGAGGTTCTGGGCTTGAGGGGGAAGATTAGACTCTAAAGCTGGGGATCGGCCATCGAAGGCCATAATGCGGCCGCAAAGCGGGCAAATCAAAACAGTCGCCGTCCCGAGATCTCGATCGGGTGACCAAGAAATCGGCTCATGATCTTAATCGATCAGGAGTGGTTCAGAGTGTCGGGCCGGCTGCGCCGCCTTTCAGCGTAAAGTAAGCAAAGGCTGCTAGGAAAAACGCGATCACGGCCAAGATCGCCAACAGACGCTTGAGCCAAGGAGGTGTTTGTCTCGGCGGCTTGGGTTTGGGACGACGTTCAAACTTGATGATGTTATCGGACATGACACTCGATTAGCGAAGAACAAACGATTTGCCAATCCGGTGCGGACGCCAGGGGCGCGGCGTTTCCGCAATCGGACGGGCAGAATGCCAGACTCACCTGATTTCTCAATCTCGTCCGCAACGCTTCGGGGGCTGTGGTGGCGGATATTCGATAGAAATCCACAAACCCCGAAGGTGCCTCTTGAATATCCTGAATAAGGTTCGCCCCTGGACGCCGCAGCAGCGCGCGTTGATTATCCCGTTTCCGGCAGAGCCGGACCTGATCGAACGCCGATCGAGGGCTGCAAACAGCAACGGCTCGATTGTCGCCTTTTTTACCAAGGACAGCATCTATGAGCATGAGAAGGATCGCATGGTTCTCTCTGCCGAACGCATCGGATTGAGCGTTCAGGCGACCGCGATGCCGAGTGCCGGCAGTTGGGTGCAGAATGCCGGGCTGAAGCCCGTCTTCCTGCTCAAGGAAAGAACAAGGCTTCGCGGGCCGCTGCTCTACGTCGATGTCGACGCCGTCTTTCATCGCGATCCCTGGCCGGCGCTGGGCGGATTCGATTGCGATATCGCCGCCTACTACGATGCCGATGATCGGCTGTTCAGCGGAACGATCCTGATTAATGACACGCCAGGCGCCGCGCGTCTGCTCGAACGTTGGCAGCAAGGATGCCGCGACAATCCTGAGATGTGGGATCAGATCGTTCTCGAAGAGATCATCATCGAAGACGCCAAAAGCGGCCACCCATCGTTCCGTATCGGCAAACTGCCAGTCTCCTTCTGCTGGGTTTTCGACCGCGTCGAGAACGAGGACGTCAAGCAGGTGTTCATCGAGCATCTCCAGGCGAGCCGCGAGGCGACCAGGCGCAAGCGCTGGTTCGGCCGCATCGGCAAGCGCCTCTCGCGCCGGCGCGACCGGGTCGAGGAAATAGAACGCATCTTGAACGATCACAGCTGAGACAAGCACCAGACAGAGCGCGCTGCCGAGATCGAACTCCAGTCACAGCATGTCGCCGAGCGTCCAGTGGTTGTTCCACCTGGCATCGATCTCGTCCTCGACATTCTGATAGCGAATGTCGGTGGATAGGCGCAAGCGTTGCTGCCTGTCCTGGTTGGTGGTCGACGCGTGGATCATGAAGGGCGAATGGAGCATGACGTCGCCGGCTTCATAGTCGGCGACCAGCCAGCGCGTATCGAAGCGTTCCGCCATATCGGGCAGATCCTTCGAAACCCAGCCGCCCTCGGTCATGTTGCGATTGAAAGCGCTGACACGCTCCTCGGGGCTGAGATCGGCATTCTTCTCGGCAAACTCTCGCTCCATTTGCCGGCCGATCGCATGCGATCCCTCCAGATAGGTGAGCCCGCCCATTTCGACGGGAATATCGCCGATCGGTATCCAAGCCGTTACGATCCGGCTGGTGCCGCCGCGAAGATAGACCAGATCGTAATGAGCCGGTGTCGCCGTCGTCGTTCCCGGGCGGATATGGCGCATGATCTTGCGCTTGTGCAGATAGGAAATGCCCGACAGGAATTCGTCCATGAAGCGAGACATGCGCGGCTGCGCGCAAAAGCCCTCGTAAGCGACCGATCGCACGAGCGACATCAAGCATCGATCAACTTGCCTGCCTTCGGGCACGGAGACCGATGATATCCCGTCCCTTGGGTCCGTTCCCTTCTTGATCAGCCCTGTTGCTGCCATGTGGCCGAAGACCCAACCCCTGAAATCGATGACGTCATTGCGCGGCAGGAACCCCTTGAGCCAGACATAGCCATTCTCCTCGTAGAGATGGCGGATCGCCTCGACACCAACTCCCGGATCGGTCGGGGTCAGAAAGCCGAGCCGGTTGGCCGCGCTCGAAAGAACCTTTCCATTGGCGACAAGGTTGAGCGCGCGCTCGCCGCTGGGCATTGCCTGCATGGGAATCGACATTTCACTCGCCTATAGTTTGATTTGATTGCCCATTGAATCTAACAGGAGGTGATGTTTCACTACATGGACGAAAACCATACTGGACTTTTCGCTCACCATGAAACCAACAGATGCCATCTACAGGTCACCGCTCGCCGCCGCCGGAGGACTGGCCGTCACCGGCAGCGGCAGGCAGCATTCCATGCATGCTGTCAAGACGCGGAAATTGCCTGGCTATGCGGTAGTTCTCGTCGAAAGCGGCCAGGGCTTCCTTGAAACAGATGCCGCCGGTCGCAGAAGCGTGAAGGGGCCGGCGCTTTTCTGGCTCTTCCCGAACCGCCCGCACTCATACGGCCCCGACAGCGAAGGCTGGAGCGAGCGATGGGCGCTGTTCGAAGGCTCGCTCTTGCGAGACTTCCTGCGTCTGCGCCTCATCAGCGAACAGACCCCCCTCGTCATCCTCCGTAATCCCGACAGCGTGCAGCGCCTCTTCAACAATATCCACGGCGACCTCATCGAGGATAGTAACCTGTCGAGAGCTTCCGCCGCCGCGGCTCTTCATCAGATCGTCATTCTCGCGGCGCGACAAGCAAGCCAAGCGGCCCCCTCCGCTCAAGGCGGAACGGATATCGCCGAAATCATCGAGGCTCTTCGTCAAAGAGCGATGCAATCCTTGGATATCGCGACCTTTGCCGCCGAATACGGGATGTCGCCCGCGACGCTGCGCCGAAAGATCGTAGCGGAAGTCGGGCTGCCGCCGAAGGGTTTTCAGCTTCGCGTACGGATGGACCATGCCAAGGAACTGCTGACGATGACGGATGACAAGATCGAAATCATCGCCTCGCGCGTCGGATTCGACGATCCGTTTTATTTCTCCCGACTGTTTCACGAGCGGGAAAACTGCACGCCACGCGAATTCCGCGCACGCTACCGAAGACGCTGACCGGCCGAGACATATCGAGCATGTGATTGCGACCGGCCTTTGTTACGCGGCGTCGCCACCCGAAGGCTCCCGCTCCAAATTCCGGCGCCGCCAGGCCGCTGGCGCTTCACCCACCCGCTTGCGGAAAAAGCGTGAGAAATAGGCAGGATCCTCAAAACCCACCTCACGGCCGATATCCTCGACCGAGCGGATGGTAAACATCAGCAGCCGCTTGGCTTCCAGCAGCCGCCGGTCCAGCAGCATTTCCTTGACGCTATGGCCGAACACCTCGCGCGCTGCTTTATCGAGCAGATGCGGCGTCGTGGCAAGCAGGTCGACATAGTTGCCGACAGGCCAATCGCTCTTGTAATGCCTGTCGACCGCGCTGCGCAGCGCCAGCGCAAGGGAGACAGTCGGCGAGGCCGACGGCAGCGCTGCACTGCCGCCGAGCCGGTGCATCAGCGACAGCACGACACCGATCAGTCCGAGCATGACCTTTTCGCTCTGGCCGCCACGCTCGCGATACTCCGCGCTCACCATATGCAGCAACGCGTCGACCTTCTGCCAGGAGGGGTCTTCCGGACGGTCAGTCAGAAAAGTCGGGACATCAAGGCTCAGATCCACCTGAGGCGCCAGCGCCTTCAGCGTATCGTCCGATACCGAGACAACAATGGCATCGGACTGATCGTCGACCTCGAATCCATGAATGATGTTGCTCGGCACGAAGCTGATCGTCGGAGCGGAAAAATTCCAAGTCCGATCCTCTATCCGATAGCGACCGCCACCCTTGTACCAATAGGTGATCTGCCCCATCAACGGATGTTTATGCGACGCGACATGCCCGAAATGCAATGTTTTGCGGTCCATGACCGTTTCCACATGCAGAAATCCGACATCGAGCGCTCGGCTCGGTACGCCATAGACAAAGAAATTCGGGATCTCGTTCTTCTGCGACATGCCCGAAAAAGTACCAGCGAATTGCCCCCTTTGTCCATGGCCGCGACAACGTGGCGGACGTAGCATTCATCATGGTCTCAAGGGAGGAATACGAGATGCGAGCCGAAGATCACCGTAGCGACAAGACCCGTCCGTTCACCGGCGCCGAATATCTGGAGAGCCTGCGCGACGGCCGCGAGGTCTACATCAACGGCGAGCGCATCGCCGATGTGACGGCGCATCCCGCGATGCGCAATTCCGCCCGCTCGCTGGCGCGGATGTATGACGCGCTGCATAACGAGAAGACCAAGGAGCGCCTGACCTCTCCGACCGACACCGGATCGGGCGGCTACACCCACAAATACTTCCGGGTCGCCAAATCCTCCGCCGAGCTTGTGGCACAGCAGGGCGCTATCGCCGATTGGGCGCGCATGTCCTATGGCTGGATGGGCCGCACCGCCGACTACAAGGCGGCCCTCATGAACACACTCGGCGCCAATGCCGAATGGTACGGCCCGTTCAAGGAGAACGCGCTTTCCTGGCACAAACGCGCGCAGGAATCCGTGCTCTTCATGAACCACGCAATCGTCAATCCGCCGATCGACCGTCACAAGCCGGCCGATACCGTCAAGGACGTGTTCGTTCACATCACCAAGGAAACAGATGCCGGCATCTATGTCTCCGGCGCCAAAGTGGTGGCAACGTCTTCGGCCCTCACTCACTATAATTTCCTTGCGCAGAGCTCGGCGACGGTTACCGAAGACCCGTCGCTGTCTGTTATGTTCATCGTTCCGATGAACGCGCCGGGGATCAAGATGTTCTGCCGCGTTTCTTATGAGCAGACGGCGAATACGGTAGGCCATCCCTTCGACTATCCGCTATCGTCGCGCTTCGACGAAAACGACGCGATCCTGGTGCTCGACAATGTCTTTGTGCCTTGGGAGGATGTACTGGTGCTGCGTGACGCAGCCAAGATCCTCTCCTTCCATCCGGCCTCTGGCTTCATGCACGGCTATTGCTTCCAGGGCTGCACGCGTTTTGC
The DNA here is from genome assembly GCF_003610155.1 of Rhizobium sp. WW_1. Lineage (NCBI taxonomy): Bacteria > Pseudomonadati > Pseudomonadota > Alphaproteobacteria > Hyphomicrobiales > Rhizobiaceae > Rhizobium > Rhizobium sp. WW_1. The sequence goes on from NZ_RAIN01000004.1 coordinate 239,799, forward strand.
CGTCAAGCTCGACTTCATCGCCGGGCTGCTCGCCAAGGCATTGCGCGCGACCGGTGGCGATGCCTTCCGCGGCAATCAGGCAGCGCTCGGGGAAATCATCGCGCTTCGCCACATGTTCTGGTCCTTCTCCAATGCCATGGCCTACAACCCGCAGCCCTGGGCCAATGGCGCTGTATTGCCGAACATGGAAGCGGCGCTCTCTTACCGCACCTTCATGTCGGAGGCCTATCCGCGTGTCATCGAAACGGTGCGCAGGGTCATCGCTTCGGGCCTGATCTACCTGCCCTCTTCGGCCAAGGATTTCGGCAATCCGGAGATCGACCGCTATCTCGCCCAATATGTGCGCGGGTCTAACGACATGGGTCATATCGAGCGCATCAAGATCATGAAGCTGCTCTGGGATGCCACGGGTACCGAATTCGGCGGGCGCCACGCTCTTTATGAGCTCAACTACGCCGGCGCGCCGGAAGAGGTTCGTCTGCAGGTGCTGAAAGGCGCCGAGCGCGGCGGCCGGCTGAAGGAGATGGAAGCGTTGGTCGATCAGTGCATGAGCGACTACGACGAGAACGGCTGGACCGGAGACACCTGGCTTCCGCCGCTAGGCGATACCTCCCCCGTTCGCAATGCCGCCGAATGAGGCCATTGCCATGGAGGAGCAACTCTCAAAAACCGAATTCCGCAATGCCATGGCCAGGGTCTGCGCACCGGTCAACGTCATTACCACCAATGGCCCTGCCGGCCGCGGCGGCTTCACCGCGACGGCCATGTGCAGCGTCACCGACGAGCCGCCGACGCTGCTGGTCTGCATGAACAGCCGCTCGGCGCAAACAAGCCTCTTCCTCGATAACCGTCGCTTCTGCGTCAATGTCCTGACGCAGGAGCACAAGGAACTGGCCGGCTATTTCGCCGGTCAGCGCGCCGACATGGAGGAGCGCTACGCCGCGGCGGAATGGGTCAACTTCCGCTCCGGCAGCCAGGCGCTCTCCGATGCCATCGTCTCCTTCGACTGCCGGCTGACGGAAGCGCGCCTCGTCGGCACGCACCATATCTTCATCGGCGAGGTGATGGATATACGCAGTCGCAAGGACGGACACGCACTGCTCTATTTCGACCGCAACTACGTGCATGTGCCGACCCAGGCAGGCAGCTTCGGCGGCTGAACAGCAAAGCATCGAAGATGTTTCAAAGGAATGGGGGATGCGATCGCCAATCGCATCCCCTTTAAGATTTTGCCAAATACTCGTGTTTCGTCAGGCAGCGGCATCGCCGAGATAGAGGCGATGGAGCTGCGCGGGATCATCTGCGAGCGCAGTGCAATCGCCATCATAGACGATCGCGCCTCTGCGCAGCACATAGGCACGATCGCCGATCGCAAGCGCCAGAGCCGCAAACTGCTCGACCAGAATGACCGCCATGCCAGCGTCTGCCAATTGCCTCACCGCCCGCATCAGGCGGCTGACGATGACGGGCGCCAGACCCGACGACATTTCGTCGATCATAATCACCTTCGGCCGTGTCAGCAGCGAACGGGCGATGACGACCATCTGCTGCTCGCCGCCGGAGAGCATGCCTGCCTTGATATTGCGGCGCTGCAGCAGCTCGGGAAACAGATCGTAGGCCTCCTGGAGATCCGCCGCCGGATTGAGCGCCACCTTGAGATTTTCCTCGGTCGTCATTTCAGGAAAGACGGTACGGCCCTGCTCGACATGGCTGATACCGGCGCGGGCGCGCAGGCCCGCCCGCAGCTTCAAAAGCTCCGCGCCATCCAGTGAGACCGAGCCGGCCGCAGCTGAAATGATCCCCGAGAGGCTTTCGAGCAGCGTCGTCTTGCCCGCTCCGTTCGAACCGAGTAGCACGCTGATCTCACCGCTCGATACGCTAAGATCCACGCCACGAACGACTGGAATCCCGGATCGATTGACGACGAGGCCATTGATGGAAAGCGCAGTCATTCGGCCGCCTCCTCGAGTTCGATGCCCATATAGGCTTTCTGGACGATCGGCATGGCGAGAACGCTCTGCGGCGCGCCATTGGCGATCACGCGTCCGAAATCGAACACGGTGATCGCTGAGCAGGCCCGCCTTACGAGATCCATGTCATGCTCGATCAGAAGCACCGCGCTGCCGAAAGTCTCCGGGATTGCGGCGATGCGCTCGCCGAGCTTCACGGCATCGGCATAGGACTGGCCGGCGGCTGGCTCGTCGAGAAGGATGACTGGGGCGCGGGAAGCAACGACGCCGGCGACATCGAGCAGCCGGCGCGTACCTGCGTCGATTGAGGCGATCGGCGTGTGGGCAGGCGGGCAATCGAACCATTGCAGGATGGCGGAGAGTTCGTCGTCGCTGATCGCGCCGGCAGCGAGCCGCACATAGTTTCCGACACTCAGTTCCGGCGCGATGCGCGTGGTCTGCCAGGTACGGCGAATGCCAAGCCGAGCGCGATTGGTTGCCGAGAACCCCTCCAGTGCCTTTCCATTCAGCTTGATCGAACCGTCATACCGAGCGAGAAATCCAGCAATCGCATCGACCATGGTCGACTTGCCGGCGCCATTCGGCCCGACGAGGCCGACGACGGTACGGGCAGGCACCTGCAGATTGACCTTGTCGAGGGCAACGACAGCACCGTAGCGGACCGTCAGATTACCGATCTCCAACGCCAGTCCCTGTTCATGGATAGCAGCAGCCGGAAGGCGGCCCGGCTGGCTATGGGTAGCGGTCGCGCGGCGCTTGGGCAGCAATTTGCGCCCAAGCCGCGCCCAGGTCTCGCTGATCGTCTCGCCGGAAGAAAGGGCATGCACGGCACCGATGGCGAAGAAGACGTTGCCGACATCCTGCGGCAGGTTGAGTCGGCGCAGAAGTTCCGGAAACAGCGTGATCAATATGCCGCCGATGACGGCTCCAAGGGTGAAATGCGCGCCCACCATCGTCGCCACGGCAAAGAGCGAAAGCGACTGCATCATCGAGAAGTTTTCAGATACCAGCGTCCCGAGATAGCCGGCGAGCAAACCGCCCGACACACCGGAAATGAACGCACTGATGGCGAAGGCGCTGAGCTTGGCCCGCGGGATCGAAACCCCATGCGCCGCCGCTGCCCGCTCCGAATGCCGAACAGCGAGCCAGGACGCGCCGAGCCGCGAGCGGCTGACGAACTCGAGCGCCACGGCGATCACGCCGTAGGTGAGAAGCACGAAGATGAAAAAGCCGTAATCGCTCTCGAAGAGCGCGGGACGGACGACCTGCGTAAACGTCGTCTGCCCCGGAAAGGTGATCGTCGCGAGCACCGTATCGAAGGCCGCGGCGAAGCCGAGGGTGACGATCGCAAGGTTGATGCCGCGCAGTCGCAACGCCGGCAGACCGATGGCAATGCCGACAGGTACGGCCGCCAAACCGCCGATGATCATCCAGACGACAAGACCGCCCGGTGCCTCGATGACATTCAGATATCCCGTGACCCAGCCGCCGACGCCGGCGAAGGACATCTGGCAGAGCGAGATCATGCCGGTGCGTCCGGCGACGAGTCCGAGGCTCTGCAGCGCAATGCCCGTTATGAAAACCGCCGTCAGGAGGAACACCCAGTACTTCGGCAAAAGCAAAAGAACGAGTGCGCCGACGGCCACAAGCGATAGGGCCGTCACAATGGCGGCACGGAAACTAGCGTGCTTCATCCCAGCGGGCTCCTCTCTGCGACCATAGAAGGACGGCAAGAATGACGATGAAGGGAACGGTGCTGCGGTATTGGCTGACAAAATCGATGGCGCTGACCGCACCTTCTAATATGCCGATCGTCAAGCCGCCGAGAAGTGCCGCGCGGAAACTGGCGAAGGCGCCGATCAGGGCCGCGGCCAGCGCCGGCACGACGAGCAGGCTCAGCGAGGCGAAATCCGGCGAACGCAACGGCGCGATGATCATCAGCGCGAAGGAGGTCACAGCTCCGGTCACCGCCCAGACGCCAAGCGCCAGGAGCCGCACCCGAATGCCGATCAGCTCCGCCGCCATCGGCCGCTGCGACAGCGCCCGTAGTTGCAGGCCGATGCGGGTGCGGGCGAGGAACTGTTCCGTTACGATGGTGAAGACGACCGATAGAAGAAGCGTCGTCACGGCAGCCCACGTCACCTCCACACCCGCGAGGCGGAACGCCGAACCAGCGATAATTTCCGGGAAATTATGCGGATGCTGGCCGCCGGTCAGCCGCAGGCCGATCGCGATGATGCCGACGAGAAGCGCCGCAGTCACCGCCGCCTTCGTCGAGGCATTGGCGTTGGCAAACCATGTCGTCATCACAAGGCCGATCAAGATGCCGGCAACCGCACCGGCAGCGATGCCCAAGAGGACGGCCGGCAGCAGCGGTATGCCGGCTTCGTGCAGCGCAACCATGATGAAAGTGCCCGTGGCGCCGATCGCGGCGCCGGTGAAGTTCACCACCGCGACCAGGCGATAGGTGAAGATCGCGCAGACCCCGAGAATGGCATAGGCGCCACCTGCGGAAAGGCCAGCCACAGCGGCTGTAAAGAGAGCGTTCATTGCAGAACTCCGGAAGCGGGCAAAACTTGCCTCGCCAGATCAGATCGTCGTCGCGTCGAGCCAACGCCCGGCCCTGCCCTTCGAAGGCAGGACCGGCACGTGCGTCATTACTTGGCCTTGGCCAGCGTGTACCAATCCGGCGTCTTGACGGTCCATTTGCCATCGACGAGCTGCATGATCTTGGTCGACTTCATCGGCGAATGCGCACGGGCATCGCCGAAGACATAGGGGCTGCCGGCCAGCGAATAATGCAGTTCTTTGCCCTCCTTGAGCGCAGAGGTCACGGCATCACGGGTCACTTCGCCATCGATACCGGAGATCGTGTCGATCATGACCTTGGCCGCCAGGTAGCCGCCCTGAGAGAAGGCGGTCTTCGCGAGACCCGCCTTATCCATGGTCTTGATCCAGTCGGCATTCGCCTCGTTATTTTCGGTATAAGGCTCCCATTCGGTGCCGACATAGACCGGCTGCTTGCTGTCGGCGAGCGCCTTGGCGACACCCTCGGTGTAGCCGGGGGCCAGGAAGAGCCAGTTGATGCCGGAAATCTTCTGCGCGTCGGCGGTCTTCACCCATTGCACGACACCCGGCTCGACCTGGTTCGTGAGCACGGCATCACAGCCGGCATCGCGCGCCTTGATGACATAAGGCGTCAAGTCTCCCTGCGGCGGCAGGGTCATGTCGACCAGACCGATGGTGTTACCGCTCATCTTCTGCCAGGCGGCAACGGCGTTACCATAGGCCTCCTGCGTGCCGCCGAGGATCAGGAAGAAGGCACAGACCTTCTTCGCCCCGAGGTTCTTCGTCGCATAATCGAGCATGACCGTCGTCAGCGTGAAGGGGCCGACATTGACGGGGGAAATACTCGGAGCGTTGAAGCAAAGCGGATCGACGCCGACGCCCTGAACGGCAAGCACCTCGTTGCGGTTGTAAGTGCCGGCGTTGACCGCGCAGTCGAGCAGGCTCGCCCCGCCCGCAAGCGCCACGACGCCCTTGTTGTCGATCAGGTCGCGCGCAGCCTGCGCCGCAACCTGCGGATCGCCCTTATCATCAGCCAGCGAATATTCAATCTTGCAGCCGTTGATGCCGCCAGCCTCGTTCAGCTGCTCGAAAACGGCCTTGGTCGCCTTCGGCGCATCGGAAAAATCGACGACGCCGGTGACCGTGGAGACGGCGCCGATCCTGATCGGCCCATCCTTGCATGTCGGACCGGCCGCAAAGGCGGACGAACCGGTAAATGCCAGGCCGGCCGCGGCCAGACCCAGAACGATGAATGCGGATCTCAGTTTCATGTTGTTCCCTCTCTTTGTATGTGCGGCGTTTCCTCTTCGCCGCGCCAGCTATCGCTGGTAGACGGCTTGACCAGAGAAATAGGTGGTCAAGACCTTGGTGTCGGCGATGCGATCGGCCGGCACCTCGAAAACGTTCTGGTCGAGCACGATGATGTCGGCAGACTTGCCGACGGCGAGCGAGCCCGTCTCCTCGTCAATCCGCATCGCCTTGGCCGAATTAAGAGTGTAGATCTCGATCGCCGAGGCAAGATCTATCGCCTGCTCCGCCCAGAGCGAGACGCCCGGAAAGGCGCCGGACGGATTCTGCCGCGTCACCATCCCCTCGATGCCGTTCCACGGATCGGGGATCGGAATGACCGGCCAGTCGGAACCGCCGGCGAGCAGTGCGCCGGTCGCCTTCAGGCTCGCAATCGGCCAGAAGCGCGTGGCACGTTCTTCGCCCATCGCCTCCTTGTGACCCTCCAGAAAAGTCGTCGGATACCAGATCATCGGGCAGAGATCGGCGACGACGCCGAGCGGGCCGAAACGGCTGACATCCTCATCCCGGATATAGCTCGCATGGGCGATATGGTGCTTGATATCGGTCGGACCGTTGAAGTGCCTGATGGCCTCGACCGCATCAAGCATCTCGGTCACGGCGTAGTCGCCGGTGCAATGGATCTTCAGGCCCATGCCGAGCTTTTCGGACTTGTCGATATGGCGAACGAGATCGGGATAGCTCACCAAGACTTCGCCGCGATAGCCCTCCGGATGGGCCGCGTCGGCGACATAGGCATCATGGAAGGCGGCCGTGCGAGCACCGGGGACGCCATCCAGGAAGATCTTCGTGAAATTCGGCTTCACATGTGCGCTGCGATATTCATCGCGCAAAGCCAGAAGCGCATCACCCGAAAGGCCGAACATGAAGCTCGGCTCAATCAGCGGGAGCGAGGTCACGGCCCAGGCGGTCAACTTGCCCTTGGTATCAAGATGCTTCAGCGCCTTCATGATCGGCAAAACCGAAGCAGCGTCCTGGAAAGCGGTCACGCCGTAGGAATTGACGATTTCGATGGCGCGCGCCACGGCGGCCTCGCCCATCTCTTCGGTGAAAGCTTCCGCCGCCGTCCGCTCGACGATCCCGGCGGCAGATTCGATCAGCAAGCCAGTGAGCCTGCCGGTTGAGGGGTCACGGCCGAAGGAGCCCTGCGGCGGATCGGGCTGGTTGTCGGAAATGCCGGCAAGCCGCATCGCCTCGCTGTTGACCCAGCGATTGTGCATGGTTTCGTCGCGCAGCAGTACGGGATGGCCACAGCCGGCGTCATCGAGCTTCCTGAGCGAAGCCTCGCTATTCAGCGCCGTAATCATGTCGGCGCCCCATTGATTGGCGACGATCCATTGCCCTCGCGGCACGATCTCGGCCTGGGCGCGCACATGGGCGCAGATCGCATCGACCGAGGCACCGGCCGGGATCTGCGTTTCGAACAGATCCGCCTGCCCGCCCATCATGATGTGATTGTGGACATCGACGAAGCCAGGCATCGCCATTTTTCCCTCGAGATCGATGACCTGCGTCTCCGCGCCTTTCAGAGCCTCGATCTCGGCCCACCTCCCGACGGCCACGATGCGACCGTCCTTGATCGCAAGAGCTTCGGCCCATGGCTGGGCCGGTTCGACAGTATAGATTCGTCCATTCTCAAAAATGAGGTCGGCAAAGCCGAGCATAGCAGTCATTGATCTGTTCCCGTTTAGGTTCATTATTTGAACCAATTATTCAAATATTAAGGTTGATGCAGACCAGCACGTTTGTCAATATAGTTCACACGTTAATTACATTGATTGCGACGGTAATGGCGTTCGAGTGCGTGGGGTCTAAGGTCGCTGATGGTGCTGCGTTGACCTGAGCCGGAGGACGCAAGTTTTAATACAGATCCGCAATGGCTTCGCATCTGGCCTGACAATGCGGTTATCTGGGGCTTTCGTTCCCGCCACGCATGGCGGAAGCGCCGGTCCGCGCACAGACCTCAAATTGACATATAGCTTTCAGCAACGGCGATGTCATATCGCCGCCACAACCACCCGCGCATGAAATGGAGCCGAAAATCATGCCATCAAGCACGATCCGGACTTGTCATTGCGGCCACGAAGGGCACGGGCTCGGATCGAAATCCCTCGCTTCTGATCTCTCTTACGGTCCGTCGATCTCGAGGACGCGAAGATAGCCTTCCAGAAGCAATGTCCGGTCGCGGGTCAGATCGGTTTCGGCGTCTGCCTGCATGGGCGCATACATGGTTCCCTGCCGGGTTTCGAACAGCCCGCCCCGCGCCCGGGCCTCCAAATCACGATAGCTTATCCAGGCTCTTTGAGCAGCCTTCAGGTCTTGCCCAGCCTGGGCCGGCAGCGACTTGATCAGCTTGGAATAGGCCACGTTCATTCGCTTGTCATAGGATGCCAACGCCGCGGCCTCGCATTCATCCTGCCCTCCGGTCGATCCATGCTCTGGATCGTTCAGGCATGCGTTCAACGTCTGCTCAGTGGGGTCTTGCACGGCTGCCGCAAACGCAGGAAGCGCAAGACCGTGCAAGAACAAAAGGATGGCGATGCGACCGCCTCGAATTCTCATATCTGTACCGCGCCGCGCTAACGAGAGAGATAGAGGACCCCAAGCGGGGGCAATCCGAGCACCCAATGCGGTCTTGACCGCTGAAATGTCTTCATAAATCCCGCCATGTCAATCGGCACCGAAGATTGACCCGCTTTTTAAAATAGACCACTCATGCTGGATCACGGCGCGGCTAAACGAAGTCGCTCTCCGAGCCTTCAACAGATGAGGCTCGCGACATGCCGAAAGCTATACCGTCGACATTGGCCCCGGTTCGAACGCGGCGAACCGGGTGATGGCGAGATCGAGCCGGCGTTAGAGTTGTATCCATGCGGTCTTCAGATCGACGTACTTGTCGAGCGCGTGCAGCGACTTGTCATGTCCGTTGCCAGATTGCCTGACGCCGCCGAGCGGGACACTGTTATCGGCACCGCCATAAGTGTTGACATGCACCACGCCGGCGCGGATGCCGCGCACCATCCGGTGAGCGCGCGACAGGTTCGATGTCCAGACGGCCGAGGCAAGGCCATATTCCGTGGCATTGGCGATCTCCAGGGCTTCAGCTTCCGTCTCGAAGGGAATGATCGAAAGAACCGGACCGAAAACCTCTTCCCGCGCCAAAGTCATCGAGGGCGTTACGTCGAAGACAGCCGGCCGCATATAGTAACCACCTGTCTCCTCGAGAATCCGCGAGCCGCCGGCGCGCAGCGATGCGCCTTCCGACACCGCCTGCGAGACGTAGCCGAGGTCCTTCTTCAGCTGGATCTCACTGGAGATGGCTCCTGCTTCCGTCGCCAACTGCAAGGGATCGCCGACCTTCATGCTCTCGGCGATGCGTACGACTTTCTCCGAAAAGGCTTCATGAATCGACTTTTCGACCAGCAGCCGCGAACCGGCGACGCAAACCTGCCCGGAATTGCGGAAGATACCATAGGCCGACACCTTGGCCGCCTGATCGAGATCGGGCGCATCGGCAAAGATGACATTCGGCGACTTGCCGCCAAGCTCCAGATAGACCCGCTTCAGATTGGAGCGCGCCGAATATTCAAGAAGCCGCCGCCCGATAGGACCGGAACCGGTGAAGGCGAGCACATCGATATCCATATGCAGCCCCAACGCCTCGCCGCAAACCGCGCCGCGGCCGGTGACGACGTTGAAGACGCCTTCGGGCAATCCCGCTTCGGCACAGATTTCGGCAAGCTTCAGCAGCGTCAGCGACGCACCCTCGGCGGGCTTCAGCACCACGGAATTGCCAGCGGCAAGCGCTGGTGCGATCTTCCACGCGCCGATCATCATCGGGAAATTCCACGGCACGATGGCCGCGACGACACCGATGGCTTCGCGGTGGACGAGACCGAGAATATTCTCGGCTGTCGGAGCGATCTCGCCATAGACCTTGTCGATCGCCTCGGCATAATAGCGGAACGTGCCGGCCGCACTGCCGGGCTCGGCCTTCAGTGCCATCGAGATTTCGGTGCCGTTGTCACGCACGCCGAGCACTGCGAGTTCGAGCGTGTTCTTCTCGATCAGTTCGGCAATTTTCAGCAGCACCTTCTTGCGTTCGGCCGGTGCCGCCTTCGACCAGGTGCCCTTTTCGAAGGCCCGACGCGCTGCCTTGACGGCGAGATCGACATCTTCCGTACCGGCATCGGCAATCGTGGTGAGGAGCGTGCCGTCGATCGGCGAAATGACGTCCATGGCGGCACCGCTGGCCGGCTGGCGCCATGCACCGCCGATAAACAGAGTCTGTGGCGAAACGGATAATGTCCGGAGCTGATCGATCTTGTCCTGCATCTCATTTTCTCACAAAGAGGGTGGCGGGCTTCCCCGCCACCACGATTGGAACTGGTTCAGGCTTCCTGGCCGGCACCGAGGCGGGCATAGCCCGCCGCGTCTGACGATTTCAGACGTGCCGCTGCGATAAATCCGATGATCCCTGCGACCAGCACCAGACCCGGCAACAACACCGCCAACACGCCATTGGCACCGGCAATCGCGCCGAAGTTCGCCGAGATATAATAGACGAGTGCCAGAAGGATCAGTCCCGTCACGATCGGCAACACCTTGATCGCAAGGACATTGCGTTCAAGTCCCGGGTTGCGGGTGAAGAACATAACGATCGAGAAGGCCGTGAAAGCCATCAGCAGGATGATTGCGAGCGTCGCGACATTGGTAAGCCAGGAGAAGAGCGCCAGCACCGGATCCTGACCCGTGACCGCAAAAAGCGCGACGACGAGCACGGCGATGACAGTCTGGATAATCGAACCGACATGCGGGCTCTGGAAGATCGGATGCGTAACGCCAACAGACTTCGGCAGCAGCCCCTCGCGACCGGCAACATACATGTAGCGCGCCACGCCATTGTGGAAGGCGAGAATGCCGGCAAACAGGCTGGTGATGAAGAGAACGCTCATCACGACGGTAATCCAGTGGCCGACATAGCGCTCGGCAAGGCCGAAGAGGAAAGTCGTCGGATCGGCAAGCCCCTGCAGCGTCGGCACGAGCTTGTCGACGCCGGCGCCGGTCACCATCAGCCAGGATGTCAACATGTAGAAGAGGCCGATGATGAGAACGGAAATATAGGTGGCGCGCGGGACGGTCTTTTCCGGCTCACGAGCCTCTTCGCTATAGATGGTCGTGGCTTCGAAGCCGATGAAGGCTGCGAAGCAAAACAGGAGGCCGATCGCCGGCGTTCCGCTCCAGAAGGCGGTTGGCGTAAACGGTGCTGCAGAAAGGCCGGCATCGCCGCCCTTGACGAAGATCGCAGCGTCGATGACGAGCACGACGAGATATTCGAGAATAACGAGCACCGTCAGCACCTTCGCCGATAGATCGACGCGACGGTAGCCGAAAACGGCGACGAAGGCGATGCCGACAAAGCTCCAGACCCACCAGGGCAGGTCAAGGCCGAGCTGCTCGGCAAAGAAGCCCTTGGTCGCCGCCCCGAAAAGCCCGAGAACGCCCACCTGCATGGCATTGTAGGCAAGGATGGCGATGAGCGCCGCGGCACCACCCATGAGACCGCCAAGGCCCTGGGCCGTGTAGGCATAGAAGGCGCCCGCGTTGCGGATGTGACGGGCCATGGCGACATAGCCGACCGCAAACAACAACAGAATGCCTGTCACCAGCAGAAAGGTGAGCGGTATGCCCGGCCCATTGCCGAGCATCATTGAAAGCGGCACACCGCCGGCAACAGCCGTCAGCGGTGCTGCGGCCGACACCACGAGGAAGGTCACGGCACCGACGCCGAGACTGTTTTTGCGTAGCTGGTTTTCAGCCGCGCCTTGCGAATTTTGCGTGCTCATTTGCGTTCGTTCCCCTTGTTTAAGAACATCCGATCATCGCCGCGATTGCACGCGGGCGACCTCCACCAAAAACCGGACTGACGAGCGGGCTTATGCTTTTGTTGATTTTATCGCCGTCAGCGCTTATGGTTCAATATTTGAACCGTAGCTTCAAATATAGACTTGCAAACATTGCCGCCCTCTGTCAAGTTATTTCGCATGTTAAGTATCTTGGGTCGCTGCTATCGTGCCGCAGCGCAGGGTCAACAAGCTGATTTGACGAGAGCCACGGCTGGACGCACAAAATCGGAAACTGACCAACCCAAGAGGAGGAACGATGAGCACGATCGGAAAGGCGCTGGCATTGCTGGACACCCTGTCACGGCTGGACAAGGAGGCGGGTCTGACCGACATCGCCCGCCTGTGCGCGCTGGACAAGGCGACGGCACGACGCTTTCTGGTGGAGCTGGAAAAGCACGGTTTCGTGGAGCAGGATCCGGATAGCCGTCGCTACCGTATCGGCTCGGCGCCCGTTCGTCTCGCCCGCATCCGCGAGGCGCGCTTTCCCTTCCTGCGGGTTGCCATCCCTTTCATCAGGGCGCTCGCCGAATCATCGACCGAAACGGTGCATCTCTCGGAGTTTTCCGGCGGACAGCTTTCGACCATTCACGTCGAGGATTCGCCGCGCGCGCATCGCATCATCGTCGATGTCGGCAGTCTCTTGCCCCTCCATGCCACCGCGTCCGGCGGTGCATACCTTGCCTTCTGCGCTCGGGCGGAAATCGACGCGGCGCTCAAGAAGCCGCTCGAGAAATTTACCGATCACACCGTCACCGATCCGCAGTTGGTGCGCGCCATGCTCGATGAGACTGCTGCACGCGGCTTTTCCATCAGCCATCAGGGGCTTGAGGCAGGCGTCATCAGTACGGCGGCGCCGGTGCGGATGCCGAACGGCCATCCGATCGGCTGCGTGGCGATTGCCGCGCCGCTCTCACGCACGACCAAGGCTGCCATCCACGAATTCGGCGCCCAGGCCGTCGCTGCGGCCAACGCCATCTCAGAAAAATATTACGGGTCGGAAAGACCCATGGGAACCATTGCAAAAATCAGGAGGACAGATTGATGAGCCCCGCGGCTCCCCTGCCAAGGATACTCGTCATCGGAACCGGTGACACCAAATGCGACGAACTGCAATTCATGGCGTCCGTCATCAGGGAAGCTGGCGGCCAGCCTGTTATGATGGATGTCAGCATTCTCGGCAATCCGCCCTATAGCCCCGACTATTCCAAGCATGACATCGCAAAGGCCGCCGCTACAACGATCGAGGCGATTGCCGAAAGCGGCGATGAAAACAGCGCCATGGAAGCCATGGCAAAGGGCGCATCTGCACTGACCCGACAGCTCTATGGCGACGGCCTGGTTGATGGCGTCATCGCGCTCGGCGGGTCCATGGGCACGGATCTGGCGCTTGATGTCGCCGCCGTCCTGCCACTCGGCGTCCCGAAGTTCGTCGTTTCCACCATAGCTTACTCCCATCTCATTCCGCCGGAACGCATCGCGCCAGACCTGATGATGATCCTGTGGGCCGGCGGCCTCTACGGCCTCAACAGCATCTGCCGTTCGGTCCTTTCGCAGGCTTGCGGCGCGGTCGTCGGAGCCGCAAAGCACGGCACCAAGCCCGATCGCGAACGGCCGCTCGTCGGCATGACGTCTCTCGGCTCGTCCTGCCTGAAATATATGAAGTATCTGCGGCCCGAGCTGGAAAGGCGCGGCTATGACGTCGCCGTCTTCCACTCCACCGGCATGGGCGGCCGCGCTTATGAGGCGATCGCCGCGAAGGGCGACTTTGCCGCCGTCTTCGATTTCTGCATCCAGGAAGTCAGTAATCATCATTATAGCAGCGTCGTTACCTCCGGGCCGGACAGGCTCGAGAACGCCGGACGCGCCGGCATTCCGCAGCTCGTCGCCCCCGGCGCCGTCGACATGGTCGATCTGCAGGCATGGCAGGCACTGCCCGGGATTTTTGCCGATCGCCCCTATCATGCCCATAACCGGCTGATCGGATCGGTGACGACATCGCCAGAGGGACGGCGTGAAGTCGCGCGGCTGATCGGAGAAAAACTGAAACGCGCCGATGCGAAGGTCGCCTTCCTCCTGCCGACCGAGGGCTTGCAGGAATGGGACAAACCGGAAGAGCCGCTGCATGATCCGGAAGGTCTCGACGCCTTCGTCGACGAGATGCGCCGCGCCGTTCCGCCTTCCGTAACGTTGCAAGAGATCTCTGCCCATATCAACGAACCGGCCTTTTCGGCAGCAGCACTCGCCATCTTCGATCAATGGGTGGCCGAAGGCGTCATTCCGGAGGGAAGGCCATGACACAGGACTGCGCGCTTATCCTCGACTTCGGCGGCGTCGTCACTCGCACGCTGTTCGAGACGCATGACGTCACCGAGCGCGCCCTCGGCCTTCCCGAGGGTTCGCTGACCTGGCTCGGACCGTTCGACACGACGACGGACCCGCTCTGGGTTGCAATGCAGAATCGCGAGATCACCGAACGCGACTATTGGCTCAAGCGCACGAACGAAGTCGGCGAGCTGGTCGGTGAAAACTGGACCGATATGCAGACCTTCGTCCGCCGCGCGCGCGGCGCCGAGCCGGAACTGGTTCTGCGCCCGGAAGCCCGCGACGCCATTCTGCGCGCCAAGAAGGCCGGTCTCAAGCTGGCGATCCTGTCGAACGAACTCGACCTCTTCTACGGCGTCGAGTTCCGCCAACGTTTTCCGCTGATCGAACTTTTCGACGTCATCGTCGATGCAACCTATACGAAGATCCTGAAACCCGATCCCCGCGCTTACGAGCTCGTTCTTGCCGAGCTTAACTTGCCGCGCGAGGCCTGCGTCTTCGTTGACGACCAGAAGAAGAACATCGAGGGCGCCGAAGCCGTGAGCCTGCCTCACGTGCATTTCGACGTGACCCGCCCTGCAGAAAGCTATGCCCGCGCACTTGCCATGCTGGGGCTCTGAACCAAGAGGAATTTGACATGCGTGAGACCAATTTCATCATCGAAAACAATGCCCGCCACCTGTGGCATCCGATGGCTCATCCCGCGGAAATGCAGGCCAACCCGCCGCGCATCATCAATTCAGGCGAAGGCGTCGAAATCGTCGATATTCAGGGCAAGAAGGTGCTTGATGCCGTCGGCGGCCTCTGGAACGTCAATCTCGGCTATTCCTGCGAGCCGGTGAAGAAGGCGATCCGCGACCAGCTCGATGAGCTGCCCTACTACTCGACGTTTCGCGGCACGACCAACTCGCCGCTGATCGAACTCTCCTACGAACTTGCCGAATGGTTCAAGCCGGATGGCCTCAGCCGCTCCTTCTTCACCTCGGGCGGCTCGGATTCGGTCGAGACCTGCCTGCGGCTGGCGCGCCAGTTCCACAAGGTCAACGGCCAGCCGGAGCGCACCAAGTTCGTCGCACTAAAAAAGGGCTATCACGGCACGCATTTCGGCGGCGCTTCCGTCAACGGCAACCAGAACTTCCGTCGCAATTACGAGCCGCTGCTCCCGGGCGTCATCCACCTGCCCGCCCCCTTCACCTATCGCAACCCCTTCAACACCACCGACGATGCCGAGATCGCGGCGGCGATCGGCAGGCTCTTCGAGGATGAAATCGCCTTCCAGGGTGCCGACACCATCGCTGCCCTCATCGTCGAACCGGTGCTCGGCGCCGGCGGCGTGATCGTCCCGCACGAAACCTTCCTGCCGCTGATGCGCGAGATCTGCGACCGGCATGGCATTCTCTTGATCGCCGACGAGGTCATAACGGCGTTCGGCCGCACCGGCGCCTGGACCGGGTCGCGCCTCTGGGGCGTACAGCCGGACATGATGTCGACGGCAAAGGCGATCACCAACGGCTACTTCCCCTTCGGTGCCGTGATGATCTCCGACAAGGTGGCGCAGGTCTTCGAAAGCAACAAGGGCCCGCTCGGCAGCATCGGCCACGGCTACACCTATTCCGGCCATCCGGTCGGCGCGGCCGCAGCCCTTGCCACCTTGAAGGAAACCAAGCGCCTCAACGTCGCCGATAATGCGGCCGCTCGCGGCGAAGAGCTGCTCTCCGGCCTGAAGGAGCTGCAGGACAAGCATGAGCTGGTGGGCGACGTGCGCGGCAAGGGCCTGATGTGCGCCCTCGAACTCGTCAGCGACCGCACAAAGAAGAGCGGCGCTGCCAAGGACGTCATCCAGAAGGTGCAGGACGCCACCTATGATGCCGGCGTTCTGGTGCGCACCTCGGGTGCCAACGTCATCATGTCGCCGCCGCTGATCGTGACCGCGGAAAATGTCCAGACGATGCTGACCGCGCTCGACGCAGGTCTCACTGCAGCACGGGGCTGATCATGTCCGACAATGCAGCCCTTATCGCGCGTCGTGAACGGCTCTTAGGCCGCAACATGTCGCTCTTCTACGACGACCCCGTGCATCTCGTGCGCGGGGAAGGCGTCTGGCTCTGGGATGCCGACGGCCGCAAATATCTCGACTGCTACAACAACGTGCCGCATGTCGGCCATTGCCATCCTCACGTCGTCGAGGCGATCACCCGGCAGGCGTCGATGCTGAACACGCATACGCGCTACCTGCATGAAGGCATTCTCGACTATGTCGAGCGGCTGACTGCAACCTTCGACAAGAGCCTCAATGCCGCGATCCTGACCTGCACCGGCAGCGAGGCGAACGACGTGGCCCTGCGCATGGCGCAGGCGGTGACCGGAAAGACCGGCGTCATCGCCACGAACCACACCTATCATGGCAATACGACCGCGGTATCGCAGCTATCGACCCGCATGCCGCCGGTTGGCGGTTTCGGCGGCCATGTCCGCCATGTGCCGGCTCCCGACAGCTACCGTCCGCTCGGCGGCGAGGGCGGAGACGCTTTTGCGACGGCCTTCGCAGCCGAAGTCGAGAAGGCAATCGCCTCTCTTCAAGACACACCGCACGGCTTCTCGGCCATCATCATCGATCCGTTCTTTGCCAACGAAGGCTTTCCGGATCTGCCGCCGGGCTTCCTGGATAAGACGGTTGCTGCCGTGCGCAAGGCCGGCGGCCTCGTGATCACCGATGAGGTGCAGCCCGGTTTCGGCCGCACAGGCTCGCACATGTGGGGCCACCAGCACGCGGGCATCGTTCCCGATATCGTGACACTCGGTAAGCCGATGGCCAATGGGCATCCCGTCGGCGGCGTCATCGCCAATGTCGATACGATCAATGCCTTCCGCAAGGCATTCCGCTATTTCAATACCTTCGGCGGCAATCCGGTCTCCTGTGCGGCTGCCATGGCGGTGCTCGATGTCATCGAGAATGAAAAACTCGTCGAGAATGCCCGCAATGTCGGCGAATACACCCGCGATGCCTTCAAGCGGCTGGCGCAGAAGCATTCGATCATCGGCGATGTGCGCGGCAGCGGCCTGTTCATGGGCACGGAATTCGTTCTGGACAGGCAAACGAAGGAGCCGGCCACTGCCGAGGCGACACGCATCATCAACACCATGCGCGAACGCGGCGTGCTGATGGGCAAGATCGGCATTCACCAATGCGCTACGAAGATCCGCCCGCCCATGCCGTTCACCCGGGAAAATGCCGAATTCATGTTGTCGATCTTCGACGACGTCCTGTCCGGCCTGTGAGGCGATATGGCTGATCAGCTGCCGCAAAACATCCGCGACGCCTTGCAGAAGCGCGCGCTGGAGGCCCTCGACCATTGGCCGGTGCAGGCGCACGAGCCGGTCCTGATGAAATATCGGGAGAACGCCGTCTTCCGCATTACGCTGGAAGACGGGCAATTCGCCGCCCTCCGGTTGCACCGACCGGGTTACCATGACGAGACGAGCCTGCGTTCGGAACTACATTTCATGGCGGCGCTCAAGCTAGGCGGGCTCGACGTCCCGAGCCCGGTTCCAACGACAAGCAGGCAAAGCCTCGTTCGCCTGGGGGCCAACAGGCATTTTCCCGAACAGCATGCCGATGTGGTGAGCTGGATCGATGGCGTTCCGCTTGGCCAGAGCGGCACGCCGCTTTCGCAATCGACTGAAATGCAGGAGGCAATCTTCTTCCGCATCGGTCAAAACATGGCCGCCATGCACGCGCTTGCCGATGCCTGGGAACCGCCGGAACGCTTTCGTCGTCCGGCTTGGGACGTCGACGGCCTGGTCGGCGAAAAGCCACTCTGGGGCCGCTTCTGGGATTGTCGCGGCCTTTCGCCTGAGAGCATTATCGCGCTCTCGGCACTACGCCACGAGCTGCGCCGCGCCCTCGCTTATGCGGACAGTGAGAGCCTCGACTACGGACTGATCCATGCCGATCTCGTACGGGAAAACATCTTCCTGACAGGAACTGACGGCAATGTCGCCTTCATCGATTTCGACGACGCGGGGCACGGTTTCCGCCTGTTCGATCTGGCAACGACGCTGCTCAAGAACCGCAACGAACCCGCCTATCCGGCAATCGAGAGAGCGCTGATATCAGGCTACCGCAGCCGGCGAGCACTCTCCGACGCGGCTCTGGCGAGCCTGCCTCTATTCATGGTGCTGAGGAGCCTTACATATATCGGATGGCTCGCCGAACGCCCGGAAATTCCCGACAGCGCCGAGCGCCTGTCGCGCTACGTCAATGAAAGCCTGGAGATGGCAAGAAAGCTGACTCTGCCGCTTGACATCTTCAACATAATTGTTAACGTGTTAAGTAAATAGGAGATCGGGAGGACTTAATGCCACATCTCGCCATCGAATATTCGGCTAATCTAGAGGGCCGCGCCGATATCGGCGCGCTCTGCGAGCGGCTGCTGAAGACAGTTCTGGATACCGGTCTTTTCGAGGTCGGGGCCGTACGGGTGCGCGCCTTTCGCGCCGAGCATTACGCCATCGCCGACAAGCTGCCTGAAAACGCCTTCGTGGATCTGAACTTCCGCATCGGCAAGGGCCGTACGGACGACGAAAAGAAGCGCACAGGTGAGGCGATCTTTGCAGCGGCCATCGACGTCCTCGGCCCCCTCTTTGAGACGCCGCATTTCGCCCTCTCGCTGGAGATCCGCGAGATCGATGCGGAACTGAGTTGGAAGAAGAACGCCATTCACCCGCGTCTACGCGGCAAGTGACACCTCCCTTCGCGGGACGACGTAACACCAAAGGAATAGACGATGTCCAAACTGCAGGAAAACATCGCAAAGGCCGAAGGCTTTCTGGCCCGGTTCAAGGATAGCGGCGTACTCAACCGCATCAATGGCGAGGATGTGCGCGCCGATGATGGTTCCACCTTCGAGACCATCTCCCCCATCGACCTGAAGCCGCTCGCAACCGTTGCCCGCGGCAAGGCTGCCGATATCGATCGCGCCGCAAAGGCTGCAAAAGCCGCTTTCGCCGAATGGGCCGCCATGCCGGGCGACGCGCGCAAGAAGCTGCTGCACAGAATAGCCGATGCGATCGTGGCCCGCGCCGAAGAGATCGCCTTCGTCGAATGCATGGACACCGGGCAGTCGCTGAAGTTCATGGCGAAAGCCGCCCTGCGCGGCGCGGAAAACTTCCGCTTCTTCGCCGACCGCGCACCGGAAGCCCGTGACGGCAAGGCGATCCGCGCCGAGGGCCAGGTGAACCTGACGACCCGCGTGCCGATCGGCCCGGTCGGTATCATCACGCCCTGGAACACCCCTTTCATGCTGTCGACCTGGAAGATCGCGCCGGCGCTTGCCGCCGGATGCACCATCGTCCACAAGCCGGCCGAGTTCTCGCCGCTGACCGCGCGCCTTCTGATTGACATCGCCGAGGAAGCCGGCCTGCCGAAGGGGGTCTGGAACCTCGTCAACGGCTTCGGCGAGGATGCCGGCAAGGCTCTGACGGAACATCCCCTGATCAAGGCGATCGGCTTCGTCGGCGAAAGCCGCACCGGCTCGATGATCATGAAGCAGGGCGCTGATACGCTGAAGCGTGTGCATTTCGAGCTTGGCGGCAAGAACCCGGTCATCGTCTTTGCAGACGCCGATCTGGAGCGCGCCGCCGATGCGGCCGTCTTCATGATCTACTCTCTGAACGGCGAGCGCTGCACCTCGTCATCGCGCCTGCTGGTCGAGGAAAGCGTCTACGACAAATTCACCGCGATCGTCGCTGAGAAGGCCAAGCGTATCAAGGTCGGTCATCCGCTGGACCCGGAAACCGTGGTCGGCCCGCTCGTTCATCCCGTGCATGAAAAGAAGGTGCTGGAATATATCCAGATCGGCCGTTCGGAAGGTGCTACGCTTGCCGCCGGCGGTGAGAAGGTCAACGGCCCTGGCGGCGGTTGCTATGTCTCCCCCACCCTGTTCACCGGCGCCAACAACCAGATGCGCATCGCCCAGGAAGAGATCTTCGGGCCGGTGCTGACTGCCATCCCCTTCAAGGACGAAGCCGATGCGCTTGCCCTTGCCAATGACGTCCAATACGGCCTCACAGGCTATCTCTGGACGTCGGACGTCACCCGCGCTTTCCGGTTCACCGATCATCTCGAAGCCGGCATGATCTGGGTGAACTCAGAAAACGTCCGCCATTTGCCGACCCCCTTCGGTGGGGTCAAGAGCTCCGGCATCGGCCGCGACGGCGGCGACTGGTCTTTCGATTTCTACATGGAAACCAAGAACATCGCCTTCGCCACCAAGCCACACGCCATTCAGAAACTCGGCGGCTGAGCCGCCAACACATAAGTACGCATAAGAGGAGGAACAAATGCCCCTGCCGAAACCCAATCTCTACCCGCCCTTCAACATCGTCCGCCTCAGCCATGTCGAGTTCGGCGTCATCGATCTTGCCAAGTCCCGCGCCTTCTATGTCGATACGCTCGGCCTGCAGGTGACGGACGAAACGGCCGATACGATCTATCTCCGGGCGCTGGAAGAGCGCGGCCATCACTGCATCGTGCTCAAGAAGTCCGACAAGGCCGAGGCGCGTGATCTCGGCTTCAAGGTCTTCAGCGACGAGGATCTCGACAAGGCGGCGCATTTCTTCAAGGGCAAGGATCTGCCGGTGGAATGGGTCGAACGCCCCTATCAGGCGCGGACCTTCCGTACCCGCGACCCGCACGGCATACCCCTTGAATTCTATTCGAAGATGGATCGCCTGCCGCCGATCCACCAGAAATACGCGCTTTACAAGGGTGTGAAGCCGCTGCGCATCGACCACTTCAACTGCTTCTCGACCAATGTCGACGAGAGCGTCGCCTTCTATAACGAGCTCGGCTTCCGCGTGACCGAATATACCGAGGATGCGGAAACCGGTCGCCTCTGGGCGGCCTGGACGCATCGCAAGGGCGGCGTCCACGACATCGCCTTCACCAATGGCCGCGGCCCGCGCCTGCACCACACCGCCTTCTGGGTGCCGACGCCGCTCAACATCATCGACTTGCTCGACCTGATGGCGACGACCGGCTGGGTTGCCAATATCGAGCGCGGTCCGGGCCGCCACGGCATCTCGAACGCCTTCTTCCTCTATATTCTCGATCCGGACGGCCATCGCATCGAGATCTATTGCTCGGACTACCAGACCGTCGATCCTGACCTGGAGCCGATCAAATGGGATCTGAAAGATCCGCAGCGCCAGACTCTTTGGGGCGCACCCGCTCCCAAATCCTGGTTCGAACATGGTAGCCTGTTTGCCGGTGCGGAAGTGGCCGAGCCTGACCTGAAGGCACAGCCGATTATCGCGCCTTAAGCGTTACCCTTGAGAGCGGGTGAAAATGCCCGCTCTCATCAGCGTTCGAAAGCGCGAGGAGGCAGTCATGAATCTGAAAGACGCAACATTGTTCCGACAGGCGGCATTGGTCGGCGGCGAGTGGATCGAAGCCGATCCATCCAATGCGATCAAGGTCGACAATCCGGCCACGGGCGAGATCATCGGTCTCGTTCCCAATCTGGGCGCCGCCGAGACAAAGAAGGCGATTGCCGCAGCCGAAGCCGCGCAGAAGGAATGGGCCGGCCGCACCGCCAAGGAACGCTCCGGCATCCTCCGGCGCTGGTTCGAGCTGATGATGGAAAACCAGGATGATCTCGGACGCATCCTGACGGCCGAACAGGGCAAACCGCTGCCCGAAGCCAAGGGCGAGATCGCCTATGGCGCAAGCTTCGTCGAATGGTTTGCCGAAGAGGCCCGCCGCGTCTATGGCGACATCATTCCCGGCCACCAGAAGGACAAGCGCATTCTGGTCATGAAACAGCCGATCGGCGTGGTCGCGGCGATCACCCCCTGGAATTTCCCGAATGCGATGATCACCCGCAAGGCCGGGCCGGCCTTTGCCGCCGGCTGCGCCATGGTGCTGAAGCCCGCCTCGCAGACGCCGTTTTCGGCGATCGCGATTGCGATCCTGGCCGAACGCGCCGGCCTGCCCAAGGGTCTCTTCAGCGTTCTGACAGGCTCGGCCCGCGCCATCGGCGCCGAAATGACGGGTAGCCCTGTCGTGCGCAAGCTCACTTTCACCGGTTCGACCGAAGTCGGCGCCGAGCTCTACAAGCAGAGCGCGCCGACCATCAAGAAACTCGGCCTGGAACTCGGCGGCAATGCGCCTTTCATCGTCTTCGACGACGCTGATCTCGATGCCGCCGTCGAAGGTGCCATGATTGCCAAGTTCCGCAATAACGGCCAGACCTGCGTCTGCGCCAATCGTCTCTATGTGCAGGACGGCGTCTATGATGCCTTTGCGGAAAAGCTCTCCAAGGCCGTCAATTCGCTGAAGACCGGCAACGGTTTCGACGAGGGCATCAATCTCGGACCGCT
The DNA here is from genome assembly GCF_003610155.1 of Rhizobium sp. WW_1. Lineage (NCBI taxonomy): Bacteria > Pseudomonadati > Pseudomonadota > Alphaproteobacteria > Hyphomicrobiales > Rhizobiaceae > Rhizobium > Rhizobium sp. WW_1. The sequence continues at coordinate 262,255 of NZ_RAIN01000004.1, forward strand.
GATCGACGAGGCAGCCCTTGCCAAGGTCGAGGAGCATGTCGCCGATGCCCTTTCCAAGGGAGGCCGCGTCGTTGCCGGCGGTCATCGCCATCAGCTCGGCGGACGCTTCTATGAGGCAACCGTGCTTGCCGACGTCACACCCGCCATGGCCGTTGCGAAGGAAGAGACCTTCGGGCCGGTGGCTCCCCTCTTCCGCTTCAAGGACGAGGCCGACGTCATCGCCCAGGCGAACGACACCGAATTCGGCCTCGCCTCCTATTTCTATGCCAAGGACCTCGCCCGCGTCTTCCGTGTCGCGGAAGCGCTGGAATACGGCATGGTCGGGGTCAATACCGGCCTGATCTCGACGGCCGAAGCGCCTTTCGGCGGCGTCAAACTCTCAGGCCTCGGCCGCGAGGGATCGCGCTACGGCATCGAGGAATTCACCGAAATCAAATATGTCTGCCTCGGCGGCGTCGTCTGAGGTCAAGAGAAGGCCATGAAAGCATGACCCATCCAAGATTCCTGTCTTTTTCGAGAAGCGGCCGTCACGGTTACGGGCTTGCGGTCGACGGCGGTGTCGTCGACCTCTCCGCCCGCCACGGCGCGACCTGGCCGACGCTGCGTGAGGTGATCCAGGCTGGCTGCCTCGCTCAGCTCGCGGAGGAAGCCAAATCGTTGAAGCCGGATTTCGCGCTTGACGACATCCGCTTCGAGATTCCCATCCCGTCGCCGGAAAAGATCATCTGCGTCGGGGTCAACTTCCCCGACCGCAACGAGGAATACAAGGATGGGCAGGCTGCCCCCTCCAACCCCTCGCTCTTCATCCGCTTTCCGCGGTCCTTCACCGGCCACGACCAACCGCTGATCCGGCCGCCGGAAAGCCCCCAACTCGACTACGAAGGCGAGATCGTCATCGTCATCGGCAAGGGCGGCCGGCGGATTGCCGAAGTCGATGCCTTCAGCCACATTGCGGCTCTCTCGCTTTGCAACGAAGGTACGATCCGCGACTGGGTTCGGCACGCGAAGTTCAACGTCACCCAGGGCAAGAATTTCGACAATACAGGCTCTATCGGCCCCTGGTTGATCCCCTTCACCGATGCGGCTCAGCTAGATGACATCGAGCTCAAGACCCGCGTCAACGGCGAGGTCCGCCAGAGCGACCGCACCAGCCGGATGATCTTCTCCTTCCGCAAAATCATCAACTACATCTCCACCTTCACCACGCTCGTCCCCGGCGACGTCATCGTAACAGGCACGCCGACCGGCGCCGGCGCCCGCTTCGACCCGCCGATCTGGCTGAAGCCCGGCGATGTCGTCGAAGTCGAGGCCGATGGCCTCGGCATCCTGAAAAACACCATCGCCGACGAGGTGCTCTGATGCTGTCGCAAGATGAAATCCAGGCCGCAGCTGAGAGCCTCGACCAGGCCGAGCGGACGCGCCTTCAGACCGGGCTCCTGTCGCTGAAGCACCCGCAGATGACCATGGACGACTCCTATGCCATCCAGAGTGCATGGGTGAAGAAGAAGATAGCAGCCGGCCGCAAGCCGATCGGCTGGAAGATCGGGCTGACATCGAAGGCGATGCAATATGCCCTCAATATCAACATTCCCGATTCCGGCGTGCTCTTCGACGACATGATCTTCGAAGACGGCGCGACCGTGCCGGCTGATCGCTTCATCCAGCCACGCATCGAGGCCGAAATCGCTTTCGTCATGAAGGCGCCGCTCAGGGGGCCGAATGTTTCGATCTTCGATGTGCTGAATGCCACCGACTATGTCACGCCGGCGCTTGAGATCCTCGACACCCGCATCCTCCGCGTCGATCCTGACACGAAGAAGGCCCGCACCATCGTCGATACCATCTCAGACAACGCCGCCAACGCCGGCATCGTCACCGGCGGCCGCGCGGTGCGGCCCGACCAGATCGACATGCGCTGGATGGGCGCGATCGTCAGCCGCAACGCCGAAGTCGAGGAAACCGGCCTTGGTGCTGGCGTTCTTAACCAGCCTGCACGCGGCATCGCCTGGCTTGCCAATCGCCTGTCGCAATATGGCGACGGCATCGAGGCCGGCCAGATCGTGCTTGCCGGTTCGTTTATCCGCCCGATCGAGGCGCGGCACGGCGATACGATCAATGCCGATTTCGGTCCCTACGGATCGGTCAGCCTGTTCTTTGCATGAAGGAGTGAACTCATGCCGGCGCCCAAGAACCACTTCAAGCAAGCCCTGAAGGAAGGGCGGGCGCAGATCGGCCTCTGGCAGGCGCTCGCCAATGCCTACACGGTCGAGATATCAGCTGGCGCCGGTTACGACTGGCTGCTGCTCGATGCCGAGCACGCGCCGAACGACGTGCCGCTTCTCGTCTCGCAACTGCAGGCGATGAAGGGCACATCAAGCCATGCGGTGATCCGTCCGCCGATTGGCGAGACCTGGATTATCAAGCAGCTGCTTGATATCGGCGCCCAGACACTGCTCATTCCCATGGTCGAAAGCAAGGAAATGGCCGAGGCCCTGGTCAGGGCGATCAGATATCCGCCGCACGGTGTGCGCGGCGTCGGCGCAGCTCTTGCCCGCGCTTCTGCTTTCAACCGCATTCCGGACTACCTTGCGACGGCCAATGACGAGATCTGCCTGCTCCTGCAGGTGGAAAGCCGAGCCGGGCTTGCAGCGCTCGACGACATCGCCTCGACGGAAGGCGTTGACGGCGTCTTCATCGGCCCCGCCGATCTTGCCGCCGACATGGGCTATCTCGGAAAACCCGGTGCGCCAGAGGTGCAGGCAGAGGTCGAGAAGGCTCTGGCAAAAATCCAGTCGCACGACAAGGCAGCCGGTATCCTGATCGGCGACCTCTCGCTGGCCAAACGCTATCTCGAACTTGGTGCGACATTCGTCGCGATCGGCAATGACGTCACCCTGCTTGCCAATGCCACGACCAAACTCCTCGACGACTTCAAGAAAGCCGACGCCGCCAAGCCGCCGGCGGACGCTAAGGTCTATTGATCGCCGACACCGCCCTCCCCGGCGTCGCATGACCTTGTCCCTCATCGCGCAAATTATCGGCCTTGAGGATGCATTGTGCACGCTCAGTCAAAACGGACTGCACAGCTAGACGCGACGCCTTCGCAAGCATCGGCCATGATGATCCAGAAAGCCAAGAGGAGGAAACATGCGTTTCAAGAACAAGACCGCCCTGATCACTGGCGGTGGTACGGGCATCGGCGCTGCAGTTGCGCGCCGCATTCGGCAGGAAGGCGGCAATGTCGCGCTCGTCGGCCGTCGTCCCGAGCCGCTGCGAGCGGTGGCCGAGGAGATCGGCGCAACCATCGTGGCAGCCGATGCGGCCGACGGAGCCGCGATGAAGGCTGCCGTAGAAAAAGTGGTCGAGACCCATGGCGGCCTCGATATTCTGATTGCCAATGCCGGCGGCCATGGCGTTGGACCGACGGTCAGCATGTCGGACGAGACCTGGGATCTTGCCGTGCGTCTCAACCTCAACACCGCCTTCGTCAGCGCCCGCGAATCCCTGCCTCATCTCATCAAGAACCAGGGCAATATCGTCGTTCTCGCCTCGATCGCCGGGCTGTTTGCCGGCCCGGATGCGGCCGGCTACGTCACGATGAAGCACGGCTGCATCGGGCTCGCGAAATCGCTGGCGCGCGACTACGGCCGCAAGGGCGTACGCACCAACACCGTCTGCCCGGGTTGGGTGACGACCGCCATGGCCGACGAGCAGATGGAGTTCATCGTCGAGAAATACAAGCTGAACAGCATCGAGGAAGCCTATGCGCTCGTCACCAAGGACGTGCCGCTTGGCCGGCCGGCAACCGCCGAAGATGTCGCCAATGCCGTCTGCTTCCTCGCCTCGGGCGAAGCATCGATGATCAATGGCGCGGTCCTGACTGTCGACGGCGGCGCGGGCACGGTCGACCTGCCGACACTTGCTTTTGTAGAATAATGGGGAGGAGATACCGATGAACCAGAATCCCAAGGACTGGAAAACCTACGACGAATTCGCCTATGGCATCGACACGAACCGCCTGCCGGCGACGGAGGCTCTTGCCGGCTCGTCTCACAAGATTTCGTTCGACGACGGCCGCACGCTGGAGCTTGCCTTCGCCAAGGGTGAAGTCAAATGGTCCGACGGCAAGGGCAGCGGCACCGATCTCTCGGAAGTGATCGAAGTCGCGCCCAAAACCTATTTCATCGAGATCATCTTTGCCGGCCGCCCCAAGGAAGCCGAGACGCTGATCCTCAATGTCGAAACGCGCCGCGTCCTTTCCATCTATTCGATCGTTCGCGATCTCAAGGAATCCGTTGGCGAACCGCAGGTCGCTCAGATCTTCCGCGCCGGTGTCATCGATGGTGGTACGGCGAGCGGGCCGGTGCCGCATGAGAGCCGCGATCTGATCGGGCTCAGGGCGCACTTCACCTACAGCCCCAACCACGTTTACGAGCACACCTATCTCTCGTCGCAGCGCTATGCCTGGCAATGCCTCGTCGGCGTGCAGCGCGGCCATGGCGATGTCGATCTCACGACGACCTTCAAGTTCGACGACAATCTCTACATCTTCACCTTCCGCGAATTCAAGATCGCGGTCGCATCCACCTTCTTCTACAATTTCAATGATATGCGTTCGACAGGCAAGTTCCTCGGCATCACCGGTGACGGCCGTATCCAGAACAGCCCGGCCGGCGCCTTCATCCGCAAGGCCTCGACGACCTATTACCTGCCCGGCCAGGAACCTGTGTGAGGACACAATGCGTAGAGCATTCGATATCGTAAAGGCGCATTACGACGCCAACGACCGCCGCGACATGGATGGCATGCTCGCCGACATCGCGCCCGATTGCCGCTGGACGGAGATGGATGGCTTTCCCTGCGCCGGCACCTATGTCGGACCGCAGGAGATCTTCAAGAACGTCTTCCAGGCACTCGGCCAAGCCTTCGACGGATACAGCTTCAAGCTCGAACGTCTCCTCGACGCCGGCGAAGAAGTTGTGGCCGTCGGTGACTACAGCGGCACGAACAAGCAGACCGGAAAGGCCTTCAAGGCTCGCGTCGTGCATGTCTGGGGCGTCGCCGGAGACAAAATCCGGCGTTTCGAGCAGTTCACCGATACGCTGAGAGTGGCCGAATCCATGCAATAAGAAACCTGGTGGCCCGGCTACGGCCGGGCTACCTCATCCGCTAGAACATGCTGGCCTTGCGCCATTGCGACGGCGAAACGCCATAGCGATGGCGGAATGCGCGCGAAAAATGCGCGCTGGAGGAAAAGCCGAGGGCGAAGGCAATTCCGGATATTTCTCCGGCATAGCCGTTAGCTTCCCGCAATTGCGCCGCAGCTTTCTGCACGCGCAGGTCCCAGATGTAGTCAGAAGGCGTCAGGCATTCGACTGCGAACGCGCGGTAGACGTAGCGCACCGAGCAGCCCATGCGGCGCGCAATCAACGCCACGGTCAGATCAGGCCGCTCCAGATTGATATCGATGAAATCCTTGATCCGCTGCAGCAGCACGCCAAGCGGATTGGCCATGGATTTTGCCTGCAGCAGATCGGCGCCGATCATGGTGCGCACAAGCTCAATCATGGTCTGGCCAACGCTTGTGCGCCTGGCCTCATCGAGATGATCAATCTCGTGGATGGTCGAGTCCATCAGCGATAGAAGTATCCGGCACATTCCGTCCTGCTCGGCGTGTGCCGTGAAGGGCTGTGTCAATCGGTCCACGGCCGTCGTCGGCAGTGCGTGACGCGGCAATTGCAGCAGCAGTTGGCGGACTTCTGTGCTGTTCGTCAGCATGTAGGGACGACTGGGATCGTAGATGACAAGTGCGTTCCGCGAGACGGGCGCATGCAACCCGCCCTGCGTGAGCGCAGCGCTGCCCTCGCTCTGCACAAGCAACTTGATCGCATCGGGATCATCAGGACCCGCCGTCACATGGTCGCCGAAGACGACATGCCGGTCAGCCTCCAGTCGCGTCAGCCGGCAAGCTCCCAATATGGCAGACGTCATGCGGCTCTTGTTTTCGTCTGCCGTGCCGAAATCGAGCCGGACATTGCCGAAGAGATTGCGCGCCAGCCCCGCGAACGCTCTGCCGCTGGCGCTGTGAACATGCCGTTGAAGTGCTGCGGCCATGGGTGCTGTCCTCAAGAGGTAAGATAACCGCCATCGACCGGCAGGCAGGCGCCGGTGATGTAGCGCGCCGCATCGGACGACAGAAAGACGGTCGCATCGGCGACCTCCTCGGAAGCGCCCCAGCGGCCGGCCGGAATGCGCCGCAGGATCGGAGTCGAGGCGCGCTCGTCGGCGAACAGTCCGCGGCTCAAGGGCGTGACGATCCAGCCGGGCGCCACCGCGTTCACGCGGATGTCGGCTTGGGCGTATTCCTGGGCCAGCGATTTCGTCAGTTGCACGATCGCGCCCTTGCTCGCGGCATAGGCAGGCCGATCGGCCGCGCCGAAGGTCGAGTACATTGATGCTATATTGACCATCGCCGACCCCGCCCGCATGCGCGGACGCGCCAGACGGCAGCAGTCCATCACCGATGTGAGATTGATCGCCATCACCTCGTCGAATGCAGCCTTTTCCCATTCGCCCCGATCGCGGCTGACGCCGGTGCAATTAACCAGCACATCGATCGTTTCGACCGAAGAGAAGAAAGCTTCGAGCGAGCCGGGCTTCAACACGTCCACCTCGAGATTGTCAATCCGACGGTTTGCCGGCGCCAACAAGGCGCCGAGTCCGAAACTCAACACGCGCGCGCCAAGATCGGCAAAGCGTTGGGCGGTCGCCGCCCCTATGCCCGATGTGCCGCCTGCAACCACGACGGTTCGCCCGGCAAAAAGGTCAGCAGAGAACGTCATGAAGGCTCCTTTGCTTCAGCTTGCCAGATAGGCGCCGTGCAGAATGTCTGGCTGCGCCTTGAGCGTTGTGGCGGAGCCTGAAAAGACCAGACGCCCCCGCTCCAAGACGAGAGCCTGATCGGCGAGATCGAGCGCGAGATTGGCGAACTGCTCGATCAGCAAGACGCCGATGCCGCGGGCTGCGGCTATCTTCAGCGCTTCGGCCAGACGCTTGACGACCGCCGGCGCCAGACCGAGCGACAGCTCGTCGACGATCATGAAACGCGGCTTGGCGATGAAGGCCTGCGCCATCGCCACCATCTGCTTCTGACCGCCGGAGAGATCCGATGCCGATTGGCGCCGCCTCTCCGAAAGCTCGGGAAAGATCTCATAGGCATGTGCCAGCCCCTCTCGCCGCGCAACAGCAGATCCCTCCAGCGCCGCCACGAGAATATTATCCTCGACGGAAAGCTGCCCGAGCACCCGATGCCCTTCGGGCACGAGCGCAAGACCTGCGCGGCGAATGCGGTCTGGTGAAAAGCCTTCGAGCGCCGCACCTCGGAGACGAACCGAACCACCGCGCGGCAGGACGCCTGCCATAGCCATGACAGTGCTCGACTTGCCGGCCCCGTTGGCGCCGAGCAACGTCGTGATCTTGCCCGCCGCGACCGAAAAGGAAACACCATGAATGACGCGTTTGCCTCCACGCTCGACATGGAGATTTTCGACGCTGATTTCGGATGCAGTATTCATGTCAAAACTCCCCCAGATAGGCCCGCCGCACATTGGGATCGGCCAGCACGGTCTGCGTCGGGCCAAGCGCCAGGAGCTTGCCGTAGTCGAGCACCATGGTTTCGCTGCACATGGAACGGATAAGATCGACATCATGGTCGATGATTAGAACCTGCGCCCGGAATTCCGCTGGGATGCGCAGCACCAACTCGCGAAAGGCCTTGCCTTCCTCGTCGGTCAGGCCTGCGGCTGGCTCATCGAGCAGAACGAGCTTCGGCTCGCCGACGACGCATTTTGCCAGCTCGACAAGACGGCGCTGGAAGAGATTGAGGGATTGGCCGAACCTCTCGGCAATATCGGCGAGGCCGACGAAGGCAAGAGCCGCTTCGACAGCACGGGCATGATGCCCGGTGCCGACGACATGATCGGCGATGGCGGCAATATTGCCGGCAACCGTCAGATCCTCCACGACCTGCTCCGTCTGGAACGAGCGGCGCAGGCCCGCACGCACCCGCTGCAGCGGCGACATCGGCAGCAGCGCCCGCTCGCCGAGCCAAACGGAACCCTGGATGGGCTTCACAAAACCGGAGAGCACGTTGAGCAATGTGGTCTTGCCCGCACCATTCGGGCCGATAAGGCCGGCGACCGGCGCCGTCAGCACGGCGCTGAGCTCATTAATCGGCCGCACGCCGCCGAACTGAACGATGAGATTGTCGATCTTGATCATCGCGCCCTCCCCCGGGAAAGAGCGGCATTCAGCCGGGCTAGCAGAGCCGATATCTGACCGGCAATGCCCGTCGGCGCGGTTGCCAAAGCGTGAAACAGGGCGACGCCGAAAATCCCGATCGTGACATAGCCGTCTATGCCGAGATCGGTAAGCAGGGCCGGCACGGCACGCAGCAGCAGGCCGGCGATGACGGCGCCGTACCAGTTGAAGACACCGCCGACGATGGCGAGCGCGAAGAGGTTCAGGCTTTCAAAAGCCCCGAAGGCACGCCCGTCGAGCTGGCCGACATTGCCCGCCAGCAATCCGCCGGCAAGACCGGCGAGAAAACCGCTCAGCGCAAATGCCCAGGCCTTGTAAATCAGCACGTTGACGCCGCTTGCAACGGCAACCGTCTCGCCCTTGCGGATCAGCGCCCAGGCCCGGCCGGGGCGTGCAAGCTTATGCCATTGCGCTATCAGAAGGCCGATTGCCGCGACAGCGCAGACATAGAGGAAATAGGAGACTTCCCCATCGGCGATAACGGGCCTTGCCAGCATCGCGCGACCGGAACCATCAGCCCGCCCGAGGAAGCCGGGACCACCATCGGGAAAACCCCAGGCGCTGATGACGATCTGGAAGCCACCGGCCAGCATCAGCGTCACGAGCGCGAGATAGAGGCCGCGCAGGCGCAATGCCGGCACGCCGAATGCCAGCCCAACAACCGAAGCAACAACGCCGCCGGCAAGCAGACTCAACTCGAACGGCGGATGGAAGGCGTGGCCAACACGAAGCGTCACCCAGCCACCAACGCCGACAAGTGCGAACTGGCAGAGGGAGACGAGACCAAGCTGGCCATAGAGAATGGCGAGCCCGGCAACCGATAGTGACAGGGCGACGGCCGATGTAGCTGCGGAAAGCCAGAAGGAATTGGCAAGGAGGGCAACGACGGCCGAGAAGATCAGCATCGTGACGGGCACATGAAGAAGCTGCTTGGGCAGACGCACCATTGATAGGCTTTCGGCTGTTGGGGCGATTGTTTGCTCCTGAACGGTCATCGATCCTTCAACGCGGCGCGCGCCGTGCCTCCCAGTATGGTGACCGCGACGAGCGCGATGATGAATGGCGCTGCCGCGCGATAGGGCGAGATCCAGGCAATCGGCGTCAGCACGGCTTCGACAATGCCGATCAGAATGCCGGCGACAGCCGTTTGCCACAGCGACTGCAACTGACCGAGGATGGCCGCTGCGATCGCAGGGATCACCAGCAAGGTCAGAAAGGTGCCCTGCAACCGGACGAGATCGGCCAGCAACAGGCCGGCAAAACCTGAGAAGATGCCAGTCATGATCCAGGCGGCGGTTTCCGTGTAGAGGATACGCACGCCGAGGACGGCGCTAAGATCGCGATCATTGGCAAGGGCGCGCATGTCCAGACCAAGACGCGTACGGGTCAGCAGCAGCGTGATGGCAACAACCATGACGACGGCAAGGATGATCGCGATGATGCGCGTGTAGGTGAGGCGCACGGCGAAGAGAGAGATGAACATCTGGTCGGTCGGGAACTGAAGGCGACGTGGCAGCTCGCCCCAGATGACGCCCATGATCGCGATCAGGATCAGCGCTGGCGCCAGTGTACCGACGGCGCGCACGACGATATCGCGATGCGACAGCAAGGGCGCGAAGATCCGACCATAGAGAAAACTGATCGCCGTCGAGACGGCAACGGCGGCGAGGATGGCGACAGCGAGCGGCATCTTCCACTCCAGCAGTTGCCAGGCGCAGTGCGCACCGATCGCGCCGAAGGCACCGAATGCGAAATTGAGAACGCCGGTCGCCCGAAACAGGACGACGAGGCCGACACCGGATAGCGCATAGACGGCGCCGATGCCCAAGCCGGAGATAATAAAGGGTAAAAAGTTCATGGATCTATCCTCTACGCCGCAGCACGCCTTTCAGACGCACAAAGGACACCGTCGCACTTTAGATCAACGCATCGAGCTTCCCGTAAAGCGATCCCGATTTTCGCACCAATGCGTGGGTCTTTCGGCTCCGCGGGACATTTGCCGCGGAGCCGATATCGAGCATCGGACCTCAGTTGATGCCGGCGGACTTTTCAAAGGCGCGGACGTCTTTCAGTTCCGGGTCTGGCGACGGTGTGCAGTCGGAAACGACCTTCCACTTCCCGCCCTCGGCAACCGCCATGCGGGTCGTCGAATTGGCATTGTGGCGCGATTGGCCGTCGCCGAAATACCAGGGAGCGCAGAAGATATCGCTCTTGAAATCCTTGATCCCTCGAACGGCGGCAGATGCGGTCTCGCGGTTAATCTTGGCCGGATCGAGCGTCATCAGCGCCTTCTCGGCAATCCGTGCGGCGAGATAACCGGCCTGGGCGAAGGTATCGCGCGGGTCGGACTTCTGGCCGTATTGGTCCATGACGGCGAGCCAGTTCTGATTGTCCGGGGTCTGCGCATTCAGATCGTTGAATTCCATGTTCACATAGAATTTTCCGTCCCAACCCGAACCGATGGTGGTGGGAACGGAGAGGTCATAGGCAGAGGCTGCGCTAAGGAAAGTGATCGTCTGGTTCAGGCCTTGCTCTTCGGCAGCCGTCATGAGCGGCACGGCCACGCCCTTGGACAGGCCGAGGACGATAACGTCAGGCTTGCTTGAAGCCGCCTGCAGAATAACTGATGTGGCGTCGGCTGAACCCGGGTCCATGAGGATAGTCTGTGCGGCAAAGCCCTTTTCCTTGGCGAGCAGCATGACGCCATCGCAGGACCATGTGCCGACATTCGGGATATTCGGAGCGATACAGACCACCGATTTGGCATTGAGCTTGTCGAGCGCATAGCCCATTGCGCCGAGCATGGAGACGCGCGGCCCGGCATTGGTGGGCGCGATATTGTCGGCAAAGAAGCATTCGCGCGGCACGCCGACGCCAGCTAGGACCAAGATGCCGGCCTTCTTGTAAAGCTCCGCATTCGCACCGCATTCGACGTAGCTGGAATTGCCGACCATTAGCACCGCCTTCTCGTCGTTGACGAGCTTGGCGGCCAACTGCGCGGCGATTTCCGGGTTCCACTGATCGTCTTCGACCAGATATTTGACAGGCCGGCCCTTGATACCGCCATTGGCGTTCAGGCAGTCGAAGTAGGCCTTGGCTGCCTTGGTGGAATTGGAAAAGTCATCCGGTCCGGTCTTGCCGGTGATGGCTCCAATGACGATCGGTTCGCCGGTTGCCGGCTTGCCGCTATTGTCGCCGCAGGATGCCGCTGCATGCGCGCTGAATGCTGATGCCAGCGTCAGCAAAAGGCCGATCGCCAGCCCTCTCAGAGTGATAGGCATAGTCTCCTCCCAGTTTGTTGTCCCGTTCCCCACGGGCTCATTGCTTCCTCGATTTCCAGTTCAACCGGAAATCGCCTTTCCAGTCATGAAGGCAGCAGCCTTTGCCGCGATCATCATCGTCGGTGCATTGGTGTTGCCCGACACCAGGGTCGGCATGACGGAGGCGTCGCAGACACGCAGCCCCTCGATCCCTCGCACCTTCAAATCCGGCCCGACGACTGCCATGCGATCGTCTGCTCGGCCCATGCGCGCCGTTCCCGCCGGATGGAACACGGTCTTGCAGGATTGTCGGATGTAATCGCGCAGGGCTTCGGGGTCCTTTTCGACACCGGGTTTCGGCAGCACCCGGCGCTTGACGAGTTTGGCAAGCGCCGGCGCATCGAGGATGCGGATCGCCGTTTCGACGCCGCGCACCAGAGTTTCGACGTCAGCCGGATCGGACAGCAGGTTGGCGTTAAAATCCGTCTGTTCGGTCGGATTGCTGCTCTTCAGCCGTATCCAGCCGCGCGAGCGTGGTCGCAGATAGCAGGGACCGATGCTGAGGCCGTGGCCAGGTTCCGGGTCGCGGTCGACGAAGCCGATCAGGACAGGCAGGACATGGAACTGGACATCCGGCTGCCCCGTGCCCGCCGTATCGATGAAGCCGCCGCACTCTACGACGTTGGACGACAGCAGCCCGCGATGCGACGCTAGATAGCGCAGCATGTGCCCGGCGGCCCGCAAGCCCTTGTCTTGACCGAGGATCGAGATCGGCTCGCGCGTTTCACCCTGCACCGGCACTTCCAGATGGTCCTGATAGTTGCTGCCGACACCCGGCAGATCGGCGACGACCTTGATGCCGAGCGAGGAAAGATGTTCGCCGTCACCGACACCCGAGAGCTGCAGGATCTTCGGCGTTGCGATGGCGCCGGCGGTAAGCGCGATCTCGCGCGATGCCTTGAAGATCGTTCCGTCGAGCAGCTCGACGCCAACGGCCTTCTGCCCTTCGAACAAGATGCGAGCGACCTTGCGCTCCGTCAGCACTGTCAAGTTGGGCCGCTTCTCCGCCTCGCGCAGGAAGGCCTGTGCCGAACTCCAACGGCGACCGCCATAGGTCGTGCTTTGATAAAAGCCGACGCCCGCCTGATCCGCACCATTGAAATCGTCGTTGTGCGGAATGCCGATTTCGGTCGCCGCCTTGATGAAAGCCTCGCTCAAGGGATGGCGATGGCGAGGATCGGAAACGCGTAGGCTGCCCCTGCTGCCGTGGAATTGCCCGTTCAACCGCTCATTATTTTCGAGCGAGCGGAAGGCCGGCAACACGTCGTCATAGGACCAGCCCTGGCAACCCATTTGCGACCAGGTGTCGTAGTCGTTGCGATGACCGCGAACATAGATCATCGCATTCACGGAGCTGCCGCCGCCAAGCACATTGCCCTGCGGCACGATGCTCGGGCGACCATTCAGCCCCTTGTCGGGATTTGAGGCATAGGGATGGATATCGATGCCCTTGCCGAGCACCTTGAAGAAGGTGGCAGGGATATGGATCCAGGGATCGGAATCCCGGCGACCGGACTCGATGAGCAGTACCTTATGAGCCGGATTCTCCGACAAGCGGTTTGCCAGCACGCAGCCCGAGGAGCCACCACCAACGATGATATAATCGTAAGTCGCCATGGCTCAGCTCAATACGGTCTGTATGGTCGTGAATTCCTTCAGCCCCTCTGTACCGAACTCGACGCCGATACCGGACTGCTTGACGCCGCCGAAAGGCGCATTCGGCTGGATCGTACCGTGCTTGTTGATCCAGACCGAGCCGCATTCGAGCTGAACCGCATAGCGCTTCGCCTTCTCCGCATCGGAGGACCAGACAGAGCCGCCAAGGCCAGCCGGATTCTGATTGGCGCGGGCAACCACCTCATCGATGTCGCTATAACGGATAATCGGCAGGGCCGGGCCGAACTGCTCCTCATCGACCAGCCGCACGCCATGATCGACGTCCGCAACCAGCGTGATCGGATAGAAATAGCCCGGGCGATCCATGGGAGCCCCGCCGGTCAGGATGCGGCCGCCATTGGCGCGCGCATCCTCGACGAGTTCGCGCACCTTGTTGAACTGCATTTCGTTCTGCACCGGACCAAGGATGCTAGCCTCGTTCAAGCCATCGCCGACGATGATCCTGGAAGCGTAATCCGCGAGACCGCGGCAGACCTCTTCATAGATGCTGTCGTGTACATAGAGACGCTTCAGCGCCGCGCAGGTCTGGCCGTTGTTGATGAAGGCGCCCCAGAAGAGACCCTCGACGATGGCCTTCGGATCGGCGTCGGGCAGGACAATGCCGGCATCGTTGCCGCCAAGCTCCAGCGTCAGCCGCTTCAGCGTCGCGACCGCGGACGCCATGACCTTCTTGCCGGTTTCCGTCGAACCGGTGAAGGTCATCTTGGCGATGGCAGGATGCGCCGAGAGCGCTGCGCCGATGCTGTTTTCGCCGGTGATGACATTGACGACACCGGGCGGCAAGACCTCGTTCATGATCTCGACGAGACGAATGGTCGACAGCGGCGTCAGGGGCGACGGCTTGATGACGACCGTGTTGCCGGCGCGGACAGCCGGCACGATATGCCAGCAGGCGATCATCACAGGCCAGTTCCAGGGCGTGATCGAACCGACGACACCAATCGGCTTGCGATGCAGCTCGACACGACCCTCATTGTCGTCCTGCAGGATTTCGACCGGCAAATCGAGTTCGGCGGTGTGGCGGGTCCAGGCGAGCGCGCCACCGATCTCGAAGCGCGAGCCGAGACCATTCAGCGGCTTGCCCTGCTCCCGGGTGAGGAGCTCGGCGAGCTCTTCGGCATGTTCGTTGATCTTTTCCGCAACGGCGCGGCAGGCCTTGGCTCGCTCTTGGCTCGAAGTCTGAGACCAGTTCTTGAAGGCTTCAGCGGCAGCGGCAACAGCACGGTCAAGATCGGCTTCGCTGGCGAGCGGCATGAAGCCGACCACGTCGCCATTCGAGGGATTGGCAACCGGTGCATGATGAGACGTGGCAACAGGCTCGCCACCGATAACCAGGGTATACTGCTTCACGACATTTTCCTCCCGTGACTGTCGGAAGGACTATGGTCTCTGCCGCAAAACCCGTCTTGGGGAGAAACGCGTCTCGTCTTGGACTGGAGCGCATTCTCGCGCTTCAGTCCAACTTCTGCGCCGGCTCCAAAGCGCGAAGCAATTCGCTCGGCGCGCAATCGAACAGCTCCTTGAAGCTGCGATTGAAATAGGAAATGTCGTTGAAGCCGGCCGAATAAGCGACTTCAGCTATCGTCGTCGGGTTGCGTTGCTCCTTGAGCTGCTCGATTTTTTCGCGGGCAAACCGCAGCCGCTTGTCGCGGATGACTGTCGTGCAGGTCATGCCCATACCCTGAAAATCCTGCTGCAGGGTGCGGATCGAAACACCCAGCCGCGTCGCCAGCCATTTGGCGCTGAGATCGCTGTCGGTCAAATGCTTGTCGATGAGGATATCGACCATCTGCATGCGCTTGTTAGCGCTTTCATGCAGCGAATTCAGGCTTGCAGTCTGAATGCCCGTCGATAGGAACGCTTGCCGGGTCGTGTCGAACATCAACTGACGAAGATAGGGCGAAGCCGCTTCATTATCCGGGGTGGTCATCATCTTGGCAATCAAGGCGCGCAGCATCATGGCCATCGGGTCGCTCGCCACGAGCTTGCGCGCAACATCGAAATCGATCTTGCTGTTCGAATACATCAGCTGGCGAGGCAAATGCAGCGACAGATGGTTGGAAAAGTGCCCGCGAAAATAGAAGGTCGTCGGGCGCGTCGAATCGACAAGAATGCATTCGCCGACATCGAGGATGTTCTGCTGGCCCGAATGTTCGACGCCGCAGACGCCTTCCAGCTGCAGGATCAGGAACAGATGCTCGTTGGCATCGCGGCGAATGTCATCCCAGTCGCGGTGAACGTAGTCGAGATCGTTGGAGACGTGAGCAAACTCCATGCCACAGACATCAATGCGGCTTGCTGTGCCCACGACCTTATCGCCGCGCTGCACCAGATGCGGATTGAAATTACCGCAGATGCTCTGGAGATCATCAACCCACTGGTCGTAGGGCGTTGGCGCCCAGGTCCGGTCAACTAGGCTGCGATTTTGCAACAGGTCCAACTCCGCCTCCCAACAGTGTCAGCACTGTGGAAGACTGCTACAGATCCCCTGACGCGTCAATCAAATACTTAACACATTAAGGAAATTCGAGCGATGTTCATTCCTCGCCGACCGCACCGTTTTCCAACTTCAGCGACGCCAACTCATCGAGCATATCGAGGAGCTTCTCGACGCGCTCCACCCCGAAGCGAGCGTCGATATCGGCATAGACTTTCAAGCTCTCCGGCATAACGTCCTCGACGATCGCCTGTCCTGCGGACGTGATCTGCAATAGCACCCTTCGTCCGTCGGCATCATCCTTGTGTTTGGTGATGAAGCCGCGCTCCTCGAGTGAGCGGATCATGCGCGTCAGGCTCGGGGCTAGGATCGAAGCCTTGTCCGCGAGTTCCGTGGCGTCGAGCTTGCCACCTTCGTAGAGGATACGAATGACGCGCCACTGCTGCTCGGTCACGTCATGCGCCGCGAGAATCGGCCGAAAATGGCTCATGACCGCTTCACGGGCGCGTAGAAGTCCGATTGCGAGAGAGCGGCGGCGATCGCGCAGCGGTCGCTTGGAATTTGTCTTCTCGGTATCGACACCCGATGGATGCTTCACGTCACTATCTGTTTTGTTTTGCATTTTTGATATTTTCACTCGGATCTCTATTCTCATTGATTAACATGAGAATCATACAGCGCAAGGCGATCACCGCCTTCCAGACGAGCGCCTGCCGCAAAGGCCGCCATATTGCGGCGATCTCTTTCGAAATACTGTGCTATGCGCTTGATCCGAGTTGAACTTAAAACGCCAGACCGTCTGGTCTGCCGTTTCGGTCCATTTGGAATCCGCGCAATGTCGGCCTTTATTGAAGATTTCGCATTCGGCGCGAGATTTTGCCCTTCCCGAAGGCCGAGCTATTTCCGGCCGGCCGGAACGCGATCGTCCGTTATATAATATGCTATGGGAGCATTGACGATTGCGTCTGTATTTTTCTTGATAAGACCATGTTTTATCGCGTCCTCATCTGCGAGGCGCTTCCTATTATCTTCACTTGATAAAATGGTCGAGATTTCAGCAGCGCTATAATTAGTACAGCTACTATAAATACTTGCAAACATCTGACGGTAACCATCGAGATTCTCCTGCACCTCCAGGAGTTCGTCAGGTTTAAGCCGAATATTGCCTTCAACAACGGCTGGAGGGTGAAGTATGAAGTAAGCGCCCTTGATTGACATCCTGTCATCCGACCCGCAGAACATCATTGTCGCAGCGGATGCCGTCACGGAAAGATTCACGGTGGATACCGGTATCTTGGAACTCTTGACAGCCCAATAAGATATGTAACCGCTGTTCATATCCCCGCCAGGGCTGTTGATATAAAGATATATATTTTTGAAATCTGCGTGATTTATATTTATTTCATCCAGAACCGCAGATAGGTCTTTTGCCTTATCTTGATTCATTTCACCAAAGAAATAAACTTTTGCTATCTTGTTATCGTCGCTAAATTTCCTATTCTCCGGCTCTATTCTTCTAATTTCTGCGTAGGCTGCGGAGTAAAACGTATTTATCAAGCACGCGAGCAAAGCAGGCGCCAGAAATTTACGCAGATATGTCTTTTGCATAAAATAATTTCCTTGTTTGCTTGATTGGATTTCAACGAGATCAGGTCAGGCCTTTGGGAGGAACTTAGTATTTGCATGTACAGTAGCTATACCAGCTACGGCACCTGCACCAGACGGCCGCTGCCTCTGATCTCGGAACGCCGCAGGACAGGATGCCCGTATAATTCGATATTGCCGCTGCCGCTGATCGAAATATCCGCATCCGCAGCGGCGGCCACTTCCGCATCGCCGCTGCCGCGAATCCTGATTTTGACGGATTGAGCGGCCAGATCCTTTAGCCGGGCGGCACCTGAACCGGAAACATCCAGATCGACCGTCTTTACACTCCCCGTGGCGGCAACGCTGCCGCTCCCCGATATGCCCAGACGCAGATCGGCCTGATCAAGCCCGGATAGGACAAGATCGCCGCTGCCGCGCACCTTCCAATCGGTAACGAGCGGGCCCGACAGACTGACGTTGAATTTGGAATTGGACCAACCGGGATCGCAATCGAGGCGCAATCTGCCGCGCTCCAGCCGCACGTGATCGAGGAGCGCGGGATCGCCGCTGATGACGGCTTCTGCCTTCCCACCGGGCTGATACTGAACGGAGGCGGGGATATCGATGGACAGGCTGCCGTCGGAACTGAAGGGCAGGATAACCTGCTGCCTGCCGGATGCCGCGGGTCCGCAATCGGATTGCACATCCCCCCACCAACGGCCCGCGCTCGCCCAATTCGGGCCGGATAGCCCGATACCGAGCGCAAGAAAGACGAATGCACAAATCAGTCCGGTCGTCGCGACAGTCGCCATTTTCCCGTTCATTGTCCATTTCCTCCAAATGAAGCTCAGTGCTCAAGCCCGGCGCTCGTCTGCCTGCGCCAAGCGGAAATGCAGGCGGGCATACTGTCCGAGCATGCGTATGCCCAAACTCAGGCCCATCAGCAGGAGTGCACCACCGCCAACGAAGCAGCTTACCAGCCCGGCGCCGACAAGCAGGCGGGCCAGCATGCCGACCGAGGGCAAGCCGATATGGAACAGCACGGTGGTGACGACGATCTTCAGACCGACCGCGCCGACGGCCACCAAAGCGATCGCGACACCGAGCGTGACGAACATCGCCGCAAACAACAGCGGCAGCAGGAAGAAGATGTCGACGATGGCAAGGCCCGCCAACGCCATCATGGCGGCCAACAGGTTCGGCACGCTCCAATGCGCCTCGAAGCGGCGCAATCCGACATCCGCGCGCAGCTCCCTCGCGATCCTGGCGGGATCACCGAGCGCGGCGGAAACCTCCTCCTCGCTCCGGCCCGACGCCTCGGACTCGGCAAAATGGGCCGCATAATCAGCAACGATATCGTCGATTTCGTGAGGCGGCAGGCCTGCAAGCCCCAGCCTCAGCGTGCGCAAGAAGACGTCCCTGGTCATGGCAAATCCTCAAGTAGCTTGTCGACGGCGCCAGCAAGAGAGCGCCAGTCGCGACGATGAGCCTCGAAAATCGAGCGCCCCAGCGGCGTGAGCCGGTAGTACTTACGCGGTGGCCCATTGCTCGACTCGACGATGCGGGTCGCAACGAGACCGTCATTCTGCATTCTGCGCATCAGCGGGTAGATCGTTCCCTCACCCATTCCGACCGCCGCAACCAGCGTGCTCGCAATTTCGTAGCCATAGCTCTCGCCCCGCGAGAGCACGGCAAGGACGCAGAGATCGAGCACGCCTTTTCGCAGTTGAACTTGGATCGAGTCAGTCATGAACGCCTCAACTTTACAAGACGAATATAACAAGCTATCTGTTTATGCAAGATAGTGGTGCGACATTTGAGCCGACTTCGCAATCGCAACGCGGCCATGACAGTCCGCGCGCTGACCTGCCGTGCCGCAACGATCCAAATAAGGCGTGGCGTAGATACTCTGAACACAGGAGAGTGTTATGATGATCCACCTTGCCCTTGCCGCTGCGCTTTGTTTTGCAGCACCACTCTGCCATGCGACCGGTTTCAAGTTCATTCGAATTCCAGCCGACACTCATGGTCCGGCAATCACGGCGGCGATGTGGACACCCTGCATGGAAGCGCCCACGGCAATAAAGGTCGAACAATTTACGTTGCAGGCAACCCCGGATTGCCCGATCATGGGTGAAAAGCTTCCGCTCATCATCATTTCGCACGGCTATGGCGGCGGCTCCCTCAGTCATCGAGACACCGCCCAGGCGCTCGCGGACAACGGCTTCGTTGTCGTTGCCATCAATCACCCACATGCCAACTACGCCGACATGAGCCAAGCAAACGGCATGGGCGTACTGATCGAGCGACCCATCGATATAAAGCGCACCATTGATTTTATGCTCGGCCCATCACCCGATGCGGAGAGCATCGATCCTCAGCATGTTGGCTTCTATGGATTCTCCCAGGGTGGCTATACCGGTCTCGTTGTTGCAGGCGCCAATCCGAACTTCAGCAAACTGCCGCCGCGCTGCGCGGACCCAAAAGTGACCGAGTGCACGCCGGCCGACCAAAGACGGCCTTTCCAGCGAGAACAACCGCCTCAGTCGTGGACACATGATCCCCGCGTCAAGGCGATGGTTATCGCCGACCCCTTGAGTACAGTCTTTCTGACGGCCGATAGCGTGAGGGATGTAAAAATTCCACTGCAGCTCTGGGGATCGCAGCTCGGAGGCGGTCAGGACGCCGAGCCGGAAAACGTCGCAAAGCTTGCGGTGCTGCTACCGAACAAACCCGATTTCGTGGTGGTCCCCAATGCTAGGCACTTGTCTTTCGGAGCGCCTTGTCCAAATACTGCGTCATCTTCGGATGCCTACTGCGCAGACGCGCCCGGCTTCGATCGCGTCGCATTCCACAAGCAGTTCAACGCCGCAATCGTCGCATTTTTCCGCAAGCATCTGATGCAGCCATAGCAGCGAACGCGCTGGCGTGAAACTATATGCAGCCATGCGACGGTTGAAACCGACCCGCGAATCCGATCAGATCGCGGCATGGCGAAAACGATACGCATAGCGGCGGCTCTGTTGCTGCGCTCGGATGGGAAAACATTGCTGGTGCGCAAGCGTGGCACTGCTGCCTTCATGCAACCCGGCGGCAAGGTGGAGCCAGGGGAAACAGCGGAAGAGGCTCTCCTCAGGGAGCTGTTCGAAGAGCTCGGCCTTGTAGCAGAGACAGGGGATCTGACTTTCCTCGGCCACTTTCAGGCACCTGCAGCGAACGAGCCGGACCATCTGGTCGTTGCGGATATATTCCGGCTGCATGTGGGCGATGCCGAGATTAAGGCAACGGCTGAGATCGAGGAGGTCCGCTGGGTATCGCCACAAGATCCGCAGGATATCATCATGGCTCCACTCACCGAGCATCACGTTCTACCGTTCCACCGGCAACGGGGCGCATCCGTGGACGATTGAATTCCAGCTTCCGCCGCTTCCGACATCATAGGGAGGCGAGCGTGAGCGCCAAAATCCGGCGCCGGCGCCAGCAAGCATACCGTGCGCGAGCAGCGATTGACCGGCAATCGACATCGAAGCGGCGCGTAATTCTGTCACGGTCTTGGCGAATGAATATTCGATCGCGCTTGCCGGCCGCGCAGCAAACCCGAGCGCAATCCGAATATTGTGGTAAAATGAGAAAATAACAGTTTTAAACTTCCCTCCCCCCATGTTTACTATGAAAATAAACCAAGGACATAGAATACCTAAAGTCGCGCCAATTTTTATTGAAAGCAAAAGCAACATTGGATACATAAGTAAAAAACACTACGTGAGGCCGAAAATGAAAAGAGAAAATACTGCCAGCCACGAAAGGTTTATTGAGCTCGCGAGCAAGATCGTTTCTGCCTACGTACTTCGCAATGCGACCGCGCCGGAAGATTTGCCGAGGCTCATCATGGAAACTTATTCGGCACTTGCAGGCTCTCAACAGCCGGCGACATCGTCGTCGTCGACAGAGAAACTGTTGAAGCCGGCCGTGCCGATCAAGAAATCCATAACCGATGACTATCTGATCTGCCTCGAAGATGGCGGAAAATATAAGTCGCTGAAGCGGCACCTGAATAGCAAATATGGGCTGACGCCTGAAGAATACCGAAGGAAGTGGGGCCTGCCTGCAGACTATCCGATGGTCTCCGCCTCTTATGCCGCCACACGGTCGACGCTGGCAAAGAAGGCTCTCCTAGGCCATGCAAAGGGTGTACCGGACATTCCTCCGGCCATCGAGCCGACGCGACGCCAACGGAAGGTTGGCTGATTCCAACCGCGTCGTCACTGACGATCATCATTCGGTTCATCTCTTGAGACTGTGCTGCCTTTGCATGATCAAAATCAGCACAGGCTCGGAGTGTCGGTTCGAGCCGCTCGTTTCGCAGGCGAGAGCCGGCTCGGAGTTGGGGCCACTGGCGTCACAACGCGAGCCGCCTGGCCTCCACGCCTGCCGACGGCGCGGCTATGAGGCCGTTTCGACCGTCCTGGCATTGACGACGATCGCACGACCCGCAAACCAGCCATTGATCGCGGCGCCGAGACCAAGCAAGACGAACAACACGGCGCTCCAGGCAAAGCTGCCCGTCCAGCCATGGATCATGCCGACGACAAGCGGACCGATCGCAGCAAGCAAATACCCCACGAATTGCGCCATGCCGGAGAGGTGCGCGGCCACATGCGCATCGGGCGAACGCAACACGATGACGGTCAGCGCCACCGCGATCAATCCACCCTGCCCGATACCCTGCAGTACGGCCCAGAACCAGATCGTCCATAGCGGCGCGAAAAGCAGGCCCAACAGCGCAACTACAGCGATCACGCAGAGAATGACGTTGATCGCGCGCTGGTCCTTGCCCTTGACGGCAATATGAGGAGCCACCAGGCACGCAGCCGCCTGCACCATGACCGAGACCGACACGATGACGCCGGCCGTCACCCCGTCGAGGCCGCGCTCGCGCAGGATGGGCACCAGCCAGCCGAAGACGCAATAGGCAAGCGCAGATTGGAGCCCCATGAAAAACGTGACCTGCCAGGCAACACGATCGCTCCAAAGACCGGTAACGCGAAAGCCGGTACGCCGCGCCTGACTGGGTGTTCCGATGACCTGCGGCAGCCAGAGAAGTCCGACGGCCAGCGCAGGCAGGGCCCAGACGGCGAGCGCGCCGCCGAGCGAGTCACCAAGCGCACGCTCGGCAGGAAGCGTGAATCCCGCCGCGCTCGCGGCGCCCGCACACAGCGCCATCGTATAGCAACCCGTCATCAGCGCTGCCTTATCGGGAAAATCGCGCTTGACCACCCCCGGCAGCAACACATTGCCGATTGCAATGCAGGCGCCGGCCAGTGCAGTGCCCAGGAAGAGCAGCGAAACCGACGAAAGGCCCCGCAACGCCGTCCCCAGCGCAAGAAGGAAAATCACGCCAAGCAGGACACGCTCGGTTCCCATGCGTTGCGCGAGCCGCGGCGCGAGCGGCGAAAACAGCCCCATGCAAACAACAGGCAGTGTCGTGAGGATGCTGGTGCCGAAGGCGGAAAGACCGAGTCCGGTCCGAATTTCCGGCAGAAGCGCCGATGCGCTCGAAAAGACGGGCCTCAAATTGAAGGCGATGAGTACAAGGCTCGCTCCCAGGAGAAACCTGCCAATCGGCGATTTGCCGCCATTTGGCAGCGGCGCCGGAATTTCATCGGCCTCCGCATCGATCAATTCAACGGACATAGGATTTTGCGAAGACATGGTCATGACATAAGCAACCGATCAAGAGCAGCAACAACGGGGGCCATGAAGCGGCGGACGGCCGCATCGGCCGCTTCGGGATCGCCAGCTTCGATGGCATCGACAATCGCGATATGCGCCTGCATATCCGGTTCGGGGATGTCTCTGTCGAGAGTCGCCTCGATGGTCTCGGCAATCGAAAGAGAGAAGAACTCGTAGATTTCGATCATGGCCCTGTTTTGCGAAGCCGCAACGACGGCCCTATGGAAGGCGAGGTCACGCTCGATAAAGGCAGCCTTGTCGCCCGCATAATTGCCGCGGGCAACGAGCAGGGCACGCAATTGCGTGACGACGGCCGGGGAATGGCGCAGCGCCGCGAGCCGGGCAGCCTCCACCTCCAGGGCAAGCCGAGCCTCGAACTGGTCCCTCAATCCCGCGCGGCGCGCCATGTCCAGGGGTCGGCTGACATCCGTGTTCGAGCGGACATAGGTGCCAGACCCCTGGCGCGTTTCGAGATAGCCCTGGGATACCAGCACTCTTACCGCCTCGCGGATCGTGCCGCGACTGACTGAAAGCATGGACGAAAGCGAGGCTTCGTTAGGCAATTTTTCGCCGACGAGCCAACGTCGGCCGGTGATTTCGCTGCGAATTGCCTCCACGGCCGTGTCCGCAAGCGTGGTCTTAGTCAGAGCGCGCATGATTGGATTTCATCAAGTCATCAGATGACTTTATCACTTAGCCAAGCGACGATCCTCAGTCAATCCTATTTTCGGAAAGACGAACGATCGATCAGAGCCATTCCGGGAAAAATGCGCAAAACCCTCTCAAGCTGCATGGAGCAAGAAGATCAAGCTTTGCCATGAGTTGAAGCCACTGAAAGGCTCTAACGGTGCCGCTTCGGCTTTCGAAAAAGAAGAGCTATCTTGCGCCATGCCCCTATTTGATGGCGCCCGAGCGGGCCATCGCAGCCAGACCGATCGCCGCAGCCAACGAGAATGCCGCAGGCAGATAAAAGACGTTCGGAAGCCCGAGATAGGCGACACCAACGCCTCCGACACCGCCGCCAAGTGCGCTTGCCAGCGCCGAAGAACTCATGAAGATCGCCGAGGCCGTTGCAACCGCATTCGGGAGAAGCCTTTGGGCAACGATTAGACCGAGAACCATATAGAGCCCCCAGACTCCGCCCATCAGGATCTGCCCGGCAAACATGCCGACCGCCGTCGGCCAGGCCGCAAAGCAGAGATTGGCCATCACGCCGCAGATCGCGGCGAGGCACATCATCCAGAGTATCCCGATCCGTCGCGCCAAAAGGACACTGAACGGCATGAGGATGAGTTCGATGAGTGGCTGCGTTCCGATCACCGAGCCCTGGATGGAGGGATCGAGTTTGAGCTGATCCTGCATATAAAGTAGCAGGAAGCCATATTTGATCGGCTCGCCGGCATAGACGAGGACATAGAGGCCGGTGAAGGCCAGCAACGGTAGTATTTCGCTCCAGCTCACGCCGCCGGCCGTATCGGTCTTCTTCTCCGCTCGCCGCCCGAGGCCCGACAAAGCGTGCTGGGTTCCAAGCGGAATGATCTGCGCAAGGAAACAGATCGCCGTTCCCCAGAGCATGGCACGAAGCCCGATTTCAACGGCAAACCACGCGCCCAGAAACGGCCCGATGACCCAGCCAGCCGTCAAAGCCATTCGGATGATGGCCACAACGCTCTCGTTTGCGCCGGTACCCTTCGTTTTGAGATCGTCATGAATGGCAGTGAAAAGCTGCGAAGTGGCAGATCCGGAGAAGCCCAGAATGACGGCGCCGATCACGAACGGCATCCAGACCTTGGTCGAAAGAGCAATCCCCGCCCAGCCGAGAGCACCGGCAATGGCGCAAAGCCGGAAAAGGCTGAGACGCCGGCCGGTTTTATCGGAATAGCTTCCGACAAGATAACCGGCAACCGGCGCTGTAAGGCCTGTCAGATAATAGAGGCCAGCCACCGGCAAGGATGCCCCGAGCTCCTTCACGAGGAAAAGAACGATCTGCGGCAAGGAAGCCGAGGTCGCCAGCCCCGAGAGAAAGAGCGCGAGCGTCGCGCCGCGATAAAGCGGCGAAGCCCAAACCTGCTGGATTGCCGTAGCCCTGCTGGAGGTCGTCAAGGATTGCGCGTCCATAACCTCATCATCCGTCATAACCGGTTGCCGACATGCCTTTCCCGGTTGAGCGGCACAGGATCGTCCTGATCGGTTGCAGCCAAACCAGGGTTTGCTGCCCGATGGAAACCACGCCTTCGTCCGGGGTGCTACCTATCCTTCTGTCAAAGCCGCTCAAGACGCAAATGGTTGTATCGAGCTTTGACCCGTCTGGCACAGATTGTCCACATCATTCATCGTACCAATCAACCCGGTCTGATCTCAGCCGGGCATGGCTCTCGAATAGGCCGCGAGAATGAAGCGCTCGGCCTGAAAGAGATATTTCTCCAGCGCGTCGGCGGCACCGGCCGGAGAACCGTCCTCCAGATGCGAAAGAATGGTCGCATTCTGGCCGACATAGGGAGCATGAAGATATTCCGGATCGCGGATCAGGCCGAAGACAAGGCGCAGCTCCAGGGAAATCTGCCCATAGAAGGCGGAGAGCCGGGGACTATCGGCCAGTTCCACGATGGCCGCATGAAAGGCGATATCGGCGCTGCCGACCTCCAGCCACTCGCCGCGATCGCGGTGCTGGACGGCGGCATTGATGGCCGCTCGCATCTTGTCGACGCTCGGATGACGGTGATGCGCATTGGCAAGCGCCGAACATTCGATCAGGCGGCGAATATGGAAGATATCCATGATCGTCGAGATGCTCGGCGTGGAAACGAAGACGCCGCGATTGGCCTCGTGGCGCAGCACGCCCTCTTTCGTCAGCAGCCGGAAAACCTCGCGCAGCGTATTGCGCGAAACCTGCAACTCCTCGCAAAGAGCCGCTTCCGAGAGATGGCTGCCCGGCGACAGCGTGCCGTTGATCACACGCTCGCGAATGCGGGCTGCGGTCAGTTCCGCAACCGTCTGTCCGGTCTCCGCCACGGCCGTCGGCTCGATGCTCGCAAGATTCGTCTGCTTCATTTGTTCTCCGGACGCCGGCAAAATCGCCTGCCGAAATCAGCTTATGCCCGGAATTGCCTGGAATTCAGGTCGGCAATCCCATGGCTGGCTGCAGGCTTTGGATATCTCAACGGAGCAATCCGTTGGACGATCTTGCGCGAACGCCTCCCCTTTTTTGATTGGCAACATGAAAATTGTTCAACAATATAGACCAGATTGTTGTTTGATGCTATCTCATGCTCCAACAAATATAAATGGGAACGAGATACAGATGTTCGCGAGACGCTTGTTTTGGAGAAAAACGTCGCCCGACCGCGTCAGGATTGAGTGGCTGCGGGCGTGAGCATGCTAACATCCGATCTCAACGGCGACCTTGCGAGGGCCTTTGCAGTGTCTCATGCAAAGAGCGATCGGCGCGCGCTCCCGGATGCAACGAACGACTTACCCAATACCGAGGTAAACGCATGACGAATGCTGAAGGCGACAACAAACCGCTTTTGTCTGTCGCGGATCTGACCGTGCGGTTCGGCGAAAACCGCGTGGTGGAAGGGCTATCCTTTTCGGTCAATCCCGGCAGAACACTCGCGGTTGTCGGCGAATCCGGCTCCGGCAAGTCGGTGACCTCGCTTTCGGTCATGCGCCTTGCCGACATGATGGGCGCACGCTTCGAGGCCGGCCGCATCCTCTTCAACGGCAAAGACCTGCTCAAGCTCTCGCAGAAGGACATGCGCTCCGTCCGCGGCAAGGAGATCGCCATGATCTTCCAGGAGCCGATGACGTCCCTCAATCCCGTCTTCACCATCGGCGACCAGATCTGCGAAGTCCTTCTGTTGCACGAGAAGGTCGGCAAATCCGCCGCGATGGCTGAGGCCCGACGCCTGCTCGAAATGGTGCGCCTGCCAGATGCGGCGGCGTTGTTGACGCGCTACCCGCATCAGCTGTCCGGCGGCATGCGCCAGCGCGTCATGATCGCCATGGCGCTCGCCTGCCGCCCGAAGCTCTTGATTGCCGACGAGCCGACCACGGCGCTCGACGTGACCATCCAGGCGCAGATCCTAAACATCATGCGGGACCTGCAGAAGGATCTCGGCATGGGCATGATCTTCATCACCCATGACATGGGCGTTGTTGCCGAAATGGCCGATGACGTTGTGGTTATGTGGAAAGGCAAGAAGGTCGAGGAAGGCCCGGTTCGTCAGATATTCGCCGATCCGAAACACCCCTATACGAAGGCGCTCCTGGCAGCCGTGCCGAAGCTCGGCAGCATGACCGGCCAGGATTTTCCAAAGCGCATGCCGCTGACCGTTCTCGACGGCGGCGAGCCGAAAGTCGTCGGTGAGGAACGGGTGCAGAATACCGCCCGCTACGATCAGCCACCGCTATTGTCCGTGCGCGATCTCTTTGTGCGCTTCGATATCAGAAAGAATATTTTCGGCCAGGTCACACATCGCTGCAGCGCCGTCCAGAAGGTCGCTTTCGACATTCACCCAGGCGAGACGCTGGCCCTCGTCGGCGAATCCGGCTCGGGGAAATCGACCATCGGTCGCACCATCCAGCAATTGCAGAAGGCGCGCTCGGGCGAAATCACGTTCAATGGCAAAAGCTTCGCAGCGATGTCAGCGCTGGAGCGCTTCCGCCTGCGGCGCGACGTGCAGTATATATTCCAGGACCCCTTCGCTTCGCTCGACCCGCGCAAGACTGTGGGATTCTCGATTGCGGAGCCGATCAACACGCATGGCATCATCTCCGGATCTAAAGAAGTGCGTCGCAGGGTCGATGAGCTTCTGGAACGCGTCGGCCTGACATCCGTCCATGCCGATCGCTATCCGCATGAGTTTTCCGGCGGCCAGCGCCAGCGTGTCTGCATTGCCCGCGCGCTTGCCTCCAATCCGAAGCTCATCATCGCCGACGAGGCGCTTTCCGCCCTCGATGTATCGATCCAGGCGCAGATCATCAATCTGCTGATGGATCTGCAGGCAGAGCGCGAACTCGCCTATCTGTTCATCAGCCACGACATGGCCGTGGTGGAGAAGATCAGCCACCGCGTCGCCGTCCTCTACCTCGGCCAGATCATGGAAATTGGCAGCCGGCGGCAGGTCTTCGAGACGCCGATGCACGCCTATACCCAACGGCTGATCTCGGCCGTGCCGATCGCCGATCCGACACAGGAGCGCAGAACCGCACTCATCGAGGGCGAGATCCCCAATCCCGTTCGCCGCGTCGGCGACGAGCCGCCGATTCTGGCTCATGAAGAAATCACGTCAGGCCACTTCATCGCCAAGAGCGCCTGAACGACCGTCAACCATCGCATCGATCTGAAGAGGAAACAGGTTCAATGAAAACAATGAAATGGGGATTGAAGACCGCTCTGACCGCACTCGTCATGTCGAGCGTCGCCATCAGTGCCGCTCCGGCATTCGCGGCAGGAAAGCTGACCGTGTCGTCGTCGCAGGACCCAGGCAGTTGGGACCCGATCGACACGTTCCTCGTGGCATGGGCTGCCGTCTCGACCAATATCTTCGACGGCCTCACCTATCGCGGCCCCGATCTCAAGCTGGTACCGGGTCTTGCCGAATCCTGGGAAGAGTTGGATCAAGGCAAGCGCATCCGTTTCAAGCTTCGCCACAACGTCAAATTCCATGACGGCGAGCCCTTCAACGCCGAGGCGGTGAAGTTCACCTTCGATCGCCTGCTCGGCGAACAAGGCGCCAAGGGACCACAGCGTTCGAACTACACCGCGATCGAAAGCGTTGATATCATCGACGACTACACGGTCGACATGAAGCTGAAGACGCCCGATCCGGTGCTTCTGACGAAGCTTGCCGGCTATGGTGCCATGATCGTTCCGCCGAAATACATCAAGGAAAAGGGCGAGGATTACTTCAACCTCAACCCGGTCGGCACCGGCGCGTTCAAGTTCGTATCCTATACGCCGAAGGTGAACATCAAGCTGGAAGCCAATCCGGATTACTGGGGCGGCGCTCCGAAGATTTCCGAGCTGGAATATCGCTTCATCAGCGAGCCGGCGACCGCAGTTGCCGAGCTTCAGGCCGGCCGCGTCGATATCGTCATTCCGCCGACCATTCCGATCGGCATGCTCCCGGTCATCCAGGGCGACTCCAAGCTCGAAATCGCGAGCGTTCCCGGCCCGACCGTCGACTCGCTGCGCTTCAACACCCGCGATGGCATCACGGCCGATCCGCGCGTTCGCAAGGCGATCATCATGGCCGTCGACCGCGACACGATCGTCAAGTCGATCCTGGCCGGCCAGGGAACCGAGATCGTCAGCTTCCAGAATTCGCTGTCCTTCGGTTACGATCCCGACCTGAAACCCATTCCCTTTGATCCGGCAGGCGCCAAGAAGCTGCTTGCTGAAGCCGGCGTAAAGCCCGGCGCCGCCGTTCAGATCGATATTCGCGGCAACGACGCGACGATGAACGAAGTGGCACAGGTCGTCGCGAGCTACCTGCAGATGGTCGGTCTCACCGCCACCATCAAGCCATACGAAACCAACGTTCTGCTGAACGACATCATCCCCCAGGGCAAGACCGGCGCGATGTTCCAGCAGAAGTGGGGCGGCTGGACCTTCGATTACGACAACACCGCCTATTCGATGTACCACTCCGGCGAAAAGTGGAACCCGTACGAGAAGGACGCGACGCTGGACAAGCTACTGGAATCGCAGCGGCCGCTCACAGATCGCGCCGAACGCGAGAAGGTACTCAAGGAGATCGGCAAGTATGTCGCCGACAAGGCGCTCGAACTGCCGCTCTACAACAGCAATGCGATCTACGGCGTCAGCAAGCGGGTCAAGGGCTTCGTGCCCGCTCCCGATACCCGCATCAAGCTGAACGAAGTCACCGTCGACTAATCATCCAGCAAGACGCCGCCGGCTCGGTCGGCGGCGTCGTCTGAAAGCTATCGGGGTAAGAACGTGGCCGGTTTTCTCATCAAGCGATTGCTGCAGGCGATTTTCGTCATTATCGCAATCACGCTTCTCGTCTCATTCGCCATCCGCCTGACGGGTGATCCTGCCTTGATGATGTTTCAGGGTGGCGGCAGCATGACGGAAGACGATCTCGCGCGCATTCGCACCGCGCTTGGCACGGATCAGCCCTTTTTCGTCCAATATTTCACCTTCCTGAAGGGGCTGCTGACGCTCGATTTCGGCCGCAGCTTCACCGGTGGCACGCCTGTTTCCCAGTTGATTGCCAACGCCCTGCCCGCGACGCTTCTGCTCGCCTTCATCTCCATGGTCGTGTCGATCGCGCTCTCCATCCCGCTCGGGATCAAGGCCGCGACGGCACGCGGCAAGACGGCGGACCAGATCATCCGCGTTCTCTCGCTGCTTGGCCTCTCCTTCCCGAATTTCTGGCTGGCGCTGATGATGGTGCTGTTGTTCTCCATCACGCTCGGCTGGTTGCCGCCGAGCGGCATGGTTGGCATTTCGAGCTACGTCATGCCGGCCGTGACGATGGGCGTGATCCTGACGGCGACGAACGTCCGCCTGGTGCGCACCGCGATGCTGGAGACGCTGCAGTCGCAATATATCATGGTCGCGCGGGCCAAGGGGCTCAGCGAAAGCAAGGTGCTCTACAAGCACGCGCTGCGCAATTGCGCGATACCGCTCATCACCTATTTCGGCATCCAGTTCGGCGGCCTGCTCGGCGGCATCGTCGTCATCGAGCGCGTCTTCAACTGGCCCGGTCTCGGCACGCTGGCATTCGATGCCGTCGGCGCCCGCGATTATCCGGTGCTGCAGGGCGTGATCACCGTGCTGGCGCTGTTCATCGTCGGCGTAAACCTTCTCGTCGATATCGCCTATGGCCTCATCGACCCACGTATCCGCACGGAGTAACGCCCATGGCCGCCACGATCTCACGCCGTTCGCGTTTCTACAGCTTCGAATTCATCGTCGGAGCCTCGATCACCGTCGTCATCTGCCTTGCCGTGCTTCTCTCCGATGTGCTCTTCCCCGGCGGCGCCGAAAAGATCGACCTGATGGCACGCCTTGCCAGACCCTTCGTCAGCCTCGCTCACCCCTTCGGTACCGATCCGCTCGGGCGCGATGTGCTGGCCCGTGTCGTTGCAGGTGGCAAGATATCGTTGACCGTCGGCCTCATTTCCGTGGCTGGCGGCGTAGTGCTCGGCGTTTTGGTGGGCCTTGCCGCGGGTTATTATCGCGGCATCTGGGACATGCTGCTGATGCGTTTCGCCGACATCCAGCTCGCCATGCCTTTCATTCTTCTGGCAATAACCTTCATCGCCATCGTTGGCGGCAGCCTCACCAACACCATCATCCTGCTCATCGTCTCGCAATGGGTGCAATATGCGCGTCTTGTGCGCGGCTCGGTGCTCAGCCTGCGCGAGCGTGAGTTCATCCTGTCGGCGCGCGCCATCGGCGTCAAAGACTGGCGCATTATCTTCCAGCATCTGCTGCCGAACCTCGTCGGCCCGGTGATCGTGCTGATGACGCTGAACATCGCCAACAACATCCTGCTGGAAAGCAGCCTCACCTTCCTCGGATTGGGCGTCGACCCGACCATCCCGAGCTGGGGCGGCATGTTAGCCGATGGCCGCACCTATCTGCAGACGGCATGGTGGGTGAGCCTTTTCCCAGGCCTCGCGATCCTTTTGACCGTGCTCGGCCTCAATCTCCTGGGTGACTGGCTGCGCGACAGCCTCGACCCGACTGGCCGAACGACAAGGTAAGACATCATGACCCTGATTTTCGAAAGAAGCTTTGAGCGAACGTTGTCGCGCCTCGTTGCCGATGCCAAGGCCGGCCAGAATTTCGAGGCCTGGACCTTTGATGACAGGAAAAGCCGCCAGCAGGCGGAACGCGCGCTCAAGGAAAAAGGCGTAAACGCGCGCATTCGCAGCGCGTACAAGCCGCTGGTGAATGCCTTCGTCGAGGAGATCGATCTGCAGGATGTGGCTGCGATCGAGATCCATTATCCGGTTCATCCGAAGGCGCCGGATAATCGCTTCCGGCTGGAAGCCTATCCGCTAGCCGCGATGGTCGAAAATCGCAAAATCACCTTTGCTGCGAGAACCGACAGCGACTTTCATTATGATGTCGTGTTGCACACCAATGCCGGCAGTGCGCACCGATTGAAGGTGTTGGTGCCCAATCGCGTTCACATTGACGCAGCAGGCGAAACGAGCGTCTCGCCGACCGGTTGGCTCGTGCGGAATGGTGGCGTGATTGGCGAACCGCTGCGCACCGATTACGAAGATCTCTTCGAAGAAACGATCGCCGCAATAACCCATTTCGACTGGGGTTCGACCGAACCCTATTTCGAGGAATTGAATATCCGCGTCGCCCTGCCGGCAGCGGATGAGGCCCTGCCAGTCGCCGATGAGGTCATGAGTCTGCGCGAGGCGCTGCATGAAGACTTCTATTTCTCCCTGCTTGAGTTCTTCCAGAAGAAGTCCGGCCGCCCGCTAGGCGACCGCGGATTGAAGCCCGGGCAGATCGTTCCGCAGATTCTGCAATCTTCCGGTGACGTCTCGGTAAAAGTGCAGACGCAACCGCTCAGCTCCCGCTACTGGGATGGGCCGGAACAGCAGATCGAGACGGCCACGGAACCTCTGGCGGCGCGGCAGATCGAGGCTGTGCTTAACACTATCGGTGGCGAGGCGTTCGAAACTGTCACTCGCTCTGGACGCTCTGTTCGCGCACGCTATGTCAAGGGCCGCGATGCCGCCGTAATGATCAGCGGTGGCCAGCACGCCAATGAGACGACCGGCGGCGTGGGTGCGCTGCGTGCCGCACAGCGCCTGGTCAAGGTCGAAGGCGCTCATTTCACCATTTCGCCGCTCGAAAATCCCGATGGCTACGCGCTGCATCAGCGCCTGCGTCAGGACAGCCCGCGCCACATGTATCACGCCGCCCGCTATACCGCGCTCGGCGACGACCTCGAATACCGCACCGAAGAGAATGCCGGTCCTTATCTCTACGAGAAGAAAATCCGCTTTCAGGCGGAAAAACTGAGCGGCGCGCAGCTTCACGTCAACCTGCATGGTTACCCGGCGCATGAATGGACCCGCCCGCTTTCAGGCTATGTCCCGCGCAATTTCGCCATGTGGACACTGCCGAAAGGCTTTTTCCTGATTGCCCGCTATCATTCCGGCTGGGCGGCTCAGGCCGAGCGGCTGCTGGACAAGGTCACCAGGCACCTCGGAACCATCCCCGGCCTGTTGGATTATAACGACCGACAGATCGCGCTCTACGAAACCCATGCCGGCGAAACCGGATTCCGTATCATCAACGGCTTCCCCTGCCTCGCCAATATCGACGATCGCCATACGGTGCCCATCACATTGATCACCGAATACCCCGATGAAACGATCTATGGCGAAGCCTTCGTCGACGGCCACACCGCGCAGATGGAAACCGTGCTTTCGGCCTATAGCTCCTGGCAGGACATCATGGCTTCGAGCTAGGCCTTGCCGGCCGATCGAGCCATATCGAGCAGCGCGGTCATGGCACTGGACGTATAAGCGTCCGAGCGACGCACGAAAAGCGTATCTACCAGCGACCGCTCCGGCGGAAGCTGATGAATTGCGACCCTGCCATCTTGATGAGCGGCTGCCACGGCGCCCTTTGGCAGAAGGGTGATGCCGACGCCGGCGGACACGCAGCTTATGATCGTATCGAGAGAACCGAATTCCAGCGGTTTCGAAGTGACGATGCCCAAATCTGCCAGAAGCGCCTCCAGCCGCTGCCGATAGGAACAACCGATCTGAAAGACGATGGTCTTCAGATCAGCAATACCGACCAAATCCTCCAGCGTGGCGATGACGGGCGAGGTGACGAGAACGAGTTCCTCCTGAAAGATCGCCTCGTGCTCGAGATCGGGATGGCTGACCGGGCCTGCCACGAACGCGCCCTCTACCCGGCAAGCGACGACATCGTCGATGAGCCTGCGGGTCGTGCCCGTCGTGACGACAAGGCGAACCTGAGGATAGGCCTTGGCAAATCGTCCCAGGAGCGGCGACAGGCGCAGCGCCGTGGTTGTCTCCAGACTGCCGATTGCGAGCGTCCCGCCCGGCTCGCCATCATCCTTGGCCGCGGTGCGGGCATCAGCCAGAAGCTTGGTGATGCGGCCGACAAAAGGCAGAATGCGCTGCCCGGCGGGTGTGGTCGACACGCCCCTTGCGTGCCGGTGAAACAGGCTGACACCCAGCTCCTCTTCCAGTGCCCGGACACGCGCCGTCACATTCGATTGGACCGTATGCAGTTCCTGCGCCGCCCGGTTCATGCTGCCGTGCCGCGATACCGCCTCGAAAATTCTGAGATCGGATATGTCCATGCCCTACCTATCTCAATCAAAGATAACTCTTCTCATAATAAATCAATTTTTATGATATAGCTTGCAGCGTATTCTCTCAAGCACCGATCGTTGAGAGAGTTCCCATGACCGACGCCGCAGCCCATGAAATCGACCGGAACCACAAGACACAGGCGGCATGGCGCGCCATCCTGTCGGGATTCTGCGCCTGCCTTATCGGCATCGGGCTCGCCCGCTTCGCCTACACCCCGCTTCTACCCGCTATCGTCGATGCGCATTGGTTCGAAGCCGCCGCCGCGGCCTATTTGGGCGCCGCCAATCTTTCCGGTTATCTGGCCGGCGCATTACTCGGCCGGCCGGTCGCGACGCGGTTCTCCACCATTTTCACACTCCGGATCATGATGCTGGCCGCGACGGCTGCTTTCTTCGCCTGCGCCTTTCCTTTGAGCTTCCTATGGTTCTTTATCTGGCGCTTTGCCGCCGGGTTTGCGGGCGGCGCCCTGATGGTGCTGGCGGCGCCGGCCGTCCTGCCGCTGATAGCCTCGGCGCGCCGAGGCCTTGCCGGCGGCGTGATCTTCATGGGCATCGGCGCCGGCGTTGCGCTATCGGGCACGCTCGTCCCCCTGCTGCTGCAGCAGGGCCTGCGCGAAACGTGGTTCGGCCTCGGAGCCCTGTCGCTGCTGTTGACCATCATCGCCTGGAGCGGATGGCCGCGTGATGTCGTCGCATCGCCCGCCCCGACCCATCATTCCCTCCACATCCCGGCGCCCGGCACGCTGCGTGCCGTTTATGTAGAATATGCGCTCAACGCGGCCGGTTGGGTGCCGCACATGATCTTCCTCGTCGATTTCGTCGCACGGGGGATGGGCCAGGGCCTGCAGGTCGGGGCGGAATATTGGGTTCTTTTCGGTATTGGCGCGACGATAGGCCCGCTTCTTGCCGGCCATCTCGCGGATCGAACGGGTTTTGCGGCGGCACTGCGGCTCGCCTTCCTGCTGGAAGCCTTCGCTGTCGTCATTCCCGCTCTTGGCCTCGGACAGGCATGGCTCATCGCCTCGAGCCTGATCGTCGGCGCCTTCGTCACCGGAACCGCTCCCCTGGTGCTCGGCCGGATCGCGGAACTGCTGCCACATCATCCGGCCCAACAAAAGGCAGCCTGGAGCCTGGCGACGGTGTTCTTCGCATTATTCCAGGCGGTGGCAGCTTATGGACTTTCCTTCCTCTTCGGACGAACCGGCGGAAATTATCATCTGCTCTTCTTGATCGGCGCCAGCGCCATGGTGCTGGCTCTGGCGATCGATCTGGCCGTTCCTGTCTTCACCCACACCACCCGGCAGGGATCGGAAGACTAATTACCCGTCAAAAGACCGGCGCAGATAGCGAAAACGACCATGTCGTCAGCAATAAATAAGGCTCTGATGGTTGTCGCGAACCCGTCTCGCAATACTTTACCCTGACAAAACCACGCTGCGCCCACATGGCGCCAAAGTTTCAGGCAAGTTGAGATTCATGAGGCATTTTCTGCTGTTACTCGCTGGCCTGTCTGTTGCTTGTCTGGGATCATTCGCGCCGTCGGCGCATGCAGACGGATTTGTTCGCGCCGATCATCAGCGGATCGTCGATGAGAAGGGCAATGCGCTCATCCTGCGCGGCCTTGGCCTTGGAGGCTGGATGGTGCAGGAAGGCTACATGATGGGCCTTGCCAATCTCAAGGCGCAGCACATCATTCGCCACCGCATCTCGGAAGTCGTCGGCAAGCAAAAGACCGAGCAGTTCTATCGGT
Source organism: Rhizobium sp. WW_1 (assembly GCF_003610155.1). NCBI lineage: Bacteria > Pseudomonadati > Pseudomonadota > Alphaproteobacteria > Hyphomicrobiales > Rhizobiaceae > Rhizobium > Rhizobium sp. WW_1. The sequence goes on from NZ_RAIN01000004.1 coordinate 298,438, forward strand.
CCTGGCGCGACAATGCCGTGACCAGGGCGGATATCGATGCGATGGCCAAGTGGGGCTTCAACAGCGTGCGTCTGCCGATGCATTGGCAACTGTTCATCAAGGACGGAAGCGGCAAGGATGCACCACGGGATATCGTATGGAACGAAGAAGGTTTTCGACGGGTCGATGCACTGATCGGCTGGCTGAAAGCCAATCACATGTATCTGATCCTCGATCTGCATGCCGCACCTGGCGGCCAGGGTCACGACATCGCCATTTCCGACCGCAATCCGAGCAGGCCTTCGCTCTGGAATAGCGACAGGAACCAGGCAATGATGATCGCGCTCTGGAGCGAAATCGCGCGGCGCTACAAGAGCGAGGCGACAATCGCCGGCTACGATCTCCTCAACGAGCCGAATTGGGGTTTCCAGGACGAGAAAGACAAGGGGGGCTGCCGCGAAACCGAAAACCGGCCGCTGCGCGATATCTATCAGCGCACCATCCGCGCAATCCGCGCGATCGACACCAACCACATGTTGATCATCGAAGGCAATTGCTGGGGCAACAACTACGCCGGCATATTGCCGATTGCCGATCGCAATACGGCGCTCAGCTTTCACAAATACTGGACACCGACGACGCAGGAATCAATCGAGCCATTCCTGAAGCTGCGCGAACAATATGACATGCCGCTTTGGAACGGCGAATCCGGCGAAAACAACAACGACTGGTATGCCCGCGCCGTCGCTTTGCAGGAGAAAAACGGCATCGGCTGGTCGTGGTGGCCCCTGAAGAAAATGGGCGCGGGCAATCCGCTGGAGATCAAGGCGAATGACAATTATAATCGATTGACTGCCTATCTTCGCGGGGAGGGAAAGAAGCCCACGGCCAAGGATGCTTTTGCAGGCCTGATGCAACTTGCAACCGATAGCCGTTACGACAGGAACGTCCATCATCAAGGCGTGGTCGACACATTGATGGGCCCCTCTCGCAAATCGGACGCCACCGATTAGGAGCGCACCATCGATTAGCACATGCGCCCCTTGAATTCCCGACTCGATCTACCCGATCGCATGTCTGATGGTTTTCGAAAGACGCAAGAGCAACCGAGGCCTCGACGAGGCGACAAGCTTCCAGGACAGAATAGTCCTTGCCATGTTTCGAGGAAGCACGCCGATTGAAAGAAACCATCCGGCCAGCACCAGGCGACGTTTTCGCGATGCTTTCATTTTGAGGCTCGCAACGGCGCCAGCCGCAGCCAGCGAGAGCCTGGAATCATCCGCAACCGGATGCTGACTCCTATCGATGCAAAGCGATGCCAAACGCTCCTCCAAATGCACGGGATCGCGCAGACCGGCATTGTCGGGCACATCCAATCCAATGTCCGCCGCCTGATCCGACAATGCTTTCAATCGGCGAAAATCATGCGCAATACGCCACCGTGCACGCTGGCCGAGTTTTTCGGCAAAGACGGAGTGATTGGCGCCATGAATGCGGTAAGCGCCAAGGCAATCCTCGATCGACGTCACCTCGCCGTGGAGCGGTGCCACCGTTGCAAGATATCCATCCGCACCCTGCCGGAACTCCGGCTCCGGGACTGGCATCACCCTGTCCAGCACCGAGCGCTTGAACGCCAGACCGCTTGTAACGGTCGTTTGATAGCGACCCTTGCGCAACAGTTCCGGGATGACATCGCCGGAATCGAACGGCAATTCCATCGGCGGAAATATATCCTTCACATGCATCTCCTCATCAACGATATGCAGCCGGAACTGAACCTGCGCCGTCTTCTCTTCCCATGCTTCGACAACCTCCGACACCGCATTCGGATAGAGATAATCATCCGCATCGAGAAACAGTACGATCTCGCCGTGACTGGACGCAAAGCCTGTATTGAATGCTGCAGCATGTCCGCCATTCACTTCGCGCAGACACGTTCTTATTCTAGAGCCATAGGAGGCAATGACATTCGCCGTCGCATCGCTCGACGCATCGTCGACGACGATGACTTCGGCGTCGGCGTAATCCTGCTCCAATGCGCTGTCGATGCTACGCTTCAGAAAGTGGGCGTAGTTGTAATTTGCGATAACGATTGAAACGGGCGTGCGATCTTGGATGGAATACATCGCATTGAACCTCGCAGATCTGCTTTGGTCGCGGCGAACCTTCTCATTCAGGTCCCTATAGATAAAGCGATTCCCACCGCGATATACCTCGGTGTATGGGTCGCATCTCATGAGTATATCAGGCGCGAGATGTCTGGATCGTATCGATCCACCTTGCTCTTTCGAGCCTCGTCAGTTTTATGGCTTTTGAATGACCGGCCCTCATATGTGAATGCCGGTCGTTCCATTCAGTCGATCAACTTCTATTTCACCTGATAGCGTCGAGCTGCAGCCGATCGCGACAGATTGGGCTTCAGCGCCTCTCGTGCAGCTTCATAGGCCTGCTGCAATCCGACATCTTCGAGAGCCGGGATCGTCGCGAGCTCTCCCTGATCAAACCCCACCAGAGCGGCATCGACCATGTCCTCAGTCGACATGACGATTTCCGACGGCAGATGCTCGACGGAGATGCCGGCAACCGACCAGAATTCCGTGGCGGTCGCGCCGGGCAGAACCGCCTGTATGCGAATGTTCTTTTCCGCCAACTCGTGCTTCAGCGATTGGCTGAAGGCCAGCACGAAGGCTTTCGTGCCACCATAAACGCCGTTCAGCAATTCCGGTGCGATTGCCACGATCGACGCGATATTGATGATGGAACCGCCCCCGCGCGCCACGAAGCCCGGCACGGCGGCATAGGTGAGCCGCATCAGTGCCGTAACGTTCAGATCGATCATCTGCTGCATCCTGTCGACATCCGCCTCCAGCAAGGGGGCCGCCCCGCCGAAGCCGGCATTGTTGACGAGAAGCGTGATCGCCTCGTCCGTCTTCAAGACATGCTCGATGCGGCGAAGATCGCCCGAAGCGCCGAGATCCGCCGCGATGACGTCGACCTTGCGCCCCGTCTCCTTGCGCAGCCTATCTGCGATCGCCGAAAGCCGTTCTTCATTGCGCGCCACCAGAATGAGGTCGAAGCCGCGATTGGCAAGCCGATGCGCGTAAACAGCGCCAATGCCCGATGAAGCGCCTGTGACCAATGCCTTGCCTAGTGAATTTGTCATTGTTTCCATTCCTTGTGCTGCGGCGTTGTCATCCCGCGTGCAGAAACAATACGCGTGAATGCTGATGACCGAAATGTCATATTCACAGCGTTTTAAGACATGATCTCCTGAGTGCTCGCCATAACCATGAAGAAATCACTGCTTCTGGTGGCGGAGAAGTGCTATAAGCACCTTTTCCAGCCGCGAGTTTTGCCATGCATTCCATTGGATTTATCATCTTCCCCGGCTTTCAGGTCATGGGATTTACAGCAGTGACCGCCTTTGAGATCGCAAACCTGGCAAGCGGGCGGGAACTCTACCGCGTGACGCTTCTTTCGGAGGCAGGAGGACTTGTGCGCTCGTCTGCGGGCTTCAGTGTCGAAACGGAAGCCTTTGGCGATGCTATTTTCGATTCCGTTTTTATCGGCGCGGCCACGGAGATCTCGCCCACGTCTTCCACAATCCTCGACTATATCCGTCAGGCGGCAAAATTCGCCCGGCGTGTCGCGGCGCCTTGCACAGGCGCCTTTGCTTTGGCGGAAGCCGGTCTGCTCGACGGTCGCCGCGCAACGACACATTGGATCTTCGCACGGGAACTCCGGGATCGCTTCCCAGCTCTCAAAGTCGATGACGACAAGATTTTCATCATCGACGGGTCCATCTGGACATCGGCCGGCATGACCGCCACCATCGACCTCGCTCTTGCCATGATCGAGAAGGATCACGGAGAAGAGCTGGCGCGAACCGTGGCTCGAAAGCTTGTCGTCTATCATCGCCGTGCCGGCGGCCAGTCGCAATTTTCGACCCTTCTGGAACTGGAGCCAAAATCCGACCGTGTTCAACGCGCGCTCGACTTTGCGGGAAGAAACCTGCGCAAGATCGTGTCGGTCGAGGAACTGGCCGAGGCGGCAAGCCTCAGCCCCCGCCAGTTCAACCGGGTCTTCCGCAGCGAAACCGGCCAGTCGCCCGCCAAGGCGATCGAGAACCTGCGTGTGGAGGCAGCAAGGCTGATGATCGAAGACGGCCGTCATTCAATGGATGAAATCGCTACCGAAGTCGGCTTTGCCGATCGCGAACGCATGCGCCGCGCCTTCCTGCGCGTCCTCGGCCAGCCGCCGCAGACGATCCGCCGCAATGTGCGCGCATTCGGATAGATGCAGCAGCAAAGGCCGGACATAGGCACTTAGCTGTGCATTCAGCAGTTCATGTCACAAGCCCGTAACAACCCCTGATTAGGTCGACTACGTTCAACCTTAACGCGGGGGCGTATTATGAAAAAGCTTATCTCCGTCATTGCAATGACGGTTCTTTCCAGCAGCATTGCTTCGGCAACCGATTACGTATCCTACATCGATTATCCTCAGCCGAAGGATGAAAGCCGGGAATTCTACACCGCGATCGAGATTCCGGCCGGCAGCTTCACCAAGTATGAAATCGACGCCAAGACCGGTCACATCGTCGTCGATCGCTTCCAGTCCATGCCTGTCGCCTATCCGGCCAACTACGGCTCCATCACCAGTTCGCTCGGTGGCGACGGCGATCCGCTCGACGCTATCGTCTATACGCGCGAACCCATCGTTCCCGGCGCCATCGTTCGCGTGCGCGCAATCGGCGTGCTGAAGATGATCGACGGCGGCGAAGTCGACAACAAGATCGTTGCCGTGCCGACGACGAAGATCGACCCGACCTACGACAGCATCAAGGAAATCTCCGATCTTCCCAAGGTCGAGCAGGATCGCCTGCAGGCGTTCTTCCGCGTCTACAAGCAGCTTCCCGATGCCCGCAAGGTCGTCGAGGTCGGTGGCTTCGACAATGCGGAAGCGGCCAAGAATGAAGTCGCCGCCGCCCTCAAGGCATACAGCGAGAAAAAGTGAAATCGACCGGAAGGGGCGGCAGGCGCCGCTCCTTCCGGATTGCCGCAGAGCGCGGAGCAAACTTTCTCAAGGCCGAGCGCATCGCGCCCCCTCGATCAGCCGGCCAAGGAAGAAGCTTCGCTCAACGCATTGACCTGCCGCAACCTCCTGCCGTCCTCTGCGGAAGGAGAGCCGAACCGGCGGCGATATTCGCGGCTGAACTGCGATGGGCTGTCATAGCCGACGGCAAAGACGACTTCGGCGCGAAAGTCGTAACCTCATGGATGACGAGTGAGGCATACATGGCTGCGTGCAAGCTAAAGGAGGTTTTCTGGATCGACGCTGCCGATCATGTCGATCCCTACGACAAAAGACGAATATGTCTCGCCTGCGATCACCAAGCTCGCCTCCTTCTTTGAATCGAGCCTCGCATAGAAGCGACTTATGCAATGGTGCTGCCTGAGTCTGCCTTGATCGAAATCCAGCTGCTCATCCTTGATCATTGAGTTGTATCAAACAACTCCGAATATGATCGCGATGCATCAACCGCTTCAATACGCAGCCACCTGATCAAGAGCTTCGAGCGGTTTGCTCCTGACCGCTCGGACTTGCCGACACTCGCGATCAGCCATAGACAAACGTGCGAGCCTGCAACAGCTCGCACGTTCGCCTCTATCAGAACGATAGTAAAGCAAAGCCCACATGAAGCAGGCTTCTTAAGTCTTATTCGGCTGCGCCAGCAGCCTTCGGCTTGCGAGTGCGCTTCGGCTTTGCTGCCTCTGCAGCGGCCGGTGCCGCTACTGGGGCAGCCTTTGCTGCGCGAGTAGCCTTCGGTGCAGCCTTGGCAGCTGCGGGCTTGACGGCGGCCGACTTTGCGGCTGCTGCTGGCTTGGCGGCCTTCGCCTTGGTCTTCGACGCCGCTGCCTTGCCTCCGGTCTTTGCCGCATTCAGAAGTGCGACACGACGCTGACGGTTCTGTTCGAGAGCCTGCCGGAAGCCGGTATCATGTTCTGCGTGATGGGCCAGATCATCGAGAAAATCTGCCACGTCCTTGACGCCATCAACAACGACATAGCTCAATCCACGACCGGCATTGACGGAATCGCGACCGACCGTCACACCGAAGCCGCCGGGAACACGCTGGAACCAAGTGGAGCGCCACTTCTTGAAGCCGGCCGCGTCACGCTCGTACTCCTCCAGATATGCCTTCTGTTCCGCCACTCGAGCACGAAATGTATCGACGACATTCCGCGTGCCAGCCTTCGGCTTATCAGCCTTTTTTGAAGTCCATTTCTCAAGAAAGTTTGCCATTGGTTCGATCTCTTCAGGTTAGCGTTCCTTGTCAAGCCGCCGTTGCTTAGGAAGCGATGACGAAGCTCCTCCGCATGGATGCCCGCATATATGTAAAGGATAGATGTATAATGGCAACATAATCCGACATTTATTGTCGATAATTAGCCACCAAAGTCGCCTCGCTGCCGCTTTTTGAGCCCGACAGGCGCGAATTTGCCGCTATCTCTCGCTGCGATCACTCGCGTCCAGCCAAGACTGGAGGCTTAGACGGGCCTTGCTGCAGCGCATATTTGCTTGAATTATCCTTTGGCGGCGCACAAGCCGGCAACTGCACGAATGGATCGGTTGATGCCGTCGCCGGTTCTTGCCGCCATTTCGTTGTTCGGCAAACTCCTATGCGTTGACCGATATGACATCGGGGGCGGAGATAGCAGCCTCCGCCCCCGTTCATATTCGCCTCGGGATCGACATGTGATCCCGATGAGCCTTTCTTCTTCAGGCCGCCCTTGTCAGCTCGCCATGCGGATCGAGCACGAACTTCGTTGCAGCGCCTTGATCGAAGCTCTCATATCCTTGTGCTGCATCTTCGAGCGAGATGATCTTGGCGTTGACGATGTCGGCAATCGGCAATCTGTCGTGCAGGATCGCCTGCATGAGTTGGCGATTATATTTAAGCACCGGCGTCTGACCCGTATGGAAGGATTGTGCCTTGGCCCAACCGAGCCCGAAGCGCAGAGACAGGCTGCCTTGCTTGGCAGCACTGTCTACGGCACCTGGGTCTTCCGTCACATACAACCCAGGAATACCGATCGAACCAGCCGCCCGAGTGATCTCCATCATCTGATTGAGCACGATTGCCGGCTGCTCGCCTCCCGAATGTCCGCGCGCTTCGAAGCCAACTGCATCGATCGCGCTATCTACCTCGTTGATGCCGACGACTTCCGCGATCATATCGCCGAGACGATCGCTCTTGGAAAGATCTATCGGCTCGAAGCCAACCTTGGCGGCATGCGCAAGTCTATCCTTGTTGAAATCACCGACCATGACGACAGCGGCACCCAGGATGCGGGCTGAAGCGGCAGCCGCCATGCCGACCGGACCTGCGCCTGCGACATAGACAGTAGAGCCGACACCGACGCCGGCACGAACGGCGCCATGAAAGCCGGTCGGCAAGATGTCCGACAGCATGGTGAGGTCACGGATTTTCGCCAGGGCCTTGTCACGGTCCGGGAATTTCAGCAGGTTGAAGTCCGCATAGGGTATCATGACATAGCGTGCCTGGCCGCCTATCCAGCCGCCCATATCGACGTAGCCGTAGGCACCGCCGGCACGCGATGGATTAACCGTCAGGCAGACGCCGGTATCCTGCGACTTGCAACAACGGCAGCGGCCGCAGGCAACATTGAACGGCACCGAGACGATATCGCCGACGTCGAGCATCTCGACATCGCTACCCTTTTCGATGATCTGTCCGGTGATCTCATGCCCGAGCACGAGGCCGGGCATCGCCGTCGTGCGTCCACGCACCATGTGCTGATCGGAGCCGCAAATATTCGTGGAGATCACCTTCAGGATCACACCATGCTCGATGCGCCGACCGTCCGGCGCCTCCAGTTTCGGATCGTCGATATCGCGAACCTCGACCTTGCCGGGCCGTAAATAGACGACGCCTCTGTTCCCAGTCATGCCATCTCCTCCTTGATTGAACGCTGGATCATGATTGCCCGAGATTTCGGGCCCTTTCGGATCGGCCCGCTCCTCAACGGGCTGAACAGCAGCAAAATCGGTCGCGGCAACCGCAAGCTTCTGCGGCGTCCGGCCGGCGCGTGCGCGACTGATATGGTGTTGCGAGATCGGAACGAAGTGAAGTCAAAACACCCGTATCCGCCTCTCGATCGCCCACCGCGATCAGTCGAGCCTGCATTCAAGGCTGGTTTCCGGGCTCGGACCTGTCCGCTCGGACACCTCGATACCTTCCCGGCTGTTCCGCCAGTGGCATCAATCGAGGCATTCGGTCCGCCACCGTTGCGGGGGCAGCACCGGCTTAAGACCGGTTTCCCAATTATCCGCCGGGGAAATCCCGACGGCACCTTGAACATGTCCAGAAGATCACGGGAGAAGGCGAGGCGCGCATAGGAAAACGACATCGGTGCCCTGTAAGACGACATCTGGCGTTTTCATGAAATCGACGCAGGAAGCGCCGCGACGCAAATGGCCGGCACGCGCGTCGGCCATTTGCGTCTTGTTGCTCGAGTGACGACGCTTAGCCGCCGTCGAGCCAAATCGCCACATCGACAGGCGCAAGCGTTCGATTGCCGACAAGGAATGTTGCACTCTGCCCTGCCGGTACTGTTGCCGCGACGCTTCCGTAATTGAAGGCGAAGTGCAGCCTTCCGCGCCGGGCAAGGCGCAGATCGCCAAGATCCGGCAAGCTGCCCACGCCGGCCCAAGCAAGCGTGTCACCCATCAACTTCAACAGGAACTCGTCACGCGGCAGCGTGGCGCAGTAGCGTGCGACATCATTGCCGATCACCGCCGGGGAATCCGAGCGATACTCTCCCTGGAATGTCGCAAGCACGGTTTCCGATGTCCGGATCGTTTCGCGCCAGACGGAGGTCTGGTGACTCGCATTGCCGTAAAGGACGGTCTCGGACTGAAAGGCCGGCAAGGATTCGACACGCGTGACGCGGAAATCGAGGAGGTCGCCCAGTATGCCCGGCGGCAGATCAGCGGGGATGTGCATGTCGCGCGTCTTGCTGCCGCTGCGAGGCCCGAACAGCACCTTGGCGCCGGAGGTCTTGAGCCGTGCAATGAAGTCCGGATCGGGAATGACGAGATCGGGTGCGAGCACCAGCCTATATTCCTCGAGATCGGAATGCTGTCCGATGAAATCGACATCGACACCGAGGCGAGAGACAGCCGAATACCAGTCGAGCGCAAGGGCGGAAGCAGCGTAGTCGCGCCCCTGCGGCAAGGCACGGGTCGCGAAACGCGAGTCGTAATCGAGCAGCAGTGCCACCGAAGCCTTGCCGCGCATCTCGCCCTTCGGCAGCCGTTTCATCTCGGCGACGACCTCGGCCACTTCCCCATAGCCCTGATCCTCTTCGCTGTTTGGCAGGAGAAGACCAGCATGGAACTGCTCCTGCGCAAACGGCGCCTGCCGCCAGCGGAAGTAGGAGACCATGTCGACGCCATGCGCATAGGCAAGCCACGTCCACAGCCTCACCATGCCGTCCGCCGGCGACTGATTGTGCGAAGCCCAGTTCACCGGTCCCGGCTGCTGTTCCATCACCCACACACGGCCGCGACCGACTGCGCGGTAGAGATCGTGGTTGAAGGCGGTTTGATCGGGATCGCCGGTGCGCAGATAGCGTCGCTTCTCTTCGTTGCTCAGCCGACCATTGATAAGCCCGCCCATCGGATAGACGTCCCATGAGGCGATATCGATGTCTTCGCCGACCTTGTAGTGATCGAAGTCGGTGTTCTGCGACATGAAGTTATGGGTCACCGGCCGGCCCGGTGAATGACGGCGAATAATATCGACCTGTGTCTTGTTGAAGGTCTGCACCTGATCCGAGGAGAAGCGGAAGTAATCGACGAGATGCGTCGGTGTCGGTTCCTCCACGAGATTGTTGGGCAGATCCACCTCTTCGAAGCTGTTGTAGTGCATGCTCCAGAATGTGGTGCCCCAAGCGCGGTTCAACTCCTCGACGGTGCCATATCGCGCGACGAGCCATTCGCGAAAGGCGTGAAGAGCCGCTCTCGAATAACTGTGAATCGTGTCGTGATCGCCATACTCGTTGTCGGTCTGCCAGGCGTGGACGAAAGGATGGGCGCCATAGCGCCGCGCGACCGCTTCGGTGATGCGGGCAGCCTCAAGCCGATAGCGTTGACTAGAGAAGCAATAGTGCCGGCGCGCGCCGAACTTGCGCACGACGCCGCGCACATCGACGGGAAGGATATCGGGGTAGCGATCAACAAGCCACTTCGGAGGCGCGGCCGTCGGCGTGCCGATGATCACCTTCAATCCCGCCTTGCCGAGCACATCGACCGCCTCATCGAACCACTCCCATTGGAAGACGCCGGATTGCGGCTCGATGCGCGACCAGGCGAATTCGCCGATGCGCACCCAGGCGAGCCCTAGCTCCGCCATGCGAGCGGCATCCTCTTCCCATTTTTCCCGCGGCCATTGTTCCGGATAGTAGCAGACGCCAAGTTCGAGCATACCGGCATCCGGCCGGCTTGCATCGAAATTGTTCTGTCTGGCGAGCGGCTTGTGCACTGTCTTGTCCTTCATCATTCAAGTCGCCGACGTCGGGCTTCGCCCTTTGTCGCAGTCGAAATTTAAACGTTTATATTGCCGCTCAAAAATGGTTGTGGCGCCATCGCGGCTATGGGTTCGAATTTTATCGGGGCGGTAGGCGAGACAAGGTCTCCTCCAGCGCGATCAAGAACCGGTCGCAGTCGTCCACACTGAACGGCGCCGGCGGCTTCACTTTCAGCACGTTATGGTGCGGCCCTTCGCTACTGAGCAGGATACGGTGCTTTCGCTTCATTTCCGCGATCACAAAGTCCAACTCCGCGGCTGCGGGCTCCAGCGTCTCACGATCACGCACAAGCTCGACGCCGTTGAACAAGCCATGGCCTCGCACATCGCCGATGATCTCGTAACGCGGCGCAAGCGCGCGCACGCCGTCCATCAACCGGTCTCCGACGACACGGCAATGATGCATCAGCCGCTCGTCGCGAATGACGTCAAGGACCGCAAGGCCGATCTCGGCGGAGACGGGATTGCCGCCGAAGGTGTTGAAATACTCCATGCCGTTGGCAAACGCGGCGGCAATGGCTTCCGTCGTTACGACGGCTGCCATCGGGTGACCGTTGCCGATCGGCTTGCCCATGGTGACGATGTCGGGCACCACGTCCTGCAATTCATGCGCCCACATGTGGCTGCCGACACGACCAAAACCGACCTGAACTTCATCGGCGAGGCAAAGACCGCCCGCCGCCCGCACATGGCCATAGGCCTCTTTTAGGTAGCTGTCCGGAAGTGTCAGCTGGCCACCCGTGCCGAGAATGCCCTCGCTGAAGAAGAGCGCCGGCCGGCGCCCTTCCGCCCCCAAATCCGCAAGCTGGTTGCGCACGTCCTCGGCATATTTGCGACCCGCCTCTGCGTCGCCATAGCGGAACCGCCCGCGATAGAGATCGGGCATCTCGGCGACGCGCACGTGCTGCGGGCGCCCCTCTCCGCCCTTGCCGGCGAATTTGTAGGGGCTCACATCGATCAGGCTCGACAGATGCCCGTGATAGGCATGATCGACCGTGATGATATCGTGATTACGGGTGTAGGCGCGGGCAAGTCGGATCGCGAGATCGTTCGCTTCGCTGCCAGAGTTGACGAAGAAGCAGACGTTGAGCGGATCGGGAAACAGGCTCGCCAGGCGGCGGGAATATTCCACCAGAGAATCATGCAGGTAGCGCGAGTTGGTGTTGAGCTTGCCGATCTGCGTCTGCGCCGCCTTGACGACGCGCGGATGGCAATGGCCGACATGGCAGACGTTGTTGACCATGTCGAGCCAACGGGTGCCTTCCTCGTCGATCAGATAGGCTCCCTCGCCGCCGACGATCTTTAACGGCGTCGCGGAATAGGCGATGCTGAGCGAACGGCCGATACGCCGGTGGCGCTCGCGCACCAGAAACTCCTTGTCCCGGGCAACGGTGACGGACGCCGGTGTCGAAAAGCCGAAAACAACGCTCGGATCGGGGCTGATGGCACGCCAGATCTGCCACTGCTCGCGCACGCCGACGCCGTGCATGCCTCCGCCAAGACCGAGATGGTCCGTGACGATCTGGAAATGCAGATGCGGCGACCAGCTGCGGTTTTCCGAAGCGGCCCCGAGGGTACTGAAAGCCTCGCCCTTGGCAATTGCCTGCCCAACGATAAGCTTGGCAACACTTTCCCGCGAAAGATGACCATAAAGGGTCCAGAAGGCATCGCCCTCCTGCGTGCGATGCTCCAGCAGCACCGTCGGGCCGAAGCCGAAATCGACCGCGTCATCGTGGATGAAGGCAACGACACCGGCGAAGGGCGCATGCACCGGTTCATGCGCCGGCAGGAAGATATCGATACCAAGATGTATCGTACGACGCTGGCCCACAGTCGGCGTTTCGAAGGCGTCGCCCTTGTAGACACTGCGATCTTCACCGTAGAGGCCGATGGCAAAAGCGGCCCCGGCCTGTGCGACACGCTCGTCAATCAGGCGTTCGGCGCCGGCGGCATCGAGCCTTGCCCAAAGTTCGGCGTCCGGTCCGTTTGCCGTCAGATCAAGCGCAAGCACCTGCGGCGTTGCAAGCGACGGCCTGAGAATCCTCGCGAAATCATGAGCATTCCGTTCCAGCCAACGCTCGACGCGGGCGCTATGCGCGATCGGCTCAAAGCCGCAGGCGTCGCGGATACGGGCAATCGCCAGAGACCGGTTTTCGCGCTGCAGGCGCTGCAATTCGCGCCAAACATCGTCCTGGCTCACCAGAAGATAGGTGTTTTCCGGATTGTCACGGATCTGCTTCGCCGCCATGCACATACTGACGGCATAGCGCGTGCAGGTGAGATCGAAGATGAGCTCCGTCTCGGTCTCGCTGATCGGATTGACCGCATTATAGGCGCCAGCAAGGCGCGCAATCACATCCACCGGATCATCTGTGCCGATTAGCGCATAGGCGCCAGCGACTGCAATTTCGATGACGCGCCAGGTCTCGACCATATCGCCGAAATCGAGCAGGCCGCTGACGGCACCAGCCGCATCGAGCAGGACGTTGTAATCGTTAGCATCATTGTGAATGACCTGTCGCGGGCATTGCTTCAGCCTCGGCAGCACCTCGCTGACGAAGCGGTCGAGGATCGACCTTACCGTCTCCTGCTTCTCTGCGTCCCCGATGAAGACGAGGCTCTGCAGATGCATGTCCGCGCGGCCGATATCCCACGCATAGGTGCGCCGGGCGCCCGGATGGCTGAAGCCTTCGAGACTGCGATCCATCTCGCCCAGCAACCGGCCGAGGGTGACGATGCTTTGTCTGTCGCGTGCTCGCGATTTCGACCAGACATCGCCCGCCAGCCACGTCAACAGTCTCGCAGTGCGCCTGCCGCGCAGCTCCAAAGCGATTGCCGTCGCACCGCTTCTGTCCGGGAGCGCGCGCGAGATCGGAAGGTCCGGCGCTGTCCGAGCAAGATGATCGAGCACTGAGATCTGCATGCCAAGATCATCCGCATCGCCTGGAGCATGAAGCTTGAGGAGAAAGCGCGTTCCGTCGGCCGCCTCGACGCAATAGTTGAGGTCATGTTCGCCGGGCAGAGCGGTGATCTCACCCGAAATGCCGTAGCCGTTACGCAGAAGCGCGCCGATCGCCTCGATCTCGCTGCCATGTTGTCCGTTTGCGTCGGTCATTGCCCCACCTCTTTCCCTAGCAAGATACAGTTTTGCCGTCATGGACACTGAAACATCCAACCACGGCCTCTGCCACCGGAATCATTTTGACAACCGCTTTCGGCCTTGCGCCATTTTCAGCGATGCTTGACGTCATATTTCTTCTCGATAAGGCTCACGAGGCTGGCCGCCGCGAGCGTCAGCAGAATGTAGAGAACCGCCGCGGAATTATAGGGCGCAAAGGGCAGGAAGCTTGCCGACTGGAATTCGCGCATGCGCTGCGTGATGTCGCGGATCGACAGGATCGACAGCAACGATGTGTCCTTCAAGATGGCGATCAGCTCGTTGCCGAGCGGCGGGATGATGATGCGGAACGCTTGCGGCAGGATGACCAGCCGCGCCGTCTGCCAGCGATTGAGCCCGATGCTGGCGGCGGCTTCGATCTGGCCAACAGGGATGGCGTTGATGCCTGAACGGAAGATCTCGGCGAGATAGGCTGAATAGGCGAGCGCCATCGCGACGATGCCGCGCATCAGATTCGGTGGATCGAATACACCTTGCGTCGCATCCTTCAGGGCGCCGCTCAGCGGCAGGCCGACATAGAGCACAATGACGAGCATCGGAATGCCTCGGATGGTGTCGACAATAAATTCGGAACCGATCGACAGGGGATGGCGGCTATGGAGAAAGCCGCCGAGGGTCAGTAGGCCGATAACGATCGCAACAACCGAGAAAGTGATGCCCGCCGCACGATCACGATCATTCAGCGCCTCCGTACGCCAGATGATGGGCCAATCGGAAGGAACGGATGCGGCCGGCAGCAACGCGCCGCTGACATCCTGCTTCTTGCCGACCGTCTCGATGGCCTGCTGGGGAGCAACGAAGGTTCTGACCGGTATTTCCGCCTTGGGAGCACCGTCAAACTGGCCGAAGCGTACCGCACCGATCAGACCAGACGGCGTGTTGGTAACAATGCCGATCTTGCCTTCGAGCGTGCCTGCAAGAACATAGTCGTCGCGCGGTTGCAGCAGGAACCAGGCCGAGAGAATGGCAAGACCGATGGTCAGGAGAATGAAGGCCACCAGGCTCGAGCGCGTATAACGCAGCTTCTGCAGCCCGACCCAGACAAGACCAAGAGCGGCAGCCAATAGATAGGCCGCGATAGCCGCACGGATCGTGGTGGCAAGACCCGAGGCAAAGGCGATGTAGGCAAACAGAAACACAAAGGCGAGACCCGCGCCATTGGTCACGGCAAGAATCCAGACGCCAGTACGACGCATGCGGCTCTCGGTCTGGACAGCAGCACGGTTGCCCGTAGCAAGCAATCCAAGGCCGACGACAAGCAAAAACGCGTAGATCGGCCAGAGCCACGTCTCCACCTGCCGCACCATGATATCGGCATCAGGCGTGAGTTGACGCGGCGTCACGCCCTTGACAACTAGGCTTGATTTGAACGGATCGACGCTATTGGCCACCACTGATGCGATGAAGGGGTGAACCATATCGCCAGCAAGAATGGCTGCCGTCGCGATCAGAGCCAGAAGCGCCGCAGCCAGCGTCAGACGTGGCCGCGCGATCTTCATCTTGGATAAGACGAGAACGGAAATACCCGATACAAATGCAGTAGAAAGCAGCAGAAATCCGGGTACGAAAGCCGAAGATCCCGGCTCGACGCCGAGGATCGCCTGCAGCGAACGCTGATAGTCCGAAGACGATGCGAACAGATAGACAATAAAGGGCAGCGCCGCAAGAATGATCAGGTTGCTGGGCCGCACGCTTTTGATGAACAACATTCCGGCCTCCAGCGCCAGATCGAGCAGATGATGCCGGAAGTGCAGCAATGCGCTTCCGGCAAAAACTTACTTGAGACCCCAATATTTGGCGATGAGCTTATCCAGCGTGCCGTCCTTCTTGATCTCCTGCAGGCCTTCGTTGAAGGCGCCGACATTCTCATCGCCCTTACGGAAGACGAGACCGATCGGATCGGACTGCAGGCCCTTGATGGCCGCGACTAGCTGACCGGCAAATTCGCGTTCATAGGCAGCCGCATTGGCGCCATTGATGACGACGCCGTCGACATCCTTATTTTTGAGCGCGATGATAGCAGCGCTGAAGGTGTCGTAGGCGACCACATTTTCCTTGCCGACGAGGCTTTCCGCCACTTGCGCATCCGTCGTGTTGGCCTGTGCCGACAGCTTGCGGCCTTGCGCCTTGAACTGCTCGATAGTGATGCCCTGATCTTCCGCCCGGGTCAGCACCACCTGGCTATTGACGATATAGGGGTCGGAGAAGTCCATCGCCTTCTTGCGCTCGTCGGTGATCGACACGCCTGAGGCGACGAGATCGAAGCTAGCCTGATCGAGCGCTGCGAAAATGCCGTCCCAGCCCGTTGTCACGAATTCGGCCTGACAATGGATCTTGGCGCAGATGGCATTGACGACATCGACGTCGAAACCGACGATCTGGCCGCTCGCAGGATCGACGCTTTCCATCGGCGGCGACGTGGTGTCCGAGCCGACCTTGAGCAGCTTGCCGCCGAGATCGGCAGCGTGAACAACGCCAGCAGCCATCATGGCAAATGCAAGCGTCACGACAAATTTCTTCATTTCTTCCTCCTCAACCGTCGGCACCGCCACCTCGACAGTGCGCGACAAGACCCTTCGAAAGATCGGTCCCCCTCGACGCCCTTACTCCGATCTTCGTTTGTGCGTAAGTTTCCTAACAAGGAATATAAACGTTTTCAATACAGATATAAACGTTTTTATTTTCAAATCTGTGAGCAAACCGGAGAAGATGCATGACATCATGAGACAAAGAGAAAAAGCTCCGGGACAATGGGAAAATGACCCGAGTGGCGATAACAGGGCGCTGAAAACGACTTCTCAGCTCTTCGGCATCACACGATCATCCGAACGCTCGATCAACTTCGGCATAATGAGCGCCTGAAGCACCTCCGGCGCCTCGCCTTCCATGCGGCGCAGGATGAAGTTGCCCAGCAACTCGCTCGGCTCGTTGATCGGCAGGAAATAGGTGGTGATCGGCGGCGCGAAGTACTGGCTGACATTGAGATCGTCGGTCGCATTGATGACAGCATCTCGCCCATGCACCAGACCGCGCTCGTGGAAGCCGGAGAAGGCGCCGAGCGCGGAGGCTTCATTGGCGCAGATATAGGCCGTGGGTGGATTTGGCAGGCGAGACATCGTCAGCACGCTTTCGCGACCGAAGGCAGGTGTCAGCCTGTCGTGAACGATAAGAGCCGGATCGAACGGCAGGCCCGCAATCTCCAGCGCAAGGCGATAGGCCTCAAGCCGGGTGATTGCATAGCTCAGATCGGCCATCGGATTGATCAGGGCGATGCGCCGATGACCGCGCTCGACCAGCCGCGCGACGGAGCGGCGGATCATCTGCTCGTTATCGGCATCGACAAAAGCATGCGGATCGTTCTGGATCGTCGTGCCGTAGGTGACGAAGGGGAAATCTGCCTCCTGCATGATGCGGATACGCGGGTCGTCAGCGCGCGTGCCGGAGACGATGATGCCATCGGCCTTCTTGAGCGAGACGATCTGCCGGATCGTCGCTAGACTCTCCTCGAAATTGCGCACGGCATAGAGCGAGACGCGGTAGGGGCTTTCCTCCAGCGCCCAGGAAATGCCGCTCAAGAGCTGGGCATATTCGACGCCTTCCCATTCCTGCTGCTTCGGGCCCGGCGCCGTCATGATAGCTGCAACCTGATAGGTCTTACCGGTGCGCAACTGCACGCCGTGCATGTTGAGCTCGTAGCCGACGCGCTCGGCGGCCGCGACCACGATCGCGCGCGTTTCCGGCCGGACCTGCGGCGAACTCTTGAGAGCTTTCGATACGGTTGCGATCGAAAGCCCCGTTTCCTGCGCGATAGTCTTGATCGTCGGTCTTTGCATGCAGTTCGGCTCGCTACGGCTGATTCGTGCTGAGGGAGGCAGTCAACAGGATATAGACGGCGGATGTCCAAGCGAAGGCCCGGTCGCGCAATCCTCTCCCCGACCGAGCATCGAAGTTCTCGGCCATACCGCTTTTACAGACAAGCGAACAGAACTTTTCCGCAATTGTCCGTGCCATTTCCATTTCTCCTTGCTTGCGCAGACCATCCCAGATGAGCAGCGTGGTCGGCGCCCAGATCGGACCGCGCCAGTAGCCATCGTCCTCGTAGAACGGGCTGTCGACGCTTTCTGTCGCCGGCCCCCACTGCGTGATGAAGCCTCCATCGGCCAGCCGCGCCACGAGCTTCTCTGCCATATCGCGCGGCAATCTCTCGCCGAGGAGCAACGGCATGAACTGGATCAAGTTTTGATCGGGCAGATTGCGGTCCGGGTCTTCCATCAGGCGAGCACGAAAAGTCTCGCCGGTCCAGAGATCCCGGAAGAGCATCGCCTGCAACCGATCCGCCTTTCCTCGCCACTCTTGAGCACGTGCCTCGTCATCCTCCAGAAGGGCGGCAAGCGTATCGCAAGCGAGGATCAGGAAAACAGGCAGATCCGGCGTGATGACCGGCCCTCCCTCGGCGAAGAAGGTCGAATTGTCCCAGCCGCTATCATTGCCATGAAAATAGCATGGGAGCGCGTCGTCGCCGGCCCGGGCATGGGTCAGCCAGTAGTCGATCTGGCGAGCGATCGCAGCGCTGAGATAGGCCTTGCGCTTCGGTGTCAAGAATCCCGGCTGCATCGCCTCGATCATCGAAACGGCCCAGCCATGCACCGGCGGTTTCGTGAAGGCGAAAAGCACGTCGCGATCGTTGACATAGTCCGGCAACAGCCCCGAGGCATCCTGATGATCGAAGATAACGGCGAACTGGTCGAATGCCAGATCAGGATCAACGCCGGCAACGCCGAGAGCCGAGAAAGCATTGTCCCAGCTCCAGATGTTGATCATATGGTTCTTGGACATATAGATCGCCGGACGGGTCAGCGCACCGCCGGAGGGGACTGTATTGGCCCAGAGCAGATAGCTTGCCAGGCGATGCGTTTCCGCCTGATCCACATGGCCTTGCGGCATCCGCTCATGCCACGCGACAAACTCCGAGCTTACGCCGGCAAGAGCTTCCTCGAAGGAGCCGGGACGATCGGCTGGCGGCACCGTGCGGAAGAAATCAATATTGCCCTCGAATGAGCGCGCTCCGGAGAAGGTAAAACTGACCTTCTCCGAATGATCACGCTGCCAGGAGCCGGTAACCTCGAGTGAACCAAGATCGGCCCGCGGGATGAACTTCACATTCTCGACGGCTGCAACGAGACAAGGCTCTCCCCGTGGCGTGCGATAGAGGTAATCATAACGCGATCCCTCAAGATGAAACCGCACGCCACCGGTGCCACGAAGATGCAACCGCTCACCTTGGCCCATGACAAGTTCGATCTCGCCGCCATCGATGCGGGCAGTGAGCCGCTCGGGCGCAAGTTCGAAAGCCGGCTTCGTCGGATTGCCCGAAGCGTCAAGGAAATCCACACGGCAAAGCCGCCCGAGCGACGGACGCTCATCACCACCGGCGACAAAGCGCAGGTAAAGCGCCTGTTCGCCATCGGCTCCCGGCACCGGCATGATCGACAGAGTGAGGAAGCAACCGCGGCGGCTAAAAGGAATATGAGCGATATCGAACGGCATGGCTACCCCTTGACCGACGAGCTGACGGCGCCGTCCATGATGTAGCGCTGCGCCAAAAAGAAGAGCACAAGTGGCGGCAGGCAGAGTATCACGGTGATTGCGGCAATTGATGTCACATCCACCTCATGCAATCCCTTGAACATCGAAAGGCCGAGCGTCAGCGTGTATTTTGACTGGTCATTAAGGAAGATCAGCGGTCCGAGATAGTCGTTCCAGGCATTCATGAAGTGGAAAGTCCCGACCAACACGAGCGCCGGCATCATCAGCGGCAGGTGAATACGCCAGTAGATATCGAAAGAATTGGCGCCATCCATGCGAGCCGCTTCGTCGATCTCTATCGGAACGGTCATGATGTACTGCCGCAGCAGGAAAACGAAGAAGGCATCGGCGAAATAGGCCGGCACGATCAGCGGCTTCAGCGTGTTGATCCAGCCAAGCAGGTTGAACTCCATATAGAGCGGGATCATCTTGACGTCCCATGGGATCATCATGGTGGCGAGCAGCAGGATGAACAGCGGATCGCGGCCGGGAAACTTGAAGCGCGCGAAGCCATAAGCGACCAGAGAGCTGGAAATCAGCTGACCGATGGTCGATGACACAACGACAACGAGCGAGTTCTGGAAATATGTGCCGAACGGCTGCTTGTTCCAGGCAGTGGTAAAATTTTCCCAATGCCATTCCGATGGCCAGAACACCGGCGGGAACCGATAGAGATCAGCCTGACCCTTTATGGCAGTCATGAAGGTCCAGTAGAACGGCGCGATGAAGAGCGCTGAAAGCAGGATCAGAGCGGAATAGAGCAACGTCTTACGCATGATCGCCTCCCTTTTCCCGAACCTCACCCTCGTAATAGACCCACGCGGCGGACCAGCGCATGACAAGCAGGCTGAGCGCGAGCACGATGAGGAACATCACCCATGAGCCTGCAGCCGCGTAACCCATGTCGAAATATTTGAACGCATTGTCGTAGATATACATGGCGAAGAAGTAGGTGGAGCCCAACGGGCCGCCCTTGGTCAGAAGTAGCGCGATCGTCAATTGCTGGAAAGCCGCGATGATCGAGGTGATGAAGGTGAAAAGAAGCATCGGCCCAAGCATCGGCAGGGTGATGAACAGCATTTGTGCCCAACCCGGCACGCCCGAAACCGTCGCGGCTTCATAAAGCTCCTTCGGGATCGCCTTCAGACCGGTCAGAAGGATCAGCATCGTGCCGCCGAAACCCCAGAGGCTGGCGATAAGGATCGCAATGATCGCAAGGCCGGGATCTCCGAGCCAGTTCGGCCCGTCGATACCGACAAGCGACAGCATGAAGTTCAAGAGACCGTATTGCCGGCTGTAGATCCAGCTCCAGATCGTCACAAGGGCAACACCGGAGATGACACTCGGCAGGTAGAAAGCCGTACGGAAAAAGCCGCTTCCCACGGTCGCATGATGCAACATCAATGCGACCAGAAACGAAATGACGATGTTGAACGGCACATAGATCGCCGCGAACTTCACCGTGATCCAGAGACTGTCCCAGAACTGGGGATCGTCAAACAGCATCGTCTGGTAATTCTTGAGGCCGACGAATGTGCGCGCACCCACGACGGGCCAATCGTAAAAGCTCATCGTCAGCGAGAAGAGCAGCGGGCCGAGCGTGAAGAACAGGAATCCCAGTATCCACGGGGAGATGAAGAGATAGGCCGGCAGGTGATCGAAAAATGCCGATCGTCGCTTCGGCACTGCCGGCGTCAGGACGTCCGATTGGGTCATATCCATCTCCCGGCCCCGCCTTACTTCAGGAACCGTTGCGAACGCTTCACGGCATCGTCGAGATGCTGTTTGGCATTGCCCTGGTCGATCATCGTCGCCTCGATGGCACGGGCGAGATTGTCCTGGATCTTGCCCCAATTCTGGTTCTTCAGGAACGCGTGCGTCTGTTCACCCGAAACCGCGAGAATATCGAAGAACGGCTTGTAGATCGGGTCCTTCGTCATGCCCTTTGCCTCGGCGACGCTGGTGCGCACCGGAAGATCGTTGGTGCGCATGGCGATCGCTTCCGGCGAGGAGAAGAACTTGACGAATTCCCAGGCGAGGTCCGGATGGGCAGCATCCTTGGCGATCGAAATCGCCGATACGCCAACGGCCGAGTGCGCAACCTTGTCGCCGAACTTCGGCAGCGGCGCCACGCCATAGTGGAAGCCGGCCGCGTCTATTCCGGCCTTAGACCACATGGCGCTCTGGAACATGGCGATCTTGCCGTCCTTGAACAGAGTCAGGCCGGTGGTATCGTCGCCGACATTCAAGGTGACGGCCTCTTCCTTCTTCGCCATGTCGGCGAACATGTCGAGCACTTCGGCGGCAGCATCGCTGTTCATGTATCCGTCGATCGTCTTGCCGTCGTCGGAGATGTATTTGGTGCCGTTCGACCAGAGAAACTGCTCGAAATCATAGGGGTCCGGCTTAGCATCGACGGCAAAGCCGTAGATCTTCCTGTCCTTGTCGCGGAATTTGGCCGCCTTGGCACGCAGATCGTTCCACGTCCAGCCGTCCTTCGGCTCCTCGACACCGGCGGCCTTGAACATGTCCTTGTTGTAGAACACGACCTGCGTCGTAAAACCGGCCGGCATGCCGTAGGTCTTGCCGTCGACCCGCGTCGTATTCATCAAGCCCTTCGGAAAATCGTCCGGCTTGATCTCGGCGGCATCACGGGCGATGAGCTCGTCGAGCGACAACAGCGACGTGTAGTACTGCGGAAAGTTCCACATATACATGACATCCGGCGGATTGCCGGCACCGAAAGCCGCGACCAGTTTCTGGTCGAAGCCATCGGCATAGGGTTCCACCTGCACCTTCACGCCGGGATGCGCCTCTTCAAACTTGTTGGCGATCTTCTGCTCGATCGATAGGCTCTCTCCCGAATCCCAGGTCGCAAATCGCAGAACCTGATCGGCCCGCGCCGCCGAGCCGCCGGCAAGCACTAGGGCGATCAGCGAATTGACAAAGATCTTCGCACTCTTCTTCATTCCTCTACTCCCACTCCTCTTTTCTACTGCGGATCAGGCGACCCGCTTCCCCTTTTCATGATGGATAAGAGCCTGCGTCTCGGCATCGAGATGGCGGCGAACCGCCTTGCCGTCCGCGTCGAACAGATAGCAATGCTGCGGCGGCAGCCGCAGATGGACCGCCTCGCCGTTGACGACCGGATGCGTACCGCGAACAACCGCGGTTATGGCGCGGCCGTCATCGAGGCTGATATGCACGTGGCTCTCCGTGCCGAGACGCTCGACGAGGCGGACGCTGCCGGCGACCTCTCCCTCGCCGGCAGGAACGATCTCGATCTTGTCCGGCCGGATACCAAGCGTGAATTTGCCACTCATACGGATTACGGGCGGATCGGCTTCGAAATTCACCGACCGCATCAGGCCACCACCTGAGAGGGCAGTGCCGGAGCCATTGATCGACACGCCTTCCACCTCGAAGAAATTCATGCGCGGCGAGCCGATGAACCCGGCGACGAAGAGATTGGCCGGCTGGTAAAACAACTCGAGCGGCGTGCCGAACTGGCTGACCTTGCCCTTATCAAGCACGACGACACGGTTTGAGAGCGTCATTGCCTCGACCTGATCATGCGTCACGTAAATCATGGTCGTGCCAAGACGGGCATGCAGCGCGGCAAGCTCAACGCGCATCGTCACGCGAAGACCTGCATCGAGATTGGACAGCGGCTCATCGAGCAGAAAGAGCTTCGGCTCGCGCACGATGGCGCGGCCGATGGCCACGCGTTGGCGCTGGCCGCCGGAGAGTTGACGCGGCTTGCGACCGAGCAACTCCTTGATGCGCAGGATGTCGGCGACATTCTCGACGCGGCGATCGATCTCGCCACGCTTCATGCCGTTGAGCGCCAATCCAAAGGACAGGTTCTTGCGCACGTTCATGTGCGGATAGAGCGCGTAGTTCTGGAAAACCATCGCAATGTCGCGCCTCGCCGAAGGCTCATGCGTGATGTCGCGCTCACCAAGACGAATAACGCCGCCATCCAGCTTTTCAAGGCCGGCGATCGAGCGTAACAACGTGCTCTTGCCGCAGCCCGAAGGACCAAGAAAGCAGACGAATTCGCCATCTGCTATATCGAGGTCGATGCCCTTGAGCACCTCCAGTGCGCCAAAACCCTTGCGGAGATTATCGATACGAATGGGTGCCAACGGCTTCCTCCCTGTCGGCGATGCGAGCGCTTGTTAAACGTTTATATCAAAATAAAAACGTTTAACTTCTTTGTAAAGAGGCTTCGCCGACGTTTTTGCGATGAGTGTGGACGAAGGGTGGGATAGTCGCTGCTGTCGAGATTTATGTGGGACGAGTTTTTCTCGCTTGAGCCGGACCTAAGGTCATACCTTATGGAAGATTCCCGAAGGAGCTTTCGATGTCAGGACACGCCCGCGACGAAGTTTTGGTCACTGCCTTGGAATGCGCCGAGCGCACGGGAATAACCATTCGGGCATTGCGGCTCTACGAGCAGCACGGCTTGATTGCCCCGCGCCGCACCTCGAAACAATGGCGTCTTTATGGGCGTGACGAGATTGCGCGCCTGAACGAAATTCTCGCCCTAAAAACACTCGGCCTCAGCCTCCGCGATATCGCAAGGCTCCTTCGAAACCACCCGACGGACCTGACCCATACACTGACACTTCAACGCGGCGCCCTGGAGGAAACCCGAAAGCGCGCCGAGCATGGCTTGCAGGTGATAGCCGCACTGCAGTCGAAAATCGGCTCGGGAGCCACCGTCTCAGTCGACGATCTCATTCATTTGGCAAGAGAGACCAACATGACCGAAACATCAAAGGATACGCGCGCCTGGCGCAGCTATGAACAGATGCGCCCGAGAATCGAAACTGTAATCAATCCCAACTTGCTTGGCGATTACGCAGGCGCCTACTCCACCGAGGACGGGACGATTTCGATCGTTTCCGAGCGAAACGGCAGGCTCTTCTATCGTATCGTTGGACAGCATGACATCGAGATCCTACCGGAGGGTGAAAGCCAGTTCTTCATGAAGGAACTGCCGGTGCAGATCACGTTCGAGCGAGACAATGGCGAAGTCAGAAATCTGATTCATCACCAGAACGGTTTTGAGGATCATGCCGAAAAGATGAATCCGGAGCAGGCGCTGTCCATCGAAGACGAGGTGAGACAGCGCATGGAACATCAAACGCCCATGCCTGATGGCGAACACATTTTGCGACGTGTGATCGAGGAGCATGCACGCGGAAAGCCGGATATCACCGGCATGTCTCCCGGGCTGGCGGTACTTGCCAGTGAGCAGAAGAATCACATTCAAAGCGAGCTCGAAAAGGCGGGGCCCGTGAAGGAGCTGTCGTTCAAAGGCGTTTCGCATGGCCTCGACATTTACGACGTCAAATTTGAAAACGCCAAGATGGAATGGGGCTTTGCCCGAACCTTCAAGGGAAAGATCAGCCATCTCTATCTGAGGCCCACCTTTTAAGGCGGCCTTTTAGAGGTTACCTGGCCGGCGCCATCGACGCCGGCCAGTCCTAGACATTATCAGGCTGCCCGCTTCAGCGCATCGCCGAGCACGGAGACGATCGTCTCGATCTCGGCGCGCTCGATGATGAGCGGCGGAGAGAGGGCGATGATATCGCCCGTGACGCGGATCAGCAGGCCCTTTTGGAAGCAGTCGACGAAGACGTCGTAGGCGCGCGCGCCGGGAGCGCCATCGCGCGGTGCAAGTTCGACGGCGCCGACGAGGCCGAGATTGCGGATGTCGACCACATGCGGCAGGCCCTTCAGCGAATGCAGCGCCGTCTGCCAATCATCCGCCAATTCGGCTGCGCGGGTGAGCAGGCCCTCTTCCTCGTAGATTTCCATGGTCGCAAGGCCGGCAGCGCAGGCGACCGGATGCCCCGAATAGGTATAGCCGTGGAAAAGTTCGATCTGGTTTTCCGGGCCGGTCATCAGCCCATCATAAACCTTGCGGCTGGCAAAGACGGCACCCATCGGTATCGTGCCGTTGGTGATGCCCTTGGCGGTCGTGATGAGATCGGGAACGACGCCGAAATAATCGGTCGCGAACGGCGTGCCCAAGCGGCCGAAGCCGGTGATCACTTCGTCGAAGATCAACAGGATACCGTATTTATCAGCGATGGCGCGAAGCCGCTCCAGATATCCTTTCGGCGGCAGAATGACGCCGGCCGAACCAGACATCGGCTCGACGATGACGGCGGCGATCGTTTCAGCACCGTGCAGCGCGACAAGGCGCTCCAGATCCTCGGCAAGTTCGATACCATGAGCGGGCAGGCCCTTGCTGAACGCGTTGCGCTCAATGTCTAGCGTGTGGCGCATGTGGTCGGCGGGGATTTGCGGGAAGACGCGGCGGTTGTTGACCAGGCCGCCGACGGAAATGCCGCCGAAGCCGACGCCATGATAGCCTTTCTCGCGGCCGATGATGCGGGTGCGCGTGCCCTGCCCGATCGCGCGTTGATAGGCGATGGCAATCTTGAGTGCTGTATCGACGGATTCGGAACCCGAGCCGGTGAAGAACACGCGGTCAAGCCCGGCCTCGGGCCCGCCCGGCGCATGCGCGGCAAGCTTTGCCGCAAAATCGAAAGCGATCGGATGGCCCATCTGGAAAGTCGGAGCAAAATCCATCGTCGCCAGCTGGCGCTCAACCGCCTGCGCGATCTTCTTGCGGCCATGGCCGGCGTTGACGCACCAGAGGCCCGCCGTTCCGTCGAGCACCTTGCTGCCGTCGACGTCGGTGTAATACATGCCATCAGCGGCGGCGAGCAGCCGAGGTGCTGCCTTGAACTGCCGGTTTGCGGTAAACGGCATCCAGAAATTGTCGAGAACCGGGGTGTTGGGATGGGTAATCTTGTCCATTGTCGCCTCCAATACGCTTTCCCTGACATCAGCGATTTTCGTGTCCCGAACAAGTCCTTTTCTTGTCAACTTTAAGCCATTGATTTTGCTTCGCCAGCATGTGATGTTTTCGATATTTCGAACATCTGAAACTCGAGGCCACGATGTCCGTCGATATCGGCAATCGCCTGCGTCATCTGCGCCTGGCGCGCAATCTTTCCCAACGCGAGCTGGCGAAGCGCGCAGGCGTCACCAATTCGACAATTTCACTGATCGAATCCAATTCGGCCAATCCGTCCGTCGGCGCGCTGAAGCGGATTCTCGATGGCATCCCCATCGGCCTTGCCGAGTTCTTCGCCTTTGAACCGGAAGCGCCGAAGAAGGCCTTCTATGCGGCGGAGGAATTGATCGAAATCGGCAAGGGCCCGATTTCCTATCGCCAGATCGGCGAAAGCCTCTTCGGCCGCAGCCTGCAGATTCTGAAGGAGTGCTATCAACCCGGCGCCGATACCGGCAAGGTGCCGCTGGTGCATGAGGGGGAGGAAGGCGGCATCGTGCTGTCCGGCCGCCTGGAGGTGACCGTCGATGACGAACGCCGCATTCTCGGCCCCGGCGATGCTTATTATTTCGAAAGCCGCCGCCCGCATCGCTTCCGCTGTGTCGGCCCGGTGCCCTGCGAGGTCATCAGCGCCTGCACGCCGCCGAGCTTTTAGTGGCCGTGATCGTCACGCCTCCCAGACACCGTGAAAAACCGATTGGACAGGTCCCTTGAGCGATACGCCGCCGGCACCATTCCATGTAACCGTCAAGGAGCCGCCGTCGCATTCGACCGCCACGGTATCTTGCAACAGGCCGCGACGAATGCCGTTGACCACGGCGCCGCAGGCACAGGATCCAGAGCCGGACGAAATGCCACCGCCGCGCTCCCATATTCGCAGCCGAATCCGCTCAGGATTGATCACCTGCACGAAATGCACGTTGGTTCCCATTGGAAAGAGAGAATGCCTTTCGATTTCCGGTCCTCGCGCCTCGATTTGAACGGCTTCCGCGTCCTCGACAAAATGGGTGCAATGCGGATTTCCCATGCTGCAAGCGGCCGGGCTGCCATCCAGTGGCAGTCTCAAAGTGTCCGCCTCACGAGCAAGCGGGACGTCAGCCCAGTGAAGAAGGGGGTCGCCCATATCAACCGCTATCAGGCCATCCTCCGCCTGTTTGCAGGTCAGAAGTCCGCGTTCGGTTCTTACGGTCACGCACGAAGACTGCATTTCTCGCATTAGCTTCCATGCCACCCCGCGCGTGGCGCTGCCGCAGGCATCCAGCGTCGAGCCGTCGGGATTCCAGAACATGAGACGAGCGTCCGCATCCTCGCAATCGGTCATGACGGCGAGCTGATTGAACCCGACCCCGCGATTGCGATCGCCCAAGCGCCTGACGATCCCGGCATTGATGAATGGCTGCTCTCCACGGCAATCGACAATGACGAAGTCGTCTCCGTTGGCATGCATTTTCTCAAAGCCAAATGACATTTGGTCGTCCGATTTCCATCCCGCTCCGCAACTTGCAACTTGAGGCCTAGCCTACCCCTCAAGTCGATCGGCGTCACGCCGTCGGCGAAAGATGCCGCAGCGCTCGGCGATCCTCCAACGGCTCGGGCAGGCCGAGGTTAGCGCGCAGGGTCGCGCCGACATACTCCCGGCGATAGACACCACGCTCCTGCAGGAGCGGCACGATCTTCTCGACGAATTCGTCGAATCCGCCCGGCGTCAGATGCGGGGCGAAGACGAAACCGTCCGCCGCGTCGGCCTGTACGTAACGATTGATCTCGTCAGCAATGCTTTCAGGCGTTCCGACGAACTGCTTTCTGCCGGTGACGCGGATTGCCAGCTCTCGGATGCTGAGACGATCCCGCTCGGCAATTTCGCGCCACTGCCGCGCCGTCTCCAATCGCCCCTTGGTATCCTTGTTGGTGGTGCGTCCGTGAGACAGGCGCTCGGCGGAAACATCAGGCTCGACCTCCGGCAGCGGCCCTTCCGGGTCGTAGCTCGAAAGATCTTTGTTCCAGACCTGCTCGAGAAACGCGATCGCGCCTTTGGGACTGACCTGCTGCCGTCGTATCGCCTTCAGCTTCTCGTCGGCATCTGCCTGTGTATCTCCGATGACGAAATTGGCCCCCGGGAGGATTTTCAAGGCATCCGGACTGCGACCGTATTTTGCCAGACGCTTCTTCACGTCCTGGTAAAAAGCCTGCCCCGCTTCAAGCGAGCCGTGACGGGAATAGATCAAGTCCGCATGGCTTGCAGCAAATTCTCTTCCCTGATCGGAATCTCCGGCCTGAGCTATCACAGGAGCACCTTGCGGCAACGGCCCGAGGTCGGATCGGCCGTCAATATCGAAGTATCTGGACCGGATCGAAAACTCCCTGCCACTCCAGATGCTTTGTGCCGCGTCGACGAAGCCGCGAGCACGTTCATAGCGCTCTTCGTAGGGGAGATGATCTCCACGGCGAAAATTCGCGCCCGTAAAAGCGTCAGGCGACGTCACGACATTCCAGCCGGCGCGCCCAGCGGAAAGTATATCCAGCGTCGCCAATTGCCGGGCCAATGCATAGGGTTCGTTGAATGTGGTCGTCAGCGTGCCGATCAAACCGACATGTTCGGTGATCGCGGCAAGCGCCGTCAGAATTGCAAGCGTGTTCGGGCGACCGGCGACATCCAGTTCGTAAAAACGCCCCTTCTGCTCGCGAATGCGCAAGCCCTCGGCCAGAAACATGAAATCGAATTTTCCTTGCTCCACCGTCTCGACAAAGTGACGGAAGGACGAAAACTCGATCTGGCTTCCGGCCGCCGGATCGCTCCAGACGGTGAAATTGTTGACCCCTGGAAATTGTGCGCCAAGAATGACCTGTTTCTTCTTCGTCATGCGAGAGCTCCTTGGAAATTCAGGCTGCATTGCTGTAGCGGTTACCGGCCGCCGGCAAACCAAATCGGCTTCTCAGTGTACCGCTCGCGACCGGACCAACAGAGGCCCGAGCCCTCAACGCCGGAATGAGCTCGTCGACCACATGTGCCGCCTGCGTCGCGGGATCGCTGAGAAGCAGGCGAATAGCGCGGACACCGAGCCTCCCGAGCTCCCCAAGCTGCGCCGCATAGTCGTCCACCGATTTCGACGCGGCATCGATCACGATATCCGCAATGAACGCACGCGCCCTATTCTCGTCCGCGCCACGGATAGTCTCTATGGCCGCCGCGATGTCCTTGCCCTCGTTATGGAGAAAGACGACATCGGCAGCCGAGGCCAAGGACGTGTTCTCGCCATGACGATAGGTCGTCGCGATCACCGGCTGCCCCTGCGGCGGACGCGGGGTGATCGAAGGGCCGAGAACCTGGAATGCACTGCCCTGGAAATTGATGTAGTGCAGTTTCGAACCATCCAGAAAGCGCTGGCTTTCCCGGTCTCGAATGATTGCACCTTCCTCCCAGCTGTCCCATAGCCGTCGAACGACTTCGACCGCATCCACCGCGTCATGCCGTAAAGCGGAGGGTTCGGTCGCAGGAAATCCGTTAAGTCTACCGGTGGCTTGCCGCGCATGCGAAGCCCTGGTCCCACCATATTGTTGGACCAGCAAACCTGCCCTGCCCTCGCTTACGAAATCCAGCGTTGCGACGGCCGTCGAAATGTGAAACGGCTCCAGAAAATTGATGGCCGCGCCGGCGATGATTCCTGTGCTGGAACTGCGCGCCGCGATCCAGTTTGCAAGCAGCAGCGCATCCAGTCCATCGCCATCGGAACGGGCAAAGCCATCGTCCAACGTTACGAAATCGACCACGGTGTCGACGCGCGCAATAAGTGCCCGCCAGGAGTTTTTCTGGGCATCACGCAGATTACGTGAATGCGCCGCGACGTCGAAGCCGATGCCAACCCTGAGACCATATGGATGCGTCATGTGAAGTCCTGTTTCGTCATGATTGTGAGCCGGGGGGCAGATCCCGGTATTCTCCGGGATTTACTGAGGTCATTGGCGGTGCCACGATTGTCAGGCCGCAGAGGTTTCGTGAGCGGCAAGGCGGGCGACGATCAGTTGCTCCTGCGCAGCCTTCAATGCAGTCACGCGCTGCGTGGCCTCCTCGAAGGAAGCCGCAGGTGGGTAGATTGGCGTTACCCCGGGCTCTCCAGCCTTCTCGCCGATATGCTTTTCGAAAGGCAGAGAACGATAGAGGCTTGGGTCGACAGTCGGGTCGAAAAGCGGGCGATAGCCGAGCGACAGATAGAATGCGAGGGCTTCCGGCTGGCGGAAGCCGGTGCTGAGATAGGCGCGGGTGTAACCGAGTTGGCCAGCGCTCTCCTCGATCGCGGCCATGATGCGGCGCGCCAGCCCCTGCCGCCGCAGATCCGGATGAGTCCAAATCCGCTTGAATTCGGCAGTCTCATCGTCATGGCTCATGAAAGCGCCGCCGGCAATGGTTTGCCCATCGCGCCGCAGCAGAAGAAAATCACCAAGCGGCGGCGAGAAAAGCGCGCTTGGATAGCGCATGATTTCCGCTCGTGCACCGCCTGGGCGGCTCGCAGCGCCATATCTGGCATTGTACTCGCTAGCGAGGCCGTCGATCAACGGCTCCGCCGCCGGGTCCAGCAGGGACGACCGGATAATGATATCGCTCATGCTATGTCTCCAAACAATGCTCAGAAGGTTGCCGGCGGCGGTCGTTAGGGCCCCGCACCCGGCGGCGGCCCTCCAAACTCCGTGGAGCGCTTCGTAAGCTGAGCATGCACGATCGACGGGTCGTTTCGCACGGCACGATCTTTCATTGTGCGGTCGATGATTGAAACATCATTGCCTGATTCAATTACCTATTAAAATTATAGATTATATCGGCAAACTTGCACGATTGGCGAAGAGCTGGCCCTTATGTCCTGCAGCCTCCCCGCAAAGCCAAATCACCGGTCTGCTCCTTTCATTCGGCGCCCCGCTCGATCCTCGAGAGCGGGCAGTCACGCATGGTGAGAATATGCGCGCATCGGGCTGAAATCCGCGGAGCCTTGCGCGGGTCTGCAACGCACGACATGATTATTCGCTGGATATGCGAACAGACAATAAGGAGTGATCGAAGTCGTCATCCCTGTTGATTTCATTGGTGTCTTTAAGCATCCATGAGTCGATTGACTATCGCGACAATGCGAATCCGCGCGCAAACCGGCATCCAAGGAGCCAGAAGCACATGGTCGAATTCCGAAGAGCGAGGCACGACGACCTCCCTGCAATCGTGATGCTGCTTGCCGAGGACGATCTCGGCGCGGGCAGAGAAGACCCAAGCCTCCCGATTCAGGAAGCCTATGAAACGGCCTTCGCCGCCATCGCTGCCGATCCAAACCAATTTCTGGCGGTCGCGACCGACAATGGCACCATCATAGGCACGCTGCAGATCACGATCATACCCAACATATCGCGAATGGGCGCACTGCGCGGGCAGATCGAGGGCGTCAGGATCGCTGCTTCCCACCAGGGAAAGGGACTTGGCGGCCAGGCATTTGAATGGGCATTCGAGTATTGCCGTTCCAGAGGCTGTGTTCTGATCCAATTGACCAGCGACAAGTCACGTTCTGACGCTCATCATTTCTACGAAAAGCTCGGATTTGTCGCCAGCCACACGGGCTTCAAGAAAATCATTTGAGGAAAATCTGAAGACGTAGCGGCAGCTTCGCGGACTTATCCTGCTGCACGCCATTCCGACACAACAAGTTAGCGGCCAGAGCCGCCTGTTTCCGCTGGAGCAATCCCAACGGAAACGCATAGCAATTTTCCATGCGGTATCGCGTAAGGACGAGGGTTTGGATGCCTTTCTCATCTCGAAGAAGAACGGAAAGATCCTAGTCTTCCCCCTCAGTTCGGCAGTAGGGCGGATGGGCGAACCGGCTGGCCACGCCAAAGTCGAGCAATCCTACCTTGGCCAGGGCTCGGTCAATTTCAGCTTCCAGGAGTTCCATCACCTCCACGACGCCATCCTCCACGTTGACAGGCAGACCGAAGAGTACGGCTCAGCGGATGACATCAGGGGCTTTATTCCCTAATCGGGCCGGGGCAGCCGCGCAGACATCTCCATGGCTGTTTCGCCGTGGCCCTCGCGAATTGCCGGGCCACGGCGCGCATTTGCTGAGATCGGCTTCGCGCCGTCATGTTCTCCTGATCAGGTTTTCGGGAAGAGGCGATGCTCCTTTGCGTGTGATGGAATATTGCACGACCAGCACCAGCAGCGCCGTGATCGCAAGGCAGAATGCCAGGAAGAACATCGGCGCCGTGGCGCTGCCGGTGGCATCGCGAATCCAGGGAACGACATTCTGGGCGATGAACCCGCCGAGATTGCCCACGGAATTGATCGCTGCCAATCCTGCTGCGGCACCGGCGCCCTTCAGGAACTTCGACGGCAGGTTCCAGAAGACCGGCTGTCCTGCAAAGATCCCGGCGGCGGCAACGCACAGAAACGCGAATTGCAGCGTATGGTTGGTCAGGATGGCGGATGCGACGAGGCAGACGATGCCGACCAGAGCGGGACCGACGATATACGGCGTCTGAGATCTCGATCGGGCAGCCGCAGTGGGCACGACATAAAGACCGATCGCAACCAGAACCCATGGAATGATGTTGAGAAATCCATTCGACAGGTTATCGAAGCCAAAGCTTTTCACGATCGTCGGCAGCCAGTAGCTCAATCCATAGGCGGACAGCGGAAAGCCTATGAAGCAGACGGACATCAGCAGTACTCGGGCATCCAGTAGCGCCGCCAGCGGATTGCCGCTATGGCTGTCGATCCCGACATCCTCGGATGCCAGTCGCTGCGCCAGCCAGGCCTTTTCCGTGTTGTCGAGAAAAGCCGCCTGTTCCGGCCTGTCCGGAAGCAGGAAAAGCGTGGCAATTCCGGCAAGCACGGCCGGAACGCCGGTTGCAAGGAAGACCCATTCCCATCCGGCAAAACCAAGTATGCCATCGAGGTTGAGGAGTGTCCCGCCGAGCGGCGCGCCGACCGCGTTTGCAACTGCGCTGAAGATCATGAACAATCCGACCATCTTGCCGCGATGTTCGGACGGATACCAGAGCGTCAGAAGATAGAGCACACCGGGGAAGAAACCTGCCTCGCACGCACCGAGCAGAAAGCGCAGAATGTAAAACATCGTCGCGTTGGCTGTGAATGCGAGCGCGATGGTTACGATACCCCATGACACCAGGATGCGCGCAAACCATTTGCTCGCGCCGAACCGGGTCAGCAAAAGATTGCTCGGCACCTCGAAAATGAAATAACCGATGAAGAACAGCGATGCTCCCAGCCCATAGGCATATTCGCTGAGGCCGAGCGCATCGACCATTTGCAATTTTGCGAAACTGACATTCTGACGGTCGATGTAGGCGATCAAGTAAAGCAAGCCCAGCCAGGGCATCAGTCGCCAAGTGATCTTGGCAACCAGGTCTTTTTCGGAAACCATCGATCTCCTCCTTTTATGGTTCTGAATGATTATGGATTAATGGCTCTCGCGCGGTACTTTTGCGCCGCGTCCTCCGACGAGGAAATCGAGATCAGCGCCGGTATCGGCCTGCATGACCGTTCGTACATAGAGCCCTTGATATCCGGTGGTCATTGGCGGTACCGGCTCCTTCCAGGCCGCCCGACGTCTCGCAAGCTCCTCGTCCGGCACGTCCAGCACCAATGTGCGGGCTTCGACATCGAGCGCGATGAAATCCCCTTGCTCGACAAGCGCCAGCGGGCCGCCGGCTGCAGCTTCCGGCGATACGTGCAGGACCACAGTTCCGTAGGCGGTGCCGCTCATACGGCCATCGGAAACGCGCACCATGTCGCGTACGCCCTTCTCCAGCAGTTTGCTCGGCAAAGCCATATTGCCGACCTCGGCCATGCCGGGATAACCGCGCGGACCGGCGCCCTTCAGGACGAGAACGGAATTCTCGTCGACATCGAGGTTCGGATCATCGATCCTCGCATGGAAATCCTCGATGTTCTCGAAGACGACGGCGCGGCCGCGATGGCGCATCAGATGCGGCGATGCCGCCGATGGCTTGAGCACCGCGCCATCAGGCGCGAGATTGCCCTTGAGGACGGCAATTCCGCCGCTGTCGACGAGCGGATTTGCGCGGCGGCGGATCACGTCGCGATTGTGATTGACGACATCGGCAATGTTCTCGCCGACGCTTCCCCCCGAAACGGTCAGCGCATCGAGGTGGAGAAGATCTGCGATTTCCTTCATGACTGCCGGGATGCCGCCGGCATAACAGAAGTCCTCCATGAGATACTTTCCCGACGGCATCAGGTCGACGATCGTCGGCACGTCGCGGCCAAGCCTGTCCCAGTCCGCCAGCGACAGGTCGACCCCGATACGCCCGGCGATAGCAAGCAGATGAACGACAGCATTGGTCGACCCACCGACCGCGCCATTGATCTTGATGGCATTTTCGAAGGCCTGCCGCGTGAGGATCTTCGAAAGCCGCATGTCTTCCTTGACCATCGCAACCGCGCGACGCCCGGTCATGCGGGCGAGACGCGCGCGCCGGGCATCGACGGCTGGCCACGCCGCGTTGGTCGGCAGGGCAACGCCCAAAGCCTCCACCATCGACGCCATGGTCGAAGCCGTCCCCATGGTCATACAGTGGCCGGGCGAGCGTGACATGGCGCTTTCCGCATCCATGAATTCCTGTCGGCTCATGGTGCCCGCCCTCACCTCTTCGGAGAACTTCCAGACATCCGTGCCGGAGCCGATCGGCTTGCCGCGGAAATTGCCGTTCAGCATCGGGCCACCGGAAATGACGATCGTCGGCAGATCGCAGCTTGCCGCACCCATCAGCAGAGACGGCGTGGTCTTGTCGCAGCCGGCCATCAAGATGACGCCGTCCATGGGATTGCCGCGGATCGCCTCTTCGACATCCATGGACGCGAGGTTCCTGAAGAGCATCGCCGTCGGGCGCAGATTGGACTCGCCGCAAGAGAAGACCGGAAACTCGAGCGGCAATCCGCCAGCTTCCAGAACGCCCGCCTTTATATGCGTGACGAGCTCGCGGAAATGAGCATTGCAGGGCGTAAATTCCGAAAACGTGTTGCAGATACCGATGACGGGACGGCCGTCGAATACGTCGTCGGGCAGACCGCCATTCTTCATCCACGAGCGATGGATGAAACCATCCTTGTCCACGCCGCCGAACCACGCCTGCGACCTTCGCTTTGCATCCTTCGTCATGATTGCCTCATTTTGTATTATGATTTATATTTTTGTTATACAAATTGACGCGTGCGGTCAAGCGCAACTGCGCTTGTGACCACAAGCCGAAGACGCTAGAAATGTCTCGATTTTGGGAAAAGCATATGGCCGGGATGACTTCGGATGCCGACGACGCGAGCGTCGGCACGAACAAGAGATACCACGATGCAATCGTGCAGACTTTAGGCGAACGAATCGTCGGCGGCGCGCTTGCAGCCGGCGCGTCCATCGGAACGGAGCAGGAGCTTTGCGATTATTTCGGGACGTCGCGCACCGTCATCCGGGAGGCTATCAAGATCCTGTCGGCCAAGGGCCTTCTCGAAAGCCGCCCGAGAAGCGGTACCAGGGTGACCGATCACGCCGAATGGCTTCTGCTTGATCCGCAGGTTCTCGCATGGCGGCTCGGAGCGGAGAGCGGCAGCGAGCGGGCACGTATCGACCTCTATGAACTCAGGCAATCCTTCGAACCGGCAGCAGCGGAGCTTGCCGCCGCGCGCGCGACGCCACAGACGCTACAGAAGATGAAACATGCCCTGCTCGGCATGACCCTCGCCTCGACGGCGGACGAAAAGATCGAACACGATCTTGCGTTTCACACCGCGATTTTGGCAGCAACCGGCAACGCCTTCTATCTGGCATTGGGATCGTTGATTTCTGCAGGTCTGAAACATGTCTTCAAGGTAGGGCTGCAGCGTACGGCGAAGGAAGACGAACGCTGGATACGCCGTCACCAGAATGTCTACGAAGCCATCGCCGGCGCCGATGGCCCCGGAGCGGCCGAGCAGATGAGGAACCTGCTGCGCGAAGCGCTGGAGGTCCAGAAGCTCGAACTGCCGCAATCCGAAGGCTAGAAGCAAATCGGCGTCAGAAAGATCCGAGCCTCGTCGCATGCGAGGCTACGAGCGCTTCGCCGAATGGCGTCGGACGCATGGCGGGCGCGCGATCCCGAACCGAGAGCTCTGCCCGCTCCGCAAACAGCCGCTTGCCGTAGCACATCAGATGCTCAATCCCCTGCATGACGGCAACGGCGGATGGAAGCATGGCTCGATAGATCTCCTCGGCGCGGGCCTCGTCTCCATCGCGAAAGGCGCTGTATGCCTTGACCGCGTAATCGATGAGATCGGGTGCGAGAATATAGCCAACGCAACCGGCCCGCAGCCCATCAAGCAGTTCCAGACCGCCTCGGCCGTTGAAGACCGGCACGCCCTTGCCGATCGCCTGCATCAGCGCCTCGACCTCGACAGCCGACCCTTCCGCCTTGAGCACCCTCACATTGGGATGGGCGGCGCGCAGTGCCGCGAGATCCGGCCCCGTCAGCCCCCGGCCGAGAAAGGCGGGCGCGTTCTGGATCGCAACCGGCAGCCTCGTCGCATCCGCGACGCGGCCGAAAAAGTCGATATATTCCTTTGCCCCGAATGAACCGACCGGCGGCGGCTGGAGTATCACCCAGTCGGCGCCAACCTTCTCCGCATGCCGGACCTGCTCGATCTGCTCGGCAACCGAGGTGCCGAAGATCGTGAAGGCGAGCGGCAGACGGCCGGCATTGTCCTCGGCAAGCCAGTCCATCACCGTGCGCCGTTCAGCGGCCGTCAATTTGGAAACCTCGGTGGCAAGGCCAAGCGCGGCAAGACCATGGACACCTGCCGCCACGCAGATTTCCGTCTGCCGCTTCATCGCCGCCCTGTCGAGCTTCTCATCGCTATCGAAGAGGGCATAGAGGATCGCGTGAATGCCGTGCAGTTTCTCAGGTTCGAATGTCATCTTGAATGCCTTGCTGTTTTGAAAGTTGAAGGGCCGGCGCACCCGTGCGGACGATTGCGATGCCGAGAAGACCGCCTGCGATGAGCGCCGCCGCCACCAGCGTCAGCGCGATATCATAACTCCCGGTCGAGTCCTTGATCCAGCCGATGACAGGCGGCAGGGCGAGACCTGCAACATTTGCCAGCGCATTGATGAGCGCGATCGACACGGCAGCGGCGATACCTGAGACGAACTCGGTCGTCACGGCCCAGAAGATCGGAATAACCGCCCAGTTGAGCGCGACTGAAAGGACGAGCAGCAGATAGGCCAGATGCGGGTCACCAGCATAGGTGGCACCGAGAAGGCAGATGCCGGCAAGGGTGAGCGGAAGCCCGAGATGAAAGGCCCGCTCGCCGGTTCGATCGGAGTGCCTGCCGTTGAAGAACATGAAGATGCAGGCGGCAAGAAACGGCACCGCCGAAAGCAGGCTGACGGCCAGATTTCCACCGCCGGACAGGTTCTTGACGATCAGCGGCATGAAAAGCGTAATGCCGATCGTCCCGAATGCCTGAAGCAACCAGAAGAAGGCGAGCATCCAGACGCGAGCGTTGGAGAACGCGGCACTCCAACCCGCATGATGTGAGACAGGTGTTTTCTCCTCTTCGGCCGCGATGGTTCGCTCGAGGCCGTCCTGCTGCTCGACACTGAGCCAGGTCGCATCTCGCGGACGATCGGGCAGAAACTTCAATACGACGAAGCCCAAAACGATGGCGGGGATGCCCTCGATCAAAAACACCCAACGCCATCCCGACAGGCCGAGAATACCGTGCGCATTGAGCAGGAGACCGGAGAGCGGCAAACCGATCACTGAGGCGAGCGCCGCGCCGATATAGAAGAAGGACATGGCGTTCGCCCTGTCGCGTGACGGATACCATTTCGCGAGATAGAAGATGATACCCGGCGTGAAGCCGGCTTCGGCCGCGCCGAGAAGCAGGCGCATTCCATAGAGCTGATAGGCGCTGGAAATGAACGCCATGCCGGCCGCAATGATACCCCAGCTGATCATGATGCGCGCAATCCAGCGGCGCGCGCCGAACCGGGCGAGCAGCATGTTGCTCGGTATTTCAAAGACGATGTAGGTCGCGAAGAATATGCCGGCCGCCAGCCCATACATCCGGCTTGTCAGGCCTAGCTCCTCGTTCATTCCGAGCGCGGCGACCGAGATGTTGGACCGGTCGATATAGGCGACCAGATAAAGCAGCATCAGGAAGGGCAAGATGCGCAGATTGATGTGCCGGATCGCCTCCCCATTGGTGTCGAAATTCATTTCCCCCTCCATGGCACTCATCGGCGCCTTACAAACATCATACCTTTAACATATGATGTTTGTAAGGCAACAAGCTATTTGCTTTTATCGCTGCATTCTGATTGGTCTCGTTGGCGATGGAGGCGAAGGACCGACGCATGACGAAGACAAAGCCGAACAGGACAACGGCCCTCGTGGAGACCCTCGGCATCCGCATCGCGTCCGGACAGATCGCGCCCGGAGCCTATCTTCCTTCGGAAGGCGAACTGGAACAGGAATTCGGCGTCAGCCGCACGGTCGTGCGCGAGGCGGCAAAGATATTGTCCGCCAAGGGTCTCGTGACCGTCAGGCAACGCACCGGCACACGCATCGAACCGCGCGAGCGATGGCAATGGCTCGACGGGGAATTGATCGCATGGCTGTCGCGCGGGCGGATCTCGCATGGCGAGTTAATGGCCTTTGCCGAAGCCCGCCAGATCATCGAGCCGGGGGCTGCCGCGCTGGCGGCGTTGCGAGCAACCGATCCGGAACGACAGGCAATCCTCGACAACTATCGCCGAATGGAGCAGGATCAGAGCGACCCGGCGGCGGCCGTCGCCGCCGACAAGGCCTTTCACATGTCGATCCTCGCCGCGACGCATAATCCCGTGCTGCAAAGCCTGCGTCAGGCAATCGAATCCATTCTCGATGCTGTCTTCCCACATACAGTCGGGGCATTCGCGGCCAATCTCGAAAACCATGCCGCGGTCGCCAAGGCGATCACAGCAGGTGACAGTATCGCCGCCAGGCTCGCCATGGAGGCCGTTCTCGACCAGACCGCAGGCTTCCTTGGACACGCGCGGACGCAATCAGCATCATAGCCGTCACGGCCTGCCTGCCGGAAAAGCGAATATCGACGAAGCGATTGACGGGAAAGGACCGGACCGCGAAAGGGGGTTCGCCCCTCGTAAACGGAACGCTCTCACGGCCGGTCCCACATTCCTGCGGGCCAGGCCCGCAAGAGGCGGCGCTTTTGCGCGCGCATTGCGGCAATATATTGTCTGTCGCTAAAAAATAGGCGGCGAAGAAAATCGCGCAATGCTAGCTTTCATTGCCGCCTCGCGCCTAGATAGTCGTATCAGGTTTATTCTCTCGACACATCTGTCGGCATTTTTCAATCCGCAGGGCGCCCTATGATGACCGCAACGCCGATCCCCCGCTCCTCCATCGCAACAGCGCGCCTCCGCCTGCGCCCGACTTCGGCGGCCGACGCGGAACGCGCATTCGAAATCCAGAACGACTGGACCGTGACGCGAATGCTGAGCAACGCCGCCTATCCCCCTCACCAGAAGGATGTCGAGGACTGGTTTTCCGATCACGCGCACGAATGGGCCGATGGCACCGCATATCGCTTCGCCATCGAGCAAGGGGAAAGAATGATCGGTGTCGTCGATGTCGACGGTATTGCCGGCGGCGCAGGCAGCCTTGGCTATTGGCTGGAGCGACCGGCTTGGGGCAAGGGCTACGCCTTCGAGGCGGCACAAGCACTGGTTAGCTTCGCCTTCCACGAAATCGGCCTCTCCAGCCTCGAATCCGGTCACGCCTCCGACAACCCGGCTTCCGGACGGGTGTTGACGAAACTGGGATTCACGCCAATCGGCAACAGGGAACTTGTCTCGAAAGCGCGCCGCGAAACCATCGTCCAGTGCTGCTATTTGCTGCGGCGCTAGGCGAGCCGCATGCGCAGCATAATCCGAGGCCGGGCCGTCCCGTGACTTCGTTCCCGTTACAGCTCGATTTCGTAGACCTGCTCATGGGTCGCGACGAAAGCCATTCCTTCCGGCGTCACCCAGCCGCGAAACATTCCCGGCGTGTTATAGGGCGCCACGGCGACACCCTGGGCATCTATGGCTACCAGCCCGGCGCCGATCTCGTGAGGCGCAAGGTCATGGTGGATAAGCCCATCGGTCGCGGTCGCGATATCCTGCCTCAGATAGGCCATGCGAGATGCGATCTCGTGCCCGACGACATAGCGAATGAAAAACTCGCCCTTGCCCGTTCCCGAAACCGCGCAGACGCCATCGCGCGCATAGGTGCCCGCACCAATGACCGGGCTGTCGCCCACACGCCCGTCAGGCTTGTTGGTGTAGCCCCCCGTCGAGGTGGCAGCAGCGAGATGACCGGCGGCATCGAGTGCTACGGCCCCGACCGTACCGTGTTTTTCGTTCTCTGTTCCCTCGGTGCCGGCAGCGGCATGACGCTTCATCGCTTCCAGCGCGTCAACGCGCTTCTGTGTGGTAAAATAGGATTGTGGCTCGACCGGCAGGCCTTTGGCTTCAGCAAACCGATCGGCTGCAGGACCGGTCATGTAGACGGCGCGGCCATCCTCCATCAATGCACGCGCGGCCTTGATCGGATTGCGGATCGCGCGAGAGGCGCTGATCGCCCCCGCTTCCAAGGTTGCCCCGTCCATGATCGACGCATCCAGCTCATGAATGCCGTTCTCGTTCAGCGCTGCGCCATGGCCAGCGTTGAAATGTGGGCTGTTTTCCATGACCATTACAGCAGCCTCGACCGCGTCGATCGCGCTGTGGCCGGCCTTCAAGCGCGTATAGCCTGCACGCAAAGCGGCAGCCAGATCATGGCGCGCGCCCTCCCACTCTTCCGGTGTCATGCTGTCTTCGGGCATGACACCGCAACCGCCATGAATTGCCAGTGCAATTTTCATCATTTTCCACTCCGACCAGGTGACGGCATATCCTGTTTACCGATCACCGCTCCGATGAATTGCGCCCGATCCTGGAGATCGGGCATCGCGATTCAGTTGAAGGCGATATCGCCGATGACCCTTACCCTTACACGGCGCGCACCGCCAGGAAGATAAGCGATCGGAATGTCCTCGACTTCAAGCGTCTTCAGGCTTTCACGGCTCGCGCCGGAAGCGACGGCTGCGTTCTGAGCCTCCGCCTCCGCCTTGGCGAGAGCCTCGTCACGGCTCAACCCTGAAAACACCTGGTCAACTTCGCCCGACACCTGCGCCATCGCAGCACCGAGCGCATTGGCCACGCCGGCATTCTCGACGCGAAGAACCTCCGAGGCGCCCGCGATCTTGTCGGGAATCAGGAAAGCGCCGCCGCCGACGGCGATCAGCGGCACATCCTCCGCCGACGTCTTCATCTGGTCGAAACTGTCAGTCACCATGTCGCGGATACGTTCGAGGCTCGCCTTGACGAAGGCCGGATCGAGATCGCGAACACGATCCCTGTCCCCGATCTCGATCAGACCGGCGGCGACGGCGACGTCCGAGGTCGTCAGCGTATTGCCGCCAAAGACGCGCGCCTCCGTCAGGATGCGGTAGCCGACCGAGCGCGGCCCGATCTTGCCCGTTTCCGGATCGATGATCGTCCCACCCCCAAGCGCGATCGGCAGGAGATCGGGCATACGGAACAGCGTGCGCACGCCGCCGATATGGACGATGTTGTTGGCCTCGCGCGGGAAGCCACCGACGAGGCAACCGATATCCGACGTCGTACCACCGACATCGATGACCATGGCGTCGCTCAAACCCGTAAGGAAGGCCGCACCGCGCATCGAATTCGTCGGGCCGGAGGCAAAGCTGTGGACCGGATTGGCCGCGGCGACATCCGCCAGCGCCACCGTACCGTCGTTCTGCGTCAGGTAGAAGGGTGCTGTAACGCCTGCTTCGCGCAGCGCGTCTGAAAATGCCTTAACTGTGGTCTTGCCGAGCGCCTGCAGCGCCGCATTGAGAAGCGCGACATTCTCGCGTTCCAGCAGCCCGATCCGCCCGAGCGTGTGCGACAGCGTAATCCTTGCATCGGGGATCACCGAGCGAACGATCTCTGCGGCCTTGACCTCGCATTCGGTCGTCAGCGGCGAGAAGGTCGCCGATATCGCGATCGACGTGATGCCGGCATCGCGGATCTTCATGGCCGCTTCACGGATTTCGTCCGGGATCATGGGCACGAGTGGGCTGCCGTCATACTCGTGGCCGCCGTGGACCATGAAGATCAGCGGATCGACGGCCGCGCGCAGATCGTCAGGCCAATCGCACATCGGCGGCAGGGACGCGCCGGTCGGCAGCGCAATACGGATCGCCGCCACCCGCTCCAGCCGCGCCCGCTCGACGACGGCGTTGGTGAAATGCGTAGTGCCGATCATCACCGCATCGATCGGCCGTCCCGCGCCGACGTGACCCGCCACATGGCTCAAAGCTGCCTTCACGCCCGACATCACGTCCTGTGTCGTGGGAACCTTGATGGAGGCGATGATCTTCTCACCGTCGATCAGAACGGCATCCGTATTGGTGCCGCCAACGTCAATACCGATGCGTTTCATGAAAATACCGATCTGAAATCAATGTCATAGCCGAAGGCACGCGGGCCGACAGCAGCGATCCCCGCAGGCGTCGTCAGGAGTTCCGGAGCCGGCAGGGCGACAACGGTTACGCGCTGGCCATAGCGCACGGATTCCGTGCCGATCGCGCTGCCGGAAATCGTGTCCAGAAGGCATAGAAGATCCGGCGTCATCGCCACCGGCTCGCCATCGCGGAAGGCAACAGCCCATTCGTTCTGGAAGGCAAGCTCCATGCGCGAACCCCTGTCGGCATCGATGCCTTCGATGACGGTCCGCCCGCGCAGGAAGCCGCCGGTCGTTTCGCGCGCCACATCGATCACCTTGCCGCGGAACAATTGCTTGCCGCCCTCGTGATCGAGAACCGCCTTCACCGGATCGTCGTGACGGGCGCGCGCCTCGATGACGGTGCGTCCGAGTTCCGTCGCCTTGGTGATGGTGTAGTGAATGCCCCAATCCTTCACCTCACGAC
Source organism: Rhizobium sp. WW_1 (assembly GCF_003610155.1). Taxonomy (NCBI): domain Bacteria; kingdom Pseudomonadati; phylum Pseudomonadota; class Alphaproteobacteria; order Hyphomicrobiales; family Rhizobiaceae; genus Rhizobium; species Rhizobium sp. WW_1. The sequence continues at coordinate 341,735 of NZ_RAIN01000004.1, forward strand.
CCGTGCGTGGAGCCTTGCAGGTGGCGGCGGTCGAACCGACTTCGGTGCAAACCTTGCGGGAGATCCGCTCCATCCACTTCCAGGACGCCGCCCTGGTGACGATGACCTCGTTGTCGCGCACGTCGACGAGGGAAAGCGGGTACATCGGCAGGTTGCCGATGGCAAAGGAGGTCATCTGCGCCTCGGGATAGGCGCGCCCCATAGCATCGGCGTTGACAACAGGCCGGCCGAGCATTGCGGCTGCGAGGAAGGAGGAGAGTGCATTCGAGCCGCCGATCTCGACGCTCATGATCGCGCGGAACGGCTTGCCGAGATAATCCTCCATGACCTCGACCGCACGCGCCAGATGCACGGGATCGCTGAGGCGTTCCTGCCCAACCAGCGGCGCACCCATCTTCGAGACGACGGCAACCATGTCGTCATCATCGAGCGCCATCGGGTCCATCACCTGCACGCGACGGCCCTCGGCGTAGAGCCTTCGGAGATTGAGCGTAGAGATATAGGGGTTACCACCGCCTCCGGTACCCAGAATCCAGGCTCCCGTTGCGAGCGGCTCGATATTTTCTTCGGAAAATTCCTGAAGCATGTTTCACCTTTGGCAGTAGAGCAATTCCAGGAAAAGTGCGCAGCGGTTTTCCGTCCGGGATTGCCTAAAATAAGGAGATAGAGCGGTTCGGAGATTCCATGAAAAGCTGAACCGCTCTAGCTTTCCCGACCCCGAATGGGGCCGGGCCTATTCTTGTGCAGGCGAAGATCAGTTCGCCTTGCAGTCCCAATGGAAGTTCGAGAAGTTGAGGTCCCAGCTCTGCATCGGAATGAACTCATAGCCTTGCAGGCACTTGTTCGCCGCATAGCGCCGGTTCGGTGATACCGCCCAAACATCGGGCTGCAGCTCAGCAAGCTTTGCCTGCAACTCCTTGTAGGTCGCATTCTGACCCTTGATATCAGTGGTCGCCCGCGCCTTGTCGATCAGGGCATCGACCTCGGGGTTTTGCAGCCATTCCATCGACATCCAGGTGCCTGATGCCTTGGAGTGATACTGATTGTAGAAGATCGCATCGGGCGACGGGTAGTTGGGCGAGATGTTGACCTGTGTCGATGCCGGAGTGGTTTCCGGCTTCGACGAGAGTTCGACGATACGGTTCCAGGGCTCCGGCTTGATGTCGAGCGTGATGCCGATCTGTTCGAGATTGGCCTGCATCAGCAGCGCCACTTCCGACTCGAAGGCTAACGAGGCGACATAGCTGTTGACCAGTGTGATCTTCTGACCGGCATATTTCGACTTGGCGAGCTCTTCCTTTGCCTTCTCGAGATCGAAAACCCCGGGCGGGATGTCATCGTTGTGAGCATCCTTGAAGACGGTCGAAAGCGGGCCGGTCATGTCGAAACCGGGATAGATCGCTTCCTGAATGGTCTTGTAGTCAGTGGCATAGGCTATCGCGCGCCGAACATGCACGTCGTCGGTCGGATAGACCTTGCTGTTCAACTTGATGACGAAGCCGCCTGCTGTCGTCGACTGAAGCAGTTTGTAGCCCGGCATCTTGCCGATGGTTTCATAGGTATCGTTGCCGAGGCCGTGCGAGGAGAGACCGAGATCACCCTTTTCGGCCAGCGCCTTGACGGTCGCGTCGTCGCTTGTCTGGATGAAGCGCACTTCGTCGATCGGCGTTCCCTTCGTCCAGCCGAGGAAATAATCCGGATTGCGCGCGATCACCATATCGGCGGAGCGATTATAGCTGACGAGCTTGTAGGGGCCGGAGCCGGCGGAGTGCTCGCCGACATAGGCTTCACCCCATTTGTCGTCGGGCTTGGAGTTGGCTTCGATTAGCTTTTCGTTCAGTGCCATCATCAGCGGCGTCACAGCCATGAACGGCGAGAACTGGCGATCGAGCTTGACGACGACGGTCTTGTCATCCGGCGCGGTCACATTGTCAGGTTGCACGAGGCCGACGACAAGGTTCGAGGGACCCTTGTTGATGCCGATCAGGCGGCGGATCGACCAGACGAAGTCGGATGCCTTGACCGGCGTGCCGTCCTGAAACTTGGCGTCATCGCGAAGATGGAAGGTATAGGAGAGGCCGTCCGCGGAGATGTCCCAGGATTTTGCCAGATGGGGCACGATCTCGCCTGAAGGGCTGACCGTCGTCAACGCGTCATACATGTTCACGATGGCCATATAGCCCGTATAGTCGGTGACCTTCGCCGGATCGAGCGAACTGAAGATCTGCATCGTGTTGACGGCGATCGACACCTTGTCAGCCGCCATTGCCGCAGCCGAGGTCAGCGGCAACGCCATGGCGCTGGCGAGCAGAAGCGTCGTCAGACGCAGACCATTAAAACCCATCTTCATGCAAGTTCTCCTCTTATATGCGGGAACCATCCCGCTTATGGTTATGCTGCCTTTCGTTCGGGCGCAGGCAGCGGCGAATAGGTGATGTCCGGATAACCGAAGGCCGCGGGGCCAACGACTTCGAGCGCGCGCGCGCTGCGCAGCAGCTCGTGGCAGGGAATGGCGACGATCGCGACGCGCTGGCCGTAGCGCAGCATTTCCGTGGTGATCGGGTAGCCGGTATCGACATCGAGCAGCACGATCAGGTCCGGCACGCAGACCTCGATCACACCATCGCGACGGAAGACCAGAAACTCGTTCTGGATCGCCACGTTCGCCGTCTGGCCGTTGCAGTCGTCGAAGCCGGCAAGCTCCATATCGCCGATGACGAAACCGCCGCGCAGATGACGCTTCAGGTCAATGATCTTGCCATTGAAGACCCGCCGGCCGCCTTCCAGCGCGCAAACAGCGGCAATCGGATCTTCTTGTGCCTTGCGCGCGCGGATCACCGCTTCGCCGAGCGCAATCGCCTTGGTGAAGCTCTTCGGGATGCCGTATTGGTGAACATAATGGGCCTGCATCGGCGCCGTTGCCAGCATAGCGGCACCGCCCTGGGCAACCACGCAGGCGCGTGCCATGCGCTCGTGCCAGACTTCCGACACGGCGTGGCTGAAGATCACGGCATTGCCGTGCAGGTCGCACATGACCGAAGGCGTCGAGCTGTGACCATAGATCGAGAAAGTCGTCATCTGCATTTCGGGGAAGGCCCGGCCCATCCCATCGCAATCGAGGATCGGCAGGCCGCCGAGGGCTGCTGTTACAAGCGGGTTCATCGCATTCGCGCCGCCGATCTCCTCGCAGACGATGGCATCGACCGGCGTGCGAATAAGCTCTTCCATGGCGCGCAGGCAGCGCAGGCCTTCACGTCCCTCGCGGATGCGCTCGACGCCGACAACCGGTGCGCCGATGCCGCCGATCGACATGCACAGGGCATCCGGCTCGATGGCGTCGGTCGCCAGAACCTTCATCTCGTAGCCCGCCTTCATGGCTTCGAGAGCAAGCAGCTTGCCCTGATAGGGGTTGCCGCCGCCGCCGGTGCCGAAGATGCCGGCACCGATTTCAAGGGCGTCAAGATCTTCGGGGGTCAGCCGGCGCAGTGCCGCGTCATCGTATTTCTGCTTGCGCGTCTCAGGCATGATGGCCTCCCATTTCACCGACGACTTTGACGTGAATGCGCGTGGCGTTGCCTGGCAGATAGGCAAGCGGCGTGTCCTCACGCTCGATAACTTCAAGGGTTTCGGCAAGCGCTCCGGCGGCGATCGCCTTTTCGCGGGCTTCCGCTTCGGCCTCGGCAAGTGCGCTCTCGCGGGTCCGGCCATCGACGAGCGAGAAGACGCGATCCGTCTCGCCGCTGATCTGGGCAATGGCAGCGCCGACGGCGTTTGCGACGGCAAAATTCTCAGGCATGATCACCTCGAGATCGCCGATGCGATCAGGCATCAGGATCGAACCGCCACCAACGGCGATGACCGGCACAGGCGTCGAAGAAATCCGGCTGCGTTCGACGCAGGCCTCCAGCATGGCGTTGATTTTCGCCACAGCCGCATCGACCAGACCCTTGTCGAGATTGGCGACCAACGCAGCATCGCCGACATCAGCCTTGCCGGCGGCAACGGCGATATCGGTGGCGGTCAAAGTCGATCCGCCAAAGCAGAGCGCTTCCTTGCGGACACGATAACCCACCGACTTCGGCCCGACAGTGATCCCCGCCTCCCCCTTAACGACGAGCGAGCCGCCGCCGAGCCCGATCGAGAAGACATCGGGCATGCGAAAGTTGGTGCGAACCCCGCCGATATCGACGGTCGTGGAGGCCTGGCGCGGGAAACCGTGCGAGAGGGAGCCGACATCCGAGGTCGTGCCGCCGACATCGACGACGACCGCGTCCTTCAACCCGGTCAGAAATGCCGCGCCGCGCATCGAATTGGTCGGGCCGGAGGCAAAGGTCAGCACCGGAAAGGCACGCACGACATCGGCTGCCATGAGCGTGCCGTCGTTCTGCGTGATATAGAATGGGCATGGGATACCGGCTGCCGCAAGCGCCTTGCCGAAGGCAGCGACGGTGCGATCCGCGAGAGACAGCAGGCTCGCATTCATGATGGCCGCACTTTCGCGAGCCAAGAGGCCATGACGGCCGATATCCTTCGACATGACGACAGGCAGGCCGGGGCAATGCTGCTGCAGGATTTCCTTGGCCCGCAGCTCCATGGCATCGTTGATGCCGCTGAAAACGCAGGTCACGGCCGCGGCCTTCAGCCCTTTCGCCCGGATTTCACCGGCGATGCGTACGATGGCATCCTCATCGAGCGGCGAAAGCTCGCGTCCGTCAAATTCGTAGCCACCCTTGACCTGGTAACCGTGATTTCCGACGATCTCGCGCAGCTCATCTGGCCAATCGACCATCGGCGGCAGGCCGGCGCCCGACGGCAGGCTCAAGCGGATGGCTGCGACCTCGTCCATATGCCGGCGCTCGATGACAGCATTGGTGAAATGCGTGGTGCCGATCATGACGGCCGCAATACGGGTCCGGTCGATGCCGGAGGCCTCGATGACCTTCTCCAGTGCTTCGATCACGCCCGAAGTCACATCCTCGGTGGTCGAGGCCTTGACCCCGGCCAGAACGGTCTTTCCCTCCAGGACGACAGCATCCGTATTGGTGCCGCCGACGTCAATTCCAACGCGATACACGTCAGGCTCCTCTTCGATCAATCTGTGGTTTTGACGAGGAAGCGCGTGCGCTCTTCCTCGCTCACGGCGGGTTTCAGACGCTCCTCCTCGTCGGTGACGACGGGAATCGCGGCTATCAGCGCGCGTGTGTAGGGGTGATTGGGTTCGGCAAAGACCTTTGGCGTCGGTCCTTCCTCGACGATCTCGCCGCGCAACATGATGGCGATGCGCGAGCAGAAATTGCGCATCAGCGATAGATCATGCGAGATCATCAGATAGGTGAGACCAAGTTCCTCGCGCAACTGCAACAGCAACTCGATCACGGTCTTCTGCACCGAAACGTCAAGCGCCGCGGTCGGCTCGTCCAGGATCAGGATCTTCGGCTCGGCGGCAAGCGCGCGGGCAATCGCGACGCGCTGCTTCTGGCCGCCGGAAAGCTCATGCGGATATTTCGCCAGGTAGGATTGCGGCAGGCGCACGAGATCCATGAGCTGCTTCATCCGCGCCTCACGGGCCGGCCCATCCATGCCGATGGATTTCAAGGGCAAGGCCAGAGTTTGCTGAACGTTGCGCTTGGGATTGAGCGAGGTGCCGGGGTTTTGATAGACGATTTGCGTCAGCCGCTTGCCGCGCCCGGGGGCCGGCGCGTCGATGGTGACGCTGCCTGACGTCGGACGCGACAGTTCCATGATGATGCGCGCGACAGAGGTTTTGCCGGAACCGGACTCGCCGGCCAGCCCGAAGATTTCTCCCTGGCGCAACGACAAGTTCACGTCACGGACGGCGTGGAAACCAGGTTTCCTGCCATAGACCTTATTCAGGCCCTCGACCTTGACGATGGGAGCCCTATCGCTCTGCGGCAGATCGGTGACGCGCTCGCCATATAGCGGCGGCACGGCTTCCAGTAGCGCTTTAGTATAAGCCTCACGCGGCTTGGTCAGAATCTCACGGCACGGGCCGGCCTCGACGATGTCGCCGTGATGCATGACCACCACCCGGTCTGCGACCTTGCGCACGACGCCGAGATTGTGGGTGATCATCAGGAGCGCCATGTTCTCCTCGATCACCAGTTGGTTGATCAAATTGAGAATCTCATCCTGCGTCGTCACGTCGAGCGCCGTGCCGGGTTCATCGGCGATCAGCAGCTTCGGCTGGTGCAGCAGTGCAAGCCCGATCAGCACACGCTGGCGCATACCGCCCGAAAGCTCGGAGGGATAGGCGTTCATCACGCGCTCAGCATCGGCAAGCTGCACGCGCCGCAAGACGGCGGCAATCCGCGTCCGACGCTCGGCCTTCGACGAGCGGACGCCGTCGCGCTTGTCTGCGAACCGCATGACATCGTCGAGATGTGTGCCGATCTTGAAGACCGGATTAAAGGAGGAAAGTGGGTCCTGCATGATCAGGGAAAAGGCCGTGCCTTTCAGCGCTTCGCGCTCTCTTCTCTGCATTTTCAGGACGTCACGCCCTGCCACCGAAATCACGCCCGAGGCAATGGAGGCATTTTTCGGCAAAGTGCCGATAATCGCCTTTGCGGTTACGGATTTGCCCGACCCCGTCTCGCCGATGAGAGCGACCCGCTCTCCAGCGGCGACAGTGAGGGAAATATCACGCAGCACCTGCCGAGTGCGGCCGTAGGTCGTGAACGAGACGTTCAGCGCCTCGATCTTTAGAAGCGGCTCGGTCATGGCTTAGCTCTCCACATCAAACATGTCGCGCAAGCCATCGCCCAACAGATTGAAGCCGAGCGTCACGTAGAAGACCGCAGCACCGGGGCACACGACTTCCCACCAGTAATCGGGCATGAACTGGCGACCATCGGCGACCATGGAGCCGAGGTCCGGAATGGGCGGCTTCACGCCGAAGCCGAGGAAGCTGAGAGTGGCGCCAAACAGGATGACGAAGGCTGCATCCAGCGTCGTCTTGACGGAAATCACCGCGACACAATTGGGCAGGATCTCGCGGAAGAGGATGTGCATCGGCCCGGCGCCGGCAAGGCGGGCCGCCTCGATATAATCTTCGGACGCGATCGACTTCGAAACGGAGTAGATCAGCCGCGCATGCCACGTCCACCATAGCAGCGTGATGGCGATCATCGCGTTCATCAGGTTCGGCTCTAGCAGGTTCGACACGGCAAGCGCCATAACGAGCGGCGGCATTGCCAGCATGACGTTCGTCAGACCGGTGATGATCTTTTCGACCCAGCCGCCGAAGTAGCCGGCGATGAGGCCGAGCACGGTGCCGATCGGCACGGAAATGCCGAGCACGCCGATGACGAGAAGCAGGGAGACGCGCATGCCGAAAACGGTGCGGGAAAAGATATCCCGGCCCACCTTGTCGGTGCCGAACCAATGGGTGGCATCCGGCGCAACGTGCCGTGCACGAAAATCGACGACGGCGCCCACATGCTTCGGATAGGGCGTGAGCCACGGCGCAAAAACCGCGAGCACGACAACGGAAATCAGGATCAGCGTACCGATCACCGCAGCTGGATTGCGGCTGAAGCGGTACCACATCATGTAGCCGGTGCTCAGGGCGCGGTCGGAGGCATCAAGCATCTTCATATCGGCCATCAACGTGCCTCCTTGCGGCGCTGGCGCGGGTCGATGATCGAGATCAGGACATCCACGACCAGGTTCGCAACGATGAAAAACAGCCCGGCGACCAGCACCACTGCGGTCACGGCGTTGAGATCCTTTTGCAGGATGGCGTTCAGCCCGTAGGAGGCGAAGCCACCCCAGGCAAACACCATCTCGATGACGAAGGCGTTGCCGATGAGCGACGCGAATTCGAGCCCCATGATCGTCAACGGCGCGATCGACGACAGCTTGAGGAGATAGCGGAAAATGATGACCCGCTCGGGTACGCCGAAGCTCTGCAGGGTCAGGACATGGTCCTTGCGCTGGTTCTCGAGCATGGAGGAGCGGGTGATGCGGGTAATCTGTCCAATGCCGGCCATGGAGAGCGCGAAAGCCGGCAGCAAAAGATGCTGCAGTGCGTCCACGAAGACATCGAGACGTCCAGCCAGCAGGCCATCGATCAGCAGAAAGCCGGTCGGCCCGGGCTGAAAGCCAAGGGAATGATCGAGACGACCGATGATCGGCCAGTTCGGCAGACAGCGCGCTGCGAGCAATTGCAGGCTGATCGCGAACAGGAAACTCGGAATGGTCACTCCGGTCAGCGACAGGATGCGGCCGATATGATCCAGCGCGCGATCCCGGAAATGGGCGGTGATGACACCAAGCGGGATGGCCACCACGAACATGAAGATCACGGAGACGAGCACCAATTCCACCGTGGCCGGCACGGTCTGCTCCAGATCCGTGGTGACCGGGCGCTGGGAAACCAGAGACATGCCGAGATCGCCATGCAGCGCCTTGCCGACATACTCGGCATATTGCACCGGCAGCGGCTTATCCAAACCCATCTGCACGCGCAACGCATCGACCTGTTCCTGCGTTGCCGCAGGACCGAGGGCCATGCGCGCCGGATCTCCCGGCACGACGCGCGCAAGCGCAAAAATCATGATGGAGAGCGCGATCATGACCAGCACGAACGTGCCGAGCCTGGTCAGAATCGCGACCAACGGATGTTGCTGCATCGACGGGAGGTTCCTTGTTCGCCAGCTAACTCACGAACAACAATCCTGATCTTCGGACGACGAACAACTGCGTCAAGGTATAGTTTTTCAGCTTTATGGTATAGGTTATTTTTCGATTTGCGCTTACAAACCCGGCATGAACAGACTGCTCCCCCGCCCCCGCCTGTGTGATCGCATCGCTGCAGAGCAAGCCGGCGTGATTTTTCTGCGTGCGCCCGCCGGCGCCGGAAAGACTGCAGTTCTGTCCATGGCGGCGCAGGCGATGGGCAAAAAAACCTGCTGCCTCCAGCAGCCGCGCATGAGCGACGTCGAGGAGGGATGGCTCTTCTGGGACGTACCGGTTTCGGCGCGGTCCGCCCGCCTTTCCGCACAGCTCCTCGAAATCATCCGTGTCGTGGTGATCGCCTGCCGTCCCGATCAGCGCATCAGTGGGCTGGCGCGGCTTATCCTGCATCGCGGATCGGTCACGCTCGATGCCGGAGACTTCACATTTTCAGCCGAGGAACTGCATGGTCTTCCCGCCGAGGACGCAGCCCGGCTCGCCAAGGATTATGCCGGCTGGCCCGCATTTCTGTCGCTGACACGCCTGCGAGACCCGCGCCTTGGCATCGACTACCTGCGCGAAAATTTCCTCGCTCACCTCTCACCGGGACAGACGGCTTCGCTATCGATCTGGCTCGAAGCGCCCGCATCGCTCCCCGCAGAAGAATGGGCGGGCCTTTTGCCGCCCCTTCTCGCAAAGGCTCCGGATGAGCATCCGGCACTGTTGAAGCTCCTCACCATCGCCGTCAACGAGCGACTGGCGACCTTCGAGACAACGGTCGCTGTGATCGAGGTTGCCGCCGCCTTCGAACGGGCGGGACGAGCGCTTGCCGCCATGGCCCTGCTCCTCGATCACGGCCACGAGGCCCACGCAGCGCAAATTCTCGAGCGCGCACGCGGACTGGAGTTGATCTACCGCAACAGCCTCGGGACCTTTCGCGACATCATCATGCGCTTTTCCCATGAGATGATCGCGACCAACGAGGTCGTGCTTTTCGCCCTCGCCCGCACGCTGCTGAAGCTAGGAGAGCTGCAGCGCGTGCGCCATCTGGTCGGCAAGCATTTGGGTTCGGACTATCTCGATCCGCTCAAGGTCTTGCTGCGCGGATCGCGCTTTTCCTTCGCGGCACGCACCTTTCGGCTGAACCTCATGATCTCCGAGGATCTGATGCCGACCGACGCCATGATAACCCGCCTCGGCGAGTTCATGGCGGATTATCCAATGGGCGACTACGGCAAGTGGGCAGCCTATTACAATGCACTGCTCGAATTCGAGATTCGCCGCCGGAACTTCCGCGAGGCGGAGGCTGCCGCAGCCAGAGCCCTAATCTACCTCGGCCATATGGGCGGCCAGCCGCTATTGGAATTCTTTATCCATCTTCACCAAACGGTGCTGCGCCTGATGAGCGGTGATGCCCTCTTTGCCCGTCGCGCGGCACAGGAGGCACGGCAGAAACTGGAACAGGTGCCGCATGCGGCGGAAGCCGAATTCCGCATGCTGCGGCTTGCGGAAGCCTGCATCGTCTATGAGGCCGGCCAACCCCGCGATCTCCTGCAATTCGTTCAAAACGAGTTCGATAGTTTCGCAGCCGTGGAAATCTGGCCGAGCCTGATGCAGTTCGCACTTCACTATGCGTCACAGGTGCTGGCGGACCACTTTCCGATGGTGATCCGGCCAGGCTTTCTCGACGGGCTCTGGATACATCTGTCGGAAGGCTTGCAGTTTCACGCCATGATGGAGGTCCGCACCGCTATCGCTTATCAGAACGCCAATCGCTGGAGCGATGCTGCAACAACGCTTTCCGCTATCCGCATGCGGATCGGCCGCAACTGGGTCGAAAGCGCCAACGAGGAACTGACGCGCCTGACCAGACGTGACGAGATTTCCTATGCCATGGCTTGGCTGCGCGATTCCGTGCGCCTTTCGACACCGCGTCCCTATCTGTCGCGGCAGATCGATGCGCTGATCGCCAATCCGAAAGTCACCAACCGTGAGAAAGTCGCCCTGCAGCTCTGGCAGAGCTACGCCGCCTATCAGCGTCGGGACAATGCCGCTACGCGAGCGCATCTGCTATCCGCGCTTGAAGGTGCGACCCGCCTCGGCTGCAACGGCGTCCTCTCCGAGGAGCGGATATTCCTTTCACCGCTTCTCAAGAACCAGCGCATCCGCAGCTTCATCGAAACCTCGTCCGATGTCCGCACCGCGCTTTCGCTCTTTGCGAGCTCCGTGAATTCGCCACAGGCCAAAGCCTTGCAGGGCGGCCTCTCGCAACGCGAGGTGCAGATGATCCAGTTGATCGCCAGCGGCATGTCGAACAAGCGCATTGCCCACACGCTCAGTGTCTCCGAGGTGACGGTGAAGTTTCACCTCGGAAATCTGTTTCGCAAACTTGGCTGTCATCGCCGCGCCGAAGCGATCCGGGCAGCAACCGCGCTCGGCTGGCTGTAACCGCGACAACTGCCGGGTCAGACCAGGCTTGCCTTGTCGGCATCCTCCTGTAGGGCGCGGCTGGCGCCGCTGTCTTCCGCTCCCAGCACCGCATAGCCGATGCTGGCGAAGTGAGAGTTGACGAGCTTAAGATCGCGCAACGTTGCCAGGAACAAGCTGCTTGAGCCGAGCAGGGCCGGATTGGCACCGCCAAGGCGCACCAGATGGTCCCTTGCTGCGGCTCGCTCGGCTTCGTTGAGCTGCCGTTTTGCATCCACCAATTCCTGGGCGGAGCGCCGGTCTTCGGTCGTCAAGGTCGACAGCGCCAGCCGCAGATCGGCAGCGACCTCTGCCTGGATCGTCTGCAGGGCAGCATGATCGGCCGCATTGAGCGTCCCTTCCGCCCGCCGCGTGATCTGTTCCAGGCAACGCTCGAGAATATCCCCGGCATGTCCGAGATTGACGGCAAACTCGATGACATCGGAGAGGCGGCTGGCATCGCGATCGGTCAGCTCCGACGGCTCCAGACGGGCGAGATAGGCTTTGACAGCCTCATGCAGCATGTCAAGCTCCCTGCCGAGGCGGACGGCCTGCGCTGTCGCCTGCTTGTCCGGGCGGGAGAGATCGGCCGGAACCAGACGCAGCAGCGCTTCGACCAGGTCGCCCATGCGCAGAATCTCGCGTGCCGCGCTTGTCAGAGCGAGATAGGGCGTTTCCAGCACCGATTTGTCGAGGAAGAGCGGGCGTGTCGCTTCGCCGACAGGCTTGATCTTTTCAGGAAACAATTTGACCAACAGGGTCTGGGTCGGGCCGAGCAGACCGACGCAAGCGATGGCCAATAGGGCATTGAAGGCCAGATGGAAGTTTGTCAGCACCGAAGCCGGATCTGCCATGTGCTTCTGGAGCATATCCGCAAGAGGGTGCAGAAACGGCAGCACGACGATGCAGCCGATGGCGCGGAACAGAAGGTTGCCCATCGGCACGCGGCGGTTGGCGGGATTGGCCGCATTCGTTTCGAAGACCGGAGGCAGTGCGCCACCGAGATTGGCCCCAAGAACCAATGCAAGGCCAGCGGTCGGCGTCACGACATCGCCGGCGGCAAGCCCCACCAGCAGCAACATCACGGCGACGCTGGAATGCGCCGCAAAGGTAAGCGCCGCCGCCAGCAATATGTCGAGCACGGGATCACCGGTGATGGCATCAAGTATGCTGCGCAGCACGGGCGCGGTGCTGACCGGCTGGATCGTCTGCACGAGGTCATGCAGGGCAAGCAGCATCAGGCCGAGCCCGATACCGACGCGTCCGAGCTGCCGGATGCGCCCCTTCGGGCCGCGCTTGAAGGCGACGTAGCCGGCAAGAAGCAGCAACGGTGAAATGAAGGAAACGTCGAAGGAGAGTGCCTTGACGATCAGGGCGGTACCGACGTTGGCGCCCAGCATGACGGCGAGAGCCGGCACGAGCGCGACTGCGCCACGCGCCGCAAATGAGGTGACCATCATGACTGTCGCGGTACTGCTCTGAAGCAGCATCGTTACACCAGCGCCGGCCGCGACTGCGACCAGCCGATTGCGTAGCGCGCGGCCGAGAACACGCCTCAGGTCGGAGCCGAAGGCTTTTTCTATGCCGCCCTGCACCATGCGCATCCCCCAAAGGAGGAGTGCGACATGCCCCATGAGTTCCAAAATGACGAGACTACCGGTCATCACACATTATCCGGTTGAGAATGAAAAAGGATTGGCAGCGGAACACTGGCGGCCGCAAAGCCGCCGAGCATCGTCATCTTCGACACGACACATTTCCGTCATGGCCAGAATCACCCCCCGCCCTTTGCAAGCGACCACACGCAGAAGTATCACGCCAATTGCGACAACGAGATAACCACGTCGTGCGGTCGTTCGCTGGCACTGTTGCGCATTGTATGCCGCTCTTCGTGACGGCGAGTTCAAAGGTGGTGGTCATGATACTGACCTCCTGGTTCGATGGTTGTTCGAACCCGGGAGGCCAGACCGCGGATCAACGCCGGCAGCGCTGACCCTTGCGGTCACATGGTCTTCCCGGGCGGTGGGTCAGCACGACGAACGCATTCGACGAACGTCGACTGTCGCATTCCGTGTGCTGGCGACTAGATCGCGGGTTCATGTGGTCCTCTGTGATAGTCCGAGCCTGATCAGAATCAGGCATCCTGAGATGCGGAGCCTCAGGATAAGTTGCTGTATACGCCACCGCGAAACAGGATCAATCGATACCATAGTATAATCGGCTAGGCCCGTATCGGCACGTGCCGGTGCAACCATTGCTCTATGGCGAGGACTGCTCGGCCTCCGGCTGGCTTGGGGCTTGTTTGGGCGGCACGTTGCCGTTCTGCTCGGCGCGGTCGCGATGCAGTGCTGCGCGGGCCAGCAGCATGAAGGTGACCGGCGTCGTGACGGTGACGAAAACACCGATCAACAGTTCATGAATAACGAGCGTTTGCGTCGAGATCGAAAAGAAGATCAGCGAAGCGATCATGATCGCTCCGATGCCTCCGCTCGTTCCCAATGTCGGCGCGTGGATGCGCTCGTAAAATGTCCCAAGCCTCAGAAATCCGATCGCTCCGACGAGCGTCAGGAAGGCGCCGACCACGAGAAGCCCGCCAACCGGGATCGCAGCCCAGAGAGGAATGCTTTCAAGCGGCGCACTCATTCGATCACCTCCCCGCGCATCAGGAATTTTGCGAGCGCGACGGTTGCGACGAAGCCCAGCATGCCGATGACAAGCGCCGCCTCGAAATAGACGACGCGACCGGTGCCGATGCCGAAGGTCAACAACAGCAGCATGGCATTCACATAGAGCGTGTCGAGCGCGATGATGCGATCCTGCGCGCGCGGCCCGCGGAACATGCGAATGGAAGCGATCGCCATCGCCGCCACGATCATCAGCTGGGCAGCCGCGACGGATATATGGATGATCATGGCGCTCATGCGAATATCTCCAGCAACAGGCTTTCGTAACGATTGGCGATCGTATCGCGCCATTGCGCCTCGTTTTCGAGATCGAGGACATGCAGCAGTACGGTATTGTCGTTGGAATCATATTCCAGCCATGCGGACCCAGGCGTACTGGTCAGGATAACCGCAAGCAGCGCCAGCGGGATCTGATCCCGCACCCTGAGCTCAAGGACCACGAATCCAGGCGTCGCCCTGCGCGAGCGTCCCCTCAGGATGATCCACGCCACCTCTACATTCGATTTCAGAACATCGAAAACGACCCGGAAGAAAAGCTTGGGCAGCAAATACCATTTCCGCAGCCCCGGCTTTTCGGGCCGCAGCGAAGCCATGCCCCAGGAGGCGAAGACTGCGACCACGATACCGAGAATAAGCTGGCCGAGCGTGAAGCCGTTCAACAGCAACCACATCAGGATCAGGCTCAATGCCAGAAGCGGATAAGGCAACATCAGAGACCTCCCGCCTTTACCGGCGCGACCACCGCATTGCGGACAGCATCGACATAGACATTCGGATCGCTGAGCGTGCGAATGGTCGCGTCCATGTACTGCATGACCGGCCCCGCCCAGATGGTCAATGCCAGTGTCAATGCCAGCAGACCCATCACAGGGACGATCTCGATGACGAGCACTCGCGGGACCGTACCCTCGATCGAGCTCCAGAACGTGCGGATGCCGGCGCGCGTCATGGCGATCAGGGCAGCAATACCCGAGAGGATGACGAGCAGGATCAGGGTCCAGACGGCAGCGCTCGGCGGAATGCCGATCGCACCGGTTCCCATCATGGCGGAGAGCATGGCAAATTTGGCGACAAAGCCCGAAAGAGGCGGCAAGCCGGCCAGCAGGATACCGCAGGCAGCAAAGCAGATGCCGAGCATCGCCATGGTGCCGGGCATGGTCACGCCGTCACCCTCCACCGGCTCCTTCTCCTCGGCATCGCCATATGCCTCCATGGTGACGGCAAGAACGCTCGCACCGGCGTCCTGTCCGCGCTCGACGAGCTCGATCAGCATGAAGAAGGCGCTGATCGTCAGCGTCGAGCTGACGAGATACATCAGTGCTCCGGACGAAATGGAACCGTCATTGATGCCGATCACCATCAGCAGGGTGCCGGATGATACAAGCACCGAAAAGCCGGCAAGCCGACCAAGCGCCTGCGACGCGAGCACGCCGACGGTTCCGAATATCAGCGTTGCCATGCCGCCATAAAGCAGCACGGTCGCGCCGAAGCCGGCCGAAGGGCCAACGCTGAAGAGAAGCATGGTCAGCCGCAGGATGACATAGATGCCAAGCTTGCTGAGGATGGCGAATATGCCGGCAACCGGCGCCGAAGCGGCACTATAGGCCGTCGGTAGCCAGAAGCAGAGCGGCCACATGCCGGCCTTGATGAGGAACGCAATGCCGAGCACGCCGGCGCCGGCCTGCATGAGCATGCGCCGATCCGCCGACATTTCCGGGATGCGCATGGCGAGATCGGCCATGTTCAGCGTTCCCGCCGTCCCATAGATCAGGCTGACGCCGATGAGGAAGAGCAGTGCCGCTGCCAGATTGACGGCGATATAATGCAACCCCGCCTTGACCCTCAACGGCCCGGAACCGTGTAACAGTAGGCCGTAGGAGGCGGCAAGCATGACCTCGAAGAAGACGAAGAGATTGAAGAGGTCGCCGGTCAGGAACGCGCCGTTGACCCCCATCAGCAGCAATTGGAACATGGTATGAAAATGGGCGCCGACGGCGTGCCAGCGCGCCAGCGAGAATATCAGCGCGGCAACGGCGACGATGGATGTCAGGAGCAGCATGAGCGCCGACAGCCCGTCGAGCACGAGCACGATGCCGAAGGGGGCACTCCAGTTTCCGAGCAGATAGGCGCGTTCCTGACCGGGCGACCCGCCTTCCGCACGGAAGAGCACAAGCGCAATCCCCACCAGCAGCAGTGTCGCCGCCAGGCTGATGAGCGCCTTCAAGGTGCGAGAGCGCTCATCGATGAAGACAAGCAGAGCGCCCGCGATGAGGGGAACGAGGATCGGCGCGATGATGAGATGGTGCGACCAGCCTGTCATTTCCGGTCGCTCCTTCCATCGACATGGTCCGTGCCTGTCAGTCCGCGCGAGGCCAGCAGCACGACCAGGAACAGGGCCGTCGTTGCAAAGCCGATGACGATCGCCGTCAGCACCAGGGCCTGCGGCACCGGGTCAGCCAAGGCACGCGTTACCGTGCCATCGCCAAGCAGCGGCGGCACATTCGTCTTCACGCCGCCGACGCCGAAGATGAAGAGATTGACGGCATAGGAGAGCAGTGACAGCCCGATGATGACCTGATAGGTGCGCGGGCGCAGGATCAGCCAGACACCGCAGGCCGTCATCACGCCGATCGCAATGGACAAGATGAGTTCCATCAATCCCCCCTTGCCTTCTCGGCATCGAGTGCGCGCAAGCGGTTGATACGGATCGACTGGTGCGCGAGCGCAACAAGGATCAGAACCGTCGAGCCCACAACGAGCAGGAAGACGCCAAGATCGAAGAGCAACGCGCTTGCCGCCGGCACCTTGCCGATCAGCGGCACATCCAGATACTGGAAATGCGAGGTGAGGAACGGATAGCCGAAGAACCACGCACCGATGCCCGTCGCCGTCGCGATCAGAAGCCCGGCGCCCATCCATCGCAGCGGCAAGATGCGGATGCGATCCTCCGCCCAACGCGTGCCGCCGGCGAGATATTGCAGCAGGAAGGCGATAGACAGTGTCAGGCCGGCCGCAAAGCCGCCGCCCGGCGCGTCATGCCCTCGCATGAAGATGTAGACCGACAAGGCGATGACGAAGGGGAACATCCACTGCATGATCACGGACGGGATCAGCATATAGTCGCGGACCGTATCGCCGGCCGAACGCTCTGGCCTCTCTTCGTCGAACCGGTTCTGGATCTGCTGCTGCTCCGGCATCTCCATGCTGTCGGGTGCAGGGCGAAAACGACGCAGCAGCGCATAGACGGTCAAGGCAACGACGCCGAGAACGGCGATTTCGCCCAAGGTATCGAAGCCGCGGAAATCCACCAGGATGACGTTAACGACGTTGCGGCCGCCGCCTTTCGAATAGGCGTTCTCGAGGAAGTAATTCGCGATCGCGTCGGGCACCGGCATGGTCATGACGGCATAGGAGACGAACATCATGCCGACGCCGCAGATGACGGCGAGCGCAAGATCACGGAAGCGGCGGAAGCGAGCGCGCAGGCTGACCGTGTCGTCGATGCCTTCGGTCCGCTTCGGCAGCCAGCGCAACCCCAGCAGGATCAGAACTGTCGTGACGATCTCCACCAGAAGCTGGGTGATCGCGAGATCCGGCGCAGACAGCCAGATGAAGGTCAGGCAGACGATCAACCCGACGCCACCCAGCATCACCAGGGCGGCAAGCCGTTGATACTTCGCAAAGAAGGCGGTGCCGATGGCCAGGCAGATGCCGATCGCCCAGACGGAAGCGAAAACCGGGTCAGCGCCCAAAAAGGAGAAATGCTTTGCCTCGAACCCGGACAAGTAAAGCGGCAGCAGACCGGCGGCAAAACCCGTCACGACAACCCAGCGAAGCTGCGGCTGCAGCTTGCGCGTGCCGATCCGCTTTTCGGCTATTCTCGCCCAGTGCCAGGAGACTTCGACCAGCACCCGCTCGAAGATGCGCTGCCCCTTCAGCCGGCGGAAAATGGGCGGACCGTCATCGCATCGCGACAGATAATCCTTGAAGACGAAATAAAAGACCGTCCCGCCGATCAGGGCAATGATACTCATGACGAGCGGCAGATTGAAACCATGCCAAAGTGAGAGGCTATATTGCGGCGTATCCGCATGGAGAACGCTGACCACGGCAGCCTGCAGGAAGGGCGCGACCGAAAGCGTCGGAACGATACCGACGACCAGGCACACCACGACCAGTAGCTCGATCGGGAAGCGCATCCAGCGGGGCGGCTCATGCGGCTTGGCAATCGGCAGATCGGTCGGGGCCGGTCCGAAGAAAACCGTCTGAATGAAGCGCAGCGAATAGGCAACGCTGAAAGCGCTTGCGAGCGTCGCCACATAGGGAAGTATGCGATCGAGAATGGAATCTGCATGGGTTTCGATCGCTTCGGCAAAGAACATTTCCTTCGACAGGAAGCCATTGAGCAGCGGAACGCCGGCCATGGCCGCACTTGCAACGATCGCGAGCGCTCCCGTGAATGGCATATAGCGAAACAGACCGCTCAACTTGCGCATGTCGCGCGTGCCCGTCTCGTGATCGATAATACCGGCCGCCATGAACAGCGACGCCTTGAAGGTCGCGTGGTTCACCATGTGGAAGATGGCGGCAACCGTCGCAAGCGGACTGCCAAGGCTAAGCAAAGTCGTGATAAGGCCGAGATGACTGATCGTCGAATAGGCGAGCAGGCCCTTGAGGTCCTGCTGGAACATTGCAAAATAGGCGCCGAGCAGCAGCGTGATGATCCCGGCTGCTCCGACGATGTAGAACCACTCATTCGTGCCGGCGAGAGCCGGCCAGAAACGAGCCAGCAGGAAGACGCCGGCCTTCACCAGCGTTGCGGAATGCAGATAGGCCGAGACGGGCGTCGGCGCCGCCATCGCATTCGGAAGCCAGAAATGGAAGGGAAATTGCGCGCTCTTCGTCAGCGCGCCAAGCAGGATCAGAATCAGCGCCGGCAAATAGAGCGGATGGCTGCGGATGATGTCGCCCGACGCCAGGATCTTGTCGAGATCGTAGCTGCCGGCGATATGGCCGAGCAGGATCAGCCCGATCAGGAGGCAGAACCCGCCGATCCCCGTGATCGTCAGCGCCATGCGGGCGCCATCGCGCGCTGCCGCGGTATTGTGCCAATAGCTGATCAGCAGGAAGGAAAAGATGCTGGTCAGCTCCCAGAATATCGAGAGCAGAATGACATTGCCCGACAGCACGATGCCCAGCATCGCCCCCATGAAGGCAAGCAGGAAGGAGAAGAAGCGCGGAACCGGGTCCTCCTCCGACATGTAATAGCGGGCATAGACGATGACGAGGAAGCCGATCGCGGTGATGACGACCGAAAACAGCCAGGCAAAGCCATCCATCCTGAGACTGAAATTGAGCCCCAGTTGCGGCAGCCACTCTATGCTGTAGCGGACGACGCCACCGTCCATGACGGCGGGATAGAGGCTTGCGGAGATGAGGAGTGCCAGGAATGTGACGGCGCCGGCGATCCAGGCAGGACCGCGCCGAGACTGCGTGCGCAACAAGCATACGGAAAGAAGACTTCCGATAAACGGCAGAGCCAAAAGTGCTAGAATGAAAACAGGCTCGCCAGTTATCCCAAAACGTCGTTCCTTCGTTCTTCCGGATCGTCTCGGACTGCCATGGCGGCAAAACCCCTAGAAATCCGGTATATTATGTCCTATATGATAGATATCGCCCAATATGGGCAGCTTCGAACCCGACGTCAAGGTAAGATGGCGATGATTTTGACACCAGCGCTCTGCCGAGCAGCCCGTGGCTTCC
This sequence comes from Rhizobium sp. WW_1, assembly GCF_003610155.1. NCBI lineage: Bacteria > Pseudomonadati > Pseudomonadota > Alphaproteobacteria > Hyphomicrobiales > Rhizobiaceae > Rhizobium > Rhizobium sp. WW_1. Next base: position 361,342 of record NZ_RAIN01000004.1, read on the forward strand.
TGGATTGGACGCAGACGGACCTTGCCGACCGCTCGGGCGTGTCGCGCAGTACGATCCGCGACTATGAGGGCGATCGGCACAGCTTGCATCGGGCAACCGAGGCGCAGTTGCGGCTGGCCCTGGAGACAGGAGGCATCGCTTTCTTCCGCATCGAAGGGCATGAGATCGGCATCTGCGCCAAAATCGTTACCGCTGATGCTGAGATTCCCACACATATTGAGAGTTGCGAGATCATATCGGCTTCTGGTGAACGGAACCAGACGTTTCCTCGCAAGGGCGGGCAATAGGGCTCGAACAGACGATTACCGAGATCCTGACGCTCATGAAAGAGCGCAGGGTTTCCGTGCCGAAACTATGCCTGCATTCCGCGCAGGCGAGTTGCATCCATGCGCGCGCCACGACCTAAGCCAGCAGCGCAAAGGCTGAAAGATGGATTGTGATGCCTGCTCGCGAGAAGGTGAACGAAAGAGCCCTCAATTCAGCCATATTGCGACCGACTACCGCATCCGCGTTGTGCCCCAAGACGACCGGAGAGACCAATGTCCGACACCACCGCAACTGCAGCAGATATGCCCAGGACTCGATATCGGCCATCGCAGCGGCTCCTGCATTGGCTTATGGCCATCGTCATCATTTCGGCGCTGATCATCGGCCTCTACTGCTCCTATCTCACGCCGGGCACACCGCTGCGGCGGGCCCTTCTCGACGTGCACAAATCGCTCGGCATGACGGCGCTCTTCCTCATCGCCATCCGCCTGCCGCTGCGGCTCTCACTCGGTGAACCCGCCTTCCGGAGGCCACTTGACGTGTTCAATCACTATGCAGCTCGCGGCGCGCATATCCTGCTCTATTTGCTGATGATCGTGATGCCGCTTGCCGGCTACACGACATCCGCCACCGGCGGCCACGATCTGCCGTGGTTCGGCCTGTTCGAGTGGCCCAATCTGCTGCCGCTCGACAAGAGGCTGGAAAGAATTTCTGCCGAAATCCACCAATATGCCGGCTATTGCCTGATTGCGATCGTCAGCCTGCATATCCTGGCAGCCCTCTGGCACCATTTCATCCGCAAGGACGAGGTGCTGAAGAGAATGGCTTTCTAATACTATTCTTTATCATGTTAATTCAATAATTTATCAGAATATCTGAGCACGACGAATTTACTATTTTTGCTCAGGATCCCGTCGGGATAGCACCGAAAGCCAGCGATGCGTGCGCCATCCGTCCGCCGGAGCTATCTCGATTTCTCGTCAGTTTCTCGAATCTTTGCGACCGACCTCATCCGATCATAAGAAGAATAGGTGAGCCTGATTTCGCCGGGCGAAAGGACGTTGTAACCAGGAAATGACGCGCAGCGTACCTGCATATAAGCCGCGCACGGTTTCGGGGTGGCAGGCGTGCCTCACCTCAACCTCCATATGATATTTCCCTTCGACATCGGCAGTCGTCATGATGCGGGACTCACTCCTATCGATCGCTCGGCTTCCGCAATCGCACGTTTGCCGAGGCCCGATTTGACGATGCGGATCAGTTCCTCCTCGCTCGTCTCGGTGGTTGCCGCATCGAGTACGATCTCCCCTGCATGCAGAAAATTAATGCGGTCGCAGACCTCGAAGATCTGATTGTAGTTGTGAACAATGAGGACGACCGAAACCTCGCGCTGCCGCCGTAGATTCTGGATAAGACCGAGCACCTGGGCGCTCTCGCGGACACCGAGCGCGGCAAGAGGCTCGTCCAGGATCAGCACCGTCGGCGAGGAATAGATCGAGCGCGCAACGGCGATGCACTGCCGCTGACCGCCGGAGAGCATGTCGACCGTACTGTTTATGCTGGGAATGGAGATGCCGAGCGTATCCAGATAGGTGCGAGACAGCTGGCGCATCCGTTTGTTGTCAAGCAGGTTCAAGCCGAGGACCCGCCGGCGCTGCTCCCGCCCGAGAAACATGTTGTGATAGACGCTGAGATCGCCGATGAGCGCAAGATCCTGATAGACGGTCTCGATGCCACGCGCGCGCGCATCACGCGGTGAATTGAACCGCACCTCCTCGCCGTCGAAGAACATCTTGCCTCGGTCCGGAGCGTGAAAACCGGACATCGTCTTGATAAGCGTCGATTTGCCGGCACCATTGTCGCCGACGAGAGCCAGAACCTCGCCTTTGTGAAGCTTGAGGCTGACATCGACGAGAGCGGTCACAGCGCCGAAACTCTTGCTGATATGCTGCATCTCCAGAATGACAGGCGCATCCTGCGGCAGAGCTGGAATGGTTTCGCTCGTCATTTGCGCCTCCGTATGCGCAGGCTGTCGACCTGCACGTTGATGATCATGGCTGCGACGATCGCCGCGCCGAGATAGATGTCGGATGTCGTTGCCTGCGCGCCGACCATGACGAGGCCGTTGTTCAGCGAAGCGACGACGAAGGCCCCGATCAACGAACCGATCGCCGTGCCCGATCCGCCGAGCAGCGACGTGCCGCCGATGACGGCCGCCGCGATCGCCTGCAATGTCAGGAAGGGGCTGCCGGCCGTCGGATCCGCGGAGGAAAATTCAGCCGTGTTGATGATGCCCGCGAAAGCGGCAATGCCGCCGGCGATCATGAAATTGTAGATTTTCATCCAGTCGGTGCGGATGCCGATCTCCCGGGCTCCGGTGATATTGCTGCCGGTCGCAATCGTATGAAGGCCAAAGCGGGTCTTGGTCAGCACCAGGGCAAGCGCAAGCACCACCAGCAACGCCCATAGGAATGGAGAAAAAGCCGTGAGCCCGTGCAGAGAGAAGAGGGAATCGCCGGGGCCGTAGAGGCTCTCGCCGAATATCGCATTGAAGGGCTCCTCTACAGGCGCGACGATCGGCTGGCTGTCATAGATCGAAACGGTGATACCCTGCAGCAGAAACAGCGTACCGACGGTCGTGATAAGCGATGGCACCCGTAGCCGCACGGTAATGAACCCGTTGACGAAACCGACGGCAATACCGAGAAGTATCCCGATGATGGCTCCAACGAAGAGCGGCACACCCCAGGTGATCGACATCAGCACCATGAGATAGGGGGCCAGCGAAAACGTACTGCTCAGCGACAGATCGATCTCGCCGGTAATCATCAGCATGACCTCGGCGACGGAGATCATGCCGAGCCGGCCGGTATCCCTGAGCACGACACTCATCAACTGCGTCGTCAGAAAGCCGCCATTGCTGCCGATCTGGAAGTAGATGACAAGCAGCACCGCAACCACGGCAATGCTTGCCTCTCTGTAACGGGACAACATCGTTGCGAGCCGGCTACCCAGTGAGACATGTCCGGCTGACGTCGGTGAAATCGACCGATTGATATTCTCCATCCTATTGGGTTCGACGTTCATCTGTCATTGGCCTCGTCATTCGTGATGCGGCTTGCGGTCGGCGGAGAAGTGCACAGCCTGACTTGCCGTGCACTCCAATCGTTGCTGCCGGTCTATTTCGGCTCGTCGGCCGTCCGGCCCTCGAAGCGCGTCTGGCCGAGATAGTTGTCGACATTGTCCTTAGTCACATAGGCCTGGCTGGTATCGCTGTTTGCCGGACCGACCAGACCGCCGGATACCTTGTAGAGGAACATCTGCTGCACCGGCAGGAACCCTTGCAGGTAGGCCTGCTGATCGGTCGTAAACGTCACATCGCCGCTCTTGATGAAGGTCAGGGTCTGGGGGAACAGGTCGAAGCCGGCAACGACGCCGCCCTTTTTGGCCAAGCCATATTTGTTCGAAACAAAACCGCAGGCATAGGTATCTGATCCACCAGTACCGAAAAGTCCAGCCACGTTCTGATGGCTGAGATAATAGGATTCGACGCGGGAGATTTCCGTCTGCGGATCCGGGCCGGAATTGACGACATCATAGGTGATGCCATTGCCGAAATCCTTGATTGCCTGGATGTATCCGTCGAGGCGCGGCTGCGTGTTGAGCGAACCGGGCACGCCGATCGTCAGCATGACATGGGCCTTTGCCGGCAGGAGTTTCAGCCATTTCATCGCCACATTGTAGCCGGCCTGATAGAGCGGCTGACCGACATAGGACAACCGCTTGTTCGGGCTGCCAGTCGGGACGTCGGCATTGAAGGCGATGACGGGGATACCGGCGGCCGCCGCCATGTCCGTTGCCGCATCGAAGGCCTTGGGATCGACCAGACAAACGGCAATGCCGTCTGCCTTCTGGGCAATCGCTGTCTGCATGGCGCTGACCATTTCCGAGACGACGTTCTTCTGCGAGCCCGTCCATTGATAGGACGCGCCGAAGGCCGCGCAGGCATCCTGGATGCCGTAGATGCAAGGCGTGAAAAACTGGTCCAGTGTCACATGGCAGACGAAGTAAAACTTGTAGGGCTTCCTAGGCAGGCCGCCGCTCGCGCTAGCGGCTGCCTGGGCCATCGCGAATTGCGGATTTGACATCAGGCCGGCGGCGCCGCTTGCAAGTGCAGCAGCCCCGAGACCGGCCTTGGCCGCGAAGCCGAAGGCTTCCCGTCTGCTCAAAAATTTCTGTGCGCGGTGTTCTTCATTCGCATCATCGTCATTCTTCGACACGGGGCTTCCTCCCTTATGCGATGGGAGCCACACCTCCCGTGTGCTTTCCATCGTACGGTTACATTGTTGTACGACAAGTTTTATGTCAATATGAATCGGCGCGCGGCGGTTGGCAAGCCAGTCTCCAGCCATGTCACGAATTGGTGAAACCTAGAAATCGTCAGGAAAATCTATGCCGATACTGGAAAAGAGAAGCGTAACAGCGGGTGGGTTGACCGTCACCACGATGGGATTGGGAGGAACCGGTCTCGGCAATATGTATCGCGCAACGGATCCCAAGGTGGCGCTCGATACGGTCCAGGCCGCTTACGACAGCGGGTTGCGTTATTTCGATACCGCCCCGGTCTACGGTTTCGGTCTCGCCGAGACGCGGCTGGGCGAGGCGATCAAAACCCTGCCGCGCCGGGACATCGTCATCTCGTCGAAAGTCGGATACGATCTGGTGCCGATCCCTAAGAGCGAGGTAAAGCCTGTCCTGTGGGACGAAGCGCCGCCATTCCGGGCGGAATTCGACTATTCGCGCGACGCGGTGCTTCGTTCGATCGAAAGCTCCCTGAAGCGGCTCGGCACCGATTATATAGACATGCTGGCGATCCACGATCCCGACGAGGCCATCCATTTCGCCAGGGGAGAAGATCCCTATGCGCGCAGCCGGTTCAAGGAGGCGATGGAGGGGGCCTATCCGGCGCTGGACGAATTGCGCTCACAGGGCGTCATCAAGGCTGTTGGCGTCGGCATTAACCAATGGCAGATGCTGTCCGATTTCGTAGAGGCGGGACAATTCGATTATTTCCTGCTGGCGGGACGTTACACGCTGTTAGAACAGGAACCGCTGGCCACGCTCTTTCCGGCCTGCGAGCGGAAGGGGACCAAGATCGTCATCGGCGGCCCCTATAATTCCGGTATCCTGGCGACCGGCGCCGTCAAGGGCGCTACCTTCAATACCCGGAATGCGCCGGCAGACGTCCTTGAGCGAGTGGCGCGTCTGAACGCCGTCTGCGAAAGCCACGGCGTTCCCCTGGCCGCGGCCGCGCTGCAATTTCCCTTCGCCCATAGACTTGTCGTCAGCGTGATCCCGGGCGCGCGTTCAGTCGAGGAACTGAAACAAAATCTCGACTATCTCAGCTGGCCGATCCCGGCTTCGCTCTGGTCCGATCTCAGACATGAGAAACTCATCGATGCCGCAGCACCGCTGCCGGCCGGTGCGGTCTAGGTAAATCTTCGCGCGTCCCCGACGGAGATCGAGGATCGTCGTCGGAAAACGCAGGCTCGGCAAGAGGGCTTCCCGCCTGAAGAAGCCCTGTTGTCGTCATCGGCTCACCCGCGGCTCATATGGAACGACCAACTAGACCAAGGATCACGAAGAGTGCCTGCGTGGCGTCTCAATCCCTCGACATCATCCCAAGCAGGAGCGTATTGCCCACGGAATTCCCGCACCCATGGCACACCAGCTTTTGCGCCAATCGGCCTACTTTCATATCGCCTCCAAAGCGCCTGGCCATGACGTAGCGATCCACAGGAGCAGTTCTTCCACAAACCGAGCAAGCGGCGCGAAGCTCGTACCATTGAGGTAGGCTCGCGAGCGTATGCTGATATTCGTCATGTGCCAGCGGCAGCAGTGCTATGCCTTTTCGGTGTCTCATTGGGCCTCATCCCCATGCGCCATATCGCAGCTTGTTGACTTCCCTGCCCATCAGAACATAAAGGGAACAACACGGAGTAACAAGCCAATGATTCGATATGCACCCGCCGCGACCCCGACGAGCGCCATCCCTCCCACCAAAGCGACAGCTCGCACGCCCGCCTCTTCGAAGGCGAGCATGGAGACGCCGGCGATCGAGACCCTGGACGTCATCGAGGAGCGCAAACCGGCCGGCGAAGGTGACTTGCTGCTTGCGGAGCTTCCGGAGGTTTCCGCTCCAGCCAAGAAGGCGACCAAAGCTCGCGCTCCAAGAAAGTCGAAGGCGGAACTGGTGGGCGCCACCGCTGCCCAGCTCGACCTGAGCGCATAGTGCGCATTTCAGCAAGCAACCGATTCTACTTCGTCGCGTAGCGACCGCCGGGCTTGGATAGATCAGGCAATCCGATCGGCTGGCTGTGGCTGCGTGAAGAGTTCGTCGATTTCGAGCCAGAGATCCGCGGGGATCGCCAGGCGCGACCAAGCAAGATTTTCCGCTATGCGTTCCGGCCGGCTCATTCCGAGAACCGCAGCAGCGACTAGAGGGTTGCGAAACGGAAACTGGATCGCGGCCGCCTGCAGCGGCAAGGCATGGCGGCGACAGATTTCCTCGATCTTCCTGGCTCTGGCGATGATTTCCTGCGGAGGCGCACCGTAGTCGAAGGTTGCGCCGGAGCTGCCGGTGCCGGTTGCCAGAATGCCGGAGTTGAACACACCGGCGACGACCACCTCGACACCCCGCCGCTCTGCCTCCGGTAGAAAGTCCGCCTCGGCACTACGATCGAGCAGCGTGTAACGGCCCGCCATCATCACCGCATCGAGAGAGCAGGCCTTGATGAAGCGCGTCGCGACATCGCTTTCGTTGACGCCGACACCGATCGCTTTCACGTGGTCTGCCTTGCGCAGATCATCGAGTGCCCGATAGCAGCCTTCGATCGCCTCGTTGAACCGCCGCTCATAGCCGTCCCCATGCGTGAAGCGATCGACATCATGGATGTAGACGAGGTCGAAATCGGCAATTCCAAGCCGGTTCGCCGACTGCTCCAGCGACCGCATCGTTCCGGCATAACTGTAATCGAACACCGGTTTCAGCCGCAGTGGCGAGGCCCATAGGCCGTAGTCGACGTTTTCGCCATAGGGAGGCACCATATAGCGCCCCGCCTTGGTGGAAACGGTGACTGTGTTCCGATCGATGGTCCGCAGAAAACTGCCAAGACGCAGCTCGCTGAGGCCATGACCGTAAAGGGGCGCGCTATCGAAATAGCGCATTCCCCCTTCATACGCTTTGCTCAGCACCTCGGCCGCCTGCACTTCCGTGACATCGCGGTAAAGCGTGCCGATACCGCTTGCACCGAAACCAAGCCGCGACTTGAAACCAATACGACTTGCGGATGGACTCTTAGTCATGCATTCCGCTCCCAAAACTCGGGCAGCCGATAGACCTCGATGGCGTTGAGGCCAAAGATTTTTTCGCGCTCGGAATCGGAGAGGTCCTTCAGGCATTCCTGAAGCGCATCGACGACCCGGTCGTAGCTTGCAGCAACCAGGCAGACCGGCCAATCCGTGCCGAACAGGCAGCGATCGCTCCCGAACACCTCGAGCGCCTCATGGACATAAGGCTTCAAGTCGCCCGGCGTCCAACTCTGCCAATCGGCTTCGGTGACCATGCCAGAGAGCTTGCACCAGACGTGATCGCGCTGGCTGCGGAACTCACGGATCAAGGTTGCCCATTCGTCGAAACCACGATTGCGGATCTCCGGCTTCGAGATATGGTCGAGCACGAAACGCGTGTTCGGAAACCCCTGCACGGTCTTGATGCAGGACGGCAGCTGCGGCAGGTTCGGCACGAGATCGTAGACGAGCCCTGCGGCTTCGATCGCTTTCAGGCCCCGTTTGACGTCTTCGCGCAAGAGCCAGTTCGGGTCGGTTTCCGTCTGGATCAGATGGCGCACGCCCACCAGCCACTTTCCCTGCGGCGATGTTTGGAGTTGGGCCAGTGTTTCAGGAAGCTTCGGATCGGTCAGATCGACCCATCCGACCACGCCGGCAACGAAGTCCGTCGCCTCCGCAGTCCTGATGAAGTCCCATGTCTCGCCGAGATCGTTCCAGGTCTGGACGAGTACCGTGCCGGTCACGCCGTTCTTTTCAAGGCTCGGCCTGAGGTCGGCGGGCGCGAATATCCTGTTGATCGGCTCGAAGGGTCCGCTCAGCCAGCCGTAGTCTCCGCCGCTGGTCGGATCCCAGAAGTGATGATGGGAGTCGATGATTGGGCTCGTCATGGCGTCGGCTCCTTACCAGCGCTGGTGAACATATTGCCTGATGTAGGTATCGTAGATCGATCTGATCTCCTGCATCGCGGCTTGCGATATCGCCGGCAGTCCTGCCGCTTCGGCATTCGAACGGGCCTGCGCCGGATTGCGAGCGCCCGGAATGGCGACGGTGACAGCGTCGAACATCAGAATCCAGCGCAGCGCAAACTTCGCCATGGTGGTATCGCCCGACACCAGTGGCCGCACCTTCTCGACAGCGTCGAGGCCGACCTCATAGGGCACGCCAGAGAAGGTTTCGCCAACGTCGAATGCCTCGCCGTTGCGATTGAACAATCGATGGTCGTTCGTTTCGAACCTGGTATCTTTCTTGAACTTGCCCGACAGCAGACCGCTTGCCAGCGGCACGCGCGCTATGATCGCAACTTTCTTGTCCTGCGCCTGCTTGAAGAAATGTTCGATCGGACGCTGGCGAAAGGCATTGAAGATGATCTGGATGCTGACGATACCGGGATATTCGATCGCTTTCAGGGCTTCCTCGACACGCTCGACGCTGACGCCGTAATTGCGGATCTTGCCCTGCTCGACCAGCCGATCGAGACGTTCGAACACTTCCGGATGGTAATAGAGATCCGTCGGCGGGCAATGCAGTTGGACCAGATCCAGGCAGTCGGTCTCCAGGTTCTTGAGGCTTCGGTCGATCCAGCCGTTCAGGTTTTCTGCGCTATACCCCTCGACGGACTGCTGAGGCAGGCGGCGACCCGCCTTGCTGGCGATAAATGGACGCTGCCCGCCCCGTTCCTTCATCACTTTCGCAATGAGGCGTTCGGAATGGCCGTCGCCATAGACATCGGCGGTGTCGATAAAGGTGACGCCCGTGTCGAGCGCGGCATGGAGGGCCGCAAGCGCCTCTTCGTCATTCACCTCACCCCATGCTGCGCCGATCGCCCATGCGCCGAAGCCGATCTCACTGACCTTGCGGCCGGTTTGGCCGAACTCTCTCGTTTGCATATCTCACTCCCTCGCTAGGGTTGCCGGAGGCCCAGCTTCCCAGGTTTGACTTGCTTGACATTCTCCACCAAGCCAATTATCAGAAAACAGGGTTGTACGACAACCCGGTAAGTACGCAAAATCTGCACTGGGAGGATGGGATCGTGCGATCACTGGTATTGGGAGGCGTTTCGCTTGCGCTCGGCCTCGGCGCGTCAGCCTATTCGGCGTCAGCAGAAGACACCATCAAGATCGGTGTCGTCGCCGCCGAATCCGGCGCCTTCGTTTCAGCCGGACACACACTGCCGGCCGGCGTCGGCCTGGCCGTCAAGGAAATCAACGATGCTGGCGGCGTCAAAGTCGGTGACAAAACCTACAAGATCGAGCTCCTTAAGCGCGACGACCGCACCGATATTTCAACCGCGATCGCCGCAACGCAGGAGCTTGTCCGCGACCAGAAAGTCGCTGCGATCTTCGGCTCGGAGACGCATGATTTCACCCTGGCGATGACGAAGATTACCCAGCCGGCAAAGGTGATCCAGATCGCCGGCAACAGCACGCTTGCGAAAATCCTCAATCCGAAGTCGGTCGCGCCGGGCGGAGAAGACCACTACCTGTTCCAGTCCGAGCCGCAGGAATTTCAGCGCTCCGGTTCGACCGCCCGTGGCGTGCTGAGCCTGCTGACGCCGCTCGTCGGCCATCCCTTGAAGAAGTCCGTCGTCATCGTCGGCAACGACGCGACCGGCCAGTTCCTGACCTCCTATTACGTCAAGGCACTGAAGGCAGAGGGACAGGAGGTGCCGGAGGTTATTTCCTATCCGCCCGATACCACCGATTTCTCGCCCTTCCTGACGCGCGCCAAGAGCCTGAACCCCGACGTCGTGCACTTCTGGTACAATGGGGATTCAACGCTGACGGCCCTGCCGCAGGCGCTCGAACTCGGCGTGGCGCCGAGCTACTTCCTGTTTGGTGTCGATCCCGGCATCTGGAAGGAGCGCGGTCTCAGCGCCGACGTTCCGGTTGCCATGAGCTGCGTGCCGATCTGCTGGGGAGAGTCCTCCAACGCCAATGCAAAAACCTACTTCAAGAACTACTTTGCGGCCGGCGCCCCGAAGGGCGTGACGTCCTCCGTGTCCCTCCTTTACTACGATTATGTCCACATGCTCGCCGAAGCTTGGGAGAAGGCGGGTTCGCTCGATCCGGACAAGACGGTCGCTGCGATGGAAACGCTGCATCACAAGGGTGTCGTGTCCGACGACCTGTCCTTCAACAGCAGTCACCAGGTTACCCACGCCACCGAAGTCTGCGCCGCAGCGCCGGGTGGCAACATCTCGTGCGCCATGCAGCAGCCGCCTGCCGAAGCTCCGGCGGAATAGGGCTCCGCGACGCCGTCCCGCCGGCAACAGCCGGCGGTTCTCCATCGGACGTAAACGGGCCTGATGACCAGAGGCCTAGGCAATGGCGGAAAGAAGCCGTGGATATTTTCATTCAACAGCTCCTCAACGGTTTGTCGATCGCAAGCGTCATTACGCTGATCGCCGTCGGTGTCACCTTGATCTTCGGACTAACTGGCATCATCAACTTCGCCCATGGCGAGTTCCTGATGGTCGGCAGCATCGTCACCTGGCTTGCAGTCCGAGCGGGATTGGGCTTTCCCATTGCGCTGGTGCTCGCAGTTCTTGCCGTCGGCGTGATGGGCTTCGTCCTGGAGCGAAGCTTGTTCCGATTCACGCTGACGCGACCGACCAACGGTTTCATCGTTTCGCTCGGCCTCATCGTCGTTCTGCAGCACATCGTCATCTTCTTTTACGATCCGAACCAGAAAAGCATTCCGCGCCCGCTTTCAGGCATCTGGGATGTCGGCGGCGTCCGCATCGCCTCCGTCCGCATCATGGTCATTCTCGTTACCATTGCCGTCGTGGCGATGACCTTCGCCGTGGTCACCCGCAGCCGCTACGGCCGTGCACTGCGCGCCGCAGTCGACGACCGCGATACCGCCGCACTGATGGGGATTCCGGTCCGACGCTACATTACCGGCGTCTTCGTGCTCGGCAGCGCGCTCGCAGGTCTCGGTGGAGCGCTGCTGATCGCCCTCTTCCCCATCACGCCGTTTACCGGAGGCACAATGGTGATGAAGGGGTTCGCTGTGGCGCTGATCGGCGGCCTTGGAAACCTGACAGGCGCCGTGGTGGCAGGTCTCATCCTCGGGATCGTCGAAGGCTTCAGCGCTGGATATGGTTTCTCCGAATGGACCGATGCCTATTCCTTCGCATTGATGATCCTTGTCCTGCTCTTTCGCCCGAACGGCCTCTTCGGCGGTACGAGCGGCCCGAAGATGGCCTGAGACGGGAGTGAACCATGAACACCACACTTTCCTCTCTGCGCTCGCTGGTTCCGGCCCTCGCCGTCCTGATCGTGCTTGCCGCCATGCCGGCGCTTGGACCGAGCAACCGCCTGCTGTCGCTGGCGATCTCGGCCGGCATCAATATCGTTGCGCTTTATGGCTTGTCCGTCCTGTTCGGCCAGACCGGCATCCTGTCGATGGGTCATGCAGCTCTCGTCGGGGTCGGCGCCTATGCCGCCGCGGTGCTGGCGCGCGACGCCGGCCTTGGCTTCTGGATTGCTCTGCCGCTGGGCGGCATCTTTGCGGCAATCGCCGCCGTTATCATCGGTGTGCCGTCGCTGCGGGTTTCGGGCCATCATTTCGTGATCATGACCTTCGCCTTCGGTCAGTTGCTGACTATCGTTCTGACCAATGGCGGCGACTATACGGGTGCGGCAACCGGCCTCGACCTGCAGCTGCCGGTCAGTTTTCTCGGCGTACAGGCCGATGATCTGATGCCCTATTATTATATCGTCCTGGCATTCGTGACGCTCAGCGCTATCGCTAGCTGGGCCATCATCAACTCCCCGTATGGCCGCACATTACGGGCCATTCGCGAAAACGAAAAACTCGCGGCCTCCCTCGGCATCAATGTCGGCAGGCATAAAATCGGCGCCTTCGTGGTCAGCGGCGTGTTCGCCGGTGTCTCCGGCGTCCTGCTCGCCTATTTCCTGCGCCACATCTCGCCCAGCCAATTTGCATCCTTCCCAAGCATCTACCTGGCCCTCATGGTGATGATCGGCGGTGCCCGTCTCCTGCTCGGTCCGATTGCCGGCGGCATCCTCGTGTCCTTCCTGCCTGAAGTCCTGAACCTCGACCCGGTTGAATCCCGCATTCTGTACGGTGTCTGCCTGATCGCCGTCATCCTGCTTCTGCCGAATGGTCTGATTGCCGGCCTGATGGATGGCTGGCAGCGCCTCCTGCGCGGCAATGGTCCGAAGGACGCGGCACATCACGCGGGCGGCAAGCGCGCGTCGGAGGCCAGCCGATGAGCGCGATCCTCGACATCAAGGGACTGAAGAAGCAGTTCGGCGGGCTGACGGCACTGTCAGGGATCGATGTCTCGATCGAGGAAGGCGAAATCCTCGGGATCGTCGGGCCGAACGGCTCCGGCAAGACGACCCTCTTCAACGTCATCACCGGCGTGCACAAGCCGACGGAAGGCAAGGTCAGCTGGCGCGGCCGCGATATTACCAGTCTTGCCGCCTATGAGATTTCCGGTGCCGGCATCGGCTACACTTTCCAGCAAGCAATGGCCTTTCCGGGCCTGTCCGTCTGGGAAAACGTGCAGATCGCCTGCGAGCACGCACGTCGTAGCGCCCGCCCCTATCCCTGGGCGACACCATCTGCCCTACTCGATTTTGTCGGCCTTTTGCCGCTTGCCGGCGAGACGGCCGGCGTATTGCCGTTCGGCAGCCTGCGGCTTTTGGGCATCGCGCTCGCACTTGCGACACGGCCGTCGCTTATCCTTCTGGACGAACCAGCGGCCGGTCTCAACGACAAGGAAACGGCAACCCTTGTCGGGCTTGTCCAGCAATTCCCGACTCATGGCATCAGCGTCTGCGTCATCGATCACGACATGAAACTGATGCAGATGCTCTGCAAGCGGCTGATCGTGCTCGACTTCGGATCGAAGATCGCGGACGGGCCGACCGAGGCTGTGCTCGCCGATCCGAAGGTGCTCGAAGTCTATCTGGGAGGCGCGCTGTGAGCCTTTTGACCGTATCGAATGTCACCACAGGCTATGGCGCGACCGTCGTCAACCGCGATGTCTCCCTGACGCTTGAGGACAATGAGGTGATTACCATCCTCGGGCCGAACGGTGCAGGCAAGTCGACGCTGCTTCGCACCATCGTCGGACTCGTCAGGCCGCGCGCAGGACGCATCAGCTTTGCAGGCGAGGACCTGACGAGCCGAACGCCCGATATCATGGCCAAGCGCGGCGTGGTTCTGGTGCCTGAAGGACGGCGCATCTTCGCCGAGATGACCGTTGAGGAAAACCTCCGTCTCGGTGCCTACGCAAGACGCGACGGCGATGCCATCGAGACCGACGTCAAGACGATGGAGAGCTTCTTTCCGATCCTTGCAACGAAACGCCAGCAGAAAGGCGGGTCGCTTAGCGGCGGTCAGCAACAGATGCTGGCGATTGCCCGCGGCCTGATGGCAAGGCCCAAGGTTCTCCTGCTCGATGAGCCCTCGCTCGGGCTTTCGCCGCTGCTCGTCAAGGAGATCCAGGCGATCATCCTCGATATCGGCAAGACCTTCGGCGCGTCGGTGCTGCTTGTCGAACAGAATGCCGGACTGGCACTTTCGGTCGCCACGCGCGGCTATCTCATGCAGAACGGCCGTATCGCCACATCCGGTCCCATCGCGCAATTGAAGGACATGTCGCTCATGCGCGAACTCTATCTCGGCGGCGTTGCGGAGAAGGCATGATGGACGCGGTCTCGATTTCCTACGGTCGCGGACACCTGGAATTTGCTATGCCCGCGCATGCCAAGCCGACGCTCGTTCGCAAGAAAGTCCTGCCGAAACTACCGGATGCCCGTGCCGCCATCGCCGCAGCACTTGCAGCACCTATCGGTTCGGCGCCGCTTGCCGGATTGTCGAAGGGTCGCTCGAGTGCCTGCATCCTGATCTGCGATATCACCCGACCGGTTCCGAACCGACTGTTCCTGCGGCCGATGATCGAGATCATGGCGACGTCGGGCATTCCACTGGACAGAATATCAATCCTCGTTGCAACCGGACTGCATCGCCCCAATCTCGGCGAAGAACTCGCCGAACTCATCGGCGACCCCTGGGTCCTGGAGAATGTTCGCGTCGAAAACCACTATGCCCGCGACGAGGCGGCCCATGTCGATCTCGGTTTCACCTCAATACGACAGACGCCGGTCAAGCTCGATCGCCTGTTCGTCGAGGCGGATCTACGTATCGCGACCGGCCTTGTCGAACCGCATTTCATGGCCGGCTGGTCCGGCGGCCGCAAGGTGATCTCGCCCGGCGTCGCGCATCACGAAACGATCCGCACCTTTCACTCCGCCCGTTTCATGGAAGATCCGCTGGCCGTCCAATGCAATCTCGTCGGCAATCCGCTGCATGAGGAGCAGCTTGAGATCGTACGAATGCTGGGCGAGGTCCATGCGCTCAACACTGTTCTCGATGAGGACCGCGATCTTGTCTGTATCACCTTCGGCGAGATCATCGCGAGCCATCAGGCCGCCGTGAACTTCGTCAGCAATGCCACGCATGTGCCGATAGATCGAAAGTTCTCCACCGTGGTCACCTCTTCCGCCGGCTATCCGCTGGACAAGACCTATTACCAGACGATCAAGGGTATGGTGACGCCACTCGATATCCTGAAGCCTGGCGGCACGCTGATCATCGCTTCAGAGTGTTCCGAGGGCTTCGGCTCTGGCGAGTTCCGCGAGGCGCAAGCCAAACTCGTTGAACTCGGACAGGAGCGTTTCCTTGCGACGCTGACGGCGAAAAGCCTGGCAGAAATCGACGAATGGCAGACAGAGATGCAGCTGAAACCGATGCGGCTCGGCAGGGTCGAGCTTTATACGACCGGCCTTACCGGAAATGATCGCAGGCTGACGGGCGTCGAGATGATCGACGATATCACCCAAGCGATCGAGCGCAGCATTGTACGAAGCGGAGATCCCAATGTCGCAATCATCCCCGAAGGTCCCTATGTCGTGCCTCGCTATGCCGTTTGAGCGATCAGTGCTGCAGGCTGGCGTCACGGAGTTCTTCGAAGCGAGCCGTGCTCTTCGACAGATGATTGCGCAACGCCTTGCGTGCCGCGGCCTCATTGCCATCGCGGATCGCGTTGAAGATCGCGTGATGCTCCTTGCGCATGCCGGCCGCGTGGCGGATGCGCTCAGCGGCCGTCATCCTGTCGAGCCGCGCCCATTGCCGCGGCACCATCGCCGTCCCGAAAGTATCGAAAAGACGACTGTAATAGGAATTCTGCGTCGCGACGAGAATGGTGCGGTGAAAGGCGAAATCCTCTTCTGCACCATACCCGCCCTCATCGATCGCGCGGTCCAGCGCGTCGAGGCGATCCTGCATGCGGACGATATCTTCCGGCGTCCGGCGAAGTGCTGCAAGCCCGGCCGCCTCGTACTCTATGCCGATACGAAGCTCGAGGACACGAAGCACTTCGTCGATCGATTCCAGATCGTTCGGAATGATCGAGAAGGAGCGCGGCTTCGGGTCGTTGGAAACGAAGGCGCCAAGGCCCTGCCGCGTCACGATAAGCCCTTTCGCACGCAAGGTAGCGAGCGCCTCTCGGACGATGGTCCGGCTGACACCCGTCGCCTCCATGATCGCCTGCTCGGTCGGGAGCCTCTGACCCGGCTTGAGATCACCCGATTCGATCTGGGCAATCAGGCTGTCGGCAAGACCGCTACGCAGGTTAGGCATCTGCTGGATGGTGCTGAAGACGGCGTTATCCCTGTCCTTCATACTGTCTCGAAGTCCGTTTCCGCTGTCCGCCGCGAGGCCATTTCCATCGTAGCTACCTCATATGACTCAAAAAAGCAAAAGCTCGGACGATCACTGACTTCAATTTAACGGGGAGGGAAAAATGAAAGAGAAAATCGGCTTTATCGGGCTTGGCGCCATGGGCTCGGGCATGGCGGCGAACCTGCTGTCAAAGGGGTGGCCGCTGACCGTCCTCGCTCACAGGAAGCGCGAGGCCGTCGACCGGCTCAAGGCGCTTGGCGCGAGCGAAGCGGCGACGCCGAAAGAACTTGCCGAAGCGAGCGACGTCATCCTGCTCTGCGTGACGGGTTCGGATCAGGTTCAAGAGGTCGTTTCCGGCCGCAACGGCATTGTCGCGGCAGGAAAGCCGCTCCTGTTGATCGACTGCTCGACCTCCAATCCTGCCGTAACGGTCAAGCTTGCCGAAGGGCTCGCAGCCTCCGACATCACATTCGTCGACGCTCCCCTTGCGCGGACGCCAAAGGAAGCGGCCGAAGGCAAGCTCGACGTGATGGTGGGCGGAAACGAAGATGCAGTCGCGCGTGCCCGCCCGATCCTCGAAGCCTTCGCCGCGCGCATCGTTCCAACCGGCGGCGTCGGAACGGCCCACACCATGAAGCTTCTCAACAATTTCGTGTCGATGGGCTATTCCGCAATCTATTCCGAAGCCTTGATGCTCGCGGCAAAGGCCGGCCTGACACCTGAAGTCTTCGATAGTGTCCTGCGCGGCAGCCGCATGGACTGCGGCTTCTATCAGGCCTTCTTCGAATTCGTGCTGAACCGCAACGAGAATGCTCAGCGCTTTGCGATGGTGAATGCGCTGAAGGACATGTCGTATCTCGCATCCTTTGCCCAGTCCGTTCAAGCGGCCAACCCGGTCGGTGCTGCGGTGCGCAACAGCTTTGCGGCGGCCGTCGCTTCCGGACATGGGGAAGCATTCGTCCCGGCCTTGTCCGATGTCATCGCGTCGATGAACGGAGTCTCCTTGCAACCAGCAAAACCCGAATAGGCGCACGGCCCAATGCTTGAACTTCATCTCGACCCGATCGGTGGAATTGCCGGCGACATGTTCGTGGCGGCGCTTCTGGATTTTCGGCCAGACCTTGAAAAGGATCTTTTGACGACCCTGTCGCTCTGCCCGATGATCCCGGATGTCACGTTCGAGCCGCTCCATCACGATGACGGCATTCTGGTCGGGCGTCGATTTCTCGTGCAACGACATCAACAGCCGGCGGAGATGCAGACCAATGAAGCGCCGGCGCATCATCCCACCTCCGAGGACCACCCCCATCATGATCATGTTAATTGGTCGATGATCCGTCAGGCGTTCCTTGGCTCGGCGCTAGACGCCGAAACCTTAAGGCACGCAATCGGCATCTTCACGCATCTGGCCGAGGCCGAAGCGAGAGTGCATGGCACTGATCCGGAGCATGTCCAGTTCCATGAAGTCGGCGCATGGGATTCGATCGCGGATATCGTCGCTGCGGCCTGGCTCATCTCGAGGCTTGGCGTCGCCAAATGGACTGTCGGGCCGCTGCCGCTCGGCTCCGGACGTGTGCGGACCGCGCATGGTCTGCTCGCCGTGCCGGCACCGGCGACTGCCCTCTTGATGGAAGGCTTCACGACCATCGACGACGGAATTGCCGGCGAGCGAGTGACGCCGACGGGCGCGGCGATCCTGCGTCACCTCTGCGATCCCTTCGAAACATCCCATGCTCCACGCCGATTGCTGGCATCGGCTCACGGTTTCGGAACGAAGCGCCTACCGGGGCTGAGCAATTGCCTGCGCCTACTTGCTTTCGAGCCGCTTGCAGTTTCCACGCCGCGGGATGAGGTCGCCATTCTCGAATGCGAGATCGACGACCAGACGAGCGAGGACATTGCGCAGGCAATTGACAATCTGCGCAGCAGGGCCGGCGTCCTCGACGTCATACAGATGCCTGTCTTCGGCAAGAAGGGCAGGATGATGACGCATCTGCGTGTCCTGACCGAGCCGGCCGGCCGTGACGATGTCATCGCCGCCATCTTCGACGAGACCACGACAATCGGGGTTCGCCACAGCCTGACGCAGCGCACCGTCCTGCCGCGCCAGACAGCGACGGTCGATGCGGATGGTCGGCGGCTGCGCGTGAAGCTCGTCGAGCGCCCTTCGGGCCTCACCGCCAAGCTCGAGGCGGACGATCTTTCTGCTGTCGGCACCGCTGTCGAACGCGCGCGGCTTCGCCGTCACGCGGAAGCAAAATCCCGGGAGGAAGAACGATGAGGCGGAGACTGGAAGCTATGTTGTCGTCGCTGGAGACATGCGCGGTCGCCATCAGCGGCGGCGTCGATTCCATGACGCTCGCCGTCATCGCGAATCGTCTTCTCGGCACGGCGCACGTCACGATGATGCATGCCGTCTCGCCCGCCGTGCCGCCGGAGGCGACCGAGAGGGTACGGAGGCTTGCGGAGAGCGAGAGTTGGAATCTTCGCATCCTTGATGCCGGTGAATTCGCCGACGAGAACTACATCGCCAATCCCATAAACCGCTGCTTCTTCTGCAAGGGCAGCCTCTATGGCGCGATCGGCAGGATCTCGGACAGGCAGCTGTTGTCCGGCACCAATAAGGACGATCTCGGCGAATACCGCCCAGGGCTGGATGCTGCGCGTCAACATAAGGTCCGTCATCCCTATCTCGAAGCAGCGATCGACAAAAAAGGCGTGCGGGAACTCGCCCGCAGTCTCGGCCTCGGCACGCTTGCCGAACTGCCCGCTTCGCCCTGTCTTTCGAGCCGCGTGGAAACCGCGATCGCCATCGATCCCGAAACGCTGCGGGCCATTCATGCCGTGGAACGCCTTGTCGGCGAGACACTGGAACCAAGCACCGTCCGGTGCCGCGTGCGCAGAAACGGCATCGTCATCGAGCTCGATCAGGAGAGCGTTGCCGGATTGGCAAGGGTCGGTACTGCGGACCTGTCAAACAAAATCACGTCATTGCTGCCCCTGGCGCTTGCCAGCCAGCCGATCAGCTTTGCGGCGTATCGCAATGGCAGTGCTTTCGTCGGAGCAAAACCATGAGTGAAGCGGACGTCGTCTTCGATTTCGATCGCGCCAGCCGCATCGGCCTCAACGAAGCCGTGTTCTGCGAAGGTAAAAGCGCAGAACAGATCGCAGCGATCCTCAAGGATGCTAAGACACGTGGCGTTGGCCTGCTGCTGACCCGGCTTGATGCCGGTAAGCTCGCCGCACTCCCGGAGGAATTGGTCGCCGATATCGATTACTGCCTGCTTTCGCGCACGGCATTCTGCGGACCTTTGCAGCCGGCACGCATCAACGGCAAGATAACGATCGTCGCGGCCGGCACCTCGGATTCGGGGGTTGCAAGGGAAGCTGCGCGCACTCTTCGTCACGCAGGCGTTCAGGCAACGCTAATAACCGATGTGGGCGTTGCCGGTCTCTGGCGGTTGATGGAGCGCATCGACGAGATCCGGCGGCATCCCATCGTCATCGCGGTGGCCGGCATGGATGCGGCCCTTGCCAGCGTGCTTGGCGGGCTCGTGGACGGCGCGTTGATCGCCGTGCCGACTTCCGTTGGATATGGCGCGTCGGAAGGCGGGCGAACGGCGCTGAATGCGATGCTTGCAAGCTGCGCGCCAGGTATCACCGTCTGCAATATCGACAATGGCTACGGCGCGGCCTGCGCCGCCCTGCGTATTTTGACGATTCTTGGAGCCCGCTGATCACCGAATTATCGATGAGAGGAGACGCGCCACGCGCGCCTCCCATTTCGTTATCAAGCCGCGTTGACGGTGAGTTGGGTCTGTTCGCCAAGGCCCTCGATACCGAGCTTGATCGTCTGTCCGGCGGTGAGGAAAAGCGGCGGCTTCATGCCAAGACCAACGCCCGGCGGCGTGCCGGTTGAAATGATGTCGCCCGGCTGCAGACTCATGAATTGCGAGATGTAGTGCACGAGGAAGGCGACACCGAAGATCATCGTCTTCGTCGAGCCGTTCTGGCGCATCGTGCCATCGACCGACAGCCACATCTTCAGGTTCTGCGGATCGGCAACCTCATCCCGCGTCACCATCCACGGTCCGATCGGGCCGAAACTGTCGGCCGACTTGCCCTTGGTCCACTGCCCGCCGCGCTCGGCCTGGAATTCGCGTTCCGAAACGTCGTTGATGAGGCAATAGCCGGCGACATGCTTCATGGCATCGGCTTGCGGAACGTAACGCGCCTCATCGCCGATGACGACGCCGAGTTCGACCTCCCAATCGGTTTTCTTCGAATTGCGGGGAATGATAACATTGTCGTTGGGGCCGGTAATCGCGCTTGTCGCCTTCATGAACAGGATCGGCTCCGCGGGGATTGCGGCGCCGGTCTCCGCTGCGTGGTCGGCATAGTTGAGACCAACGCAGATGAACTTGCCGACCCGAGCGACACAGGGTCCATAGCGGCCGGGATCGGTAACCAGCGGCAGGCTGGCGGGATCGACAGCCGCAAGTCTGGCAAGGCCGGCAGACGTCAGCGTCTCAGCGCCGATGTCGTCCACCTTGCCGCTGAGATCGCGCACTGCGCCAGTGCCATCGAGCATGCCGGGCTTTTCCGCGCCGCGTGCTCCGTATCGTATGAGCTTCATTCCAGGCTCCTTCTTGAAAACAAAGTGACGATCAGGCGTTTGCCCAGCCGCCATCGATGACGATGGCGTTACCGGTCATGAAGGCGGATTCGTTGCTGGCGAGATAAACCACGAGATCGGCCACCTCCTCAGCGGTTCCGAGCCGTCCCATCGGCTGGCGTGCGATGAAACTCGCACGCGCCTGGTCATAGTCGCCGAGCGCCCGCATACGATCCTGCAGGGAAGGACTTTCGACCGTTCCGGGACAAATCGCATTGGCCCGAATGCCCTTCGTCACATAGTCGAGTGCTACGGATTTCGTGAGACCGATGACGGCAGCCTTGGTGGTGCCATAGATGAAGCGATTGGGTGCGGCGATCACGGTCGAGGCGACAGACGCCATGTTGACGATTGAACCGCCGCCGCGTTCGATCATGCCTGGCAGGAAGGCACGGATCATCCGATACATGGCGCGAATGTTGAGGTTGACCGAGAAATCGAAAGCGTCCTCGTCGCAATCGAGAATGGCGCCGTTATGGACGAAGCCGGCGCAATTGAAGAGAATGTCCGGCGCTTCGATGCTCTTGGAGAATGCCTGGATGTCCTCTGTGTTCAGCACGTCCAGCTTGCGCACGGAAACGCCGGCATGATCGCGCAACGTTTCCAGCTTGGCTTCATCGAGGTCGGTTGCCCAGACCTTTGCTCCTTCCCTCAGAAAGGCAAGTACCGTGGCGCGCCCCATCCCTTGCCCCGCCGCTGTGACGACGGCGGTCTTGCCCTCAAGTCTTCCTGTCATTTGAAACCCTCGATCGGTGTTTAGTCGGATTGCTCCTCAGCGAGGCCGACACGGCTTGCGGCACCGTGGAGATGCGCACGCATCGCCTCCTGAGCCTCGGCTTCATTCCTTGTCTCGATGGCATCGAGAATGCGCTGATGTTCGCCAAGCGTGACGGCGGCGAGATCCTCGGACCCTCGCTGATTACCGGAGGCCAGAATGCTCTCTCGCACTTTTTCGGAGACGAAAGTCAAAAACTGAAGCATGTAGACATTACCGGTCGCAGCCGCGACGGTCTTGTGGAACTGAAGATCGGTTTTCAGCCACATGACGCTGCCATAAGGTGCTGCCTGCATCGTTGCGAGCGCATCCTTCATGGCCTGCAAATCCTCGTCGCTGCGGCGACGCGCGGCAAGGGCTGCCGCCTGCACTTCAAGAATGCCGCGCAGCTCGAACAGGGACTGGAAGGCATTGGCCTGCTGCAAAGCGTCGAAATCGATGGTCAGCACCGTGGTATTCGGCTGGTCCGCCACGAAAGCGCCTCGGCCCTGTTGCGACCAGATCCGACCCTCCGAACGCAGACGGGCAATCGCTTCGCGAACGACATTGCGGCTGACACCGAACGTCTGCGCCAGTTGCTGTTCCGTCGGCAGTTGGTCGCCGGGCCGCAAACGTCCCTGCGCGATTTCGCGTGAAATCGAGCTTGCTACCAATGTCGACAAATGCGGGCCTCGATTGACCTTGTCCAATTTCAGCGTCATGTCCTAGCCCCCTGCTTTCCCTTGCGCGCTTGCCAGAATCCGGCCTTCGCTCAGCAAATGCTCCGGATCGAATGCGTCCTTGATCCGGCGTGCCAGCTCCAACGTCAAGGGATCGGCCCGCTTCAGAAAAGCGGCCTGCTTGATCTTGCCAATCCCATGTTCGGCGCTGATTGAACCGCCATGCCGGTCGACG
Organism: Rhizobium sp. WW_1; assembly: GCF_003610155.1. NCBI lineage: Bacteria > Pseudomonadati > Pseudomonadota > Alphaproteobacteria > Hyphomicrobiales > Rhizobiaceae > Rhizobium > Rhizobium sp. WW_1. The sequence continues at coordinate 384,024 of NZ_RAIN01000004.1, forward strand.
ACATCGAAGATCACCTCTTCGGTCGCGTGGAACAAGCTATCGTATTCCTCTGCGGGCATATCCTCCGGCGGCACGATGTTCAGATGGATATTGCCGTCGCCGACATGGCCGTAGGTCACGGCGATCGCTTCCGGGTACTTGTCCGCAAGTGCGGCCAGGGTTTCGGAAACGAAGGCAGCGATGCTCGATATCGAAACGGACACATCCGTGCGCAGATACCGTCCACCGCGGCCCTGGGCCTCCACCATCATTTCCCTGAGCAGCCAAAGCCGCTCACCCTGCGCCTTGCTGCTCGCGATGACACCATCGAGCACGAGGTCGGACGCATCGGCGAAGAAGCCTTCAAGCAGCGCCTTCAGATCGACGCGACCGGCGGCAGACGCCTCGATCAGCACATAGACCGGATAGGACTGGCTCAGCGGATCGTTGAGATCCTCCCTGGCGTTGATGGCGATCTCGATACCGCCCCGCAAGATGAGCTCGAAAGCGGTCAGTAGATCGCTGCATTGCCGCCGCGCCCGCGCATAAAGCTGCATTGCTGCCTCGACGGACTCAAGGCCGACCAGCGCCGTCTCAACCTGTTCAGGCTTCGGAAACACTTTGAGGGCAGCGGCCGCGACGATGCCGAGCGTCCCTTCCGCTCCGATGAAGAGCTGCTTCAGATCGTAACCGCGATTGTCCTTGCGCAGGGTTCTGAGCCCGTTCCAGATGCGCCCGTCAGCCAAGACAACCTCCAGTCCGAGCACCAGATCTCGGGTCATGCCGTAGCGCAGCACATTGAAACCGCCCGCGTTGGTGGAGACGTTTCCGCCGATGCGGCAACTGCCCTGCGCGCCGAACGTGATCGGCAAGATACAGTCGGCAGCTTCCGCGTGGCGCTTGGCATCCTCCAGAATGCATCCGGCCTCCACCACCATCGCAAAATCGATCGGATTGACCGAGCGCACCTTGTTCATGCGCTCGAGCGAGACGACGACTTCCCCTTCCGGAAAGCTCGCAACCGCCGCACCGACGAGACCAGTCAAGCCGCCCTGTGGCACGACATGCATGCCGAGTTCGTGGCAGCAGGCCATGAAATAGCTGAGCTCCTCGGTCGATCGCGGCCGAGCGACCGCAAGCGGCCTGCCATAGTGATCGCCCGACCAATCGCGGCTGTAACGTTCTAATGCTTCCGCATCCGTTAGAAGCAGATCCGTCGGCATCGCGGCAGAAAGGGCTGCAAGCGCTCTTTCCTTGAGGGGCGACTGGGCGTTCATCTTTTGCTCCGACTCAATCTCTGAAAACGGCTGGACAATTAGGTCACTTACATGGTTATCATACAACACTGGTTTCCAACATCAAGTGCATGGACCAGTTCCATCGCCCCGCTCTCGCTAAAAACCAGTGTAAAAACGATAACTTGCAGGAGGATTCGCATTATGACCGCAACGTCCGGCCAATTTCGCATGATGCATACGATGATCCGTGTTTTCGATCTTGATCGATCGATCAAGTTCTACACCGAGCTGCTCGGAATGAAGCTGCTTCGCAAGGACGACTATCCGGGCGGAAAGTTTACCAACGCCTTTGTCGGCTACGGCCCGGAGGAGACGGATACAGTTGTCGAACTGACCTACAACTGGGGCCGGGAAGAGCCCTATGAACTCGGCACCGGCTTCGGCCACCTGGCCCTTGGCGTCAACGACATTTACGCCGTCTGCGCCGCACTGGAAAAGCAGGGTGCAAAGATCCCGCGTCCGCCGGGTCCTATGCTGCATGGAACGACACACATCGCCTTCATCGAAGACCCGGATGGCTACAAGATCGAGCTGATCGGCCTCGACACGATGTAACCATCCTTCTTGCACTTGGAGGCCGCATCGCAGCATGCGGCCTTTTTCTTTGTGAGCCGTCATCATCGCCACCCGATCATTTGATGATGGCGATCTTGCTGCGGTCGATCGTGATCGCGACCGCAAGAATGAGAACGGCGCCAAAGACGACGTTTTCCGCGAAGATGTTGATCCCGACGAATGTCATGCCGATGCGGACGATCGAAATGATCAGCGCGCCGACGGCGGTTCGCGCCACGCCGCCGAGGCCACCGGTAATCGCCGTACCGCCGACGATGACAGCCGCTATGGCGGGCAGGAGCAGTTGGTTCGCAAGGTTGGGTGAGCCGCTCGACAGGCGCGCGGCCAATATGGTCCCGGCGATGGCCGCGAGCATGCCTGAGATCGCAAAGGCGGCAATCTTCGTGCGCTCGACATTGATGCCGGCGGCGATCGCTGCCGGTTCGCCCGCGCCGATCGCCAGACTATGCCGCCCGAATCGCGTGTAGCGCAGTCCGACATAGGCGAGAACGCCGATGACAGCGGCAATCCAGATCACCGTGGGCAAACCGGCAAAGGTGCCATTGATCCAGGCCGTATTCTGGCGGCCCCCTTCCTCGATGGTAATTGCCCGTCCAGCCGCGGCCCAGAGCGCAATGCCGGCAACGACACCGCCGGTGGCAAGCGTCGCCACAAAGGATGGCACCTTCAACCGGACATGCACGTAGCCGCTTAGAATGCCGAAGGCGAGACCGGACAATATCGCTACGGGAAAGGCCAGCGCTCCGATCTGCGGCAGCAACTGAGCAAGAATGACGCTCGCAAGCGACGCTACCGCCTGGATCGACAGATCAATGCCGCCGATGAGAATGACGAAGGTCACGCCCGCGGCGAGAATGAAGAGCACGGCCGTATTCGAAAGAAGCAGGATGAGCGTATCGCCAGTCAGGAAGCCCGGCGCGGCAACCTCGACAATGAGCACCAGAACCACGAGCAAGGCGGGCGGTATCGCGCCTTGCATCCAACCGGTGGCGAGAAGCGATTTGATATCCTTCATGCGTTCCATCATCTCCTCCTCATACCATTGCCCGCACCAGATCGACCTGATCCGGCTTGTTGCCCGGTGTCGCGTCGAAATGAGCCGTCACCGCACCGTCGCGCATCACAAGCACCCGGTGGGAGAGCCCGATCGTCTCCTCCAGCGTGTCGGAGATCAAAAGGATCGCGACGCCCTGCGCAGACAATTCGCGGACAAGCTCGTAGACTTCCTCCTTGGCGCCGACATCGAGCCCGCGGGTCGGATGATCGAGAACAAGAATCCGCGAGCCGGCGGTCATCCATCGCGCCAGCACGACTTTCTGCTGGTTGCCGCCGGAGAGCTTGCGGCAAGCGATGTCCGGGCCTGGCGCCTTGATACGCAGCCGCTTGATCCAGTCGCTGGCAAGCCGGCGTTCGCGGCCGTAGCTGATGGCACCGTTTCGCATGACGCAGGAGAGATCAGCCAGGCTAATGTTCTCGGCGATAGAGAGAAACATCACGAGACCTTCGAGGCGGCGCTCGCGCGGGATATAGCCGACGCGCTTGCGGACGGCCTGCTCGGGCGAGCGAAACTGGACTGGCTCGCCGTTGATTTTAAGGATCCCGCCAGTGTGGGTAAGAAAGCCGCCAATGGCGCGGGTCACTTCCTCACGACCGGAGCCGACGACACCGGCAATGCCGACGATCTCGCCGGCCCTGATCTGCAGATCGACATCGCGGAATGCGCCTTCGATCGACAAACGGCTGGCATCGACGACAATCTCGCTGCGCGGCGGAAGCTGCTTGTCTTCCTTGTAATAGGTGGCCTGCAGACCGCGACCCACCATGATTTCGTGCAACTCAGGTCCCGTCACATCCGCAGCCTGATGTTCAGCGACGACCTGACCATCCTTCATGGTATAGACGCGATCGGAAATGCGCAGGACTTCGTCCAGCCGGTGCGACACGAAAACAAAGCTCGCTCGCGACTTCAGCGATCGTACGCGCCTGAACAGAACGTCGATATCGCTGCCGCTGAGCACGGATGTCGGTTCGTCGAGAAGGATAATCAGCGGGCGGGAGACCGTCTCCTCGAGCGTCAGCGCCTTGGCAAGCTCGACCATTTGGCGAGCGGCAAATGTCAGCTCGGAGGTTCGCGCGGTAACGTCGATGTCAACGCCGATCTTGGCGAGCTGCCGCCTGGCGGCTTCTCGCATTGCCCTCCAGTTCATGATCCCGAGGCGGACGAACTGATCCTCCTGTCCGAGATAGATGTTCTCGGCAACGGAAAGATTCAGCAGCAGCGATTGCTCCTGAAACACCATGCCGATGCCATGGACGGCGCCATCGCGCGCATTATGCAGCTTCAGCGGCTTGCCATCGAGCATAAGCGTGCCGCCGTCCGGCTGGTGTGTCCCGGCAAGGATGCGCATGAGGGTCGATTTGCCGGCGCCGTTTTCGCCGATCAATCCGACGACCTCGTTCGGCCTGATGTCCAGGGAGACATCCTTCAATGCGGGAACGCCTGCGAAGGATTTACTGATCCGGTTGGTTGAGAGCATGGCGGTCACTTCACGATCTGGAGACGCAGGCGGTCGAGCGACAGCGCAACAGCGGCAATGATCATCAGCCCCTGAACCGTCTGCTGCACATAAGGAGAGATGCCGAGCAGGATCATGCCGTTGCTGAGCACCGTGACGATCAGCACCCCAATCAGCGTATTGACGACGCCACCCTCGCCGCCCGTCAGCGCGGTCCCGCCGACGACAACGGCCGTGACCGCGGCGAAGAGACGACCATCGGCGATAACGGCATCCGAGCGGCCAAGCTGGGCGGCGGCCAACACACCGGCGACACCGAAGAAGAAGCCGGCGAGCCCGAACGCCATGATGCGTACGCGGCGAAGGTTGATGCCTGAGAGTTCGGCGACATCCTCGCCGCCGCCGATCGCCATGATGTGGCGCCCGAGCCTGGTATAATACTGGACCGTACAGGCAAGCAGGAATGCGCCAAGTGCCACCCACACCGCAAACGGCAGGCCAAGCAGGCGAGCAAGCGCGAGATCCCGGATCGACGGGTCCATCAGTCGCACGGCTGAGCCGCCGAGCATATACACCGAAATGCCGAGGCCGATGAACCAGACGCCGAGCGTCGCCATGAAGGATGGAATCCTGAGGAATGTCTGGATGATGCCGGTCGTAAGGCCCATGACTGTACTTGCAGCAATCGCGGCGATGACGGCCAGCCAGCCATAGGAGTTCGCGTTCGCATCATTGGTGGCCAGCAGCACGGTCACCATGGCGGCAATCGAAAGCGATCCTTCGACGGAAAGATCGATGCTGCCGAGCAGGATAATGAAGGTCAATCCCATCGCAAGCGTCAATGGCACGGCGGCGGAGTTAGCGATGCGAACCAGATTCCGCGGCTCGATAAAATTGGGATTGGCGAGGCTGATCAGGATGCAAAGCGCGATCAGTACGAGGACCGGAGCGTAGGCGCGCAGGCGTTTGGCATTCGCCTGGCTGAAAAGGCGGCTTCCAATCGTTGGCATGGCGTTCGCCCGCTCGCTTTCCTGATTGGGTTTGATGTGTTCGGCATTGACGGTCAACAGATTATACCTCGCTGCGGCATCAGGGGAACTGGCGGACGCAATAGCGCCCGCCAGCGATGATGCGACCACGGGAGGAGCCGCGGCCGCCGGCAGGGGGTAATCAAGTCCGGATGACACCTGTCACGCGACCCCACAGATCGGTCCAGTCCAGGTTCGGATGGGAGTCGATATTCGTCTTGTAGTAGTCCTCGACATTGTCCTTCGCGATGAGGACGGCCTTGCCGTAGAACTCCCGATGTTCCGGCGGCTCCTTGGCCGGATCGAACTTCTTTTGCAGAGCAGCCAGGCCGATGGCGAGACCCATGCCGCCCTGCCAGAAGGGATCGGAGGTGACCGTGCAGGCAAATTCACCCTTGCGCACGGCGTCAACCGCCGCCTTGATGCCGTCGACACCGACGACCGGCACCTTGCCGGCAAGGTTTTCGGCGCGCAGCGCCTCAAGGGCGCCGGTGCCCATATCGTCATTGGCCGCCCATACGCCCTTCACATCGTCGCCGAAACGCGTGAGCAAATTGCCCGTCAGATCGTAGGCTTCCGATGATTTCCAGTTGGCAACCTGGAAATCGAGAAGCTTGATGTTGGGATTGGCGGCCAGTGCTTCCTCGAGCCCCTTCTTGCGCTCGATCGCCGCAGTATTCGAGATCTGTCCACCAAGCGCGATGATGCCGCCGGAACCGCCCATAGCCTTGAACAGAATCTCGGCGATCTGCTTGCCGCTTGAAATGCCGTCGAACTCGATATGCGAGACGTAGAAGGGGTTGAAGTCCTTCGGATGCAGATCATCCGGCTTGTTCCATTGCGTCACCACATGGGCGCCGGCCTTGGCGCATGCCTCGACGATCGGGCGGGCATCGGGCGTATCGTTCGGATCGGAGTTCAGCACCATGTTGCCGCCGGTCTTGGCAAGCATCGCCTTGATGTCGGCGATGCCCTTTTCACTGTTCCCCTCCGAGACGAGGGTCACGTGATCGAGGCCGACCGATTGGGCGAAAGCTTCGGCTCCGGTTTTCCAGACGGCATGATAGGGATTGGACAGCGAACGGATCGACGTGACGAGCGTCGGCTTGTCGGCGGCAAAGAGTTGCCTCGGCAATGCCGCAACGGTAGCGCCCGCTGCAACCGTCGCCAGAAAAGAACGGCGACTTATGGCGCCGAAAGGGGAATTCAACCTTGTTGTCATTCGAAAACCTCCCTTTGAATGACGTAAATCGGATGCCGTCCTTTTTCCCGCGACACCCAGATCTGAAGCAGTTCTTGCGTATCATTTGTACGACAACCCTTCAAGACTATAACCGTACCCTTTCTCTTGACGAGGAGCAAGAGACTTGAGAATGTGATGACAAAGTGGTGCGGGGCGATGAGGAAATCCCAGCATCTGCAGATTCTTCGGAGGATAAGGATGCCCGACTATATCATCGTAGGAGGTGGCTCGGCAGGCTGCGTGCTCGCGGCGCGTCTGAGCGAGGACGCCGATGTTTCGGTGACTTTGCTGGAAGCAGGCCCGCAGGACAAGAACATCTACATCCATCTGCCAGTGGGCTTCTTCAAGATGACGTCTGGTCCATTGATTTGGGGATATGAAACCGTCGCCGGACGTGAAATCGCCGGTCGTACGATGGTCTATCCGCAAGCGCGCGTTCTCGGCGGCGGCAGCTCGATCAATGCGCAGGTTTTCACGCGCGGATGCCCGGAAGATTACGACGGCTGGCGTGACCTCGAAGGTTGCTCTGGCTGGGGCTATGAAGATGTCCGCCCCTATTTTCGCAAATCCGAAGGCAACGATACCTACGGCGGCCCCCATCATGGGACGGAGGGGCCGCTCGGCGTCAGTTCGCAGACGCCACACGCGCTGACCCGTGTCTTCGCTCGCGCGGCTCAGGAAGCGGGACTGCCATTCAATCCCGACTTCAATGCCGGCTCGCAGGCGGGCGCCGGGTTTTATCAAACGACGACGCGCAAGGGCCGGCGCAGCAGCACGGCCGTCGGCTATCTGAGACCGGCCATGACCCGCAGGAACCTGACCGTTCGCACGGACGCCGCCGTCCACCGTATCGTCATCGAGAACGGCTGTGCCGTCGGCGTCGAACTGATCGAGAACGGGCGGCCCGTGCTGTTGAGAGCTGAGCGGGAAGTCATTCTGACGGCAGGGGCGATCGGCTCGCCGAAAATGCTGATGCTATCGGGTCTCGGACCGGCAAACGAATTGCGCGCACTCGACATCGACGTCGTTCGCGACCTGCCGCAGGTTGGCAAGAATCTACAGGACCATATGGACGTCGACGTGCTTGCCGAACTGAGCGGCCCCTATGGTATCGACCGATACAAGAAACGGCGCTGGCAGATTGCCGCCGGCATGGAATATGCGTTGTTCGGCAAAGGGCCGGTCGCTTCGAATATCGTCGAAGGTGGCGGCTTCTGGTGGGGAGACCGCAACGAGAAGACGCCGGACATCCAGTTTCATTTTCTTCCCGGCGCAGGCGTAGAGGCAGGCATAGACGGCGTGCCCGGCGGCAACGGCTGCACGCTGAACTCCTATCATGTCCGCCCGAGATCGCGCGGAACCGTCACGCTCCGTTCCAAGGATCTGCGCGTCGCGCCGTTGATCGATCCCAACGCCTTTGCCGAACCCTATGATCTCGAACGGGCCGTCGATGGCATCAAGATCAGCCAGGAAATTCTTTCCCAGGCCGCCTTCAAGCCGTTCGTGAGAAGGCTGCATCTACCCGACGGAAATATTCGCACCCAGGCGGAGTACCGCGAATTTGCCCGGCAATATGCGCGCTCCGCCTACCATCCGGTCGGAACATGCCGGATGGGCAGCGCAGATGACGCCGTGGTCGATCCCGAACTCAAGGTTCGCGGCATAGATGGGCTAAGGGTGTGCGACAGCTCGGTCATGCCGAGACTGATTTCATCGAATACCAATGCGGCAACGGTAATGATCGCCGAGAAAGCGGCTGACATCCTGAAAGGCGTGACTCAAGTCAGCACGCAACACGAATATGCCTAAACGTTCCCGCGACGCACCGGATCTATCGGCCTGCCCCTCGCTCACACGCTCTCGGCAAATTATGATGCCCTATCCGCCTCGGACCGTCTCGCGCCAGATCAGATCAGATCGCAATGTCAGCGACTTGCCTTCGGCAATGCCGCTTTCCGACAACCAGGTTACAGCCTCCCGTGCAATTGCCGCGACCGGTTGCGAAAACGTGGTCAGCCGATAGGAAGACCAGGACGCCTGCTCGATGTCGTCGAAGCCGACGACGCAGAGTTGGTGCGGGATGGACAGCGAAAACTGATGGCGAGCGGCATCCATGAAACCACACGCCAGCAGATCCGTTGCGCAGAAGACGGCATCCGGCCTCTCCTTCCTGGTCAGAAGGCGTTGAGCCACGATCCGTCCAGCCTCGTATCCCGTCCAGCCATGCCGCTCGACGGCAACCTCGAGCCCATGATCCCGGGCGGCAGCGATGAAGCCTCCCTCTCTCGCCACCAGGCTTGGCGTACCAGCCTCGGAATTCGCAAAGGCAAGGCGAGTGCAGCCGGCACGCACAAACGCCGTGACCACGCGCGCTGCCGCTTCCCGCTCGTCGAGATTGATGTGCAGTGGGCCTGACTGATCCTCATCGCGATTGATCAGCACGAGCCGTTGCCCGCTGCGCAGACAGAGCTCCGTGATCGACTTGTCCGGCAGGCCGGAAAGGATCACGGACGCATCGGCACGGTAGCGGATCGCCTGCTGCAAGGCCGCGTTGACGCTACCATCGGAGCGATCGGTATTAATCAGCATCGCCACTTTCCCCGCCAACTGCAGTTGCAGTGTTAGCTCCCGCAAAAGAGCGGAACGATACGGTGTCGCGACATCGGAAACGATGAGGCAAACAATGCCACTTTCGTTACGCATCAGCCCGCGGGCGAGATGGTTGACCTGATAGCCGAGCTCCTCCGCCGCCCGAAGGACCTTCCGCTTCGTGGCTTCCGAAACACTGGCGCCGGGCGTGAACGCGCGGGAAACGGCCGAGCGCGAAACGCCAGCACGCTGCGCCACTTCCTCAGCGCTGACGAAATCTCTCTGTGACACGGCGCCTCTCCTGTTACCGACGCGGAGTCCATCACAGTTTGCAATCGCGTGCAATATGCGCACTATGTCAGTTTTGTGAAACTTTTATGACAATATAGGTTGACAGCGTGAGCCAAGCAATGCAGCATTTGCACACGCTTGCAAAAGCGCCCAGCGTGGAGGCGCTGCAAAGCAGGGAGGACATCATGCGATTGGTTAACATGGCCGCGGCGGCCCTTGCCGCGGGAGTATCTCTTATTGCCTGGTCGGCACATGCCGCAGGCGACCTGAACATGATCTGCTCGGCAGATCCCGAAGTCTGCGACATGATGAAGGGGCTCTTCGAGAAGCAGAGCGACATCAAGGTCAATATGGTCCGCCTGTCCGCCGGCGAAACCTATGCCAAGATCCGCGCCGAGGCCCGCAACCCGAAAACCGACATATGGTGGGCGGGAACCGGCGATCCTCACCTGCAGGCGGCAGCCGAGGGCCTGACGCTCGAATACAAATCTCCGCTTTTCGACCAATTACAGGACTGGGCAAAGAAGCAGGCCGAAAGCGCCAACTTCCGCACGGTCGGCGTTTACGCCGGAGCGCTTGGCTGGGGATACAACGCTGACATTCTCAAGAAGAAGGGCTTGAAGGAGCCGAAATGCTGGGCCGATCTGCTCGATCCCTCCTACAAGGGCGAGATCCAGATCGCCAATCCGAACTCGTCGGGCACGTCCTACAATACGCTCGCGACGCTCGTGCAGATGATGGGCGAGGACAAGGCTTTCGATTATCTCTCGAAGCTCAATGCGAATATCTCGCAATATACGAAATCCGGCTCCGCCCCGGTGAAAGCGGCCGCCCGCGGGGAAGCGACTATCGGCATCGTCTTCATGCACGACGCCGTCGCCCAGACGGTCGAAGGCTTCCCCATCAAGGCAGTCGCACCCTGCGAGGGCACCGGGTACGAGATCGGCTCCATGTCGATCATCAAGGGCGCCAGGAACCTCGAGAACGCCAAGAAGTGGTATGACTGGGCGCTCAGCGCCGAGGCGCAATCGCACATGAAGGACGCGAAGTCCTATCAGCTTCCTTCGAACAGGTCGGCCGAGGTCCCGAAGGAGGCGCCGAAGTTCGAAGAGATCAAGCTGATCGACTACGACTTCAAGAAATATGGCGATCCGACGGTGCGCAAGGCCCTGCTTGCCCGGTGGGACAAGGAAATCGGGGCGAAAGCCAACTGATCGACCTTCCCGATTGCCAACGCGGGCCGGCTCCCATGTGTCCGGCCTGCGTAGCCCCTGAATATTGCTGAACGGGATGCGAATCCGACCATGACCAATAGCAAACGCCGGCTGGATGTCGCGCTTATTCTCGGCATCGCTGCCCTGATACTACTCCCATGGTATCGCATCGAGGGCGGCTTCTTCAGCCTCGGCTGGCTGAGCAGCTTTCCCTTCGCCCCCTCCACAGCGCCGGGAATACTGGAAATCGTCAGCTACGGCCGATGGTGGCTCGCGATCGCCGTCGGGCTCTTCTTGCTCGGCGGCATCGCGCGCTTCCTTTCCAATCCGAAGCAACGCGGCGCGCTCATGGCCTGTGCCGGTGCGTTGGGCTTTGTCTTCTTATCCCTGCAGGGTCTTGCCATAACGTCGTCGGGCTGGAGCTGGGCGATCAGCGAAAGCCTGTTCGGCCCGCTGACGGATGGCCAACCTGCCATGGGCGCCGGCGCCATCACGCTCGGCATCGTCTATGTTCTGCTCTTTTCCTTCGGCCTTGCCGAACGCGGCGTGATGAAGGGTGATGCCTTCGTCGTCAGCGCGATCACCATGCTGATCGTACTGGTCGCAATATTCGTCTTCTATCCCGTCGGCAGCATGTTCGTCGGAGCATTCCAATCGTTTGACGGATCGTTCGATCCAAGCGGCTTCGTCAACAACATCCAAGATCCGTCCATCTGGAGCCTCAGCTGCGTGGTCGGCGGCGACCGTTGCGGCGTCGCCTGGCGCACGCTCTGGCTCGCCATCCTGACGGCAGGCACATCGACGCTGCTGGGGCTCTGCTTTGCCCTCGTCGCCACCCGCACGCGCTTTCCCTTCAAGAAGGGTCTCAGGCTCCTGACGATCCTGCCGATCATCACGCCGCCTTTCGTGGTCGGTCTGGCGTTGACCTTGCTGTTTGGTCGGTCGGGCGTCATCACACAGACGGCCGCCTCGCTCTTCGGAATGGAACCTGGTCGCTGGCTCTATGGCCTGACCGGCATATGGATCGCGCAGGTTCTCTCCTTCACCCCGATTTCCTTTCTCGTCCTCATCGGCGTCGTCGAAGGCGTCAGCCCGTCGATGGAGGAGGCGTCACAGACCCTGCGCGCCGATCGCTGGCGCACATTCTGGCGGGTATCCCTGCCGCTGATGAAGCCCGGCCTGGCAAATGCCTTCCTGATCGGCTTCATCGAGAGCATGGCCGACTTCGGCAACCCGATGGTGCTCGGCGGCAGTCACGGCGTTCTGTCGACGGAAATCTTCTTCAGTGTCGTCGGCGCGCAGAACGACCCCTCGCGCGCTGCCGTCCTTGCGATGATCCTGCTGTTCTTCACCCTGAGCGCCTTTCTTGCGCAACGCCTCTGGCTACAAGGCAAAAGTTTCGCGACCGTCACAGGCAAGGGCGATTCTGGTGCTCACGCCGCCTTGCCCCGCGGCCTTTCGATCGCGGTTCATGCGGTTGTCATTCCCTGGATGATCTTTACCGTCGTCGTCTATCTCATGATCCTCTTCGGCGGCTTCGTGCGCACCTGGGGTCTAGACAACACGCTGACGGTCGAACACTACATCAAGGCCTTCTCGATCGGCCTGCGCGACGACGGCGGTCTTGCCTGGAGCGGCGTTGCCTGGAACTCCTTCTGGACGACGATGGAAATCGCCCTGATCTCCGCGCCACTAACGGCCGCTGTCGGCCTGCTGACGGCCTATCTGATCGTGCGCCAGAAATTCGTCGGTCGCGGCCTGTTCGAATTCGCGCTGATGATGAGCTTCGCCATCCCCGGCACCGTGATCGGTATCAGCTACATCATGGCCTTCAACCTGCCGCCGCTGGAAATGACAGGAACGGCGCTGATCCTGGTCGCCTGCTTCGTCTTCCGCAATATGCCGGTCGGTGTTCGCGGCGGCGTGGCCGCCATGAGCCAGCTCGACAGAAGCCTCGACGAGGCCTCGCTAACGCTGCGGGCCGACAGCCTGCGCACCATCCGCAAGGTGATCCTGCCGCTGCTGCGGCCGGCGGTTACCGCAGCGCTCGTCTACTCCTTCGTGCGAGCCATCACCTCCATCAGCGCGGTCATCTTTCTTGTCAGCGCCCAATACAACATGTCCACCGCCTATATCGTGGGCCTGGTCGAGAATGGCGAATATGGTGTGGCGATCGCTTATTCTTCCGCGCTCATCGTCGTCATGATCACCATCATCGCCAGCTTTCAGCTGCTCGTCGGAGAAAGGCGGCTCCGACGCGTAAACCGCGTCGCGATGGCGCCGGCGCCGGCAGCACCCGCATCCCTTGCTCAGGAGAAAACCGCATGAATCCGAAGGCTCCCGGTTCCGTCGTCTTCGAGAATGTCCGAAAGACCTTCGGCGCATTTACCGCCATTCCCGATCTCTCGCTCACCATCGAACCCGGAACGCTCGTGACGCTGCTCGGCCCTTCCGGTTGCGGCAAGACGACGACGCTTCGCATGCTGGCGGGGCTCGAACACCCCTCCTCGGGCCGTATCCTGATCGGCGGCAAGGATGTCACCATGCTTCCGGCCAACGAGCGTGACGTCTCGATGGTCTTCCAGAGCTATGCTCTGTTTCCGCACATGACAGCTCTCGACAATGTCGCCTATGGGCTGGAGTCCTCAGGCATGAAACGCAGGCAGGCGCGCGAGAAGGCCGAAGGCGCGCTCGACCTCGTAGGCCTGACGGGCATGGGCGCGCGCCTACCGGCGGAACTCTCCGGCGGTCAGCAGCAGCGCGTCGCCGTTGCGCGTGCGCTCGTCGTCGAGCCTCAGGTCTTGTTACTCGACGAGCCGCTTTCCAATCTTGACGCGCGGCTGCGCCGTCGCGTCAGGACCGACATTCGCGAATTGCAGCAGCGGCTAGGCTTTACCGCAGTCTATGTTACCCATGACCAGGACGAGGCGCTCGCCGTGTCCGATCGCATCATCGTCATGAAGGACGGCGGCATCGCACAGCAGGGCGCACCGCGCGAACTCTACGATGCCCCGGTCTCCGCCTTCATCGCCGATTTCATGGGCGAGGCCAACGTCATGACATGCGATGTCATCGAGACTGACGGCGACAGCGCCACGATTGCGATCGAAGGACTTCTTCACCGGATCAGCGGTCGTTCGGTCACACGAGGTCCCGCCCAACTCGCGGTGCGACCGAACGCGATCATGCTGACGCCAAGAACGAGTAACGGCTCCTTTAACGGCCTGATCACCCACTCGGCCTATCTCGGCGATCATGTCGAATATGAGGTAAAGACCGACCGCGGCTCCCTCTTCGTCATCGACGCGACCGTCGATTCCGCGCTTCCTCCCGACACGGATGTCACGATCGCTTTCAAGGATCGTGGCGTTGCCGTCATCGGCGGCTAAACGCCGTCAAACATTAGCTATTTAAGGACATCTGCATGACATCCGCACCCCTCGTCGATCTTGAAACACGTCTCTCCCTTGCGCAGGCCATGGCCCGCGAGGCCGGGGCGCTCGCGCTCGACTATTTCAAGCGGCGTGAGACCCTGATCATCGAAACCAAGCGCGACCTGCAGGATGTCGTGTCCATTGCCGACCGGGAGGTCGAAAATCTCATTCGCGGCCGCATCCACCAGGCGCATCCTGGGGACAGCATTCTTGGCGAAGAATATGGACTGGAAACAGGCACCTCCGGCTATACGTGGGTTGTCGACCCGATCGACGGGACAAGTCCCTTCGTCAATGGCATGCCGAATTGGTGCGTTTCCATCGCTGTGCTGCATGACGGCATTCCTGTAATCGGTGTGATTTCGGCGCCGTGCCATGATGAACTCTATGTGGCCGCGCAGGACAAGGGCGCCACCTTGAACGGCAAAAGCCTCAGGCTGGATGCCACTCGCAACATCCGTAACGCCGTGACCGGTATCGGCGCCAACAATCACGTATCGCCTGCTTTCGTCGCCAGGATGGTCGAGCAAGTGCTCGAGGCGGGGGGCAACTTCGTTCGCAATGGGTCGGGTGCCCTGATGCTCGCTTATGTCGCGGCCGGCCGCCTGGTCGGCTATTACGAACCCTACATGCACGCCTGGGATTGCCTGGCAGGCTATTGCCTCGTCAAGGAAGCCGGCGGCTGGTACCACCCGTTTCCGACTGAAGGCGAACGTCTCACCAAGGGGTCGGTTGTTCTGGGCGCGGCACCAGGCGCGATCGACGACCTCAAAAAGATAGCTGGCTTATAAAATTCACGGTAGACAAGAGCCGGGTAGACACTAATTTAAATGAACGCGCTTGCAAACCGCTCACCAGATCCGGCGGATACCTAGCGCAAAGCGGGCTTGTGATCGAGGAGAGTAAGCCAGTCCGTTTCACAGAAGAGATAACAATGGGAGGAATGATGCCTAATCGCTTCACTTGGAGCTGCCTTGGGGTGGCCGCAATTTCATTTGCCGGGGCATCGCACGCGTTTGCAGCAACCGAGCTGCAATGGTGGCACGCCATGTCGGGCGCCAACAACGAAGTTGTCGAACAGCTGGCCAAGGAATTCAACGACAGCCAGAAGGACTATAAGATCCTACCCGTGTTCAAGGGTACCTATCCAGAAGCGCTGAACGCCGGTATCGCCGCTTTTCGTGCCAAGCAGGCACCGGCTATCCTGCAGGTCTTCGATGCAGGCAGCGGCGTGATGATGGGTGCCGAAGGCGCGATCATGCCGGCAGCCGAAGTCCTGAAGAAGGGCGGCTATACATTCGACAAGTCGCTCTATCTGCCCGGCATCGTTTCCTACTATTCGAAGCCGGACGGTACGATGCTGTCCTTCCCCTACAATTCGTCTTCCCCGATCCTCTATTACAACAAGGATACCTTCAAGAAGGCCGGGCTCGACCCCGAAAGCCCGCCGAAAACATGGCCTGAGGTTTTTGATGCCGCCAAGAAGATCAAGTCGAGCGGCGCATCGGCCTGCGGCTTCACCTCCACCTGGCTCACCTGGATTCAGACCGAGAACTTCGCCGCCTGGAACAATGTCAGCTACGGCTCCAATGAAAACGGCCTCGGCGGCACCGATGTCAAGCTGGCGTTCAATACACCGCTCTTCGTCCAGCATTTCCAGGCGATCGCCGACCTCGCCAAGGACGGCACCTTCCGTTATGGCGGCCGCACCTCGGAAGCCAAGCAACTTTTCACTTCGGGGGAGTGCGGCATCCTGACGGAATCATCCGGCGGCCTCGGCGACATCATCAAGAGCGGCATGAATTACGGCATCGGACAGCTCCCCTACTACGATGGCGAGGGCAGGCCGCAAAACACCATCCCCGGCGGCGCCAGCCTCTGGGTTTTCGCGGGCAAGAGCGACGCGGAATATAAGGGTATCGCCGAATTCTTCCACTTCCTGTCGCAGACGAAGATCCAGGCCCGCCTGCACCAGGTATCCGGCTATCTGCCTGTGACGATGGCTGCCTATGAGGAAACCAAGAAATCCGGCTTCTATGACAAGAACCCTGGCCGTGAAACACCGATCCTGCAGATGTTGGGCAAGGCTCCCACTGCCAATTCCAAAGGCGTGCGCCTCGTCAACCTGCCGCAGGTGCGCGACATCATGAACGAAGAATTCGAAGCAATGCTGGCGGGCAAGGAAGATGCCAAGACGGCGCTCGACAAGGCCGTGCAACGCGGCAATGCCGCCATCCAGCAGGCCATCGGCAATTGATGGGTTGATGCGGTCTGGCCCGCAGCCCTCAGGCTGCGGGCAGTGTCCCATCCTAGGAGATCGCCATGCCGCGTGTCGTCTTTCCGAACAAGATCCTTCCGTATTTCCTTGTCGCTCCGCAGATCGTCCTGACGGTGGTCTTCTTTTTCTGGCCGGCAAGCCAGGCGCTTTATCAGTCGATGCAACGCGAGGACCCCTTCGGACTGAAAAGCGGTTTCGTGGGCCTTGCCAATTTCCGCGCTATTTTGTCCGACGAGACCTACCTGCATTCCCTCCAGGTGACGGTGATTTTCAGTGTTGCTACGGCACTCCTGCCGATGATCGTCGCGCTTGCGCTAGCGGCTGCCGCCGACAAGGTGGTGCGCGGTCAGGGTCTTTATCGGACGCTGCTGATCTGGCCCTACGCGGTCGCACCCGCCGTCGCCGGCATGCTATGGCTCTTCATGTTCAATCCGGCCATGGGCACACTGGCCTATATTCTGCGTCGCAACGGATTTGCCTGGGACCCGCTGTTGAATGGCAATCAAGCCATGGTGCTGGTCATCATCGCCGCCGCCTGGAAGCAAATCAGTTACAATTTCCTGTTCTTTGTTGCCGGCCTACAGGCAATCCCCAAATCGTTGCTTGAAGCGGCCTCGATCGACGGCGCTCGAGGCGCCCGGCGCTTCTGGACGATCGTCTTTCCGTTGCTGGCGCCGACCACCTTCTTCCTTCTCGTGGTCAACACAGTCTACGCCTTCTTCGACACGTTCGGCATTATCCATGCCGTCACCGGCGGCGGACCAGCAAAAGCGACGGAGACACTTGTCTACAAGGTCTACAATGACGGTTTCGTCAATCTCAATCTCGGCTCCTCAGCGGCTCAGTCCGTCGTCCTGATGGTGATTGTCATTGCGCTTACGGCCTTCCAATTCCGCTTCGTCGAGAAGCGTGTGCATTACGGGTGAGGCAAGCCGATGATCGAAAAACGTCCCGTCGCCAATCTGATCGGCCATCTCATGCTGATCCTGGGCATCATCATCGTTGCCTTCCCGATCTATTACACTTTCGTTGCCTCGACGATGACATCTGCCGAGATACTGCGGCCGCCTATCTCGCTACTGCCGGGTGGCCATTTTAGCGAAAACTATGGCGAGGCCCTGAACGGCGGCGTCGAGCGTGTCGTTGGTGTCAGCCTCGAGCGGATGCTCTGGAATACATTTATCGTCGCGGTCGTCATCGCCGTCGGCAAGATTGCGATTTCTTTCCTGTCGGCCTTCGCCATCGTCTTCTTTCGCTTTCCGCTGCGGATGGTCTTCTTCTGGATGATCTTCGTCACGCTGATGCTGCCGGTGGAGGTGCGCATCCTGCCGACCTACAAGGTCATCGTCGATCTTGGCATGATCGATACCTATGCGGGACTGACGCTTCCGCTCATGGCTTCGGCAACGGCGACGTTCTTATTCCGACAGTTCTTCCTGACGGTGCCGAGCGAATTGCTTGAGGCGGCCCGCATCGACAATGCCGGTCCTTTCCGCTTCATGCGCGATATCCTGTTGCCGCTGTCGAAGACCAATATAGCCGCGCTATTCGTGATCCTCTTCATCTATGGCTGGACGCAATATCTGTGGCCGCTCCTCGTCACCAATGACGCGAAGATGTCGACGATCATCATCGGGCTCAGGAAAATGGTGGATTTCGCCGATGCGGCGACGCCTTGGAATTTCGTGATGGTGACGGCGATCCTGGCGATCATCCCGCCCATCCTCGTCGTCGTACTGATGCAGCGCTGGTTCGTCAAAGGTCTGGTGGAAACGGAGAAATAATGGCTGGGATCACCCTCAAAAATGTCCGCAAGACCTATGGCGGCAATGTCGATGCGATCAAGGGCGTGTCGCTCGAGATTGCCGATGGCGAACTTGTGGTGCTAGTCGGCCCCTCCGGCTGCGGTAAATCCACTCTGCTGCGTATGATCGCAGGCCTCGAAGCCATCACCTCCGGCGAAATCAGCATCGGCGACCGCGTCGTCAATCGTCTGGAACCTTCCGAGCGCGACATCGCCATGGTCTTCCAGAACTATGCGCTTTATCCGCATATGACCGTACGCCAGAATCTCGCCTATGGTCTCAAGAACAGGAATGTTCCAAAAACCGAGATAGACCAGCGTATCCAATCAGCAGCGCGATCGCTCGAGATTGAGCCTTTTCTCGAGCGCAAACCACGTCAACTCTCCGGCGGCCAACGGCAACGTGTGGCGATGGGCCGCGCCATTGTGCGCGAACCGGCTGCATTTTTGTTTGACGAACCACTCTCAAATCTCGATGCGAAGTTGCGCGTGCAAATGCGCATCGAGATCAAGCGCCTGCAGCGTTCACTCGCGACCACGAGCGTGTATGTCACCCATGATCAGATGGAAGCGATGACGCTAGCCGACAAGCTCGTTGTTCTCAATGGCGGCAAGATCGAACAAGTGGGCAGCCCGATCGAACTCTATGAGACGCCGGCGACAACCTTCGTCGCCGCATTTATCGGCTCGCCCTCCATGAATCTGATCAAGATCAATGAAAGCTCCGGCATCACGCTGCCGGCAAATATAGGAACTGCGGCTGCCTTCCCGACGATCGGAATTCGCCCGGAAGACCTTCATCTCTCGGAAACCGGGCAAGATGGATGGTTTCACGCCAAGGTTCGCGTGCAAGCCGTCGAGCTGGTAGGAGCAGAAAGCTATGTGCATGGGACGTTGCCTGATGCTCAAGCCATCATCTTCCGCGTCCCAGGCCGATCTAATATTGCTATCGACCAGGAATGCTATATCCAGGCAGATCCCAAAAGGCTGCATATGTTTTCGCAGGACGGCACACGGCTTAGATGAAGACGTATAACTGCCGGTAGGAAGAGGATCGGACATCCCGTGATGAATGACCGGCTTCTTGATGATATCCGAGCCATCGGCCACGTCTGATGGGCAAGGTAGTTAGCATATTTGCATGCTGTGGAGCCACGTTATGCCTCGGTTGCCGTCCGTAGATCACGTCAAAGCAAAGTTTCGAATTCATATAGGATGAAAGAAAGCTACATAGGCATCGGCGGTCTAAGGATGGACTTATCCACACAGTAACATCTGATTGAACCAAGCATGTCTTACAAACATCACCGAGATTCCTTTGAACGATCGGAACTAAATAAGATAAAGATGAGAGCAAATATCACGAAGATAGTGATCTTAAACCACTGCCATCACTTATGATGAAATAGCTATCTATGTGTTCAGCGAAGCCCAACGGCGTTCACTCAGGGATCACAGTCAGGCAGGCCCCAGCATGATGAATGTTTCGCTCTTCGACACACCTTCCGTCGCCCTCACGGTTGAAATCAGCTCGTTCAGTTGAGACATGGTCGATACTTCGATCTCGGCGATCATGTCCCAGTGCCCGTTCGTGTTGGAGAGCGATGCAACCCCCGGCAGACGTTTGATGGCGGATATCGGATTTCGCGGAGACCCGGAGATTTCGACGAGGATGAAGGCTCTGATGAGGTCCTTGCTTGCATCGTCCTTCAGCCGGACCGTGAAGCCCTTTATGTCCCCCGTTGCGATTAACCGGTCCAGGCGCTTTTGAGCCGTCGCCCGTGCAACCCCTAAAATCTGCGCGAGCTGCGGAACCGACGCTCTTCCATTGATCCGCAGTTCGGCGATCAGCTGTCGATCGAGGTCATCCATAAATCTATCATTTCGTCAAAATTATTACTATTTCGGCATTTTATCGTGATTTCGATCACTTTGCATTCTTTTTTGTTCGCTGATCCGGGACTACGACTGATCTCGCGTTGACGGGACAGCGGCTGGATAAAAGAGGGCGAACCAAATAACCAGCAGCCGATCCGGCCATCGCTCGGACCATACCTGAGCGCCATCCAAGGTCCATGCGCGACCTATTTGGGAGAGGATCTACAATGAAGTTGAACCATATTCTTTCCGCGATTTTCATCGCGGCAGCGGCATGCCTTCCTGTTACGGCCGTCCACGCCGACGATCTTCAGAAGGTCGAAAAGTCAGGCCAGCTTTCCGTTGCCCTTTCGGGCGTGTTTCCGCCATTCAGCTTCGTCGACGAGAGCAACAAGGTTGTCGGCTTCGATGTCGATATCGGCACGGAGATCGCAAAGCGCCTCAAAGTCGAGCCGAAGATTGTCACGACCGCCTGGGACGGCATCATCGCTGGTCTGGTTACGGGCCGCTACGACACGATCATCGGCTCGATGAGCATCACGGAAGAGCGCAAGAAGGCGGTGGATTTCGTCGGGCCGTACTACCGTTCCGGGCTTGCCGCCTTCGTCAAGAAGGGCGCGAACGTCCAGAGCGTCGACGCACTCAAGGGAAAAGCCGTCGGCGTCACGCTCGGAGAAGCGGCCGAAAAATGGGCGCGCGAGCAGAACGCCTTCGAGATCCGGACCTACAAGGGGTTGCCGGAGATGCTCCTCGATTTGCAGGCCGGTCGCGTGGACGCCGTTATCGCTGACGATGTTCCCGTCTTCGTCGCGATCGCCAAAAGCAATGCGCCCATCGAGCAGGTCAAGGATGACAAGATGCCGAAGTACGACATCGGCATCGCTGTTCGCAAGAACAATCCCGAACTGGCAGCCGCCATGCAAAAGGCGCTCGACGACATGATGGCCGACGGGACCTACCAAGCCATCTCCAAGAAGTGGATCGGTCAGGACATTCGCTGATTATGCGGGCCGGGTCCAAACGCGGCCTGGCCAATATTCCACTTTTTCGGAACCCGGTCGGCTGCGAGATCGCCCCGTCGACCGATTCCACATCGCTTCAACGGTGGCTCGTTGTGCTGCCGCAAATAAGGAGCGCTGGCCCGGGAGGCCGGAATGGACTTTCAACTTATCGGACGAATAGCCCCGTTTCTGGTGGACGCGTCTATGGTGACAATAGAGCTGACCGTCTGCTCGCTGCTTGTCGGTCTCGTCGTTGCCACCATAGTCGTCATCGGCCGCTTTTCGAAGCTGCGGACGATACGGCTGCTTGCGACCGCCTATGTCAGCATCATGCGCGGCACGCCTGTTCTGGTGCAGCTCTTCCTGGTCTTTTTCGGCGGACCTCAGCTCGGCTTTGAGCTTACGCCATTCGTGGCGGGAGTGGTGACGATGGGGTTCAATATCGGCGCATACATGTCCGAGGGGGTCAAGGGAGCGATCATCGCCGTCGACAAAGGGCAGACGGAAGCATCGCGGTCGCTCGGGTTTGGGCGCTTCGATACGATGCGCCTCTTCATACTGCCGCAGGCTGCTCCACTCATTATCAAGTCGCTCGGGGTGAACACAGTCATCTTGTCTAAGAGCACCGCCTTGGTGTCGACCATCGGCGTCGTCGAGCTTACCTATGCGGCGCAACGGTTCGTCACCTCGACTTACAAGCCCTTCGAAGTCTTCACCGTCGCCGGGGCGGCCTATATCGCCATCGTCGCCGCGATCTCCCTGATTGTGCGTGGCATCGAGCATCTCTTTGATGTCACGCGGAGGGCGCAGGCATGAGCTTCGATTTCAGCGTCGTCCCCTCCTATGCGCAGATACTCTGGACAGGCGTTCTTTGGACCATTCTGATAACCGTTCTCGCAGGCGCCATCAGCGTCGCCTTTGGCATCGGGATCGCGGTCACCTCAATGTACGGCTCCAAGATCGCAAGCGTGCCTCTAAGAGGCGTCGCCTTCCTCTTCATGGGAACGCCGCTCCTGCTGCAGCTCTATCTTTTCTATTACGGGCTGTCGCAAGTGGGGATCATGCTGCCGGCATTCTGGACCGGCGTTCTGGGGTTGGGACTGCACTACGCGGCCTATAATGCCGACATCTTCCGGGCCTGCCTGAAAGGCGTCGATACCGGTCAGACAGAAGCAGCCAGATCGCTCGGCTTCGGTCGCGGCGCGACGCTGCGGCATTTCATCATACCCCAGGCCCTGCTTACCGCCCTGCCTCAGGTCGGAAACAACAGCATCATCCTTCTCAAAGATACTGCCGTGCTCTCGGTGCTTGGCATTACGGAGCTGGTTTTGAGTGCCCAAAGGGCAATCAGCGAAACCTACCGCCCCTTTGAGTTCTATTTCACCGCCGCATTGCTCTACTACCTCGTCAACCTGGCGATGGAGTATCTGTTGAGCATCGCCGCACGGAAAGTGGAAGCCATCCGATGACATCACAGCTCCCCATGATCGAACTGCGACAAATCCGCAAATCATACGGAAATCACGAGGTACTCAAAGGTATCGACCTGAGCGTCGAGCGAGGCAAGATCGTGTCGATCATTGGCCCGAGCGGCTCCGGCAAGAGCACCCTGCTGCGATCCATCAACATGCTCGAGGCGCTGTCGTCCGGAGAGATTTGGCTCGAGGGCCAGCAGGTGAACCGCCCGCTCAAGGGGCGCGCATTCGAAAACCACATCAACCATATCCGCCAGGAAATGGGCATGGTGTTCCAGCAGTTCAATCTATTTCCCCATCTGACGGTCCTGCAGAACATCATGATAGGACCTATGAAGCTGAAGGGCCTGACAAAGCCGGCCGCTTTGGAGCGAGCTAACGCCCTTCTTGCGAAGGTCGGACTGACGGACAAGGGGGATGCCTATCCAGCCCGGCTATCGGGCGGGCAAAAGCAGCGCGTCGCGATCGCTCGCGCCCTGGCCATGCAGCCCAAGGTCATGCTTTTCGACGAGGCGACCTCCGCTCTCGATCCTGAGCTTGTCGAGGAAGTCAACCAGGTCATGAAGCAACTGGCGGCCGAACATATGACCATGCTGATCGTTACGCACGAAATGCGGTTCGCCGCCGAGGTGTCGGATCACGTCCTGTTCATGGACGGCGGCGGCGTCGTTGAGCAGGGCAAGCCTGACATCGTCCTATCAAATCCTACCGAAGAGCGTACCCGCGCCTTCCTTCGAAAGCACCTGGCGAACTGAAGCCCAATGACAAACCTATTGGAAACAAGCAAAATCGACCGAAAGCATGTCCGCGATCTGGCGCTGCGCCTCACATCCTGGTCAAGCGAGACGGGAACGCCCGGCGAGGCTTCCTTTGCCGACCGGTTCCACGATCTTCTGATGGAAATTCCCTATTTCCGCGAGCATCCGGAACACATCCGGCTGGTGGCAAGCCATGGAGAGCCCCTCACCCACAACGTCGTCGCTCTTGTACGGGGAACCGGGAAACGGACCATAGCGATGGCGGGCCATTTCGACACGGTCTCCACCGATAATTATCATGAGCTTCAAAACCTTGCCTGCGATACTCCGGCACTGCATCAGGCTCTTATCGAGACGATCTCGGCGCGGACCAGCCGATCCGAACAGGAGGAGCGGGCTCTGGCCGATCTGCTGAGCGGCGATTTCCTTCCAGGACGCGGCCTTCTCGATATGAAGAGCGGCCTCGCCGTCGCGGTCGCTTGCCTGGAACAGTTCGCCGCCGATCCGGATCGTCAGGGAAATCTCGTGCTGGTCGCCACGCCGGATGAGGAGCGAGAGAGCCGCGGGATGCGGTCGCTGCGCGACGCACTGCCCTCGATCGTCAAGGACCTCGATATCGATATCGCCGCAGGCATCAATCTCGACGTGACATCCGACCAAGGCGACGGAAGCGAAGGCCGCGCGGTCTATGCGGGCACGATCGGCAAGCTCCTGCCCTTCGCACTGGTCGTCGGCTGCAGCTCTCATGCAAGCTATCCGTTCGAAGGCGTGAGTGCACAGGCCATGGGAGCGGCCATCCTATCCCGGCTCGAGGGCAAGGCTGCTCTGGCCGACCGGGACAACAACGACATTTCGCCTCCGCCCATTTGCCTGGAAGCAAAGGATTTGCGCGATGGCTATGAAGTCACGACGCCAGAACGCTTCTGGGTCGCGTTCAATTGGCTATACCACACGATGTCGGCCGACGAACTCTTCTTACGCTTCAAGGAACAGGTCACCGCTGGCGCCGAGGAGGCGGTGGACACGTTCGCGGAACAGGCGCTTCAGTTCGGGACCCTCGCCGGAAAAAGTGCGGGGGCGATCCCGGCCAAACCCCGAATTCTGAGTTTCGATGAACTCAAGACGATTGCCGGACAAGTGGCGGGCGAAGACTTCCCCTCGATATATGCGGAAGAGGAGCGCTCACTTTCCGGCATCGACAATCCCTTGGTGGTTACGCGCAGACTGACTGCGTGGCTTGTCGGCATCGCTCGCGTTTCCGGTCCGGCCGTCATCATAGGTTTTGCCGGGCTGCACTACCCGCCTTCCCATCTCAACCACGATGTCGAAAACGACCGGGCTCTCCACGAGGCGATCGAGCAAGCCCGATCACGTCTTGCGAGCGATCAGGAAAAGAGCGTCAGTTGGAAGCCGCATTTTCAGGGCATCTCGGACATGAGCTTCCTTGGCCTTGCCGCCGGCAACAGCAAGGTCGTATCGGACAACACGCCGATCTCGCGCTTGATTGACAATCCGCCAGGCGATGCGTTGCAGTTCCCCGTGGTCAACCTCGGCCCATGGGGGAGAGAATTCCACCAGAAGTTCGAGCGCGTGCATGAGCCCTACGCCTTTGCAGTTTTGCCCGACCTCGTGCTCGAAATTGCCACCACCTTTCTCACCAAAGGCAATCGCTAAATAACCCTGCGCCTCCAGGTGTGCGTTTCCCGCGCGCCCTCCAGGCATGCTAAAAAGGACCGATGGAATGTCCGCGAATCCAAACCTGAATATCGTCCCCTTCGTGAGCGTAGATCACATGATGCGCCTGGTTCTCAGGATCGGCGTGGAGACATTCCTGACCGAGCTTGCCGCAGTTATCGAAGAGGACTTCGCGCGGTGGGAGCAGTTCGACAAGACGCCCCGCGTTGCCTCCCATTCGGACGAAGGCGTCATCGAACTCATGCCGACGAGCGACGGCACGCTTTATGGGTTCAAGTATGTCAACGGTCATCCGAAAAACACGAAGGAGGGCCGCCAGACCGTGACCGCCTTCGGCGTACTGTCGGATGTTGGCAACGGCTATCCGATGCTGCTTTCGGAAATGACGATCCTGACGGCGTTGCGCACAGCCGCCATGTCGGCTGTTGCCGCAAGACATCTGGCCAGATCAAATTCCAGAGTGATGGCGATC
This sequence comes from Rhizobium sp. WW_1, assembly GCF_003610155.1. NCBI lineage: Bacteria > Pseudomonadati > Pseudomonadota > Alphaproteobacteria > Hyphomicrobiales > Rhizobiaceae > Rhizobium > Rhizobium sp. WW_1. The sequence continues at coordinate 409,553 of NZ_RAIN01000004.1, forward strand.
ATCGGCAATGGAGCGCAAAGCGAGTTTCAAGCCCTAGCTTTCAATGCAATCGTCGGCGTCACCGACCTGAGGCTCTACGACATCGATCCGTCAGCAACACAACGCTGTGCTGCGAACCTTTTAGGGACGGGCCTTAGCGTCAAGATCTGCGGTTCCTCGCAGGAAGCCGTCGAAGGTGCGGATATCATCACGACCGTAACCGCCGACAAGCAGTCCGCGACGATCCTCTCCGACAACATGGTTGGACCCGGTGTCCATATCAACGCGGTCGGCGGCGATTGCCCGGGAAAGACGGAGCTTCACAAGGATATCCTCCTGCGCTCGGAAATCTTCGTCGAGTATCCGCCACAAACCCGTATCGAGGGCGAGATACAGCAACTGGATGCCGATTACCCCGTCAACGAGCTCTGGGAAGTGATTGCCGGACGGCGCGAAGGGCGAGCATCCGAACGCTCGATAACGCTGTTTGACAGTGTCGGATTTGCCATCGAGGACTTCTCTGCCCTGAGATATGTGCGCAGCAAGCTCAAGGAAACCGGGCTCTATGCCGAATTGGACCTTCTGGCCGACCCCGACGAGCCACGCGATCTCTATGGAATGCTTTTGAGGTGCAAGGCGCAGATCGCCGCCTAGGCTTTTCGACAGCCATCGGAGGATCAGGCCAATCGCGCAGGCTAGGGCCAATCCAAGCACGCGGCGCAGCAATCCGGGTGGCGGACGGGCCTTGTTCCAAACGGATCAGGTGTTTCAGTCAATGCTGTCCTACCGAAACATGGCTGCTGACGAGCCGACCATGCCTCAGATCATGGATCATCACCGCAGGAGGGTCTGCTGCTTGCGGCATGCGAGATGCATCGAGCATGAGGGGATTGGCGGGACATATGGAGCCGCATATGTAGGCCGGAATACCGGCAAACAGGCTCGACATTCCCCGATGAACATGGCCACTGCAAATGGCGACTGGCTGTCGAACGCCGCTTGACAGCAGGCCCGCCAGGGCCTCCGTACCCCTACACATGGCAGCATCCAGCAAAGAGATGCCACAGGGAAAAACATGATGGTGGGTAAAGAGCAGTGGGGTGCTTGCCGAATTATCCGTCAGCACCTGCCGCAACCAGGAGAGATGTTGCGCGACATCACCATAGGCTGCACCGTCGACACTTGTATCGAGCCCGATTAGCGGAATCCCACCGTGAGACTCGATAAAATGCATTGCGGATTGCTCGTGCCAGTAATCCACCTGCGGCATGGCTGCCCGCATAATGGTGCGATCGTCCGAGTTGCCGGGCAAGATCAGCGAACGACAGGAAAGACGATCAAGCGAAGCCGTTATGACGCCGTAGCCCTCTGGCCAACTCCCGTCGACCAGATCGCCGGATACAACCAATATGTCGGGTTCCAGGGCCGTCAACCAGGACACGGCACGCTCGAGTCGGGCAATGCCATCATTCGTCGGGCTGGCATGAATGTCGCTAATCTGGGCGATAAGCATGAAGTCCATTTCACATTGGTGCGATATATCGAATGATGATCGTTATAACATAGTCCGTTCATCGTTCTGCCGCGAAATCGCAAGTACGATCGCACATCGGCAAAGGCGATCATCGCATATTGAGGCGAGACAGAGTGAGGCGTGATTGCTCGCACAACGCCTCGTTTTTTCCGCCGCGATAATAGCTCAATGCGATCACGGCCGCATAAAGCGCCCAGCCCTCCGCCCGAAGCCAATCAGCATCTTCGATCCCACAAGCGGAACGAAAGGCATCACGAGCGGACTGATCGACCCATGTCCATGCCGCGGCATAATCCGCCGCGGGATCGCCGACGGCACAGAGACCCCAGTCGATGACACCCGCCAGCTTCCCATCTCTGGCGATCAGATTATCCGCCTTCAGATCGCCATGCAGCCAGACCGGCGGTCCTTGACGGCGGGTCTGGCTGGCCCGCTTCCAAAGTTGCATCGCCGCCTTCGTGTCGATCTCGTCAGCGAGAATTTCGATGGCGGCAAGCGTAACCGGCGACAAGACCTCCAGGGCTACGCCTCGGCGATGGTTGCTTTCTCCGGCGGGCGGCGCCCCCTCCGTATCCACACGGTGCAGAGCGTTGAGGAAACTCGCAAGCGCAAGCGCTGCCGCAAGCGGGTCCGCAATGTTCTGCGGCGCGGCAATATCACCCTCCATCCATTCGAAGATCCCGAATTCGCCTTTCAAGCCGAAATCAATCCTCCCTCTGAAGTACAATTTCGGGACGTCAAGCAGGAGATCGCCGAAACGAGGCAGCCAGTCGAGCTCCTTGGTGATGAGATTGGCGGCCGCCTCCCGGCGGGGAAGCCGCAGCAACAGCTTTTCACCCACCCGATAGATGGCATTGTCGGTTCCCGAAGAGGCAAGACGGCGCACGGGAAGATCTGCCCATTGCGGTGTCGTTCTCGACAGCAAACGCCGAACCATGGACTCGTCCACTACAATATCGTCATGCATCATATAAACCAGCCAGCTATTCCTGTTGCCTTATCAACCCGACCACCTCGTCTGCCGAACGCACATCGCCAAAGCTGCGATAGATATTGTGCAGCGACGCATTGTGATCCTGATCGCGCCGTGCCGCGGTGGCGTCTGCTACGAAAATGACCCGGAAACCGGATGCAAAGGCATCTCTTGCCGAAGACTCGCAGCATATGTTCGTCAGCGTACCCGTGATGATCACCGTGTCTATACCACGCTCCCGCAGAATGCCTGGCAAGTCGCAGGCACCGGGAAAGAACGCGCTGTAGGCGAATTTTTCGAGAAACAGATCATCCACAGCGCGATGAAGACCTTGCCAGATTCGCTGCGCGACCGGTCCCTCCCCTCCCGACATCCTGAACAGCTCCGCGACGTCTTTTCCATAGAATTCCTCGGCCAAGCCTGGATGAGGCTGTACTGCGCCGGGCACGACCCAGGATATGAGCCCGCCAGCATCTCGAAGTGGGTCGGCAATGCGCTCGATATTCGCAACGATCCCGCGGCAATAGCCGCTTTCCGCGACAAAGAACGGGATCATGTCGATGACGACAAGTGCAGTTTGCCGTGGAATTAGGCATTCAAAGGCAAATCGCCGCCCACGCCTTTGCTCCTGCCGCTCATATTCGCGCGGCTCGATAAGCCAATGGTGCAATTTCGCCAAAGGACTTTGAGGGGGCGGCGTTACGGCGGCATCCTGTTTCAAAGTCATCTCGAAATCCGTTCGATCTGAAGCATTTGCGACTCGCGGCAGCAATGGTCGAGCCGTTCGAACCCACTGTCAATCCGCCTAGGCATCTGCGCCGAACGCCGCGGTCGGCCGTCATATCCCGAAAATCTTGCATCACGCCGGCGGCCACTTGACCTCAACTATAGTTGAGGTTGCAGAGTGACCCGCCAGAAGGAGATTTATCGAAATGAAGATACTGAAGGACGAAGACTTGACCAGCACGGCAATGATGCCAGTTGCAATCGCTGCCTTGGAAAGAGCTTTCCTCGCCAAAGCAACGGGTCTGTTCGTCTCCCCGCCCCGGCATCACGTCTCATTTCCCGGCAGCGGCGATCTGGTGTTTACGGTCGGCGGCATACTCGGCGAAAGACCACTTGCCGGCTTTCGTATCTATGAAACATTCGATGGGCCGGAACATTCACAGATCGTTGCCGTCTGGTCGGCAAACAATGCGAAACTGAAGGGTGTCGTTCTGGGCGAGCGCCTCGGCCAAATCAGGACGGGAGCGATCGGGGGCATCGCCATACGCCATCTAAGCGCTCCAAATGCCAAAACCGTCGGCGTCATAGGCACTGGCGCCCAGGCGCGAACCCAACTGATCGCCGCTGCCACGGTTCGCGAAATAGAGGTTGCTCACGTCTTCAGCCGAGACGAGAAGGGGCGCAAGGCTTTCGCCAAGGAAATGCAGCGCGCATTGAACATATCGATAAAACCCGTCGAGAGCGCAAGCGAGGCCGTCGCGGATGCCGATATCGTACTTTGCGCCACCAGCAGCGATCTGCCTGTTATCCGCGCATCCCAGTTGAAGCCGGGTGCGCATATCAACACTGTTGGCCCGAAGACAGCAAATGGACATGAACTCGGTCTTGACATAGCGGATGCGGCCGACTTGATCGTGACGGATTCCCTTGCACAAACACAGACCTACGCCTCGCCTTTCTTCCTGGCGGGATCACGTCACGAACATCGCATGCAGGAGCTTGCTGATGTCGTTGCAAACAAGGTTCCGGGCCGGGCATCGCCGATCGACACGACGCTTTTCTGTTCGGTCGGGCTGGCGGGAACCGAAGTCGTCGTGGCCTCGGCGATATTCGACGCCTTGAGAGACTGATCGCCTTCCGCTTTACTGTGGCTCGCCGATCTCCACCGCATGACCGTCCGGATCGTAGAAACGGAACACCCGCTGCCCCCATTCCTGCTCTTCGACGGGGTGGATAAGGTCCACATGCGGCGCTATCGCCGCATAGGCAGCGTCCACATCCTCATGTTCGAAATAGAGGAGCACGTTTCGTCGCCCATATGACGCGGATGTTTCGCTGCTTTTACCCCAGATCGTTTGCTCCAGCGATTTTCCCTCATGAATAGCAAAACCGGTATCAAACAGCACAAAGTTGCCAAAATCATTCAGGATCTTGAGGCCCAGCAGGTCGCGGTAGAATACCTTCGAGCGGGCGATGTCGCTGACGAAAGGGATTGGATTTACGAAACGCATCGCCAAGACCTCCCCGATCGGGAAAAGAACCGTTGGAAAGCAACCTTTAAACTGCTTCGCTAGATTTCGTAACCGGAAGTCGATATTCGGAACGTCATTTCAATCCTGTCTCGCAATCGGAGAGCCATCCATGACGGAAGCCACCCGAACCATGATCGTCATGGATTCTGAAAATTCCCGCTTTCAATTCCGGGCGGGCGCAATGATCCGCCATGGCGATCATATCCTGATCCACCGTGCGGTCGCAGATCCCTTCTGGTCCCTGCCCGGCGGCCGGATCGAGTTTCATGAAGCAGGCGCCGAAACGCTGGCCCGCGAGATCGAAGAGGAAATCGGCTGCAAAGCGACTGTCGGTCCGCTACGCTTCATTATCGAGAATTTCTTCGAATTTGCCGGACGACGCGTTCATGAGCTCGGCCTCTACTATGAAGCCGAGCTGCTGCACCCGCTTCCATTTCACGAAACGGAAATCGTGCATCGAGCGCAAGACGGTAGCGCGGAACTTGAATTTCGTTGGGCGCCTTCCACTGAAGTGGGGCTCGACCGCTTCGACCTGGTGCCGGCCCCCATACGCAACCTTATTGCCACCAATCCCGCCGGCATTCAGCATTTTGTGCGCCGTGGAACTGCGTAAGCACCGGCCGTCGGTGTTGATTGCGATGACAACGTAATCACTTCATGGGCGCGCAGACGCCCTTACGGGCTGGCTCCGAATTTTGAGGTCTCCATTCGATGTCGCGTGTCGTTATCCTAGGAAATGCAGGCGGTGGAAAATCCACGCTCGCCCGTAAATTGGACGAAAGACATGCCATTCCCCATGTCGAGATCGACGCGCTTCTTTGGCAAGAGGGTTGGGACCCACACCAATCGAGACCTACGTCGAGCAGCATGATCGGATGATATCCGGTGAGAATTGGGTCATCGACGGCTTAGGCCATCGAAATTCGATCCCGGCGCGGATAGACCGCGCAACCCAGATCATCCTCATCGACATGCCTCTATGGATGCACTTCTGGCTTGCGGCCGAGCGGCAGATCGCCTGGCAGGCAGGCAAGCTCGCGCATACACCCGGCGGCCTGTCAGCCATGCCGCCGACACGGGATCTGTTTCGCACCATGTGGGAGATTGAGCAGCAATGGATGCCCGGCATCCGTCGCCTGTGCGCTGAAGCGCATGATGCCGGCAAGATGCTGACACAGATTAGCAGCGTCGACGAATTGAATGCATTCGCGGAAGATTTGGGGAAATCATGAATCCCGAAGACCACATGAGGCTTTATGCCGAGAAGATAAATCTTCATCGTTTCGACGCGGTCGCGCCGCTTATTTCGGCGGATGCAGTTTTCTGGTTTACCGATGGCACTTACAAGGGCACCGACGCGATCAGGGCCGCGTTCGAAGATACGTGGAAAAAGCTTAACAACGATATCTATTGGCTCGAGGACATCCAATGGATCGCTACCGGCGAGAGTACCGCCAGCTGCATATATCGCTTTCGCTGGCGTACAAGCATCAATGACAAGATCCTTGAGGGGTACGGTCGCGGAACCACCGTGCTGCGCAAGGAGGCCGGCGACTGGAAGATCATTCATGAACATCTCAGTCGGCCGCCAGTGTCGAGCGCTTCTCCGTCGCTTTCTTCCTAGGCTTGCAACTGGACGCCACGATTCCGGCCATCGCGCTGCCGACGAGCTGAAGCTTGCCGATCTCCTGGCATCGGAACGGTCGGCTTAGGCTTCGACAAGGCCGTTCATATCCACCACCTTGTCTGCTTTAGCGATCACCGAACGCCTGTGGGTAATCGCGAGCACCGTGACATCACGGGAAAGCGCGCGAATATGCTCCATAATATCCCGCTCCGTTGCCTCATCCAGCGCCGAACTCGCCTCGTCCAGGAAGAGGATGGCAGGATTGCCGTAGAGGGCGCGGGCAATCGCGATGCGCTGGCGTTCGCCGCCGGAAAGCTTCAGGCCGCGCTCGCCGACGGTGGTTTCGAAACCCTCGGGCAAGGCATCGATGAAGGGAAGAATTGCCGCCTTCTCGGCGGCCAGGCGCAACCGCGCCTCATTCTTTGGTCGGCCGAGGAGAATGTTCTCGGCAAGACTCTCGTTCAGCAGAATGGCATCCTGCGGCACGACGGCAATGGCCGAATACCAGTCGGCCCGATCGATTGAGGCGAGATCGACCCCGTCGATCAGGATGCGGCCGGAATCCGGTTCGATCGACTTCAGCGCCAGCTTGAAGATCGTCGACTTACCCGAGCCTGTCTCGCCGACGAGAAATGTTATTGCGCCGCGCTCGGCTTCAAAACTGACATCCGTTACCCCACGGCCATTATCGTAGGCATGGCTGACACGAGCGAAGGTAAGCCGGCCGTCGGCCGTTGCAAAGGACGTGGCCTGCGACACCTGACGTTCTTCCGGCGCCTGCCACATGCTTGCCATCGGTGTCAGCGTTGCGCGCGAACGGGCTAAATCATCGATCGCATGGGCCATCATCTCGAAAGGCATGTTGAGCTGCAGCAGCAAGGTATTGAACAGGACGATGTCGCCGATCGTTACCTCGCCGGCGTTGTAGCGCGGCATAAGCAGCAGAAACGTTACGGTGAACTGGATGGAAAGCCCCAGTCCAAGCACAGCGATATAGCCGACGCGCTGCAATACATAGCCGCGCCAGGCGTCTCGCACTTCCGCCGCCTTGGCGGTAAAACGCCGCCTCATCCAGTCATGGCTGCCGAAGTGACGAAGCGTCTCCATCGCGTTCATGGCGTTTCCGACGAAGCGCGCGTTTTCCTGACCGGCCTCGATCGCTTTATCCAGAAAGATACGCGCGCGACGAACGGAGATTAAGGTGAGCACAATCGTCGCCGCGCCATAGATTGCGACGATCAGGGTCACCTGCAGATTGATGAGCGCGCCGAGCGTCAGAAGCGTAAGCAGGATCTGGATGAAGCCCGGAATGAAGACGATGAGACCGAGCTGGACAAGCATCGTGAGAGCGCTGCTGCCGCCTGCGCTCGCGGTTTGTATCTCGCTTGGATTATGCGCGATGAAGAAGGCGGTGGTCTTCTTCAGAATGCGTTCGAAGAAGCGCGTTCTCGCTATAAAGCCCAGATTCTGCGAGCTCATCAGCGAAAGATATTGCACCATCTGCTGGAGGGCGGAAGACGCACCCAGCAGCAGCGCATAGATCGCCAGGCCTATCATCACGCCACGAACGGTGTCGCCCTGTGGCAGACGGTCGATAAATCGGGAAAAGATATAGGGAGCGGCGACGCCGCTGACACTGGAAAGCAGGACAACGACGACGCAGATCAGCAAGGTCCTGCGATCGGATTTCCAATAAGCACGCAGGATCTCGCTGATAGGTTCAAGAATGCTTGGTTTTTCAGCCATCGAAACAACCTGACCTTAGGGCGACAAGGCTTGGTCCACGCCGATATGCGGCGCGGTCGACTCGGAAAGACGAGAAGCCATTTGAAATCGCGGGGGCACAACCTATAAGCGTCAAAAATCTATACGGCAATACTCATGAATAATATATCAGAGGTCATGAGCGCCTGAGACACGGCTGCGAAAAGAGCCGCTCTGGCTGAAGGAGCGGCTCAAACCCGATAATCACCTTTGTGCGTCGGGAACCAAGGGCGCCTATCTGCGGACCCTCTCACCCGCAATCGGCGTGCGGTCTCTAGTGCTGGCTGTCCGGCACGACCACCCGCATGCCGTCGACGACGCCGCTTGCGAGGATCTGACAGCTGAGACGGCTGTTCGGTGCCGGTTCCATCACGAATTCGATCATCGTTGCCTCCTCTTCCGAAGGTGGCGGCAGAAGATCGAAATGCGGCTGCTCAATGTAGCAATGACAGGTGCCGCAGGCCAAGGCACCGCCGCATTGCGCCACGATCCCATCGATCCCGTTCCGGATGGCGACGGCCATCAAGGTTTCGCCCTCCTCTGCCCGCACGCGCGTCTCGCGGCCGGCGGAATCGATAAACACGATTTCACACATCATATTCTCCATGCTTTCGGCAAATCCGCTCAAGCGGCAACGAGGCGGATGTCGAGACGTTTCGGACCGCGCACCGACAGCCCTCGCTTGTAGGCGGGCCTATCCTCCAGCAGCTCTATCGAGCGGGTACGCTGCAGGAGCGTCGAGAAAATGATCTCCATGTCCAGCCGGGCCAGATGATTGCCAAGACAGAAATGCGCGCCGCCACCAAATGCCACATGGCGATTGGGCGTGCGATCGACCTTTAACACATCAGGCGCCTCGAATTGCTCGGGATCGCGATTGGCAGCACCGTAAAGCAGCCCGATCTTCGTGCCCTTTGGCAGTTGCTTGCCGGCGATCACTTTCTCCTCCGTCAGATAACGATGGAAAAATGGCAATGGCGACTCGAAGCGGAACATTTCCTGGATGGCGGTCGGCATGACGGCCGAGGTTTCGCGCAACCTGTTCAGAGCATCGGGATATTGCAACAAGGCATGCATGCCGCTGCCCAGCACGTCGATCGTCGAGCCGTGCCCGGCCATCAGGATCAGCATGCAGGTGGAAACAAGCTCGTCTTCGGTCAGCTCGCCGGCGACATGCGCCTCGCTCAGCCGACAGAGGAGATCGTCGCGCGGGGTGCGCACGCGCTCCGCGATAAGTTCCTTGAGGAGCTCGTAGAACTCCGTCGTCGCGCGCTCGGCGATCGCCTTGCGTTCCGCGCTGCGGTCAACGTCGAAATACTGCACGACTTCTTCCGACCACTTGCGCAGCTGCCCGGCATATTCGTCCGGCACGCCGAGAACCGAACCGATGATATGCCCTGGAACCTGCGAGGCGAGGTCTTCAACAAAGTCGATCGTACCCGCCTGAAGGAGGCGATCGAGCAGCTTGTCGACGAAGTCCTGGATCATGCCGCGCTGGCGCGCGACGAGCGCCGGGGTAAACTCACGAAAAACCTTGCGGCGCAGCCGGTCGTGGGTTTCGCCATCGGAATCCAGCAGGCTGAATTGCACGAAACGCGAATGGTTCGGCATGTCGTGCCAGTTCTGCCGCACCTTCTGCTCCTCTATCTCCTCGGGCGAAAGAAAGAATTCGAGCGAGCGCACGAGTGTCTTGTCGGCGGCGGCAGCAGCCACGTCCTGATAGCGCGATAGCAGCCATATGTCGAAATGCTCGTAATAGACCGGACCGGGACAGTCGCGCAGCGCGCGGTAAGCGGCATAGGGATCGTCCGTGAACGCCTGCGAAAGCGGATCAAATGCTGGGGTCGCCGTCGACATGGTGGGGGCCTCGTCCAATCTGGTTCATCGGCCGCAGAATACAGCGTCGACCCATGAAAAGACATGGATGCGAACCGCAGCCATATGGATAAAACTCTCATACTTTATTAGGGTGGCGCTACCATGACCGACGACATGACTTCATCCGAAACCCGCCCTCTCGACGATGTCTTCTTTCAGACTCCAGGCCGGTTGTCCCGCGCCTTTCCCTACTCGCTTCTTGCCGCCGGCCGTCGTGTCTGCACCCCAGCGGAACCGCCGATCGCCCATCGTTTCAACCAGCAGACACTGATCCTGACCCTCGGCGGAAAGGGCCTGCTGGAGGTCAACGGGCTGTCGAGCCTCCTGCGGGAAGGAACGATCGCCTGGCTGGATTCCTCGATGCTCTATTCTCATCGCTGCGAGCCGCGCCATTCGCACTGGTCCTATCTCTGGTTGGGGTTCGTGGGATATGGGCTCGACACCCTGTTCGACAGTCTCGGCGTCATTGCAAATCCGATCTTCGACACGGCAAATCCGCGCGATCAGCAGGCTCTGTTTGAAGGCATCCTGGCCGAGGTCGAGACGGGCAGCTTCCTCGCGGACAACAGATGCTTTGCCCTGTTGGCCCAGCTGATTTCATCGCTCGTATCCGAGCGCGCCGAGAACGGCGAGCCGAGCGGCGCCCTCCAGCGGTTGCAGCGGGTCATGGAACTCGTGCGCGCCGACCTGACACGCCCCTGGACGGTCGGAGAGTTCGCCGCCGCCGCCAATCTGAGCCAGGCGCAACTATTTCGTCGCTTCCGCCAGAGAATGGGGACGACACCTCTCGACTGGCTGCGCCACGAGCGCGTCAATGCCGCAAAGCCAATGCTTGTGGTAACAGATGAGCAGGTCGGCCGGATAGCCGCCAGATGCGGTTATCCCGACCCCTTTCATTTTGCCCGTGACTTCAAGAAACTGGTCGGCGCCACGCCGAGCGAATTCAGGCGGCAGGGACAGAATGCGAGGCCGCGTGGGGACTGACGGATGATAGGCCCGATGCCTTGCAACTTCCGCGCAAAGCACGGGCCATCGCCGGCTTTTGCTCGCGCCGATTGGCTCGGTCTCGGCGACACGCTAAGAATTGTGATACCTGAAACGGGACCATCCGAAGCGCGCGCCGCGCTTCCAGTCGGGGATTGAAAAGTGACGACCGAACAAAGCGTTCTGCGCATCTCCATCATCGTGACGTTCATTCTGGCCGTCGCCGGCATAGCCTTTGGCCTTCTCTCCGGCTCCTATGCGATCGTCTTCGATGGCGTTTACGCGCTCACCGACGCAAGCATGACCATCGTCGCGCTAATCGTTTCCAATCTGATCGTGTCCTCCGCAACGAACACGACGCCGGCCGGCAAATTCGCCAAGCATTTTACCATGGGTTTCTGGCACCTCGAACCCATGGTGCTTGGCCTCAATGGCGTGCTCCTGACGGGTGCCGCAGTCTATGCCCTGATCAACGCCATCGGCAGCATCATGGCCGGCGGCCGGCATCTTTCCTTCGATCAGGCCATCATCTATGCGGTGCTGACCATGATCATCGCCTTCCTGATGGCGGCCTATGGCAACCGCACGAACAAGACGCTCAGATCCAATTTCATCGCACTGGACGCCAAGGCATGGATCATGACAGGCTGCTTGAGCGGCGCGCTGCTGCTCGCCTTCATCTTCGGCTTCTTCATCCAGGGAACGAACCTGCAATGGCTGTCCCCCTATGTCGACCCGGTCGCTTTGGCTTTGGTCTGCCTCGTCGTCATTCCCATGCCGATCGGAACGATCAGGCAGGCATTCGCCGATATCCTGCTCGTCACGCCTGCGGACCTGCGGGAACAGGTCGATCGCGTCGCCGGTGACATCGTTCGTCGTTACAACTTCCTGTCCTATCGCTCCTATGTCGCGCGCGTCGGCCGCGGCAAGCAAATCGAGCTTTACTTCATTGTTCCGCCTGATGGGCCGGCGAAGAAACTGGAGGAATGGGACCATATCCGCGACGAGATCGGCGAAGCGATCGGTGACGAGGGTCCGGACCGCTGGTTAACCATCGCATTCACGACCGACCCCGAATGGGCCGAGTGAGCGGATGCGAAGACACGCCCCTACCCTCGCCAGTCACTGAAGACATCGGCGAGGAAATTGACAAAGCTGCGCACCTTCCGATCCGACGTGGCTCGCCTCGGGAAGAGTGCGTTGAGCTCGATATCGTCGGCGCGCTGCCATTGCGGAAGAACGGCCTCGAGCTCACCGCGCGCAAAATGCTGTAAAGCGAGCTGCGGCGATATCAGCGCTATGCCCGCACCGGCAACGGCCTGGCGGATGATGGTCGTCACCTCGTTGGACATCAGGATTGGCTTGACGGCGACCTCGACCACGTTGCTGGCCTCGTCGAGCAAGCGCACCGTCGCCAAGGAGGTACCCGCGCCCATGATCATGATCGCATGCTCTCTTAGATCCTGCGGGCGTTCCGGCCGGCCGAACCGGTCGAGATAAACGGGGCTTGCGGCGAGATGGGCTCGGGATCGTCCGAGCAAACGCGCGGAATAGCCGGAATCGGAAAGCGGGCCGGTGCGCAACGCCACGTCGAAACCATGCTCGATCAGGTCGAGAGGGTAGTTGTCGTAGGTCAGCGCGAGCTGCACCTTCTGATAGTGCTGCCGGAACTCGCCAAGCCTCGGCTCCACGACGCTCAGACCAAGCGTATAGGGCATGAGGACACGCAACATCCCCTGCGGCTCGATGCGCACGGCACGGGCGGTCTGGTCGGCCTCCTCCAGGATTTCCTCGGCCCGGATGCAGCGCTCATAGTAGTCACGCCCGGCATCCGTGACCCATACGCGCCGCGTCGTGCGGTAGAGCAATTGAACGCCGAGATCGTCCTCAAGCTGCTTCACCCGCCGGCTGACACTGGTCAGGGGCAACCTGAGTTGCGTTGCCGCCGCCGTGAAACTACCGCGCTCGACGACCCGCAGAAAAATCCGAATGCTTTCGAGATCCATGACCATATTCTACCATTTTCAGCAATAATATGTCCCAAATTTACGCTATTATCTTTATCCGTCCATACCGTTATCACTGCGCGCATGACGGTGGCATGTTTCAACTCGACAAGATTATTCGGCGTGGTGGCGCGTGGGCTTGCGCCCCCGGCATGGCTAACGTGGCCAGTGGTCGGTTTCGCGCTGCGAACGACGGCGGCATCGCTTGTCGCGCTCTATATTGCCTTCCTGCTCAATCTCGACGATCCGAAATGGGCGCCGATGACGGTCTGGATCGTGGCGCAGTCAAATCGCGGCATGAGCCTCTCGAAGGGCCAATATAGAATATTGGGCACGATCATCGGGGCCATCGCCGCGGTAACGATGGTCGCGCTGTTCGCGCAGGTGACGGAACTGTTCATCCTGACACTTGCGGTATGGCTGGGGCTCTGCACGGCACTTGCCACCGGCTTGCGCAATTTTCGCGCCTATGGCGCCGTGCTTGCCGGATATACGGCAGCCATCATCGCTTTCGATTCCATCAGTTCGCCGCTAGAGGTCTTCGACATCGCGATCGCACGGGTGATCTATATCGGCCTCGGGATCGTGACGGAAGCCGTCTTCACCACCATCTTCGCACCCGGCTCGCCGTTGCAGGAGATCCAGGTGCGGCTCGCGACATATCTGCGCGAGGTGGCCGATCTCTGTGCGCGGGCATTGCGCGGCCAGGCCAACACTTCCGGCTTCCAGCGGCTGCTGACGGGAGCGCTCGAACTGGATGTCGCCGCGGAATATGCCGCGGCAAGCTCGGGCTCCGTGCGCAGCCGTTTCGGCCATCTGCGCGGCGCGGCGGTCGCAGTGCTGACCCAGATGGCGATTGCGCAATCTCTTCGCGAGCATCTCGCCGGGCGACCGGATCTTGACGAACCTCTCGTCGGCAAAACGACCATGGCGCTCGACGCCATCGGCGTGGCATCCCCAGCCGACCCCGATACCATTGCCGCATTGCGGGCCGATGTCCGGGCTGCGCTCTCCGAAACGGCTGATGACTCAGGTCGTGCGATATCGCCCCGACTTGCGATTCTCGACCATCTCGACAGGCTGCTCGAAGCCGCGCACGATGCATTGACGCGCCAAGCCCTGTTCTCAAACGAGAAGGCGCCACCTTCGCGGCTCAATCTCTCCTTCCATGTCGATCACCTCCTCGCCGTTCAGAACGGCATTCGTACCTTTGTCGCCATCGTCATAGGATCGTGGTTCTGGATTGCAACCGCCTGGCCGTCCGGCCCGAGCTTCATCGTCATCCTGGGTGTCATCTGCGCGCTGTTTGCCACCCGACCGAACCCGGTGGTCGGGGGCGTGGGGTTCCTCAAGGGCGGGCTGATCGCAGTGCTCGCGGCAGCGATCTGCAATTTCGCCATCCTGCCGATGCTGTCGGACTTTACCGAACTCGCCGTCATCCTCGGCATCATCATGTTCGCAACAGGCCTTGCCATGCGCAATGCCCGCACCGCGGCCCTGGCAACGAGTTTTGCCTTCCTGTTTCTGGATCTGGTGAGCCCGGACAATGTCAGCCGCGCCGACGCCGCCTCATTTCTGAACGGCGCATTGGCGCTGGTGCTCGGCGTCGGCGCGGGCGTTCTTGTCTTCACCCTGCTCTTTCCCTTCAATCCCGAGGCTAGGAGACTGCGCCTGCAGCGCGCCGCGCGGCGCGATCTGGCCGATATCGGCTTGACACCTGCCCGCTGGACACGAGAGCGCTGGCTTAGCAGAACGGTCGATCGGCTGAGCAGCCAAGCCGCAACAAATGCCGGCGTCCCCGAAAAGCAGGCAGAGGACGATCTCAGAGGAATGCTTGCCGCGCTTACGATCGGCGAGGCGGCGATTACACTATCCGAATTGGCAAGGGAGCACACGGGCCTTTCCAAACCATTGGCCGTCGTCCTGCGTCAGCTTGGTCGCGGCGATCCACTACACCTCGCCAAGGTCTCTCGCGGCGTCATCAACCATCTCTCCTATCGGATCAACAAGCCCGACGCTCCGGCACGTCACACGCTGATCCGCGCGGCAACTCAGCTCGACGCCGTCGCTTCGGCGGCGGCAAATCATGCCGATTATCTCCGCGGAAAACGAGCTGCCTGATGGCGTCGGGCGCCTCAGCTGTCCGTTGCCGGAAGTGAGCCGCCCGGCACCCTCCTCGATCCTGAGGAGCCCACTACCAACCTCTGAACCCGGCTTGTTATCGGTTTCTCGATACCCCTGAAGAGCGCCAGGGCGAACAGGGCAGCAACAAGCGACGCAAAGAAGACGAACAGACCGAGAGGAAGAGCGCCGCCGATCACTTTTACCCATATGGCCCGCATCGGCCGCAGGATAAAGGGATGGGCGAGATAGAGGCTATAGGAGGCATCCCCCAGGGCGACACCCCATAGGACTATCTTGTTACGGGGCAAGACGGGACCGATTGCGGCGGCGAGAACAAAAAGAGCCGCAGGCAAGCCGCTTCGCAGAAACTGCGGCAAGGCCGCATCGTTCCAGGGCATAGAAATGCGCACGAAACCGAGGAGGCCAATGGCCATGAGCCCGAGCGCCGGCGCGGCACCGATCCTCACACCACTGCGGAAGATCAAGGCGACATAGACGCCGAACAGAAACTCCAGAATGATCGGGCTTGTCCAGAAAGCTATCTGAACATGGCTTAGATCGACCAGATTCCCGACCAGCGCCATCCCGATCATGAGCACCGACAGCCAGACGATCCCCAGCCTGATCGGCAACAAGAGCGCCAGTGCAAAAAACACGTAGAACAGCATCTCGTAGTTCAGGGTCCAGCCCAATGCGAGCACCGGCCTGATCTCATCCACGCCGCGCCCCGAAGGGATGAATAGGTAGGACGCGAGGACATGCGGTGCGGAGCCGATCGGAACAGAAAGCAGCGAAGGCGCCACGAGGGCGCCGAGAAGCAATGTACTGGTCAACAACCAGTAGAGCGGGACCACGCGTGCGCAGCGCCTCAGGAAGAAGCGCAGCGGAGCGCCGCCCTTGCCGAAATCGGAAGCGGCCGTGTGGGTCATGATGAAACCGGAAAGGACAAAGAATATGTCCACCCCGAAACCGAGATTCCAAGCGGAGCCATCGACAGCCGCACGTCCGGTCGCGACGGCGAGTGTCTCCGTCTCGTGCAAGGCGTGCGCCACAACGACGGAAGAGGCTGCGAGCGCGCGCAGCACCTGAAGGTTCAGCAGCCGCGCGGAACTGTTTGACGGCGTAGGAGATGGGATTTCGGCGGACTGCGTCTCTCGCATTTCCTTCAAACTCCACAGCGATACGAAGCAAGACTGCCAGTTTGCGGGCCCGGGCACGACAGGGAGCGCCGCAGATGCGCATTCAGCCTCGCCGCAGGGATAGTTACATTTCGACTGCGGCACGGGGCGGATCGGCGGTGGGCACCGACACCGGCAGCAGAGCTCTCAAGTATTATTCGACAAAACGTCACCGGAAATCCCAGAAACACTTCCTTGGATCTTCAGTCACTAGGAGAAATAATATAACAACTCGTCGCCACGTGCTTAAAACGTGGGCTTTGCTTCATCATATAGTTATCATCCTGTTAATCATCGTCCGGCGTGGCACATGCAACCCGCTCGCAGCCGCCATACCTCGGGCGCCCCTCTGGTTTCGGACACGCCCAACATAATCTTGATAATCTTGTCACGCGACGGGACAAGCAAGGCTTTTTCAGCCGGCTTCACCGCGCGTCAGCACATCCAACAGTTGACTTGTATTGTCGATGGAGAACTGCACGCGCTCACCCGGCCAGACGGATTCAGAATAGGAAATCGGCGTACCCTTGAGATCGACGTCCACCTTTCTGAGCGCGACCACCGGCTGAGACATGGGCTGGCAAAGCTGCTTTGCCTCCTCGCTCGTGGGTAGACGAACGATAATGTCGGTCCGCAGGCGAATATAGTCAGGGATGCCGTACTCGGCGAGAATAAGGGTGACGCTTCGTCCGCCGCGCCGCGCCTCGTCGAAGCCCGGAAAGCGGCGCACGGGATAATAGGCATGCGAGTAGTTGATCGGCTCCTCATCTGCAAAGCCGCGCCTGACGATGTGGTAGACCGGCTCGCCATGCGGGAGTCGCAACGCCTCGGCAATCATCTCCGAGGCCGGAACCACTTCTTCATGGATGGCCTGCCCAAGCGGCTCCCTGCCCTGATCCAACAGGTTTTGGGAAAAGCGCGTGCGTTCGGACAGCCGATAGTCGAGGCGGCTATCTCGAACGAAGGTTCCACGGCCCTGTTCGACGAGCACGAGCCCCCGGCTTTCAAGGCGGGAAATGGCGCGCCGTATCGTATGCCGCCCGACACCGAACCGCTCCATCAGGTCGGTCTCGGTCGGAAGCTGAGCCTTGGGCGAAAGCCGGCCGGTCATGATATCCTCGGCAATATCGCTCTCAACCTGTTGCCATTGCCCGTGCAGCGACCTTTTCTCCATGCCTGCCTTCCGAATCCGATCATGTCATTCGAATGTCATATATCGGCTGCAGCGTCGTTTTTCAATCTCCGTTCGATAGCCGGGACCTTACGAACAACTGCCGAAGCCGATTCTGTGATTACACTTTGGCATTTAGCCATATTTCTCTTCATATGAATGTCATTGGCGGCGGATAGATAAATATTCGAATGTTTTATTAGTCATTCGGATATTGGGGATATTATGGTAGGGTTTAATCGTCGTCAATTTATCGCGGGCACGACCGCACTCATCGGCACATCGATCGTAACGGCCGGCAAAGCCCGGTCTGCCGATGCAACTATCGAGATTTCGAGCACCTGGGGCCCCGACAAGCCTTTCCAGAAGGTTGTCGATGCCTTCAACGCCAAGCAGCTCGGCGTGACGTTCAGCAACCGCTTCGACGGCGATTATGAAGCCGTCACCGCAAAGGCCGTTGCGAGCATTGCCGCGGGGCGGCCGCCGGCCATGATGATCACCGGCTGGAAATTCGGCTATTTCGCCAAGCGCACGCTCGGTGCCCGCGACCTGCGCGAGATCAATGCCGCAAAGGCCGAAGCGATCCTCGCGAATTTCCGCTCGTCGGTGCTGCCGCTGGTCACGATCGACGGCGCCGTCATCGGCCTTCCCTGGGCGATGTCGACCCCGATCACCTATGTCAACAGCGACATGTGGAAGGCTGCCGGCCTCGATCCCAACCTGCCGGAAACGCCGGATACGAAATGGCTCTACGAGAGTGCCCGTAAGCTCGATGCGGCCCTCAAGGGCAAGCACCCGACCTATCGCTCGCCGATCTCGCTTTCCAATAACGAATGGACGAGCCAGTCCTTCATCCAGAATGCCGGCGGCTACATCATCGATCCCGATGGCAAGCTGGCGCTCAACAGCCCGGAAGCGATCGCCGGCATGAGCGAATATTGCGCCCCCGCCCACGAAGGCCTCTGGCTGCCCGTCAGCGACAAGGAGCAGACGGCTGCCTTCCAGTCCGGCGCGCTTGCGATCTGCACGACCAGCTCGACCTCCGCCGTCACCTTCCCCTTCGGCGCGGCAAAGGCTGTCACGACTAAGTTCCCCGGCCTTGCGGGACATCCGCGCAAGATGAACAGCGGCGGCAATTTCCTCGCCGTCTACACGCGCAACAAGGAACAGGCGGAAGCCTCCCTTACCTTCCTCGAATTCTGCGCCTCGAAGGAAGGCCAGGCACTCTGGTCTCAGACCGGCTACCTCAACACCTCGAAGCACGATATTCCGCTCATCAACGAGTTCATGAAGCCGGCGGCCGCACAGCTGGCGGATGGCCTGACCGCTGAGACGATCTGGCCCGGCAAACGCGGCCTCGAGGGTCAAGCAGTCTGGCGCAAGTGGGTTTCGCGCATGCTGCTCAAGGAAACAACGGTTGCCGACGGCATCAAGGGCGCTCATGACGAGCTTGCCGGGCTGATTTCGGCATAGGCTTTCGATCATGCCATTCCGTTTTCGATCGCTGGCCCCCTATCTCTTCGTGGGGCCAGCCGTGCTTGCCGTGGCGATCTTTCTGTACGGTCCGCTGATAGCCTCGATGTTGCTGTCGGTGGTCGACTGGAATCTACTGTCGGCGGACATTCGCTTTGTCGGTGTCGAGAACTACGCATCGATTTTCGACAATCCCGACTTCCGCATGGCAGCCTGGAATACCCTGCTCTATTGCGCCGTCCTCATCCCGGCCGAGATCGTGATACCGTTGATCTTTGCCGTCATGCTGCATTCAGTACGCAAGAATCCCCTGCAAGGCCTTTATCGCGGCAGCCTGTTCCTGCCGACGATCGTTGCCTATTCGGTTGCGGGCGTCGCCTGGTCCTGGTTGTTCAATCCGGTCAACGGCCTGCTCAACGAGATCCTTGGCTATTTCGGCTTTCCGCCGTCGCGCTGGCATACCGATCCGAGCCTTGCGCTCCTCTGCGTCAGCCTCGTCACCTTCTGGAAGACCTTCGGCCTCAACATGCTGCTGTGGCTGGCGGCACTTGCTAACCTGCCGCATCAGCTGCGTGAGGCGTCGCAGCTCGACGGTGCGGGCTCGACGCGACATTTCTTCAACATCAGCCTGCCGCTGATGACGCCAACAGCCTTCTTCATCAGCGTCACGACCTTCTTCCATGTGCTCGACGATATCGTCGGCATCATCGACGTGCTGACCCATGGCGGACCCGCCGGCAGAAGCTCGAGCCTCCTCTATTTCCTGTGGCAACAGGGTCTGCTGTTCTTCCAGTTCGGGCCGGCCAGCGCCGTTGCGGTGATTATCATCGTGATCATCCTCGCCGTTACATGGCTGGAATTCCGCGTCGGCGAGAAGCGGGTGCATTACAAATGAGTGGCATCGGCCGTAGCCTTCACAGATTGCTGCTTCATATCCTGTTGCTGGCAATCTGCATCGTCACCGTATTTCCGCTCGTCTGGATGGTATCCGCAGCCTTCACGCCGAACGACATGATCATGGCCAAGGCCGTGCGCCTCTGGCCCGAAAGCCCGACCCTGTCGAATTTCACCATCGCTGCGAGCCGTCATCCGATCTGGATGTGGCTGTGGAATTCCATCCTCACCTCGTCCCTCATCACGGCCGGAAAGCTTGTTCTCTCAATCCCCGCGGGCTTTGCTTTCGGGCGGCTGGAGTTCAAGGGCAAACAGGCGCTGTTCTGGTTCGTCATCGCCACCATGTCCTTCCCGAACGTGCTCGCGATCATTCCGACCTATATCGCGGTCGTAAAGCTCCAGGCTGTCGACACCTACGGTGCGATGATCATCCCGTCGATCCCCTATATCGGCTTCTATGTCTTCTACATGCGCCAGGCGTTTAGATCGCTTCCGGCATCGATATTCGAGGCCGCGCGTATGGACGGAAGCGGGCTGTGGCGGCAGTTCATCGAGATCGGTGTTCCGAACATCATCCCGGCAATCGCTGCTCTTTCGGTGATTTCCTTCATGGGCGCCTGGAACATCTATCTCTGGGGCCAGCTCGTGCTGGACGACGCCTTCAAGAAGACGCTGACGACAGGCATTGCCGTTTTTGCCGATCTCGAAGGCGCCGATCGGGCTTGGGGTCCGCTGATGGCAACAAGTCTGTTGTCGATCGTCCCCGTTCTCTTGATATTCCTGCTGGCCCAGCGTTTCATCGTGGATGCGCTCGCACCAGGCATTGACGACAGATAGGCAAGGCATGCCCCGAATAATCGTAATCGGATCGGTCAACCACGATCGTATATGGCAACTGGATGCTCCGCTGGTGCCGGGCGCGCGCATACAATTCTCGTCCCAGACAACCCGGCTCGGCGGCGGCGCCTATTACACCGGTCGGCAACTCCTGGAGCTTGGCGCGGATGTGGCGCTCGTCTCGCGGCTGATGCTGGATGCGCAGGGACAAGCAGCACTCCAATCACTCGTCGCAGCCGGCTTCGATACGAAGCATATCGCGATGGCGCCGGGAGAAACCGCACCGCTGGAAATTCTGCTGGAGCCGAATGGGGAGCGCACGATCATAGCGCCGGCCGGCCGATCCCAACCGCTGAAGACGGCAGCGCAATTGTCAGGCGCCGGCGTCTATATCAATGCTCTCGCTCTCGACGCAGGCCTGGTCGAACAGATCGACGCCCAGCCGCTCGTCGTTTCGCAATTCCCGCTCAGGCCCGCGACGCCGCGGCCGGCTGACTATGTCATCTCCTCGCGCGACGACGTTCCCGACGATCTCACGCTCGCATGGCAGCGCGCCGGCCAGATTGCCGGCTCGAGATTGAAGATGCTGATCCTGACCGACGGCACGCGGCCGATCACGCTATTCGATGGCCTGAAAAGCGTGGAAATCGAGCCGGCCGCCAAGGTCGATACGGCCAATACGATCGGTGCCGGCGACCGTTTTGCCGGCTCCTTCCTCTTTGCCCTGGTGGAAGGGCGGACGCCGGCGGCAGCCGCGCGGGAAGCAAGCCGGATCACAGCGGAATGGCTGCGCCGGCGCGGCGACTAAGGGCGTCACGCCGCCTCAGAAATCTGATCCCGCAGGGCAAAACGTCGTGGACAATTCATTCGAATGAATATAGAAATCATTCGAACATTCGAAAGCCCCGCTCCCCTAACGAATCCTAATGCCCAAGGAAAAGATGATGACTGAGGAGAAGACTGGCAATCCGGTCAGCGCATCCTATAACCATGCGCAGGCACTGGAAATTCTCGCCGCAAGCCGCCCCGCGAACATAAAGGCGTCAGCCGAAAGAGTGCTCGATACGCTTGGCGAGGTCGATGTTGTCGCAAACCGCACCGGCCTCGCAATGCTGCCGCTCATCGACACGGTCAAGAATACCGCTTTCCACCTTGGCGAAGTCCTGGTGTCGGAAGCGCATATCCGCGTGCCGGATCGCGCCGTCGAGGGTTATGGCGCGGTGGTCGGCCGGGATCTCGAACATGCCATGGCAATGGCGGTCATCGATGCGGCAATCGCCGCCAATCATCAAGCCGACATCATTCTCGAACTGCTGGAAGCCGAACGGCTGCACCAGCAGGCGGAAGACCGGCTGCTGCTGCAAAAAGTAGAAGCCACCCGCGTGCAGATGGAGACGTTCTGACCATGGCGCACAATCTCCTGCCAACCCTCGACGATACCCGCACAAACGCCACGTTCGAGGAACTCATGTGGGCACTGAGCCGGCCCGGACAAGTCCGGGAACTGCCCACAGCAGGCTTTTGGCCGCTTGCCGAAAGCCTGCTTGACCGCGAATGTAGCTTCCATGCGGCGGACGATCCGACCCTGGATGCGCAAATGGCCGCAACAGGCGCAAGACGTCTTCCGCTCGCCAGCGCCGACTATGTCTTCGCCACCATCAATTCCGCGGAAAAGCTCGCGGCCTTGTCGACGTTGCGCATCGGTAGCCTGCTCTATCCGGATGACGCCGCGACGCTGTTTGCTCCGGCACGCTTTGGCTCCGGACAGCGGCTGCGCCTGACCGGCCCCGGCATCAAGGACAGCGTCACGATCGATATCGACGGCATCGATCCCGCCTTCTGGCAGATGCGCGCCAGGGCAATCCGCTATCCGCTCGGCTGGGATCTCTATCTGGTCGATGGCAAGCGCCTGCTCGGCATTCCCCGTTCCACGAAAATCGAGGTGCTCTGATGGCCTATGTAGCAACCCGCGGTGGCGAATACGCCATCGAACAGGCAGAGCGGCTGTTTCGCGCCGATCTCGGCCCAATCACGCGAGAGCGCGTCGAGGCCGTGCGAACCGGTCTTCCCTATCTCATCGACCGGCTGATGGGCGAGGCATCGCTTTACGAACCCGATCTCGCCGCTCTGGCGCTCGCCCAAGCCGGCGGCGATCTCTACGAGGCGATCCTTCTGTTGCGCGCCTACCGCACCACCCAGCCCCGCATTGCCGTCGCGGAGCCGGTCGACCAGCCGGATCTTTTCACCGTCCGCCGCATCTCCGCCGCTTTCAAGGACATTCCCGGCGGTCAGATACTGGGCCCGACGCTGGATTATTCCCATCGCCTGCTCCAGGTCGATGTGCTGCAAGGTGAGGACTACGTGCCCGAGCCGGTGATCCCGGCCGTCGCACCCGCGCCGGCGACCCAGCCGTCACTGACCAGTTGGCAGAAGGCGCAAGGGCTCGTTCCGGATCACCCTGTGGAAACGGTGGCGCCGGAAGAAATCCCCGACCTGACGCGCGAGCCACTGCTCTTTCCGCCGGCACGCGCCCACAAACTGCAGAGCCTGGCGCGCGCCGACACAGGCGGCACGCTTGCGCTCGGGTATGCGACAATGCGCGGCTACAGTTCGGTGCATCCCACGGTCAACGAACTGCGCCTGGCTTACGCCCCGGTTCGCCTGCGTCATCCCACCGGCACGATCTTCAGCGCCGGCCGCGTCCGCGTCAGCCAGACCGAAGTCATCTCCAAGGCCAAGGAATTGCAACTGGGCTTCTCGGCGACCTTCGGCTGGAACGAGGTGAAGGTGATCGCGGCCGCGACGCTCGATCTCGCCTCCAGCCAGCCCAATCCGCATCCGGCCGCCAACGAGGAATTCGTTCTCTATCATACCGAGCCGGTCGAAAGCTCCGGCTTCTGCATCCACTTCAAGCTTCCGCATTACGTTACGTTCCAGTCGAGCCTCGACGCGCTGCGCCGCGTCAAGGCGGACAAGAGCGAGGCTGCTGCAAAACCCGTTGATGCCGAGAAGCTTGCCTCGAAACAGGAAGAGGTCGCGCTATGAAACTGCAGGAATTGACCAAGCCCTGGATGGCTTTCAACTACGGCTTTCTCGATGAATCCGCCAAGCGCGAAATGCGCCGCCGCATTCTGAAGGCAATTGCCGTCCCCGGTTATCAGGTGCCCTATGCCAGCCGCGAAGTGCCAATCGCCCGCGGCTGGGGAACGGGTGGCCTGCAGGTCACGCTGACGCTGCTCAAGCCAACCTCCGTCGTGAAGGTCATCGATCAAGGAGCTGACGATTCCGTCAACGCCAGCAGCATCCGCAAATTCGTCGGCCGTGTCGGAGGCGCGGTGGAGACGGAAGACACGATGGCCGCGACCATCATCCAGTCCCGACACCGCATTCCGGAGGAGAAGCTGCGCGAGGACCAGATCCTGGTGCTGCAGGTTCCGAACCCGGAACCGCTGCGACCTGTCCAGCCTGACATGTCGGTCGCGCGCGAAATGCATGGCGATGCCGATTATGGCCAACTCTGGTTGATACTCTACGAGCAGCTCGTCAAATCGGGCCGGATCATGCAGGGGTCGAGCTATCCGAGCATGGTCAACGGTCGCCATGTAATGACGCCATCGCCCATTCCGCGCTGGGATGTGCCCAAGCTCAATCAGGCGGATCACCTGACGATCCTGTCTGCCGGCCGCGAGAAGCGCATCTTCGCCGTGCCGCCTTATACACGCGTCGAGCCGCTTGTCTTCGACGACGTGCCCTACCGCGTCGAGGATCACCAGGACAAGACCTGCTATCGCAGCAACGTCGCCGGCTTTTTCATGAACGAGCTGCCGCAGGAAGATGGCTCCTCGCAATACGAGCTGTCCGACAGCCATTTTGGCGTAAAGCACATCCGCAAATCGGAAGCGGAAACCGTCGAGATCGGCGAAACCTGGTACAACAACGGAAGGATGGACTGATGGCCACGCTCGATCCCATTCAATCGGCGGCACTCACTCGCCAGCCGCCACGGCTGATGATGGCCGACCCCATCCTCACCATGCGTGGCATTGCCCGCAATTATGGCGACGTCACTGCGCTTGGCGGCGTCGACGTAACAGTCTATCCGGGCGAAGTCCTCGGCATCGTCGGCGAATCCGGTTCGGGCAAGTCTACGCTTCTTCGGATGATGAACCTCGAGGATACGCCCGACACCGGCACCTATAGTCTTGCGCTTCCCGGCCACGAGGGCCGCAACCTTTTCACACTCGACCGCTTCGAGCGGCGTATGCTGCGCGCGCATCATATCGGCATCGTCTACCAAAACCCGCATCTCGGCCTGCTGATGAACCACACCAGCAGCGGCAACGTCGCCGAGCGCCTGCTGATTGCCGGCAACCGCAATTTCGCCGAGCTGCGCGAGCGGGCACGCCAGTCGCTTGATGCGTCGGAATTTCCGATCGAACGCATGGATGCCCGACCGAACGAGCTTTCCGGCGGCATGCAGCAGCGCGTGCAGCTCGCAAAGGCGATCGCGCTTGAACCTGCAGTCCTCTTGCTCGACGAACCGACCACGGGTCTCGACGTCAGCGTTCAGGCGTTGGTGCTCGACACGCTGAAGCGGCTGCAGCGCGAACGTTCCATCACGATGGTTCTGGTTTCGCACGATCTCGGCGTCATCCGCACGATGGCAGACCGGGTTATGGTCATGCGGCGCGGCAAGGTCGTGGAACAGGGTCTTGCCGACCAGATCTTCCAGGACCCGCAACACGCCTACACCCAGCAGCTCGTTCACGCCAAGCTTTGAAGGAAACAGAAGAGATGAACATTCAGGTTTCCGCCCGGCAGAACACCGCTCCGGTCTTGCGTGTCCAGGGCCTTTCGAAGCAATTCGAAATGCATCACCTCAAGCGCACGCTGTTTGCCTTCGAGAATATCGAGTTCGAGCTGAGCGCCGGCGAATTCATCCTGCTCAAGGGCGAGAACGGCGCGGGCAAGTCCACCCTGCTGCGCACGCTCTACCGCTCTTACCTGCCGCGCGCCGGCCACATCTACTATCACACGCAGGAAGGGATCATCGATCTCGCAACGGCGGCGGATGTCGACATCGCCGTACTGCGCCGCCGGGAAATCGGCTTCGTCACCCAGTTCCTCAACGCCCGTCCGCGTGTCGCGGCCGAAGAGATCGTGGCTGAGCCACTGAGGCTTGCGGGAACGTCGCATTCCGAAGCTCTCGCCGAAGCGCGGCGCTGGCTCGATGCCTTCGGCGTGAAGAAGCAGCTCTGGTCGGCCTACCCTTCCACCTTCTCCGGCGGCGAGCAGCAGAAGGTCAATCTGGCCCGTGCGCTCATCCTGCCACAACGCCTTTTGCTGCTCGACGAACCAACGGCCTCGCTCGATCATTCCGCCCGCCGCGCGCTGGTCGAACGATTGGCTCAGCTCAAGGCATCAGGCGTTGCGATGATCGGTGTTTTTCATCATCCAGACGATGTAAAGGCATTGATCGACCGGGAATTGCATCTGGAAGCCATCAAGATCGAGGACGAGCAGGACGATGTGGCTGAGTAATTTTGAAATCGTATTACAGGATCGCGTGATCGAGCGCGGCGCCGTCAGGATCGAGGATGGGTTGATCGCGGATATCAGCGAAAGACCGGTCGAAGGCGCCGAGATAGACGGCCATGGCCGGTTTCTCCTGCCCGGTTTCGTCGACATGCATGGCGACATGATCGAGAAATGCGTGGAGCCTCGTGTCAACGTCCGCATGCCGCTCGAACTCGGCGTCTACGACCTCGACAAGATGCTTGCCGCCAACGGCGTGACAACGGCATATGCAGCCGTCGCCTTCACGCCCGCCACCTATGGTCATGTGCGCTCGATCGAGCATACTCACGCGATGATCGAGAAGCTCGCATCGATGCGAGACGAGCTTTTGATCGACCACCGCGTCCACGGCCGCTTCGAGGTAACCTTCCTGCCCGCGATCGAGGAAGCAAAGGTCCTGATAAACGCCGGCGCACTTCATCTGATCTCGCTGATGGACCACACGCCTGGCCAGGGACAATATCGCGATATCGAACTGCACATCGCCAACACGGCGAAGGTCAAGAAGATCAGCGAGACCCAGGCGGCGGAAATGGTCAGGCAGCGCATGGCCGCCCGCAGCGAACACGGCGACAGCATGGACATCATCAACGGGTTGGCGGAATTGGCACGCGAGCACGGTGTCGTGCTGGCATCCCACGACGACGACACGGTCGAGAAGGCAGCGCTGCTGCATAGCCTCGGCGCCGCGATCAGCGAATTTCCGATCAACATTGCAACGGCGACCGAAGCGAGGCGGTTGGGATTGGCAACGGCCATGGGCGCACCGAATGCGCTGCGCGGCCTTTCCTACTCCGGCAATCTTTCCGCACGCGAAGCCTATGAGGCCGGCGTGCTGGATATCCTCGCGAGCGATTATCACCCATCGGCTATTCTGCCTGCGGTGATCGCGCTTGCGGAAATCGGCAAGGGCGGTCTTCCCGCTTCGGTCGCATTGGCAAGCGCCAACCCGGCCAAGGCACTCGGCTTGCATGATCGCGGTCGGATCTGCGAGGGGCTGCGTGCCGATTTCGTGATTGCGGAACGCGGCAAAGTACCGCGCGTACGCGGCACCATCCGCAGCGGCAAGATGATCTGGTCGGACGGCTCCATCAAGGGCTTTTGATCCGCGAGGCTTTACTGTCTCACACTCCGAGCCAGCAAGTGGCGCCGGTCATCAGCGGGAGGGTGCGTCCCTCCCGCTGATTTGCACAGCTCACATCGCCTTTTCCGGATGCGGTGAGCCCTCATAAGCACCCCAGATCGACTGATCGAAATTGATCGTGGCGCCGGTCATCAGGCCGGACTCTTCAGACGACAGGAAGGCGACGGCGCGGGCGACCTCGGCCGGATCGACCAGCCGGCCGAAAGGCTGCTCCGCGGCCGCCTTTGCCAACCAATCTTCCGCGGCCCCGTGATATTCGCGCTGGATGCGATCCTCGCCGTCGCTCGACATCCAACCGATATTGAGGGCGTTGACCCTGATCCGGTTCTTAAGCAGTGAGAAAGCTGTATTCCGGGTCAAGGTATCGAGCGCTCCCTTGGAAGAGCAATAGGCGCTAATGAAGGGCTGGCCGGCCAACGACGACATCGAGGAGATGTTGACGATCGTCCCTTCGATGCCGTTGGCGATCATGTTCTTGATCACGTCCTGCATCAGGAAGAAGGGCGCACGCACATTGACGGCGAACATTCGGTCGAACAGGTCCGGGTCGGTGTCGAGAATGGTGCCTCGATCGGTGATGGCGGCGACATTGACGAGCGCATCGATGCGGCCGAATTTCTCGACCGCTGTCGCGATGACCTTGCGGCAGTCCTCGACCTCGCCGAGATCAGCAGGGACGAAAACAACCGGTATCTTATAGCGATCGCCAATCTCGCGTGCCTTGGCTTCACCCTTGGCGGTGCTGCGGCCGCAGATTGTCAATCCGGTGGCCCCGCGTTCGGCAAAGAGCCGGGCGACTTCCGCGCCCAGCCCCTGCGTGCCGCCGGTGATGACGGCAAATTTTCCATCCAGTCGGCCCATCGGATCCTCAAGCCTCCCTGCGCGCAGCATGGGCGGCGATCAGTCCGGCAAACTGCCCGGCATCCGTTGCAGCATCAATTGCCTCAGCCATGATCTGCGCCTGGGTCTTCGGGGCGAGGCCGCCGACTGGAGGATCGCTGTCGAGGTTGGTGGGGAAGGCATAGCCCTCGGCCGTCGACGCGATGACGTTGGCAACCTCTGCCCGGCTCAGTGTCCCGGCACCGAATGCAGTGAGAAGTGCGGGATAGACAGTCACCGACATGCGGCTGCGGTTGACGCTCTCCATCGCCCGCCCGAAGGCCGAGGAAACCTGCAGGAGATTGGCCATGCGATAGATGTCTTTCGAGACATTGTTGCCGGCGCCGTGCATGACCGCCGGATTGAAGAAGACGGCATCGCCCTTCTCAAGCGGCAATTGCACATGATGCTCGGCAAAATAGGCCTGGAATTCCGGTCGGCCGAAAGCGATATAGCCCTCGAAGAAGGTCTGCGAATAGGGCAGGAACAACGTCGGCCCGCTTTCAAGCGGCATGTCGCAATGCGCGACTGCACCCTGCAGCGTCAATAGCGGCGAAACCGCGTGGATATGGCCGGGATAGGCCTGCATCTGCTGCGGCGACATGAAGCCGAGGTGGTAATCACGATGCGGCTTCTGCGCTGTGCCGCCGGGATTGACCCGGTTCATCTGCGCCGTCATCTGGTAGCCGACGCCGAGCCAGGCCTCCGACACAAGCGCGACCGCAGTCGAAGCATAATAGCGGGCAAAATTCTCCGGGTCCGCCAGGCAGTGTTTCTCGAGCGCATTCCAGATGCGGTCATTGGCGCCGGGCTTGGCAAAGTGATCACCCCCGCCCTTGCCCTTTTCTTTCTCTTCGCGAACGATAGCTTCGAACACAGAGGTCGCGCTATCAACAACCGCGTTATCCGGCATGGCGTTCTTGATAACGATGATGCCTGGGCCTGTGGTAAAGACTTCGACCCACTCGGCCATCAAAGCGCGGCGGTCGTCTTCATTCGCGGCGGCGGCGCGAACCTTGCCGCCATCATAGATGAGGATGTTCTTCTCGATTCCTGCCGCCAACGGCCAGTCCGCAGGATTGGCTGTCTTTTCGACCAGGGCTTTAAAGGTGTCGAAATTGCCGCAGTCGGCCGAAAGCCAAACCTTCTGGCTGCGCCGGCTGGCGAGCGTCTGAGCGTCCATGGTGATCTCCTCCCAAAGTGACGTTGGACTTATGGGATTGATCCTAGCCTCGGCCCGACCTATGAAAAAGATAGGAAACACCTCAAAAACACCTCAGAAAGAGTCACCTTGAAGTCACGTTTCCCCTTGAAAGACATCGCGCTGCAAGCCGGGCTCAGCCTTGCGACCGTCGATCGGGTGATGCATGAGCGCACCGGCGTTCGCACCGTTACCCGCTCGCGGGTCTCAGCGGCGATTGCCGAACTGGAACGACAGTATGTGCAGTCCGGCCTTGTCGGAAAGCGGCTCGTGATCGACGTCGTCATGGATACGCCACAGCGCTTTTCGGCGGCCGTCCGCGAAGCCTTCGAAGCGGAACTGCCCGGCATGCGGCCTGCATCGTTTTCCGCACGTTTTCATGTGGCCGAGACGATGAGCGAGGCAGAACTTCTGGCCATACTGCGCGCCATACGTCGCCGCGGCAGCCATGGCGTCGTGCTCAAGGCTCCGTCGACGCCCGCCATTGCCGATATCGCCGCCCAACTTATGGCGGCGAAAATCCCGGTCGTTACTTTGGTGACCGACCTGCCCGAAAACTCTCGTATCGGCTATGTCGGCATGGACAACCGCGTGGCGGGAGCAACGGCAGCCTATCTGCTCGGTCGCATGGCCGGAGAGCAGAAGGGCAAGGTGCTGGTGACGCTGTCGAGCAGCCTTTTTGCTGGCGAGGACGAGCGTGAACGGGGATTTCGTGACGTACTGTCAGGGCGATTCCCCCATCTTTCGGTCGTGCGAATTTCCGAAGGCTTCGGCGTCGACCGCACAACCGAGCTGCTTGTCCGCGATGCGCTGGAACGTGAGCCGGAAATCCATGCGGTCTATTCGGCCGGCGGCGCCAATCGCGCCATATTGAAGGCCTTTGCCGAAGCCCGGCGCGCGTGCACTGTCTTCGCCGCTCATGATCTCGATCAGGATAATGTCCGGCTACTGTCAACTGGCGAGATCACCTTCGTCATTCACCACGATCTGCGCCACGATGCCCGCAGTGCCTGCCAGCTCATGCTCGCCTATCACCGGATGCTGCCGGCCGACTTTCAGGTAGCGCCGTCGCGGGTTGCGATCGCAACCCCATTCGACCCAGTGCATTGATCGATGGCTCCGTGCGCAGTCGGCGAGCAGGCTATACGATTACTGCGACAGCGTGCCATCGACCATGATCTGGATTCGCCCGAGGCTGCAGCGCTCGACCCGCACTTCAATTCCATAAACCTCAGCCAACAGCTCTGGCGTGATGATCTCGTCGGCCGCCCCATGAACCTTGAGGTCTCCGTCTTTCAGCACCGCCACGGAATTCGCATAGCGAAGCGCCAACGGGACATCGTGAAGCACGGCGACCACGATCGTTCCCGATTCGCGGGCGAGCGCGGCTGCACATTCCATGACGTGAATCTGATGCTTGAGATCGAGTGCACTTGTCGGTTCGTCGAGCAGCAGGACTTCGGGACGGCGGACGATGGCCTGGGCCAACGCGACCATCTGCCTTTGACCTCCCGATAGCTCCGCAAGCGGCGACATGGCGAGATCGACGGCGCTTAGCCGCGCGAGAGCATCATAGGCTTCCTTCATGGCGGTCTCGCGACCGAGCATGCCGCTGCAGGCGCTCATGACAGCTTCGATGACGGGCAGGCCGATAGCCGGCGGCTGCGATTGCGGCATATAGGCAATCCTCTTGGCTCGCTCCGCCCGCGAAAGGCGGGCGAGATCCGTACCGTCGAGAAGAATTTTGCCGGAAGCCGAACCAAGGCCGGCAATCCCGCGCAATAATGTGGACTTGCCGGCCGCGTTCGGCCCGAGGAGCGCCAGAACCTCGCCGCGCGGCAGCGGGCCGAGCGAAATGGAATGCACAACCCTTTTTCGACCGTAGGCGACGGTGAGATCGCGAATGACGAGACCGGCCCCCTCATCCGTCATCGGCTCGGTCTCCCGTTGAAGATCAGGATGACGAAGAGTGGCACGCCGACGAGCGCCGTGACGATGCCGACAGGAACGACGAGCCCCGGCAGCACGATTTTGCTGGTAATCGAGGCAAGCGATAGCAGCAGGGCGCCGACCAGCGCACTGGCAGGAAGCGTAAAACGCTGATCCTCGCCCACTAAAAGTCGCGCGATATGCGGCCCGACAAGACCGATGAAGCCGATCGTGCCGACGAAGGCGACCGCGATGGCCGAGAGGAGGCTTACCCGCAGCAGGGAGAGATAGCGCAGCCGCACGACATCGATGCCGAAGCTGATCGCCCGTTCCTCCCCCATACGCAGTGCCGTCATTTGACCGGCGGCGCCGAAAGATAAGGGCATGACCACGGTAAGGGTAATTGCCAGCACGGCGACCTTGTCCCAATTGGCCCGTGCGAGACTGCCGACCGACCAGAAGACGAGCTGCTGCAGCACATCCTCCGTCGCCATCAACTGAAACAGCAGGATGACCGCGTTACAGCTGAAGACGAGCGCAATTCCGAGCAGCACCATCGTCTCCATATTTCCGGCCCGCAGCCTTGAAAGGGCATCGAGCAACAGTACCGAACCGAAGGCGAAGACGAAAGCGGCAAGCGAGACCAGCCAGTTATAAGGCAGCCAGGAAAGCGCGAGATGGAAGACGATGACCGTCGAAGCGCCCAATGCCGCCGCCGAGGCGACGCCCAGCGTGAAGGGGCTGGCGAGCGGATTGTTGAGGATGACCTGCATCTCCGCTCCGGCGAGCGAGAGCGAAGCGCCAACAAGTACGGCCATGAGCGCAAAAGGCAGGCGAACGTTCCAGATGATGACGCGATCGGTGGGTGACAGATCCCCCGCATGGAAAATCCCGTTAAGGAGATCCGCCGCACTCATGCCAGATGAGCCCGTGACAACGTCATAGCCGAACG
This sequence comes from Rhizobium sp. WW_1, assembly GCF_003610155.1. Classification (NCBI taxonomy): domain Bacteria; kingdom Pseudomonadati; phylum Pseudomonadota; class Alphaproteobacteria; order Hyphomicrobiales; family Rhizobiaceae; genus Rhizobium; species Rhizobium sp. WW_1. The sequence continues at coordinate 441,915 of NZ_RAIN01000004.1, forward strand.
ATACCAGAAGAAGCACAAACAGCAGAGCTATGATGACGAGACGCCGCAGCACGAGGCCGCGATAGGCGATCTGCGTGTTCGCAAAACCCGAGATCGTACCGGCATCGTGCTTGTGCCCCGAGGTCACAGGAGCGTCCATCCACCGTTTCCCGTCAATTCGCGACGCCGGACTCGACCCAATAGGTGCCGGCGGTGTCGATCGCGAGCAGCGATTTGGCCATCTCCTGCTCTGTCTTGGCCGGATCTATGTCCTGAAACAGCTCCGGATGAATCCATTTTGCCAGAGCTTCGATGGCAAGGATATTGTAGGGCGAATTATAGAAGTCATGCCAAAGGCCGTAGGCCTTGCGATCGCGGATCGCTCGCAATTCCTTGAATTCCGGACGGGCAAGAACGGCGCCGAGGCTCTTTTGCGCAGCCTCTTCGTCAACTCCTGCCCCCAGCAACAGGCCGGGAGAGCGATTGCCAGTGGCAATGTAGATATCGGGATCAGCGTGGAGAACATATTCGACCGCGACGTCGCCGATAGCGCCGGGCACGACGCTGGCCGCGATATTACGACCCCCGACCGTAGCGACGAACTGTCCGAGGCCGCCATTACCCGTCGTGTGGCCGGGCGCCTGCCAAACGCCCGCGAGAAGTTCGAGAAAGACGCTCGGCTTCTGCTCGTCCTTCAAGGCGGCGACGCGCGATGTGATCAAGCCAAGATGTCGGGCATAGAAATCGGTGAACTCCTTTGCCTCCGCTTGGCGGCCGATAGCTTCACCGATGACAGTGATGCTCTTCGGCGTGTTCTCGATGGGAGAAACACGAAAATCGACATAGAGCACGGCGATGCCTGCCTGTGCCAAGGTTTCCGCGATCGGGCTATGCGCTTTCGGTCCCTCGCCGGCGACGCTGAAGATCACCAGATCCGGCTTCAACGAAAGAATGGTCTCGACGCTCACGCTCACTTCGGAGGTCTCACCGATTACGGCGATATCGGCAACGGCCGGAAACTTCTTCTTGTAGGTTTCGAACGTATGCGGATCGAGCTTGCGCAGATCATTCTGCCAACCGACGACGCGCTGAAACGGATTGTCGCGGTCGAGCAGCGCCAGAGCATAGCTGAGCCGGCTTTCGCCCAGCACGATGCGCGAGACATGGTCGGGCACGTGGACCTTACGGCCAAGGACATCGGTCACATCTGCTCCATGCGCGATCGCAGGCAGAACCAGGCCGATCGAGAGGAAAGCGAGAATACGCAGAGCCCTTAACAGCGAGCCGGCAATCGTCATCAAGAACTCCTTGGCGATTATTCGAAAATATCAAAGTGGCCGTGCGGTTGGAGCAGCCGCCGGGACCCCGTCGGATCGAGGATCTCTTGCATCAATCCTTGCAGACGGGGAACTGAAACCTCGTCATATCGATATGCATAATATGAATTTCTATCTCCACTTTTTCTCGTAAATGTGCATTTTCCTAAAGCGAAGCACTAGGAATGGTCGACGAGCATGCAATCCCCCAACATAAACAGTATCGATCTCAACCTGTTGCGCGTGTTCGATGCCGTCTTTCGGGAGCGCAACATCCTGCGTGCGGCGCAACGCCTCGGAATGAGCCAGCCTGCGGCCAGCCACGCTCTGGCACGCCTGCGCCATGCGCTCGGTGACGATCTTTTCGTGCGCTCGGCTCAGGGCATGCTGCCGACATCGCGGGCCGAGCAGCTTGCCGAACCCATTAGGCAGGCGCTCAGCTATCTTGAACTTGGCCTGCAATCCGGGTCGTTCGAGGCTTCGACCGCGCGCCAGCAGTTCAGGCTTGCGCTCGACAACAGTTCGGCAATCGCGCTGACATCGAGGATCGTTTCCATGGTCGGCGCCGCGGCGCCCGGCATCTCACTCAATCTGCGGCCGAGCGGCACCATCGATATAGACCCGATGCTCGATGCGTCCGAGCTCGACCTCTTCATCGGCCGTCCCGGCGAGGATCGCGAACGCTTCGCGTCGCAACAGCTGAGCAGCGACGATTTCGTCATTGTGCATCGGGCACAAATCCGCGCGACGCAAAGCCCGATGACCTTGGAGGAACTGATCGGAAGACCGCATCTCAATCTCTCCTCAGCTGGCGACGACACCGGCTTTCTTGACCGCTGGCTTGCCGAACGACAAGCCCATCGCGACGTCAAGCACTCTGTGCCGCTGCTTGGATGCACCGCCGTCCTGCAGGAGCACGATATGTACATACCCATGAGAAGGCCTATTGCCGAAGCTATCTGCAACGGCTCCGGCCTGACGATCAGCGAGCTACCCTTCGCCTCGCCGCGGATAACGACCTGCATGCGATGGCATCGACGACTGGATTCTCAGCCGGCCCATATCTGGCTGCGCGAAGCGATCGCAAAAGCGGGCGGATCAGGCGGGAAGCCGGTTATTCGATCTCAGTGATTTCCAGCTCTTCCTTACCGAGGGTCACGACATCGCCGACTGCCTTGCCCATGAGAAGCCTGGCAACGGGTGATACATAGGAAATCGAGCCCGTCTTCGGATCGGCCTCATCCTCTCCGACAATGCGGTATTTCTGCACGCGCCCATCTTCACGACAGTAGGTCACCATGCTTCCGAAAGCGACGACGTCCGATGAAACGGGCGCCGGTACCACTTCGGCAGTGCGAACCCTTTCCGCGAAATAGCGCGCATCGCGCAGCGGTATCGACGTCTGCCGGCGGCGCTCGTTGATATCCTCGATTGCGCTTGCTGCTTCATAGGCCTTGCGCGCGTCCTGAAGCTGCAGTTCCAGAGCTTTCAATCCCGGCTCGGTCACGCGGTTCGGATGCGGAGAAATCGGCCGATCCGGCAGCACGGTTTCCGCCGCCGTTTCAGCACTTTCTTCCTTCATGAACGCAGTGCTCAATTTCAAACTCCATTCCTACGAACAAATCAGCCTTGAACTATAGACCAGATAGCAAGCTGGGAGAAACACGGATGGTCGACCGCTGGGATACGACCCGCCGAATATGTGTGCGGAGATTTCTTGGCATTCCGCACGCCATTGCGTAGCATCGCGCCAAACCGGGACACGCCCTAAGGGCAGTTCTGGCCCGCGCCAAAGTTAAAACAAGGGATCACCATGCGTCTGGATAAGGAGTTGTTCCGCTCCCTCTCTCTTCTCGGCATGGTCTTGGGCCTGATCTTCTTTGCAGCTTCGCTCACCCCCAGCCTCATGCCACGCTCCTATCTCGTGCAGGGCCTACTCTCCGGCATCAGCGCCGGTGTCGGCTACATGATAGGCACGGCACTGACCTGGCTCTGGATCTATCTGCAGCTGCCGGTTCCCAAGCGGTCGCTGAAACTAGCCCGTTGGTCGATCGGCATCGCCTGCCTGCTTCTCTGCCTGGCAGCCCTCTGGCATGCGACCTTCTGGCAGAATTCGATTCGCATTCTGTGGAAGATGCCGCCGATCGCCAGCGCCGATCCCTATTGGCTTGCCGCCGTGGCCGCAGTGACCTTTTTGATCGCGCTCATCGTCGGACGTCTTTTCCGCGTCGCCAGCCTGCTGTTTTCGCAATGGCTTGCACGCGTGGTCCCGCGCCGGCTTTCAAAGGTGATCGGCGCCCTCATCGCCGTCGCATTGTTCTGGTCGATCGGCCAGGGCATATTGCTTCGTTTCGCGCTGGACACCGCGGATGCATCCTTCAAGCAGGCCGACGCGCTGATCGAAGACGACCAGCCGATGCCGCAAGCCGACATGAAGACCGGCAGCTCTGCCTCGCTGGTCGCCTGGCAAGGGCTGGGACGACAGGGCCGGTATTTCGTGGCCTCAGGCCCCGGCGCCGGCAATATCTCAAGCTTCTGGAACGGGCCGGCAAAGCAGCCGCTTCGTATCTATGTCGGTTTGAACAACGCTGAAACCAGCAAGGAGCGCGCTGCCCTCGCCCTGAAGGAGATGATCCGGCAGGGCGCCTTCGATCGCTCCATGCTGGTCGTGATTGTGCCGACCGGAACGGGTTGGATCGACCCGGCCGCGGTCGACACGCTCGAATATGTGCAGCATGGTGATGTCGCCAGCGTCGCCGTCCAATATTCCTATCTGACAAGCTGGATGTCGCTGCTCTTCGAGCCGCAGCAGGGCGAGGAAACGGCAACCGACCTGTTCGACACCGTTTACGGCTATTGGTCGAAACTGCCGCGAGACAAGCGGCCAAAACTCTACCTGCACGGCCTGAGCCTCGGCGCGATGAACTCGCAGCTGTCGCTCGATATCTACAACGTCATCGGCGATCCCGTGAATGGCGCACTCTGGAGCGGTCCTCCGTTCCGCAGCGTCAGATGGAAGGCGGCAACTGCGGCGCGCAGCCCCGGCACGCCGGAATGGCTGCCGAGATTCCGCGACGGTTCCGTGATCCGCTTTGCAAACCAGGAGCATGCGCCGGACCAGTTCGCCGCTCCCTGGGGGCCGCTCCGGGTCATCTATCTGCAATATGCGAGCGATCCCGTGGTATTCTTCGATGCCGCTTCCGCCTTTCGCGAGCCGGATTGGATGAAAGCGCCTCGCGGGCCTGATGTCTCGCCGGAACTCACCTGGATACCGGTCGTGACCATGCTCCAGTTGCTCTTCGACATGATGATCGCAACGACGTCTCCGATCGGCTACGGACACATCTACGCGCCCCAGCACTATATAGACTGCTGGGTATCGCTGACCGATGCGCAAATCTCGCCGGAGGATCTCACACGCCTGAAATCGCTCTTCGCCGCCCGCTTCGGAATGACAAACTAGAGCCGGAACAAGCGGCCACCCGCCATGCCAAGGATCATGCCGGACCGGGGAAATCCCCAAGCGTGACATGAACGCTTTTCAGCTCGGAATATTCATCGAATCCGTGCCGTCCGAGCTCCCGTCCGACGCCGCTCTGCTTGTAGCCGCCGATCGCCAGCTGCGGCGCGCCATCGCCCATGCCATTGATCCAGGTGCGGCCCGCCTTGATGCGGCGAATGGCCTGGAAGGCCGTCGAAAGATTCGTCGACCAGACGCAGGCGGACAGCCCGTAGGGAGTGTCATTCGCCATGCGGACCGCCTCCTCCGCCGTCTTGAAACGGAAGGTCGTCAGGACCGGGCCGAAGATTTCGTCCTGCGCAATGGTCATTTTCTGACTGACATCGGTGAAGATCGTCGGCGCGTAGAATGCCCCGGCTTCGCCGAGCCTGTCGCCGCCCATCAACAGCTTCGCGCCATCTGCCCTTCCCTGCGCCACATAGCCAGCGACCTTGTCGAGATGCGGCGGATGGATCAGCGCGCCGACATCGACACGATCATCCAAAGGATCGCCGGTGACGATCTTTGCCGCAACCTTCCGAACCTTTTCCAGAAGCGCATCGGCGATGCTCTCATGCACGATCAGCCGGCTGCCGGAGATGCAGACCTGACCCGAGCAGTGGAAGACCCCGCCCGATATTTTTGCCGAAGCGGCATCGAGATCGGCATCGGCGAAAACCACCTGCGGCCCCTTGCCGCCGAGTTCCAGCCCTACCCTCTTGATGTTCTGGCCGGCAAGCGCGCCGATCACGCGTCCGACGCGCTGCGAGCCGGTGAAATTGATGACGTCGACACCGGGATGTTCCGCCAGGATCTGGCCGACATCGGCACCATATCCGGTCACCACGTTCAAAACGCCTTCGGGCAAACCGGCCTCGAGCGCTAGCTTCGCCATGCGGATCGTCGATCCCGAGGTGAATTCACTCGGCTTGATGACGACGGTGCAACCGGCGCCGATCGCCCACGGAATGCGCTCCGAGCCGATCAGCAACGGAAAGTTCCAGGGGGTGATCAGGCCGACGACGCCGACAGGCTCGCGCAGGATGAGGCCGATCGTGTTCCCGCCGAGATCATTGTGCGCCTCACCTTCCAGCCCCTGCGCATGCCCCGCCGCATAGCGCCAGAGGCTCACGGAAAAGCTCATCTCTCCCCGCGCTTGATTGATGGCCTTGCCGACTTCGAGCGCCTCGATCGTCGCTAGTTCCTCGACATTCGCCTCGATCAGGTCGGCGATGCGGTTCATGATGCGGGCACGCTCCCCGCCGGTCATTTTCGGCCAGGGACCGTCGTCGAAAGCACGGCGGGCAGCAGCAATTGCCGCTTCGGCATCCGCGCGACTTCCCTTAGGGATGATACTGACGACATGACCGGGATGGGCCGGGCTTTCGCGTGCAATCGTTTCTCCTGAAAGAGCTGGAACTGATTTGCCGGCGATGACCATGCCGTAACGGCGCTGCTGCAAAAGTCGCGGATCGTCCAAACGCGGTGCGATGAAGGGGAATGCCGTCATGTTGCTGTCCTCACTCTCAAAATTTCAGGGTCTCGATGACAATCCGGCGGCTCAAGCCTGATGCTGCAGGCTCTCCAAGGTCAGGCTGTGTTGCAGCGGCTTACCGGCGACGAAGCGTTCGATCTCGTCGACAACAAGCCGGCCGAGACGCTGTCGCTCATTGCCGATCGCGCCGGCAATATGCGGCGTCAGCACGACATTCGGAAGGTCATAGAGCGGTGAATTCTCCGGCAAAGCCTCAGGCTCGGTCACGTCGAGGAAAGCAAAGAGCCGGCCGGTCACCAGCTCGGCCTCCAATGCGGTCTGATCTACCAGACCACCTCGGGCAGTATTGATCAGCGTTGCGCCGTCGCGCATATGCGCAAGCATGCCGGCATCGATCATGTGTCGTGTTGAAGGCAGCAGCGGTGCATGCAGCGATATCGTCTGGCATTCGCTCATCAGTTCCGGCAGCGAAACCAGCTCCACGCCGAGTTGTTCTGCTTCTCCGGCACCGACCAACGGGTCAAAAAGCAGAATGTCCATAGCGTGCGGGCGCAGCAGTTCAAGGACGCGGCGGCCAATGCGCGAGGCGCCGACGATCCCGACCTTCTTATACCAGCCGCCACTATCACCATCGAAGGACTGATGCAGTTCCAAGGAACGCCGTTGCTGCGCATAAAGCTGCCGGAAGCGGAGGACGTCCTTGTTTGCGAACAGGATGGCGGCAAGTGCAAACTCCGCGACCGGAACGGCGTTAGCGGCGGCCGCGTTCGTCACCGTGATCCCGCATTCGAAGACTGCCGGGCCGATGAGATGCTTGACCGATCCCGCGGCATGCGCGATGAACGTCAGGGATGACGCCCTTTTCAATACCGAGGCATCGATGGGCGGGCAGCCCCAGCCGGTGATCAATATATCTGTATCCGCAAGCTGGGCACGCGCAGCACCGCTTTCAAATTCCAGCAACGGCGCCCGGGAAACGATGTTGCAGTGCTTTTCCAACCGCTCCTGGTCGGATGCGGAAAATAGCTTGTCCATGCCGAGCGGGCCGAAAGCAAAGCTGAGCCTTGGCGGCGGGATGACTGATGGCGGCGACAACGACGAACTCCCGGCGGCGCACTGTCCGCAAATGCTTGATGGCATTCACGCCACTGGCGCGAGAGATCGCATAGAAACGCAAACGACGCAATAGATTCGCGCACATTCCGTCGATTTACGCAATTTGCGCGACCGTCGCACCGGACTGCAGGGTAACGGCGCATTCAAGCTGGAGGGGCATCGCGTCGGGTTCGGAAATGCGGCGCTGCGCAAGTAGAATGGCCTGATGGGCCATCTCGAAACAGTTGACCCGCATTGTCGTCAATCGCGGATGCATCATCGCAGCATAAGGCAGATCGTCAAAGCCGATCACCGAAATCTCGCCGGGTACACTGAGACCCGCAGCTTCCAAGGCATTCATCAGCCGGAATGCGGCCATGTCATTGGCGCAGAACACACTCGTCCAATCCGCCTCGCCCTTCGCACGGCGCTCCACTTCGGCGAGCAAGGCCGTATCGACCCCGTTGGCAACGCCGATCGCTGCAGCAGATGCATCGGGATAGTCTTCCAGTGCAGCATAGAAACCACGGCGGCGCTGTGTGGTCGTCCATCGCGTATGGTCATGAATATAAAGCAGTTTTCTGTGACCGGCCCGAAGGAGGGCACGTCCGGCCATGCGCGCTCCATAGAAATTGTTGGGCGCCACGCAGTCAAACCGCATATCCGGATCATAGCCATTGACGAGAATAGCGCGCTGGCTACCGCCTAGGAAATAGCTGGCCAGACCATCGGTCAGATCAATGCCGATGAAGATCGTCGCATTTGCCTCTTCCTGCTCCTGATCGCGCGCCATGCGCTCCGGCCCAAGCGACGTCTCGTCCACCATGCGGATCGACAGGCTGAAGCCGCTGTCGCGGGCATTGTCGCGCAAGCCTCCGATGACCGCTTCGTAGAACGGAGCCAGACCGCCGGTGGCAAGACTTCCTGTCACATAGGCCCGCAAATGCTTGGTCGGCTCGGCAGCGCTCCGGGCGCGACCGTAATAGCCGGCATCCTCCGCAATCTTGCGAATTTGCATGCGCCGCTCATCACTGATCCCCCGCGCATCAGACAACGCGCGCGAGACGGTGCTGACCGAAACGCCCGCTGCCTTGGCAATTTCAAGCTGATTTGCGTTGGATTTCGGTGAACGAGTCAAATTCCCTACCCTTCAGATTTTCCAGATAATCATGGGATTCCCGCGAGAAATCCATCCCTCGGCGCCAATATCAACGCCTCAGTCATGATCAAGTACACGAAAATCGCAATAGATTTTGCACAATCTCGCAAATTGCGCAATTGACAATGCAAATTGCGCGTGATGAATTGCCGATTGTCGCGAAAGGATCGGCCTTTGGGAGAGCGCTTTCGCCGGATGTGGGAGGACATGTAATGACCAACGACATAAAGAGAGACCTTGGCCAGATCGCGTTGAACCGACGCCAATTGCTGCAAGCCGCCGGCGCAGGCGCTGCCGCCGCAGCATTTTCGGGCATTGGCGCGCCAGCTATGGCACAGGAAAAAGTCGAGCTGACGATGTGGGCCTGGACGCCGAACACGCAGGCCGAGATCGACCTTTTCACCAAGGCCTTTCCGCATATCAGCGTCAAGCTCGAGAACGCCGGCCAGGGGCCGGATGAATATGTAAAGTTGCGCAATGCCATTCAGGCGGGTACAGGCTTGCCCGATGTCGGCCAGGTCGAGTTCACCAATATTCCCGGCTTCCGACAGCTGGAAGCGCTGCTCGACATGGGCCAATACGGCGCCAACGACGTCAAGGACAAGTTCATCGACTGGACCTGGGCATCTGCCTCCGATGGCAATGCCGTTTATGGTATCCCCTGGGATTCAGGCCCGATGGGCATTCTCTACCGCGCCGACGTGCTGGACGCGCACAAGATCGAGGTGCCGAAAACCTGGGCAGCCTTTGCCGAAAGCTCGAAGGCTCTCAGCAAGGCATCGCCGGATACATACCTTACCAATTTCGGCGGCACGGCCGATGGTGGCTGGGTGATCGCACTTCTGGCGCAGGCCGGCTGGAAGCCGTTCGAGCTCAACGGCACCGATCTCAAGCTCAACCTTAACGATGCCATTGCAAAGAAATGGGCCGCCTATTGGCAGGATCTCATCGACGCCAAGGCCGTTGGCGTCAAGACGCCCGTCTGGACCACCGACTGGTTCACCGGTCTCGACGAGGGCACCTATGCCTCGTGGATGACCGGTGCCTGGGGCGCGGTGTTCATTCCGCAATTCGCCAAGAAGAGCAATGGTCACTGGCGCGCGGCTCCGCTGCCGCAATGGGACGAAGGAAAATACGTCTCCGCCAATCTCGGCGGCTCCACATTCGCGGTGTTCAAGACCTCGAAACATCCGAAGGAAGCAACGCAGCTTGCAATGTTCCTGGGTGCAGATCCCCAGGCGGCGCGTCTGTGGAACACCAAGCAGTTCCTCTTCCCCGTGCTGAAGGAACTCGTCGCCGACCCCGAGCTCATCAATCACAAATACGATCTCTACGGCGGCCAGGCGGTCAACTCGGTGTTTGTTGAAGCCGCCAAGCACGTCGACTCCTCATTCCAGTATGCGCCGTTTCAGGATTATCTTGCCGGCCAGGTGCAGCAGGAGCTTTCCGCCTCCATCGGCGGCAAAGGCTCTCTCGGTGATGCTTTCGATCGACTGCAGGAAGGCGTCAGCGCCTACTGCGCCGATCAGGGCTATACCGTTTCCAAGGGGTGATCATCGGCATGCGGGTTGCAGGCCGCCCGCATGCTTTTCGCATGACCCGCGCTTCGGCGCGGGCATATTTTTGCAGGCGGAGACAATGTAGATGGCCGGTCCTAATCAGCGCAAACGTCGCCGCCGCGTGGGCAAGAGACTGGCACCTCTTCTCTTCCTCACTCCCTTTGCACTGCTCTTCATCGCCTTTCTGATTGCACCGATGCTCTATGCGCTTAACCTGGCGGTCTACAAGACGACAGTGGTTGCAGGCACCAAATTTGTCGGTGCCGACAATTTTGTACGTGCGCTCGGCGATCCGAAATTCTGGCAGGGCGTCTTGGTGCTCTTGAAATTCGCGGTGATCCAGATCCCCGGCATGGTCGCGATCGCATTGCTGATCGCCCTAATCCTCGACAGCGGCACCGTTTATGCCAAGAGCTTCTTCCGGGTGAGCCTATTTCTGCCCTATGCCGTGCCCGCTGTTATCGCCACCCTGATCTGGGGCTATCTCTATGGTCCAGCCTTCGGTCCTTTTACGCAGCTCGCCAACGCGCTTGGTCTTCCAGCACCCAATTTCCTCGGGGCGAATACCATCCTCCCGTCGATCGCCAATATCGCCAACTGGGAATATACCGGCTATCAGATGATCATCTATTACGCCGCGCTTCAGGCCATCCCGACGGATCTGGAAGAGGCAGCCTCGATGGATGGAGCCAGCAGTTTCATCTATGCCGTGCGCGTGAAACTTCCACTGATTGCTCCGATGATTGTCGTCACCATCATCTTCTCGATCATCGGCTCGTTGCAGCTCTTCTCCGAGCCTTATCTCCTGCGTAATCTTGCTCCACTCAGTATCACCAACTCCTACACGCCGAACTATTATGCCTACACACTTGCTTTCGCCAACCAGCAATATAATTATTCTGCTGCCATATCCTTCTTGCTCGGTGCAGTCACAGCCGTGATTTCCTATGCCTTCATGCTGATCGTCAATCGCGGTGGCCGCGCATGACCATCGTCGGCAAGTCGAAGCGCTCACCCTCCTTCCGGCGCAATCGCTGGATGTTGACGGCAATCCTGCTGGTGATATGGCTTTATACCGCATTGCCGCTCTTCTATGTCCTCGTCTCGGCATCGAAATCGAACAATGATCTGTTCACGAGCTTCGGCCTCTGGTTTGCGAGCGACTTCAAGCTTGTCGAGAACATCGGCCAGGTCTTCAGCTTCCAGGGCGGTATCTTTGCCCGCTGGCTGTTCAACACCATCATCTATGCGACAACCGCCGGCATCGGCGCCGCCCTTTTTTCCACCATGGCCGGATATGCGCTTGCAAAGTACCAGTTCTTCGGCAAGAGGCTGATCTTTGCGATCATTCTCGGGGCCGTCATGATCCCGCAAACGGCGCTCGTCGTGCCGCTGTTCCTGCTGATGTCGAAGGTTGGTATCGTCAATACGCCTTGGGCCGTGATCCTGCCGTCTCTCGTCTATCCGCCCGGCGTCTTCCTGATGCGCGTCTATGCCGACGATGCCATACCGAATGAGCTGATCGATGCAGGCCGGGTCGATGGCGCCGGCGAGCTGCACATCTTCTTCTCTCTGGCGCTGCGCCTGTTGATGCCGGGCTTTGCGACCGTGCTCATCCTCTCCTTCGTGGCGACCTGGAACAATTACTTCCTGCCCCTCGTCGTCCTGAGCTCAGCCGAATATTTCCCCGTCACCGTCGGCCTTGCGCAATGGTATGCGACGGCGACCGTCGGCTCCGGCGGAGGGGCCGCGCTCTTTACCCTGGTGCTGGCCGGCGCGCTGATCAGCATCGTTCCCGTCATCATCGCCTTCATCGTCATGCAGCGTTTCTGGCAAGGCGGCCTCGGCGCCGGCGGCGTCAAGGCATAGGGCTGCGGAGAAACAGACATGGCCGTTATAGAACTGAAAAGCATTCGGAAATCGTTCGGCGCACTGGACATCATCCGCGGCCTCGACCTGCGGATCGAGGATGGCGAATTCGTCGTCTTCGTCGGCCCCTCCGGCAGCGGGAAATCAACGCTGCTGCGCCTCGTCGCCGGTCTGGAGGAGGTCACCTCCGGCCAAATCCTGATCGGCGGCGAGGATGTCACCGATCTCGGGCCGGCGGATCGGGCCTTGTCGATGGTCTTCCAGTCCTACGCGCTCTACCCGCACAAGACCGTGCGCGGCAACATGGCGTTCGGCCTCGAAGTTGCCCGCACGCCCCGGGCCGAAATCAATCGTCGTGTTCAGGCTGCCGCCGCATCCCTACGGCTCGAAAACTATCTCGACCGCAAGCCGAAGGAACTGTCCGGCGGTCAGCGCCAGCGCGTTGCGATCGGCCGCGCCATCGTCCGCGATCCCGTGGCGTTTCTCTTCGACGAGCCGCTGTCCAACCTCGATGCCGCCCTGCGTGCGGAGATGCGCATCGAGATCGCCAGGCTGCACCAACGCCTCGGCGCAACGATGATCTATGTCACCCATGACCAGGTCGAGGCGATGACGCTCGCCGACAAGATCGTCGTCCTCAAGGACGGAGAGATCCAGCAAATCGGCTCGCCGATCGAGCTCTACGAAAAGCCCGCCAATCTCTTCGTCGCCCAGTTCCTCGGCTCGCCGAAGATGAATGTCTACGATGTCGAGCAGACCTCCGGGGGACTGAAAATCGCCGGCGGCGGCGTGCTTGCGCTGCCTTCGACGCCTTTGAGCGCGGCAAAGCTCGGCGCTCGCCCGGAACATATCGCCGTCCAGGAACCGGGGCTCGGCCATCTCGAAGGCAGGATCGATGTCGTCGAACGACTTGGGTCGGACACCTACGCCTATGTCGTCCACGATGGTGGTCAGCTGACGACAGTCCGCCTGCCCGGCAATGTCCATCTCAGCGTCGGCCAGCCGGTGAGCCTTGCCGTTGATCGGGAGCAACTGCATCTTTTCGACAGGGACGCCAAGTCTATCGCATAGGCCTGCCTGAACAATGATCCGGCCTAAGGACATGAACGGCACTCATGGGCGGCCCAACCGGAGGCATCCTCACATCCATGTTGCAACGATCTCCAAATCGATTAATCTGCGAGCCAGCTGATCAATGACGCACGCAAGAGTTCCGGCATTGCCGGAACCGTGCCAAAGCCCCCAGCTTCAGAGAGATCGATGATAAGCACTGGTGTATTGACGACTTATATATTGGTGGTGATCGGTCTGATGGTCATTCCCGGGCCTGCCACATTGCTCACGCTTGCCAGGGCCGTCAGCGGCGGCAAGCGCGTCGGGCTTGCGACAGGCGCCGGCATCGCCGCCGGCGATCTCCTCCATACGACGATGGCGACCTTCGGACTGTCGGCGCTGCTCGCCACATCCGCGCTGGCTTTCGAAATCGTCAAATATGCCGGCGTCATCTATCTGATCTATCTCGGCTTCAAGGCCTTCATCGAAAAGAGCGGCAGCATCGACATGCCGTCCGCGCAGGCGATCACGCCCATGCGTGCATTCCGGCAAGGTTTTTTCACGGAGATACTCAATCCAAAGACGGCACTTTTCTTCCTGGCCTTCCTGCCACAGTTCATCCATCCGGAAAGCGGCTCGGTCATCGTGCAATTCGCGCTGCTCGGCGCCATCTTCGTGACTTTAAGCATCGGCGTCACCTCGCTTCTGGCAATCGGCGCCGGATCGATCGGCGGCTGGCTGCGCCGCAACCGCACCATTGGCCGTTGGCAAGGAAAGGTCATCGGCACGATCTACATGGCCCTCGGCCTGCGGCTTGCCCTGCAACAGCAGTAATCTTGCCTCACGCCAGCCGGCTTGCAGATCAGGCCGGCTGCCGCTTGACGACGCAGAAGTTCATCTCCGAGCGGATGCGAAACCCCATCGCTTCGTAAAGTGCGACGGCCGGAGCGTTCGTGACGTAGGCGTGCAGATAGGCGGTTTCATCCCGCGCTGCGATCTCGCCCGCGACAAAGCGGAAGAGCAAGGTGCCAAGACCCCGTCCCTGAAAATCCGGATGGGTACAGAGGCCACTGAGCTCGGCAAATCCGGTCTGGCGCATGCGTTGACCGGCCATGGCGACGAGAATCCCATCGATCTTCACGCCCCAGAACGAGCCGAGGCTTTGGGCGCGCAGCGTGAAGGGGCCAGGCTTCGTGAGCGTGGCAAGATCAAGCATAGCTGCGGCGTCGGCCTCGGTCAGCAGCTCGATCCTGCTATCCGAGACCCGCTCGGAAGGCCGCTCCGCCATCATCTGCACGAGCCGGGCATTGGAAAGAACAGTCAATCCCTGCGGAACGATAATCGGTTCGGCTTCGACGATCGCCATCACTTCGTCGCCTGTCGGCAGCTTTTCCAGAGCACCGAGGCTCTCGTTCGAATTGTCGGCTGCTGCTGCGAATGGCACGATGGAAGGCGGGTAGCGCCGCGCACGCGCATTGCCCTCAGCCAGCGAAGCATGCGCGGTTTCGAGGGCACTCCAGATCGGTCTGTCGAGAATATGGCCCATCATTTCTGCTCCCTGCCGAGATTGCCGCGCCGTTTCAACGGAGCTTCCGCAAGTCCGTCCTCGATCGCGCCCAGTTGTTGCAATATCGGCCCGGAAAGGTCGCCGCAAAGTTCGTGCACCGCCTGCTCGACGCGAGGCCATACTGATTGCTTCGAATAGTCAATGAGTTCCTGCCCTCTCAATGTCAGCGAGACCAGGCGACGACGCTGGTCCTCGGCCGAGGCCTGCATGTCGACATAACCCAATTCCAGAAGCTGTGAGACGGTGCGCGTCGCGCCCGGTTGTGTAATGCCGACGGCCTGGGCAAGTTCACCGATCGTCAACGGGCCGGCACGGTCAATGGCGGCGAGGAAGGGATACTGGGCAGATTGCAACGAGACGCCCTGTTCTTCCATGATCTGCTGCGTATCAGCCTGTAGGCGTTCGCCGATCCGACGGAATCTGCTGCCAAGGCAGAGGAAACCCAGCGACCTCACAACATCTTCAACCAAGCAAGCCTCCATCATTTATATAAGCTATTATATAACTCGTTATGTAACTGTAGTCAACTGATGATCCAGTCTCACAATCGCAGCAGCCTTGACATCGAATAAGGAATAATGAATTCTCTATTCATCATCATGGAGCAAAAGCGATGCGTGAGAGCACAGACCATACCGAGGTTTACGAACCCGATGAATTCACGCTACGGGATGCGACCGTCCAGGCCGAACTGGTTCGCCGCAAGGAGGTGACCCCGCTGGAACTCGTGGACGCCGCTATCAAACGTATCGAGCGCATAAACCCTGAAATCAATGCAATCGCGTCCACGGATTTCAATCTTGCGCGCGAACGCGCCGCAACCATCGCTCCCGAAGGTCTCTTCGCCGGTGTACCCACGCTGCTCAAGGACCTAATGTCCTATCCAGGCCATGCCGTGGCATTCGGGACAAGGATGTTTGCCGGCCAGCGAGCGGTGGCGGGCTCCGATTACACAGAGGCTCTCGACGCGGCCGGCTTGATCGTCCTCGGCAAAAGCGCGACATCGGAGTTCGGGTTGCTTGGCACTACGAAAACGTTCGCGAACGGGGCAACGCGCAACCCCTGGGATACGTCGCGATCGTCCGGCGGATCATCCGGAGGAGCAGCGGCGGCAGTCGCAGCCGGGCTTGTGCCCATTGCCCATGCATCCGACGGCGGCGGCTCGATCAGAGGACCGGCCTCCTTTACTGGACTTTTCGGCTTCAAGCCTACGCGCGGCCGCACGGTATCGAACGGCATGCCAGCCGAGATGCCGACGGCGGGGCTCATCGCCGAGCATTGTGTCAGCCGCTCCGTTCGCGACAGCTATCACTGGTTGGTCGCGACCGAGCGGCGGGACCGCGCGCATCTTTTGCCCTCTCTGGAAGTACTTAGAGCCTCCTCGCAAAAACGGTTGAGGATCGGCGCCTATCGCTCTGATTGCTTCGGTTCACCGGCTTCGCTCGATGCGGCGGCCGCACTCGAAACTGGCATTAACCTCTGCCGCCTGCTTGGCCATGACGTTATTGATGTTGCCGGTCCCGTGATCGACACCAAAGCAACGCGCGAGGCCTTCTTCACGCTCACCGGTTTCAGCATCGGTCAATTATTGAGCCAGGTGCGGCAGATGCTGGGGGATCGCTTCGACCCGAACCTGTTCGAGCCCTATACGCTGGATCTGGTTCGAAGGGCCGAAGGCGTGTCTCCGGAAACGCTTGCGACGTTGGCTAAAGCATTTCCTATTGCCGAGCGCGCAGCGGATGACGCCCTTGCTGATATCGATGTGCTGCTATCGCCCACCGTATCCATGCAAGCGTTTCCGCTCGACATTCACGGTCCGAACCAACCACCCGCCGAAGCCGACGATTTTATCGCAAGACTCGCCGGCTATACGGTGGTCGCGTCGCTTGCCGGCTGGCCGGCCATGTCGGTTCCGCTGCATCGAACTGCAGACGGTCTGCCGATCGGCTGCCACTTCACGGCGGCGAGGGGACGCGACGACATGCTGTTTTCTCTTGCGTTCCAGCTCGAAGAGGCTTCCCACTGGTCTTCAGATCTGATCTCTCTTCCACGAGTAACCGCATGCCGCAGAAACTGAAGGACGACGTACGCGACCGCATCGTCGCCGCAGCCGGCGCCGTTTTTGCCGAAAAGGGCTTTGCCGCCGCGAGACTTGCCGATGTTGCCGAGCGTGCCGACATCAGCACCGGGAATATCTACAAGTATTTCCGTGACAAGGAAGCACTCTTCAACACCGTCGTCACGCCACCGGTTGCCGCGGAATTGCTGCGAAAATTGCGCGCTCGCCTGAAGGAATTTCCGAAAATCAAGGATTGGGAGGGTGCGACGGCAGCCGGATCAGGCGCCGCAGGGGCGCTGTTGTCCTTCTGGATCGATCACCGTGTCGCGGTTTTAATTTTGCTGCGCGGCAGCCAAGGCACTCGGTTCGAGCATGTGCGAGGGCTCATGATCAATGAGATGGAACGCCTCGCCTCCTCCTATGTGGAGCGCAGGGCAGGTGGCAGCGCTTTATCGCCAGCGTCCAGGTTCGTGCTCCATAAAGTGTTCGCGCGGACCGTCGACATGATCGCCGACATACTCGACGCCCATCAAGATCCTCAATCCATCCAGCAAGCAGTCACAGCCTTCTGGCGCTACCAACTTGCAGGGCTGCAAGCCTTGCTCAACGTGTAACGTACGCCCTTCCCCACGCTTCCCGTTATGACGTTCCTAGGTTGCATCGGCCTCTGATGCGAGCGAGCGCATACGAAAGCTTGATGACTGAGGACTAGCGTTAAGGTCGTATGTTGTTCGAAACTAGGACGATCCCTAATTCGAACGGTACGGGCGCGAGCCAGTGCGATGGCTCTTGGATGCATCGTAGCTGATACGAACACCTCGCACTTTACTCAATGACGCCGGAAGCCAGCGCGAGAACATCATATTGAAATTACTTCATAATATCACTTTTTAAGTAGAGGTGCGTCAGACGCGAGTCCTTAAGTCTGTGCGTATATTATTTCTTTAGAAATTTACATATTAACTGAATACTAATAAACGACTTAACTTTCCAATTCATATTAGCTAACCATTACGCAAGCGGAGGTAATGGTCGTGCATGATATTGGTACAGAACCCCGAAGACATTTACGAAGAGCTTATTCAATCCGAGATGGCATTCAGACGCACGACCTCGACGGGTCGGACGCCGCTGGCCGACATCTCGCCTCCGAAGGACAGGTTTCAAATCAGGAGAGCCAAATGCAGCCGGTGGACGCGCCCGAACGAGGAACCGCCATTCCGACTCAAGACTATCCGCCAACACTTCCAAGCGTATTGATCGGCGGCTTGCCCATCACCGTCGTCAATCGGCGCAATGCCGCCTCCTTCATGATTGCAGTCGCGCGAAAGCGCCGCCGCGACAGTCGGCCCTACTACTTTACATCCGCCAATGGTGAGGTTGTCGCGCGCGTTCATGCCGACGCCAACATCGCCAAACTTTTCCACGAAGCCGATCAGATCCTCGCCGATGGCCAGCCGCTCGTCATGGCGTCGCGCCTGCTCTGCAGGGTGCGGCTTCCCGAGCGCGTCGCAACGACGGACCTCTTCCACGATGTAGCGGAACTGGCCGAAAAGGAGGGCATAAGCTTCTACCTCCTGGGCGCAACGGAGGCGGCAAGCCAAAAAGCCGTCTCGGCCGTACGAACGCGCTATCCCGGCTTGCGCATCTCCGGTCATTGCCACGGCTATCTTGCCGGGGAGGCTCTGGAGCGCAAGCTTGACGAAATCAACGCGCTTGCGCCCGACATATTGTGGATCGGCCTCGGGGTCCCGCGCGAGCAGATCTTCGTGCATGATTTTGCCGCACGACTTGCCAATGTCGGCATCATCAAGACGTCGGGCGGGCTCTTTGACCATCTCGCTGAAAGAACAAAGAGAGCGCCGATTTGGGTCCAGAAACTGGGTTTCGAATGGTTCTGGCGGATGCTGATGGAGCCTCGCCGCCTGTTCTGGCGCTACCTGACGACCAATCCCTATGCCATCTACGCAATCCTGAGGTATTCGAAATGACGAACCGGCGTTATTTAGAGCTGTCGACCGGCGAAACGGACACGGACATAGCCATCGTTGGTGGTGGGCTTTCCGGCACGTTGACCGCTTGCCTGCTCGGACGAGCAGGGTATCGGGTAACGCTCATCGATCGCCATCGCATCTTTCCGCAGGAGTTTCGGGTCGAAAAAGTCGGCGGCGAGGAAATCGAAAAACTTCAACGGCTGCAGTTGCTCGCACCTCTGTCGGCCGCCTCCCTGCCCTTCGACGAGATCGTCAACATGCACAGGGGACGAGTATTGGACCGGACATACGGTCGCAACTACGGATTTTTCTACAACAGGCTGATCGCTGCGATGCGCGCGGCATTGCCGGAAACGGTAAACTTCGTCGTCGGGCAGGTCTGCGGCTTGCGGACAGGCGCGACGCAACAGCGGATCTCGATCCTCGGCCAGAACGAGATGACGGCGCGACTGCTGGTGCTCGCCGGCGGAATGGGCGATATATTGCGTCGGGATATCGGCATCACTCATCGGTCGATCGGCGCACGGCGCCCCCTTGCATTCGGCTTCAACCTCCGTCCGCTACGGTCGAACAGATTTCGGCATCCGGCGCTGACTTATTATGGCGACGGCGATGGCATCGACCATCTCAGCTTATTTCCGGTTCCCGGCGCGACACGCGCCAATCTTTTCCTGTTTCGAGATCCGCGCGATCCCTGGGTGAAGTCACTCTATGACGAACCGAAGCAGGCGCTTGTCGCCGCCTTCCCGTCCCTAGTCGAGACCTTCGGTGATTTTGAAATCGCCAGCCGTATCGACAGCTGGATCACCGACATCACCTTTGCCGAAAATTGTCGGCAAGCCGGCGTCGTCCTGATCGGGGACGCCTATATGACCTCCTGTCCGGCAATCGGCCTTGGCGTCAGCCGGCTTCTGACCGACGTCGAGCGCCTCTGCACCGTCCATGTTCCGCAATGGATGGAGGAGACCTCGATCGACAGCACCAGGATCGCAGCCTTCTACGGAGATCCGGAAAAGCTTGCGATGGACACCAACGTCCTGCGGACGGCCGATCATCATTTCAATATGGGGGGCGGAACCGATCTGAGCTGGCGTCTGCGCCGCCAATTCCATTTCATGCAGCGCCGCATACTGTCCGGCATCGACAGCCTGAGCCCCGCTCTCGCAGCAAAGCTTCAGCATCTCAAGACGATACGCGCCAGATCCGTCGTTCGCTCACCGTCGCTGAACCTGAAGTCGACGCCATAGCATGACCAGAGCAATTCCAGGAGAAATGCGCAGCAGTCTTCTATCCAGAACGGCCGGATAACAATGAGATAGGGCGGTTCAGAAATTTCGTGAAATGATGAACCGCTCTAGAAACCGAAGATGACAAGCTCGGTAAATGTCAAGTCGCCAAGCGCGGGCGGCTTCGGACCTTTGAAATACTTTGTCCCGCTTCCGGCAAAATAACGCCCCACGAGACCAGGCACCGGCCCGTTCGCATCGACGACACAGAGGAATACGCCTTTGCGCAGGAGATAGCGCCCAAGTACGCCGGCGCATTGACTAAGCTCTTCGGGCGAGCGGCAATAAACCACCTGAGAACTCGGAATCATGCCGCGCAGGATGCGGCGCGTCTTGAAGACGAAGGGCAATGCCCTGCCCTCGCCGACACAAATCAGCGAAAAGCAGTCGAGCGCCGCATGCTGGAGAAGGATCCCCCTGTCACCTTCGGAAAGCAGTGACATCTCCGGAAGATCAGCGCGGGCTTCGAGCACACGATAAGGCCGCCTCGCCGCACTCAGTATGGGAAAGAAGGCGAGTTGTCCGTCGGCATAGCGGCGGAAGCCGAACGCCTCGTTGAGCTTTATCGTCCCGGGAGCCGGCGAAACATTGATATAGGTCACGTTCTTTCGTCTGAGCGCAGCGATCACCATCTTGCCGGCGAAGGCGCGATATTCCGGATCGACAGACCAGCTCGACAGATTGCAGCGCAACTCTTCGCCTTCCAGTCCGTCATGTCGAAAATATAGCGCCAGCAGGACACCGACGATATGTCCGGACATATCCAGCACAAAGCCGTATTTCGGCAGATCGGGCACGAAGGGACGCTTCTCCATGCGCGTGACGGCGCGCTTCCAATAGCTTCGATCGCGCTCCGGGAAATTTCTGCGCAGACAATCGATAATCCCGTCCCAATCATTGTCCTCAATCGGTCGACAAGTAAGTCCGAGAGGAAATGCACCTAAAACCGACATGAACAACTCCACAATATTATCAATACGACTTTGCGTGCTTCACATGTTAGAAACATACTATATTTCTATTAATGAATATTTTCACAGGTTCGCTCGCAAGCCTTTTGAGCGACCCGAACAATTCCAGCGCACGAGGCATGCCATAAGTGCGCCAGGGCAGATCAGTCACGAAGTGGCGCTCGCTCTTGTACATGTTCGCCCAATTGATTGAGTAATCCCCTCGAAACGCCGAGCGAACGCCATCGCGTTCCGAAGGAAACACCGACGAGCAGAAGGCCGAAGCCGAGGGCAAGAGGCGAAAAGAACGCCTCTTCCTGCAAGACGGCATTGGAGGTGATCGTGACGACGGCGACGAAAGCGAAGAGGAAATCCGGATCGCCGGTGACAATCAGCTGCTTGCGGGCAGACAGGGCAAGCGCGATCAGAAAGCCGAAGAAGACGAAGCTGCCCACGCCCATTTGATAGAGCATGACGCCGACGGCACTTTCCACGGGAACCGAGGCAACCCCCTCATCCTGGGCGCGGTCCCAATCCAGATTGAGACTTGTGCTCGACAGGTTGCCGCCAATCCCCAGGCCCTGGCCGAGCGGATTGTGCATGAATTCGCGAACACCGGCGATCAGCCCGAGAACATGGTAGTCGCCATGCGTCACGCCGAACAGGATGGCCGCAACCGTCCAGGAGACGGAAAGCGCAATGACGGCAAGCAGAGTGAACTCCGCACGCGAGGGGCGATAGATCAGCCGCGCGCCCAGCGCCACAAGCAGCATAAAGGTCGCGCCCTTCGAGCCGATGACAAGCAGCAACGGCAGCGCGGCAATGGGCAGCAGCCAACGTCCCCTGAAGAGAAGCCAGGTCGACATGATGCTCAGCCCATACGCATAGCTGATGGGGTGAAAATTCGGACCGCCATTGCGGAAGATCGGCGGGACCAAATCACTGAGTAGCTTAATGTTGAAGAAGGTCGTCATCATCGTATCTTCGATGCCGCGGAGCACGAAGCCGGTTTCCCGCAGCTTCTTTTCCCAGACACCCGCCTCGATCTGCGCCTTCAGACCGCGGTGAATATAAAGATCGCCATGAAAGAGGCTCAGGAAATCCATCCGGAAGATCTGCTCCAGATATCCATAGAGAATGGCGGCGGCGCATAGCCAAAAAATGCCTTTGCGCAGGTCGATGGGATAGAGACTGGCGGCAAGGATGGCGATGTGGAAGCATGCAAGCGGCGTGATGGTATTGCGGAAGTAGATGACGGCATCCTTCGGTCCGCCATGCACGGCACCGAGCGCAAGATAGAAGCTAACTGTACCGCAAAGCAGGAAGCTGAAGATCAACCACGGCCGCAATTCGGTCAGCGCCCGCACGCGATATTGGAACGAGGCCATGGCGAAGGCCAGAAAGGCAGTCATCAGGATAACGAAATTGGCGCCACGCAGCGCATCGAATGTATTGTGATCGGGCACGAAGGGGGTGAACCAGGCAACCACGAGATTCTGGTAGAGAAAGGAACAAGCGATGACGATCGGGATGCAGCCGGGTTGAGCGATCGACAGGACGAGCGTCAAGGCGAATGTCGCAGCAACCCCAAATGGGGTCCAGACGGCAAATGCCGAAACAGAAGCGATGACTGCGAGAATGGCGATGCAGAGATGGAACGTCGCATCCGAGCGCAGTCCGCTCGGACCTCCCGCCCCGAAGCCGGCTCGACTTGCCGTGATGCTCATCGTCGATCTCCATCCATCCGCATCAGTTGCCGCTCCGCAATGCCATATTCCCTCGGATTTCAGCCGCCGTCAGGGCCATCCATCAGTGCGGCGATCATGGCATTGTCGAAGCCCTCGATACTGCGCCGGCTCTGGATAATGCCGAACCCTTGATCAAGCTCCCAATAGGCCCAGCCGACCTGATTGGCCTCCGCCGCTTGCCGCACGGCCCGAACCCAGAACCTGCGGCTTTCGGCGTCGACGCAGAAGTTGAGCACGCCGAACTCATTCATCATCACCGGGCAATCATGCGTCTCCGACCACCGCCTCAGCCGCACGAACTCAGAGGCAATCGCCTCTTCGGTCCAGGGTGTCGTCAACTGTTCCTCAATGAGGCTTGCGGCCTGCTCGTCCCCGTCGGCGCGTAGTGTGTCGATACTCTCCTGTACGAGGGGAGTTTCAATGGTGGCTGGAAAAGGCAAATTTGAAATTCGCGCCAACGGAGAAGCATCCCAGGTCTCGCATTGATGCGTGAAGGCCGTGGGCGAATAAAAATGAATGGCGGCGATCTGGTTGTCGTCGGCAAGAGGCGGCGTCTCGCCAATTTCCCAGATGCCTTGCGAGGGCGAAGGCCCCCAGATCAGCGTGTGGTTCGGGCATTTGGATCGCACGATCTCGGCAAGCCTGTCCCGCAATTGAAGCCAGGCGTCGCTCCCCATAGGCGGCTCGTTCAAGAGTTCGGGATAGACGCTTTCACTCGGCAGGTTCGCGACGACGACGCCTAACGCGGTCCAGGCCTCTGCCACCCTTCGAGAGCCGGCTTCGAAATCTTGGCGAAGTGCCGTGTGAAGACTTTCGGAGGGATGCATGTCCAGGAGCACAGAAAAACCCAGCCGATTGAGGTCGATCACCCCGGCCTCGATGCGGTGGAGCGCCGACGTGTCGCCAGTCGACAGGAGATCGCCGTTGATCGGCAACCGGATCGTTTGGAACCCCGATCCGCGAAGCTTTTCGAGCACCGCTTCACTCGGCGCCACTCCATCGTTTCGATCGAACCACCCCGGCAGGTTGATGCCACGGGAGGGCACGATGGGCTTGACCGCCGCGCGCGTCGTGGCGGCAGCGGGAAGAGCCGCCAAAATGGAGCCGCCTGCCAGCTTGAGAGCGCTGCGGCGAGACATCATCGTCGATCGCAAGCCGCGTTCCATGCTCATCCTCTCGCTGAGATTCGATCGCCCTGCTCTCCGTCGCCGGCCGGTCGGATCGACCGCACCACCCGACCCTGACGCGCATCGACATGCTCCGCTGCAATTGTCAGCGTGGCGCTGCGTTCGATCTGATCGACATCAAGGCGTTGGCGAAGCATCTTGGCAGCTTCCGCCACCTCCTCCGCAGGACTGAGCGCAAAGAGCATGAGATCCGCTTCGCCAAATAGCGCCGGGTCCCAGTTGCCATCAGCGACGGAGGGTCCCATCAGCAACACGAAATCGAAGGAGCCGGCTTTGGCCAAGATATCGTCGAGACCAAGGCGCGCCGACGACGACGTATCCTCGGCTGCGGGCCTGTTGTACACGACAGTGCGCAGGCCGCTCGCCCCGCTGACGAAGACGCCGTTACCATCACGCACCGACGCCTGCAGGCCAGGCTGGTTGTCGAACTCGACCACGAGCACATTCTGCTCGGCCTGCTCGAGCCCTAAGCCGACCATTGCCCCTGCCAGCCTCGCCGCCAGCGGCGTATGGAGCGGCGAGATCAGCAGCACATATGGCTTCGGATGTTCGGTCAGATGAAGGATGATGCGCCGCATGAGCTGCAGCACATCCCGCGAGAAAACCTCGTTTCCGGCCTGGAAGAAACGCCGCCGCATCGCACGAATACTCAAATATGCACCGGCACCCGCCACGCCCGGGAGTCGATATTCGCCGAGATTAACGGGCGTGGGCTGCGACTGCGCGATCTCCGCGACCGTCGCCGTAAGAGGTTCCACATGAAGGAGACTGCTGCGTATCGGGGGTGTCGGGTCCTTTTCCGGTCGATGCTTCGGCCCGCGCACCAGCGCAAGACCGCAGCCGATGATAAGGCCGAGCGCCGCACTGACCGGCAGCAGCAGCAGCGGCTTCGGCCAGGTCGGCTGCACCGGGGGCGCTGCGGCGCTGATTACCCTGGCCTCTTGCAGTTGCAGACCCTGCATCTGCGAGGTCTCCTCGGCGCGCTTCAGGAAATCATCGAGCACAGTGCGCGCGGCTTTCGCCTTCGCCTCCAGTTGCCGCAACTGCACCTGCGCGGCGTCCGAGCTTGCGAGCCTTTGACGGAGATCGTCGAGCTTTGCCTGCAGCGCCGCGACATTCTGCGTGGCGAGATCGGATTTCGCCTTCAATTCGCGGGTAATCCGCTGTGCCTCGACAGCCATGAGGCTCTGCATGCCCTCCAATTCGGATCGCAGCCTTTTGATGATCGGATGACGCGGCTGATACATAGCTTCGTAATTGGCGAGATCGGCCGCCCGCTGATTATAATTCTCGCGAAGTTTAACCGTCGCTTCGGAGGAGAGGATTTCCGAAAGCTTGGCGAGCCCGGCCGGCGAGGTGCCTGCGGCAAGCGCCTGAGCATATTTATCCTTGGCCTGGTCCGCATCGCTTCGCGCAGCGATCAACTGATCGGTAAGTTTGTCGATCTGCGACTGCAGCGTGCCGCCGGCGGAAGCATCCAGGATCTGATGCGAGACCTTAAAGTCCCCGACCTCCTGCTCCGCATCGCTGACGTTCTTCTGAAGGCTGCCGATCCGGCTTGAAAGCAGGGAATTCACGTCGCTGTTTGCTGTCTCCCGCTCACCCGAAAGACCGGCCCTGTAGCGGTCCACAATGGCGTTGGCGATCCGCGCTGCCTTGTCGGCATAGCGAGATACGAAATTGACATCGATGACATAGGTGAGGCCGGCCCGCTCGACGGTAACGGCGCGCTGAAAGTTCTTAAAGATCGAATCCTTCGTCGGATGGGGCGCCAGACCGAAACGTGATAGGAGACCGCCGCCGGCGAATTCCGGGTCGTTCTCGATATCTTCGCTTTCGAAGACCTTCATCAGCAGATCGCGCGATTCGATGACGAACACCTGACTCGCAATAGCCGCACTGTCACTGCCAATACCGGGCAGGACATTGTTGAGATTCGTCGCACGGGGATCACGCGGATCGATCATGACGGAGGCCGTCGCCGTATAACTCGGCTTTGCCACGGCAAGATAGGCCAACGTCAATAGAAGGACGATACAGGTGCTCGCCAGCACCGTCAGCCAGCGTTGCCGCAAGATCGTCCAGACGGCGCCGACATCGAATAGCGGCGGAAGCGAGCGCTCGTCAATGTTAAACGGCTTCATCCTATTCCTCTCCGCCGCCGCGGATCTCCGGCTCATCGCACATCACTAAATTCAGTATTAGTGAATAATGTTAATCATCCGTTGAATTTACACCGGAGCGTGTGATCAACCTCAGACATCGCAAGTAACCATGTTGAGACTTCGATATGGCGCGCCCATGAGTACTTACGATATTAGAGATACATTCTATTTCAGGTGTTGTCGGCCATTCCGCCGACGGCAATCAGCACAGGATCAGGGCGTTGGGTGATAAAGCTGACAGCTATGATAACATATCGGCCGAAATGCCCCCGCCCCAGAGCAACCTGCGCTTGTCGATCGGCGCCCTTGCCCGGAGCGGCGCCGTTGCCGGCGCCATCAAGCTAGCCAGCGCCGGCCTGTCGTTCCTGATGTTCGTCGCGGTCGCCATGACGACCGATGGGCGGCAATTCGGTCTTTACAGCGCCGCCTATGCCGGAGCGAGCCTGGTCTCCTTCTTCGCGGTGGTCGGCCAGCAAAGCGCGGTGCTCAGGTTCTGGCCGCAATATGCCGGCAACAATGATCTGAATTCCGCAAACGGCATGATGACCCGTTCCATCCTCGTTGCGCTTGCCGGGCTTGCCAGCTTCAGCCTGCTCATCCTCATCATCGGCATCTTGCCACTCGCGGGCACGCAGACACCAGAGTGGTTCCCGATCTGTGTGGCGACCATGGTCCTGGCCTTCGCGCTCGGCTGGTCGGAATTCGTGGCTTGCGCCCTTCGCGCCAAGAATGCACTGATATTCGCGCTGCTGCCACGCGATGTCCTATGGCGAGCGGTGGCAATCCCGGTCTTTGTGCTTGCCCATTTCATGCAAGTGAAGTTGAGCGCGGTTACCGCAACCTACCTGACGGCCGGCTTGCTGCTTGTCATGATCGCCCCGCAAACATTCGTGCTTTTCCGCGACACGGTCCGCGCCCAGCGCGGCCCGCTTACCATCGCGCAGAAAGCCGAATTCAAAACGGTGACGTTCGGGCTCTGGGGCGTCACGGCGCTGCCGCCGGCGCTTAGCCAGGCAAGCACCTTGCTCGTCGCGGCCATCCTCGGTCCCGAAGCCGCCGGCGCGATCTTCGTGGCGGACCGGACGATGCGACTGGTCGTCCTGGCCTTAAACGGCATCAACCAGGCGCTCGCGCCGCAGATCTCGGCTGCCTTCTACACCGGAGACAGGGCGCATGTGCAACGCATCACCAGCCTCGCGGCGCTCGGCGGCTTTGTCATCGCCTTGTGCGTGCTGATATCGTTCCTGATCTTCGGCGACCTGATCCTGTCGATCTTCAATCATGCCTATGCCACCCCGACCATGCAGGTAACCCTCATCATCTTCGGCATCGGCGCGACCGTCGGCACCGCCTGTGGGCCGACTGAAATCCTCATGCAACTGACAGGCCTTCAGCACGCGCTTTTCAAGCTGCTTGTCATCGTCAACACGTTCGGGCTGTGTGCGACGGCGGTACTCACCTATTGGCTCGGCCCAATCGGGGCTGCGCTCAGCATTGCCGGCACGATCATCATATGGTGCATCACCGCCGTATTCATCGCGCGCCGCACCATCGGCATCAACCCATCGATCCTTGGCTTCTTTGCCGGCGAAGACGCCCTTGCCGCCCGCTCCTTCCTGAAAGGCCGCTCATGAAAATCGTCCAGGTACAGACCCAGGCGGAAGCAGCCGGGGCACAGCGGATTTCGGACATGATCGGCGAGGGCCTGCGCGCCCGCGGCCATGAGGTGCGCACCGTCTTCATGTACAGGAAGACCGATGTCTACGACCGCGATTCCCATGCGGACTTCATCCTTGCCGAGCCGCCGCGCGGTTTGCTCGGCCAGATGCGTGCGGCTATCGGGCTTGCGGGCTATTTGCGCGAAACCCGAGCCGATGCGGTCATTACCTTCCAGCATTACGGCAATATTTTCGGCACCATCGGCGCGCGGCTCGCCGGCGCGAACCTCATCATCGCAAACCAAAGCGGCGCGCCGCAAACGCGCGGTATCAGGGGAATCCTCACGCAGATCGACAAGCTGATGGGCACCTTTGGCGCCTATCATGCCAATGTCGTCAATTCGAAATGGACCGAAGCGCAATTCCACACATTTCCGAAAGCCTACCAGCGCCGGATGTCGCGCATCGATCACGGCGTGCCAGCACCGACATTCACCTTTGACAAGCAGGCCATGCGTGCTGCCTTCGGCCTTCCTCCTGGGGCATGGCTTGCCGTCTCTTCCGGCCGCATGGCTCCATCCAAAAACCAGCTTGCGCTCGCCGGCGCCCTTGTCCATCTGCCCGACATTCACATTGCCATCGCCGGCACCGGCCCAGAGCAGGATGCGATCCTCGCCTTTGCCAGGGACAATGGCGTCATCGACAGGCTACATCTCGTCGGCGAGGTTCCCCCCTCCCGCATCTTCGAGTTCCTCGCAGCCGGAGACGCCTATGCCTTTTCGTCATTGACGGAAACCTTTGGCCTCGCGGCGGTCGAAGCAGCCATTTCCGGCCTGCCGGTCGTTGCGAACAAACTGGACGTCCTGCGGGAAGTGCTGACGATGGATGACGGCCGGGCTGCGGCACTCTTCGTCGATGCCGATGCCAAGAGCATGGCCGAGGGGCTTGCTGAACTCATTGCCAGGCCGGAGCTTGCAGCCCGGCTGGCTGCAGCCGGACGGCATTTGAAGGAACAATATTCACCAGCGCGCATGTGTGCCGGCTACGAAGCGCTGCTCCTGTCGCGCTCACTTCCGCACGGCTGCAATCCCGTCGATAACCTCCAGTCGGCCTGAGCGGTTGAGCGTATGGATTTTCGGATAAGGCCAGTCGCCACGGGCGGCGATCGGCCGGGGCGCTGACAGCCGGACCGTATTTTCATCCAGCTCCAGCAATTGCGAGATGCCGAGCCCGCCGCCATAGCCGAGCGTCCCGTCCTGAACCGGCAGAGAGATGCGGCCATCCGCTGCGCGGATGAAAGCCCCGCCGGGGCGCGCCATGCGGCGATCGATGAGTATGGGATTGAGCGCATGCGGCGTCCAAGGCCCAGCCAGCCGCAACGCATGGAAAACCACGAGCGTATCAGACGTGCTGCCATAGCCATCGCGATTGGTCGCAAACAGCCAAAGCTTGCCACCGTGATCGAGCAGGGTCGCGTCGGAGATCTCGCCCTCGACAAGCACGGCTTCGGGCTCCCAGCGATCGGGAAATTCCGTGGAGCGATAGAGAACCAGCTTTCCGCCAGAGCTGGCTTCGGGAAGCATCCAGATGGCGCCATCGCGCTCGAAGACCTGCGGATAGGAAAGATGGTATGGCTCCTCCAGCACGCATCGCGGCTCCTCGGGCACGCCGGCCGCATCGAAGGGCACGACGGAGATAACGGCCTTGCCGGTGGCGTGCGGATAATCCTCCACGAACAGGAAGGAGCGGCCCTGCCATTCGAACGGAAAGGGATCGGCATAAAAGCGATCCCCCAGATCGGGCAGAGCCGACCAGCCACCACCGAGCTCGCAGGTGCTCGCCACGCCCGGCCCTTCCAGAAAGCGATAGCCGACGCGCCAATGCGCGTGACGAAAGCGTGCGCGACGCATCGCCTCCCGGCCGAGACGCGGCATGGCGCTGGCCAAGTAGGTGGATGCAAAAGCAAGCGTTCCACTGGCGCGATTTTCCGGCGTCGTCGATACGTGTTCGCTCATTTCAAGCCGATTTTCAGCAAAGGAACGAACCGAGGCAACAGCAAGCGTGATCGCACGCGCCAACACATCCTCGACGCCGAGTGACGCGGCCTCTCGCCGATCGATCATCGGCCAGGCCCGACCTATCACCGTCCACCCATCCAGAACCGCCTCGATGACAGGCAAATTGCCGGCTGCGACCGCCACCACGACCGACAGGTCCGATTGTGAACCATCAAACCGCAAGCCAATGGTCGGAACGTCAGAAGGCACGGCGTTGCCTGCGAGATCCAGCCGAAGCGCTGAAGTTCTGCTGCGAGTGCTGGCGGGGATTTCCGATAATGGGGCGGCAAGCGCCTGATCACGTCGGCGGAAAACTTGCCGTTCGAAGGCCAAGCTAGCGTTGACTGCCGCCGGCCATGCGGCCGACAAAGGCTGATGCAAGACAGCGGTATCATATCCGTCCGCTTGCAGACGCCGGATCACGATCTCCTGCCAGCGACGGGGAGCGGATTTCGGAACGATGATATCGATCGAAGGCATGGCGCTTCCCATTCGCGGCAGCATCACTCGGGCGTCCAATGGCGTCGCGATCTATATTCTGCCGAGAAAGCTTACCTTCACGTTACTCTTGGGTTGCATTGACAATATTAACCTGCATTACCACTCAGTATTTCCCTTTCCGAAGAAATGCCGGGAAATTCGGCGAAGACAAGCTTAGCGAGCCTGGCCCGATGGCGAGAGACCTTCCTTGCACATAGCTCCACGGTCCTAGGACGCGTCCGCACCTAACATTTGCGGGAGGCGTTCGGCTATCAGCCGCAGAAACTGCTCGGCCGCAACAGTCAACGCTCTCCGGCTTGGATAGACGGCATAGATGTTGGCAGGCTGTGGCTTCCATTCGCTCAACAGATGTATGAGCTGACCGCTGCGCAGGTCCGGCCCGCAAAGCGTGGCCGGCACGGCGGCAATCCCTATGCCTTGCCGCACCGCGGTCATCAGCGCACTCAATTGCGTGGTTGAAAAGCGCGGCTCGAATTCGGCGCGAAACGTCTCCCTCCCCTTGCTGAGCCGCCATGCCCACGGCGTCGATTTCGGCCCGAAGCCGATGCCGTCGAAAGCGGCAAGATCGGCTGGCCCGACGGGCAACTCCCGCCCGGCAAAGAGCGATGGATGCCCGACCAGCACATAGGGGGTCGTCGCCACGCGCCGGGCGATGACATCAAGGTCCGGAAGTGGGTCGAAGCCGGCGTGAATGACGAGATCGGCCGAAACAAGACGCGGATCGAGGAGCCATGCCATCTCCTCCAGATGCAGCCTGACCTTCGGTGCAAGCTCGACGAACTCCGCAGCCAGTTGCTCGATGATGATCGCCCCGAGCAGCGGCGGGCAGACGACATGCAGGAACCCGGCCGGCACATGAGCGGCGCGATCCGCCATTTCGAAGACCTTGTCCGTCTCCCGCACCACCCGGCTGCATTGGCCGTAGCATTCCCGCCCAAAGCCGGTGAGCAAGAACTGCCTCGGCCCGCGATGGAAGAGCGGCACGCCGAGGCGCATCTCCAGATCGTTCAGCCGCCGCGAAAGCGTCGACTTGGGGATATTCAGTTGACGGCTGGCCTGCGATATGCCGCCGCAATCGACCACCATCTTGAAGATATAAAGCTCGTCCAAGCCTTTCATTGTCGTTCCAGATTTGGATCTTGATCGTCCCGAAATTAGAACGAAATCCTGTCCATTCCAATGCTAGGCTCATCCGATTGGTTTTCAGCGGAGGAGAAAGCATGACCGAGCAGAGGCCGACGGATCGCAACATCATCGAAACCCCTTATGGCGCGCTGATCGGCGCGCGATCGGAAGGTGTCGTGAGATTAACGAGCGTTCCCTATGCCATGCCGCCGATCGGACATCGGCGGCTGCGCCTGCCCGAGCCCATACGCGCCTGGACAGAGCCGCTGGACTGCACCGGCGAGGGTTCCATCCCGCCGCAATTGCCGTCGCGGCTCGCCAAGGTCATGGGCGACTATCCGGTTCGGCAGGACGAAGATTGCCTGCATCTCGACATCTGGATGCCCGAGGTGCGCGAGGCGGCGACCCCGATCTTCGTCTTCCTGCATGGCGGCGCCTTCATGACCGGGGGCGGCTCGCTCCCCTGCTACGATGGCGCCCTGCTTGCCAAAAACACGTCGATGATCGTCGTCAACGTCAGCTATCGCCTCGGTGCTCTGGGCTTCCTGCCGATTGAAGGGATTGCACCCGGCAATCTCGGCCTTCACGACCAGATCATGGCCCTTCGCTTCATCCGTGACATCGCCGCGTCGCTTGGAGGCGACAGCGCGAACATCACTACTTCAGGCCAGTCGGCGGGAGCCTTTTCCATCGCCGTGCTGCTGGCATCGCCCACGCACAGCTCGCTGTTCAACCGCTCGATCATGATGAGCGCGCCTCTGGGCCTGGAGCTGCAGAACCGAGACGCGACAGAGCGTCTCGGGCTGAAGTACATGACTGCGCTCGGGCTCAGGCCAGGCGATCGTGCTGGCGTGGAGGCGCTTCCGATCGGGCATCTGATGTCGGCCCAGCTTGAGGTGGCGCGAGCCCATGCTCCGGCGCCCGGTCAGGTAACGCCGCCCTTCATGCCCGTGATCGATGGCGAACTCATTCTTGCCGATCCGTTGGAAACGCTGACCAACGGGACGGCGTCTGCGCACGAATTCATGATCGGCACGACCCGCGAAGAAATGGCCGGCTTTTATTATCGCGACGATGGCCTTGCTGCCATCGAGGACAAGCTCGCGGCGGCAGCCTTTGATCGCCGCTATGGCGAAGAGGCCGCAAAGGCGATGAGCGAGGCACGGGCAAGACGTGTCCCCGGCTCCGGGCTTGCGCTTCTTGGCGACCTCGTCACGGATATGGTTTTTACCGAACCGAGCCTTGCCGTGGCTCGCGCGCAGGCCAAAAAGGGAGCCGCACCCTATGTCTATAGGTTCGACTGGCAGTCGCCGATGCCGGGCATCCAGGCTTGCCATTGCATCGAGCTTCCTTTCCTCTTCGGCAATCTCGAAACCTGGCAGGCCGCACCAATGCTCTCAGGCGCGGATATGCGTGAAGTTGCCGATCTCAGCCGGATTTTTCAGGGCGCGCTTGCGGCCTTCACCAGAAGCGGCAGGCCCGAAGGGCCGGACCTGCCGCTTTGGCCGGACCACGTCACCCCGTACGTCGTCCAGTATTTCGACAAAGTCATTCGGGCATCCAGCTGACGGCGGTACACCGCTTTTGGGGGCGGCGGCCGGACTAGGATCTGGGCGCCGTCTTCTCATGCAGCGGCTCCTTGCGGTGCCAGTTTTCCAAAATCCTGCCATCCCTGTGCTTCTGCTTAGCCCACCGGATGCCGTTGGAGATGACCTTCAGGACATATTCGTTGTGATAGACGGGATAGCTCTCATGACCCGGGCTGAAGAAGAAGATCCGGCCGCGGCCGCGCTGAAAGGTGCAGCCGCTGCGGAACACTTCGCCGCCGGAGTACCAGGATATGAAAATGAGCTCGTCCGGCTGCGGAATGTCGAAGGGCTCTCCGTACATCTCTGAGGCTTCAACTTCGAAATAGGGTGGCAGCCCCTCCGCGATGGGATGCGAGGGATTGATGACCCAGACGCGCTCGAGATCACCTTCCGGAAGCTCGCGCCAGGAGAGATTGGCATTGGTCCCCATCAGCCTGCGGAACAGCTTGGAATGATGGCCGGAATGGAGGATCAGCAGGCCCATGCCCTTCAAAACCCGCTGCTGGACGCGGTCGATCAAGGCATCGCTGACGTCCTCATGCGCCACATGGCCCCACCAGAGCAGCACGTCGGTATCCTCGAGCAGGGAATCCGGCAACCCCTCCTCCGGATCGTCCATGGTCACTCGCCGGATCTCGAAATCCGGATTTTCGATGCCGCTGGCAATCGCGCCATCCATCCTGTCCGGATAGAGCCTCCGCACGATCTCGTCGGTTTGCTCATGCCGGCCCTCGTTCCAGATGGTGACCTTGATCGTCATTGCACCGCCTTCTCCTGTTTGCTGAAGCCCGATGCTCACACGTATGCGCTATATTTTCAATAACGCCGATATGAGATTTCCATATCTATTCTTCTTATTTGTTTTTAATTGAAAATTTTTCGCACTCTGGCTAAGTCAATTTATGCAAACGTATGCGCAATGGGAGGATTTCATGTCGAAACCAGTTCGCCTGGCCGTTATCGGAACCGGGCTGAAAGCTGCGGAATACGCCCGCAGCTGGGCGCGGATGCCCGAGGTTGAATTCATTGCCGTTACGGATGTCAGCTCAGCCTCACGCGGCCGGTTCAGCGAGATTTGCACCGCTGCCGGACGGATGGCTCCTCTGGAGTTTGACGACTTCCGAACGATGCTTGTGCAATGCAAGGGTAATCTCGACGCGGTCTACATATCGACGCCGCACGCCTTTCATGCCGAGCAGGCATTGGCGGTGATACACGCCGGTCTCGACCTCTTCCTAGAGAAGCCGATGGTGACAACCGTGGCGGAGGCAAAGGCTCTCATCGACGCCCGCTCGAAAACCGGCAATACCGTCGTCATTGCCTTCAACGGCGCGCTGTCGCCGCTGGTGCGCGACACGCACAGCCGCGCAGCTGGAGGCGAATTCGGCGAGCTGATCAGCGTCTCGGCAACCATCTGGGAAGGCTGGTCCTCGAAATATGACGGCCAGTGGAAACAGAAGCCGGAACTGTCGGGCGGCGGCTTCATGTTCGATACCGGCGCGCACATGATGAACACGGTCTGCCTTCTCGTACGCTCGGAATTCGAACGCGTCTCCGCCTACATGAACGATTACGGCAAACCCATCGATATCACCTGCGCTGTGGCAGCCCGCCTTCAGAACGGCGCACTCGTCACCTTTAACGCAGCAGGCGAAGGCCCTCCGGGTTGCGCCTCCCACATGACCTTCTTCTACAAAAAGGCGATCGTCAGGATCGACGCCTGGGGTGCGTGGCGCGAAATCGAGATGGACGGCAAACCTGCTATCCGCGAGGTCGCGGAAGCCGCCCATCAGGAAAATCCGCTGAAATCCTTCCTCAGCGTCAGGTGCGGCGAAGAGGAAAATCCATCCACGGTCGAGAATGGGCTTCGCTTTGCCCGCCTATGGGATGCTATCAAGGCCTCTGCGGCACGAGACGGGGAATCGATCAAGATCTCCGAGATGGGCTGATCAACAGGACGCGGGAATGAACAAGCGCATCACCTCGAAGCAAATCGCAAAGCTCGCCGGCGTCTCCTCGTCGACGATCTCGAGGGCCTTTTCGGGCGATACACGCATCAGCGAGCCGACGCGAAAGCGTATCATGTCCCTCGCCGACGAACATGATTACCGACCGAACGCGATCGCCCGCTCGCTAAACAGCCAGAGATCGCGGCTCGTTGCCCTCGTTGTCAATTCGATCGAAAACCCCTGCGAGGGACAGCAGCTGCAATATCTGGTGCAGCGACTGCAGGAGCGCGAACTGTTGCCGATCCTGCTGTGCTGTGCCGGCTACGACGATCGCGCGCATCTGATGCGCATGGCATCGGCCTACCAGGTCGATCACGCCGTCATCTTCTCCGACATGGTCTCCATGGCCGACGCCACTCAGAT
Source organism: Rhizobium sp. WW_1 (assembly GCF_003610155.1). Classification (NCBI taxonomy): domain Bacteria; kingdom Pseudomonadati; phylum Pseudomonadota; class Alphaproteobacteria; order Hyphomicrobiales; family Rhizobiaceae; genus Rhizobium; species Rhizobium sp. WW_1. The sequence continues at coordinate 477,197 of NZ_RAIN01000004.1, forward strand.
TTTCCGAACGGCGCGCCCGATCATGGTTTCCTTCGAGCCGATTTCCGATCCTGACATCGCGCAGCTCATCGTCGATGGATCGAAGGCAGCCGAGCAAGTCGTGGCAAAGGCAGTCTCGGCCGGGCGCAGCCGCTTCGCCTATCTGACCGGCCGTAACTCCAGCTGGATCGACAAGCAGCGCAAGCGCTGGTTTGCCGATGCGCTTGCCAGGCATGGCCTCAGCTTCGTGGCGGAAAGCCATGGCGACTATTCCTATGATTCCGGTTTCAAGGAGGCCGTTGTGCTTCTGCGCCGATCGCCTGTCGACGCCGTCGTCTGCGGCAATGATGTCATGGCGATCGGCGTTCGTGACGCGGCAACGCGAGTGCTCGGACGAAAAGTGCCAGAGGATCTCGCCATCATCGGCCAGGACGGCGTCAATCTTGCCATGTGGGAGTGCAACGACCTGACCACCCTTGCGCTCGATTTCACCGCCTATATGGACACGATCATCGGCTTCATCGAGGATCAGGCCGAAAACAGGGAAGGAACGGTGTCCGTGACACACGAATATTTCGTTCGCTGGGGATCGACCTGCTGAGATCCTCGATCCGGCGCTGCGGCATTCACAATGGAATGCCGCAGTAATCCAATGGCCCTGTTTACCCTCGTTCGGGCGCCAGTACGAAATCGTGCTCGACCTGCCAGAACTTGTCAGCGAAGCCAAGCTCTCTGGCGCGGGCGGCATCTTCGGTGAGCTTGAACTCCGCAAGCAGGCTCTCCTTGACGCCGAACACCGCATCGGAATGGATGTAAGGGTCGTCGGGATCGAAGATATGGGTCGTCAACGTCTCGAAACCCTCCGCCTTGATGATGTAATGCAGATGGGCCGGCCGGTACGGATGGCGGCCGAGCGCATCGAGCAATTTTCCGACGGGGCCATCGTCCGGGATCGGATAGTATTTCGGCTTCACCGCGCGAAACCAGTAGTGCCCATTCTTGCCGGTGCGGAAGACACCACGCAGATTGAAATCCGGCTGGATACCCTTCTGCTGGACATCGTAGAAGCCTTCATCATTCGCCTGCCAGACATCGAGCACGGCGTTCTCGATCGACCTGCCGTCAGTATCGAGAATGCGGCCGCTGATCACCATATCCTCGCCCTTCTGGTCAAGGCAGATATTGGCCCCCATCGGCAGCTCCGGCGCGTCCGCGACGTGGAAGGGGCCGAGAACCGTACTTTCCGAAGCGCCCGACGGCTTGCGGTTGTTGATCGCGTCGACCAGCATCGACACGCCGAGCACGTCCGACAGCAAGATGAACTCCTGCCGCCAGTCGGTGCAGGTATGGCCGGTACGGGTAAGGAAGAAGATCGCCTCCATCCACTCGTCCTGCGTCGGCTCCAACTCCTTCACCGCCTCATGCAGCTTGCGGGTGATGACCTCCATCACCTGTTTCAGCCGCTCATCCCTGGCTTTCGCGTTGCGGCCCGTGACGACCTCGACGGAGTTTTCCTCGGTGAAATAGCCCTTTTCTTGCACGCTCATGATTGCCTCACAGATCCAGAATTGTCTTCAACACGCGGCGAAGTTCGCGTTCCGGCTCGTCAACCGCCGTATCAGAACGCCAGGCGACGTGATGGTCCGGGCGCACCAGCAACACGCCGGCGTCTCGAATTTCGCGGGCGCGCGCCCAGTCTCCTGTCAGGTCCTGCCACTCCTGTCGCGGACCAACCTTGTGGACGGCAATCGGCAACCTCAACTCCTTCGACAGAACCTTCGCCGCAGCTATCCAGCCGTCGCCGCCAATGCCGGTCAAAACCGTGAAGACGCCATGACCGGTCAGATCGAGGCTCGATACTTTCTTGCCGCTGTCGTTGAACAGCCAGGCATGCGGCAGCCGCGCGCCCGGCCAAGTCGTCGGCTGGAAATGCAGTTCCGCATCTTTCTCATAGGCCGGTTCCGGCTGCCCGTCCTTGACCACGGCATTCGAGGCGTAGCGATGGTTCATTTCCACGCCATGGGCGTCGAACTCGTAAACCTTATGGGCAATTGCCTCGCGGATTGCCGTGCGCTGGCGTTCGGCATCGGCAGTATCATCGCAGCGCTCATCCATGTTCTGCTGCATCTTCACCGGATCGACGGAATCGAGCAGACCGAGCGACTTGAAGATCGGGCCGAATTCCTCGATCGACTTGTTGGCGCGTGTAACGATCTGCTTGGCGACCGGCGCGCGTTCAGCCTGATAGCTGTCGAGCAGACCCATGCCAGCCTGACCTCCTAGGACCAAGGCCAGCTTCCAGGCGAGATTGAACCCGTCCTGGATGGAGGTGTTGGAGCCGAGACCATTCGAAGGCGGATGGCGATGGACGGCATCGCCCATGCAGAAGACGCGGCCGTTCGACATGGTGGTCGCGTACATGTTGTTCACAGTCCAGGTCGAGACGGATTTGATCTTCGGCTTGAGATCTGCAACGCCGACGAGTTCGCGCACGACCTTGGTAGCGAAGGCATCGTCGACCTGAGGTGCCGGCTGGTTGATGTCATAGCCCCAGACGATCAGCCACTCGTTCCATGGCCGCACCATGCGCACCAAGCCCATGCCGATGCCGCCGACATCAGCACCGGGCTGCAGCACCCAGTAGAGCACCGACGGGCGATGTGCGACATAACGCGATAGATCGGCCTCGAAGAGAATGTTCATCGAACCAGCGACGCCCATCTTGCCTTCGAAGGTCAGGCCGGCATGTTCCGCAACCTTGGAATTGCCGCCGTCGGCGCCGATCAGGAACTTCGAGCGGATGGCCAGCTCCCTGCCGGTCAGACGGTCGAGACAGGTCGTCGTGACCCCTTCGGCATCCTGCACGTGGCTCACATACTCCGTCGACATGCGGGCTTGCGCGCCACGCGAACAAGCCGTCTTGAAAAGGAGTGGTTCCATATAAGTCTGCGGCAGGTCGTTCATGTGGGCTGGCGAAGAAAGCAGGTGCTCGGCACGCGACAGCGGATGGTTGCCCCAGCTTTGCATGCGGCCAATCTCCTCGCCGGCGACCGCCGTGCAGAAGACATTCTGCCCCATCAGATCCTGTTCGACCGCAAAGAGATAGGCCTCCTCCTCTACGTCGCGGCCGAGATCGCGCAGCACCTCCATCGTGCGCTGGTTGGTGATGTGCGCGCGCGGCGTGCTTGCCAACCAGCGATAGCGATTGATCACCATCGGCTCGAGCCCGTAGGTCGCAAGCAGCGCTGCGGTCGCCGAGCCGGCGGGTCCCGTACCGATGATTAGAACGTCGGTGGTGATGTCAGCCATTTGGCCCTCCCTTTTGATCACGTAGAACTGGTTCGCCTCTCAGCAGGCGGCGGACCGGAAAAAGTTCCCAACCTGTGCGGCTGGATATGAGCCCCCAGAGGCCCCGTGGCGCAAAGAGCATCGTGATGATCGCCAAGGCACCAAGGGCCAGCAAATACCAGGAGCCGTAGCTCGAAAAGGCGTTCTGCAGCAGGAAGAAGACAAGCACGCCGACAAGTGGCCCCTCGATCGTGCCAATACCGCCGATGACAACAATGAACACGACATAGGCGGTCCAGTCGGTGAGCGAGAAGGCAGCGTCCGGCGATATGCGCGCCTTCTGCAGATAGATCAGCGCACCGACCATGCCGGTCACGAAGGCAGTCGCCAGATAGACAATGATCTTCAGCCGGTGCGCATCGACGCCGAGCGCACGGGCCGCCGTCTCATTGTCGCGCACGGCGGCAAGGCCAAGGCCCTGCTTGCTGCGCAGCAGCCGGTAAATGAAACCGATCGTAAGCGCCGTCAGCGCCAGTGCCAGCCAATAGGTGAGTGCATCGGCCGCGGCCGCGGAGCGCATGCCGAACAAGTTCTGCAGCAGGGAAATGCCCAGCATATCCTTCGTAGCTTCGCGCGGCAGCGAGGTTCCCGTTCCGCCGCCGAGCATCTTCCACTGGGCAAAGAGCAGCCGCCCGACTTCGGCGATGACCCAGGTGCCGATCGCGAAATAGGGGCCGTAAAGCCGGAAGGAGAAGAAGGCGGCCGGCGCGGCGATCAGCATCGCGAACAACCCGGCGAGCGGAATGGCAAGGATCGGGTCGACCCCGGCAAGGATGACGAAACCGAACAGCGCATAGGCGCCGCAACCTACGAAGAGCTGCTGGCCCACAGAGATCAGCCCGGCATAGCCGGCAAGCAGGTTCCAGCTTTGCGCCAGCGCCAGCATGGTCAGGATGAAGAACAGATCCTGCACCACCCCACGCGACATCACGAACGGGACCGCCGCCAGCACGATCACCACGATGAACGACAGGATGGCGAAGATGCTGGAAAGCCGCGTCCGCGTCTCCACCCGCCAGCCCGGCGGCGCTGCGATTTCGGTCGGCATTGTTTCAAAACCTGTGGTCATGGTCGCCTCAATCCACTGCCCGAGGGAAAAGACCGCGCGGCCGGAAGAGCAGCACGAGCAGGAAGGCGATATGCCCGGCCAGGATCTGCCATTCGGGATTGATCGCGGCGCCGAACGTTTGCGCAATTCCCAGGATAACGCCACCGGCGAGCGTGCCCCAGAGCGAGCCGAGACCGCCGATGATGACGGCTTCGAAGGCGTAGATCAGCCGCGCCGGCCCGGCCGTCGGATCGAAGTTCGCCCGCATGCCGAGATAAAGCGCCGCGACCGTCACGATCATCATCGCAAGCCCGGTCGCGATGGCGAAGATGGAGTTCGGCCGGATACCCATCAGGCTCGCCGTCACCACGTCATCCGAGGTCGCGCGGAAGGCGCGGCCAAGCTCGGTGCGGTAGATGAGCTGGTTCAGACCGACGATCACGAGGACGGCCGAGGCAAAGGTCAGCAGCGGCATCAGCCCGGCATTGACGCCGCCGAGTTGCAGCGAGGCCGTCTCCAGAGCACCGGCGGAGATCCGCCGGCTGTCGGCCGTGAAGCCTTCGAGCAGGCCGTTCTGAATGACGATCGACAGGCCGAAGGTGACGAGCAGCGGCGGCAAGATGTCCTTGCCGAGGGTACGGTTCAGCAAATGATATTGCAGCAGCCAACCGACGGCGAACATCAAAGGCGCAGCGATCGACGCAGCCAGGAACGGATTGAGTCCAAGCAGCGAAACAAGCGTCAGGATCAGGAAAGCGGCCAGCACGATGAGATCGCCATGGGCGAGGTTGACGAGGCGCATGATGCCGAAGACGAGGCTGAGGCCTGCGGCAAACAGTGCATAGAGCCCACCGAGAAGCACACCCTGCAGAAGGGTATCAAGCCAGTTCATGGGTGTCCGCTCCGAAATAGGCCGCATGGATATCGGCTCGGTCGAGTTCCGCCGGCCGCCCGGTCAGGGTGATGCGGCCCTCCATCATGCAATAGACACGGTCGGCGACTTTCAGCGCCTGGGCGATATCCTGCTCGACGATGACGATGGCCGCGCCCGCAGCGCGGATATGCGAAAAGGCGGCATAGATATCCTTGATGATTACGGGCGCGAGACCAAGGCTCAGCTCGTCGCAGAGAAGGACTTCCGGATTGGACATCAGCGCTCTTCCGATCGCGACCATTTGCTGCTGCCCGCCCGAAAGCGCCGTCGCCGGATTGCGGCGTCTTTCCCTCAAGACGGGGAACAGCGAGTAGATGCTGTCGAGCGTCCATGGGCCAGCGACCCGGCGGCCATAGCGACCGATCTGCAGATTTTCCTCTACCGTCAGCGACGGGAAAAGCTTGCGCCCCTCAGGCACCAGCGCGATGCCGCGGCGCACCACATCGGAAGCGGCCATCGCCCCGATCGGCTCGCCGCGATGCAGGACCATATCGGGCTTGTTGGCGATGACACCGGCAATCGAGCGCATCAGCGTCGATTTGCCGGCACCGTTCGCGCCGATGACGGCGATGGTCTCGCCGGCCTCCAGATGTAGATCGACGCCGAGCACCGCCTGGAAATCGCGATAGGCGGCCATGAGGCCGCAGGTTTCGATGAGGCTCGCCATCAGACTTCCATCCCCAGATAGATTTCACGCACCTCGCTCGAGGCCATGATCGCGTCGGGCTTGCCGATACCGATCACCCGGCCGAAATTGAGCACGAGAATGCGCTCGGCCACCGCCGTCAAGGCATGCAGCACATGCTCGATCCAGATAATGGCAACGCCGCGCTGATGGACCCTTTTGATCGTCGCGACCAGCTGACGGCATTCGCCTTCCGTCAAGCCGCCGGCAATCTCGTCGAGAAGCAGCAGCTTCGGTTGGGTTGCAAGCGCGCGGGCAAGTTCCAACCGCTTACGTTCGAGCAGGGTCAGCGATCCGGCCGGCACGTTGGCCTTGGCGATCAAACCGGTTTCCACAAGGATGTCTGCGCAAAGGGCCGAGACATCGCTTTCCCTTGCACGTGCGCCGAAGGCGCCTGCGACGAGCAGGTTTTCGTAAGTCGTCAGGCGCTCGAACGGCTGCGGGATCTGGAAAGTTCGGCCCATGCCGGCAAGGCATCGCTGCATCGGCGGTATATGCGTGACGTCATGACCATCGAACCGGATCGATCCCCGCGCGACGGAGAGATTGCCGTTGATCAGGTTGAACAGCGTCGATTTGCCGGCGCCGTTCGGCCCGATCACGCCGAGCGCCTCACCGGGTTCGACGGCGAATCCGACATCCTCAGCGACGACGAGCGCGCCGAAGGATTTCGAAACTCCGTTCAGTTCAAGCATGGGCATTGATCGTTCTCCTCCGGAAGCTGCCCGACTGAGTGCGGGCAGCCCTCTTCCTCACGCCAAGGCTTCGAGCTTGCCGCCAAGCGGCACGCTCGGCGCCAGCCCGTTTTCGACAACGACGAGATCGTAGCCGCCGCCCGATTTCAGCCGCCACTGCCCGCCGACGAGCGGCGTCTTGGCGACATTCTTCTGGGCGAATGGCGGCAGCTTCTCGTTGCCCCAGGCAATCGGCCCGACAAGCGTATCGAGCTTTGTTTCGCCGATCGCCTTTGCAACCGCCTCGGCTTCGCCTGCATCCTCGGTCCGCTTCATCACATCGACGGCGAGTTCGAAGAGTGCGTGGGCAAAGCCGATTGGCTGCGTCCACGGACGTCCCGTCGCCTTGGTAAAGGCATCCGCGACAGCGGACGCGCTCTCCCCGGTCAGCGACGACTTGAAAGGATGCGTCGGGGTCCACCAGACCTCGGTTGAAAGATTATGGCCGGCATTACCAAGCGCCTCGACGGCCTGCGGGAAGAGCAACGCCTTGCCGATCGAAGCGACCTTCGGCTTCAAACCCTGCTGCTTGGCCTGGTTCCAGAAGGTGGTGAGATCGGGCGGGATCATCACTCCGGTCAGAATATCGGTGCTTGCCTGCTTGAAGGCGTTGATTTGAGCGGAAAAATCATCCGTCAGGTTCTGGTAGCGGCCGGTGTCCGTCAGCCCGTAGCCGAGCTTGTCCAGAACCGGCGGGAAGCCGACGACCTTGTCGCCCCAGGCATTGCCGTCGCCGTCGTTCGGAAACAGCCCGCCCACCTTTTTGTTGGTCTCGATCTGGCTCCACATCCCAGTATAAACGGCGATAATGTCCTCAAGGCCCCAGAAGAAATGATAGGAATAGCTGAACGGCTTCCAGGAGGCGGGGTCGCCGGGATTGCCTTGCTGCCCAATGAACCAGGGCTGCCACGGCGCGACGGTGGAAATGCAGGGCATCTCCTCGCCCTCGCATGTCGTGGAAACCGGATTGGTTGTTTCCGGCGTCGAGGACACCAGCATCAGATTGATCTGATCGTCGACGATCAGCTGCTTTGCCACTTCCGCGGCCCGGTTCGGATTCGACTGGCTGTCCTTGACCACGACCTCGTAGTTCAGACCCTTGGCCTTGGTCGTTGCCAGGAAGGCGTCAATGACGAATTTGTCGGCTTCGCCGAAGCCCGCAAGCGGCCCCGTCTGCGGGCTGACATAGCCAAGCTTGATCGCCGCATTCTTGGCAATCGCCGGCATGGCCAGGCCCGAGGTTGCGAGCAGCGCGCCGCCGGCAGCCGTCGTCTTTAGAAAGTCGCGTCTCGTAAACATGTTTCCTCCCCTCATCGTCTCTCCTCCCAAAGAGCGCGCCAACAGGCGCTGATGTCTCAGTCTTTCGGCCGCCGGCCCTCCCAAGCGTCCTGCAGCAGTTGGCGGATCGAATCCCGATCGATCGGCCTCGGATTCCAGTATGGGTTCTCGACGGCGATCGATGCGGCGCGATCGAGATCGGCTTCCGTCAGGCCGAATTCCTTGAGCGACAGCGGCGAGCCGATCGCCTTGGCGAAATCCCAGAGCCCGCCGCCGATCGAGCCGCCGAACATGCCGGCTGCTTCCGCCAGTTTCGGCGCTGCCGCCGTTGCGTTGAAGGCGGCCGTATGCGGCAGCATCACCGCATGGGTTTCGGCGTGCGGCGTATCGAAGGAACCGCCGAGCGTGTGGCAGATCTTGTGATGCAGCGCCATGCCGACGGTGCCGAGCACCGAACCGCAGAGCCAGGCACCATAAAGCGCATCGCTGCGCGCCTCGGTATTCTTCGGATCGTTGACGATAACGGGCAGGCTCCGCTCGAAGGCGCGAAGGCCTTCGAGCGCCATCAGGCTCGAAATCGGATTGCGGTCTTGTGCATAGAGTCCCTCAACGGCATGGGCCATGGCGTTGAGGCCGCTCGTCACGCTCATGGCGACAGGCAACCCGAGTGTCAACGAGGGGTCGTAAATCACGATCTCCGGCAGGATCTTTGCATCGCGCACCGTCGTCTTGCGGCCGCCTTCGGTCTGGCCGAGAATCGGCGTCACCTCCGATCCGGCATAGGTCGTGGGAATGACGATCTGGAGAAGATCGGTACGATAGGCGATCGCCTTGCCGAGCCCCGTCGTCGATCCGCCGCCGAGGGAAACGACGCAATCGGCCTCCGTCTCCGCCACGACTTTCATCGCCGCCTCCGTCACCTCGACGGGCGTGTGCATCGTTGCGCCTGTAAACACGCCGCAAGCAAACGATCCGATCTCCTGCACCAGCATCTCGGCATCCGACTTCTGATGTGGCGTCGACAGAACCAGAGCCCGCCTGCGGCCAGCTTTCGCGATCCATTCCACCACCTTGCTGCGGCTACCCGCACCGAAGACAATCCGGGCTGGGCTGCCCGCATAGGAAAAATCTCGGCTCATCCTGCTCTCCCCGGCTTTGTACGCACCATGACGAAGGTAAGGCTGACCGCCCTGCCAGGCTTTCCATCGATCTCCGCCGGCTCAAAACAGGCGACGAGTTCTGGCCGCACGCCGAAGAGGACGTCCTCGGCAAGATGTGGATCGCTCGCGTCGTAGATATGGGTTGTGATCGTTTCGAAACCCTTGGCTCGGATAACGAAATGCAGGTTCGCCGGACGGCGCAGCGGATAGCCGGCCCCGGCGAGCAGACGTCCTACCGGCCCGTCATCCGGCACGCCATAGCCCGACGGCATCACCGAACGATAATGGAAGCGCCCGTCGTCATCCGTGCGGAAAAGGCCGCGCAGATTGTGCTCCGGCTGGAGGTCCGGCTGCTGGTTTTCATAAAAGCCTTCGCCATTGGCCTGCCAGGTGATGACTTCGGCGCCGGCAATCGGCAGGCCGTCGAGATCCTGCACTCGCGCGGCAACGAATAACGGCTCACCGAATCCATCGAGCGAGATCGAGGAACCGGAGGCCCGCTCCGGCGCATCATGGCGGTAGAACGGCCCCCGAATGGTGTTCGGAGTTGCGGCCTGCGGCCGCCGGGAATTGATTTCTTCCACCAGCGCCGAAGCGCCGACGAGATCGGACAGGAGCACCCATTCCTGCCGCCGTTCGTCCGAGGCGTGGCCAACCTCCGTCAAAAACGCAATGACCTTGCGCCATTCCTCCTGCGTTGGGCGAAACTGCTTGATGAGGTCGTGAACTTGAGTGACCGCGGCAGCGATCAATCGCGGCAGATTGCCATCACCATTGGCCGAGAAGCGCTCGGAGAAAGCCTCCGCCGATGTCGCCTCGCTGAATGTGAGCGCCTTAGCACGCTCCACCATGCTCATCCTCCAAGATCTGCCGTGCATGTAAGGGAACACTAGCAGTTGAGCGCACATGGATTGATGATTTTGTTGCCATTCAATATAACGGATTGTTATGAAGATAGATGAACGCCACCTCATTCAGCTTGCGGCCGTGGTCAAGACGGGCGGTGTCACCGAGGGTGCGGCCCTGCTTGGCCTGGCGCAACCGGCCGTCTCGCGCACATTATCGATGCTGGAAAAGCGTGTCGGCGAGCCGCTCTTCATCAAAGGACGTCGGCCGCTGCAGCCGACACCGCTTGGCCTGTCGCTCGCCGAGCACGGCCTGGTGATGCTCGCAGCCTCGCGAAAGGCGTCCGATCTGGTCGAAAGCTTCCGCGTCGGCAAAAGCGGGGTGGTGCGGATCGGCGGCACGCCCTTCTTCATGGATGCATTGATTGCCCGGCTCTGCGCCGAGTTTCAGGCCAGCCACCCGGACGTGCGTATCGACCAGAGCTATGGTTATTTTCCCGACCTGCGCGCAGCGCTCAAAGCCGACCAGATCGATCTTGCCATATGTCCGATCGACATACTCGACGAAGGGTCCGGGCTCGAATTCCAGCAGATCCTGCCGGGACGCAACGTCGTCGCCTGCCGGGTAACGCATCCGCTGCTTCTGAAACGCCGGCCGCAACCCGGCCATCTGCTTGATTACCCCTGGATCGCGCCACCGCCGGGAAGCCCACTTTTGGCCGACCTGCGCGCCTTGCTGCTCTCCTTCGGCGCAACGGAGATCAAGATCCGTTATACCGGTGGCTCGCTGATGAGCGTGATCAACTACCTGAAATCGGCCGACGCGCTGACCGTCATGCCGCATAGCGTCGTCTTCGCCCAGCGCAAGGAAAAGACCATCACCGCGTTGCCGATCACCATTCCGCATCCGGAGCGCGCCCTTGCGATCCTCAAGCGCATCGACGCCCCACGCGCTCCCGCCGTCGACCAATTCGCCGAATTCGTGCGCGCCGGCTTCCAGGATCTTCGCCACCTGATCAAGCGTCACGAGGAATCGGTGATCTGGGGGCTTTGACGATGCCGCGTCGCCGTCAGCCGTCAACCGTTGCGATCGACTTTTCGCTAGGCGTCAGAACGGGAGATGCTTCAGCAAAGGCTTGATCGAGGATGAGCAGCTTGCGGGCATGTGCGTGTGCATATTCTTCATAGAAGCCGTGCGAAATCCATAGCCGCGAGCGGCCGCGCCGGCCGCTCCAGCCGACACCGCCGATCGATTCCGCGGCGGCCAGCTTGCGACTGGTATGGGCTCGCGACAGGCCGAAGGATTGGGCGAGATAGGAAATCGAGCTTACATCGGTCAGAAGCCTGCCTTGTTTCGCCAGCACCTCCGGCTCTATTCCGGCGATGAGCCGATCCATCAGGAGTCCGCCGGCATCGGCCCAGGTGAAGATCGTATAGAGCGGGCCGGGGCTGCGTATCTCGGGATCAGACAGCAACGTGTGTGCAGCGATCGGCTGAATTAATGCGAGCAGCTTTTCCGGCTCTGCGTGGAACCGGACCGTCCTGTCGCCACCATCCATGAGATCGAGAGCCTGAAAATGGACGCTGTACCAGTGGATCAGCATCGACAGCGTGAATGGCGCGGGTGCAACCTGCTCCGATTGATGCCCCGCTGGATCGGCAATCGGGCGGATGACATCATATTGCAGGGCTTCATCGAAAAATGCGTAGGCGGTATTGCGGCTGGCAATGGCGTATTGCAGGGCGAGATTTCCGAAGCCCCGCCGGGTCAATCCCGCGCCGGATTTGCGAAATGTGCGAAAGTAGTCGCCAAGCGCGGCGTGGCAAAGAAGCCAACGCTGTTGGGTGGCAAACAGCGCTGCGGTTCGCGGCGAGACCTCGTGGACGGCCACGAAGTTGCGCGCCAGAAGCAAGACCGCGCGGGCAAACACCACCGGCTCGAACAGGCCATCTAACCTGCCGGCGGGCAATGACCGGTCCACACGCGGAACGTCCGCCGACCGATGCATCCGAAAATCAAGCACCTTTCCCATGAACCGCTCTCTCAAGATTGACGGCTGTGTGCACCCGGATCGTTGCCATGCCGTTCCGGGACAATCATGAGTGTCGGGAAAGTCGAATTCGAAGAAGCACAGGCGGCAGCTAAAAATATGCCCGCCCATTCCTCATGTTTTCAAGTACATCCCTCAACTCACGAGCAACCGCCATGAGTTTCCTTATCCGCCCAAACATAATCCGACCGGTACAACGACGTCCTGATAAGGCGCTGGCGAGGTTCTGATATTTTCTGATATTTTTCTGAAATCGATGATTTCTCGAGGGAAATATACAGTTGGCAAATCGCGCTAGGAGCTTGCCCTTACGGCAACGCGGACGGCCGTGCGGCTTTCCGAGGACAACATCGGTACGTTGACTGCCGAGCCTAGCTCTCTTTATATTGTGCCATATTTTAAATGACACAGTTGGGGATCATTGGGAGCAGGTGTTTTGTTTTGCTGGGTTCGTTCTTGATCCAGATCGTGCCGAGCTTCACGGACCCGATGGTTCCGCGATCCGGCTACGCCCAAAAGCTTTTGAATTGCTGAGCCTACTCGTCACCAACAACAGGCGGGTCGTCGGCAAGCAGGAATTGATGGAAGCTATCTGGCCCGGGATACATGTCGGTGAAGATAGCCTCTTTCAATGTATCCGAGAAATACGCACCGCGCTCGGCGACACCGAACGACACATGATCAAGCTTGTCTCCGGTCGCGGCTACCTTTTTACCGCCGACGTAACCGTGAGACAGGAGGCCTCGGAACTCCCCCACGCAGCGCGCGATATACCGGCTTCCGGCGCAGGCGCCACAGTGGATGAAGGCAGAGCGCCAGCTCGGCTTTTTGGCTCCCGTAAGATTTTGGCTTTCGGCACATTGGCAATTCTCTGCGTGATCGCGGTCATCGTCGGTGCCTCGATTTTTTCCGCTCGTGTCAGCAACGTTCTTGGATCAAGCCAGCCAATCATCGAAGTTCTGCCTATTGTCGATACGGTCGGCGACTCCGAGAGCGCCGCTCTGGCGCAAGGCATCGCGGCGGAGATGATCGGCGGGCTCTCCAAGATCGGCGGCATCCGCCTGATAGCCTCGAAGGAACAGGGGCTGGCGGCAACCGCCAAGCCGACCGCCGATCCTGGCGGCAATGCCGATTTCATCCTGCGCGGCGAACTGCAAAGAAGCCCGCAATCCTGGACCTTTCAAACACGGCTGATCAACATGGGCAACCGCGAGATCGAATCGGTCGCCGAGGTGACGCTGGATGCCAATGAGCCCGACCGACAGCGTCTTGCCTCCCGGCTTGCCGCAGGAGTCGGCTACGAACTCGCCAACCGCATCAACAAGATCGGAGAGGCCAACAACCCGGCATCTCAGGATACTGCCGCCAGCATCGCTATTCAGCAAGCGACAGCGTCGATCAACCAGACGACGAAGGAACGCTTCGCGACAGCGCGATCGATCCTTGAAAAATATCTGAGCGACCAGCCGAACAATGCCGATCTGCAGATCGCGCTTGCCACTTTGCATCTGCGCGGAATTCAGCTTGCCTGGTACGATCCGGCCGAGATCAAGGCCGCGGAGAGCGAGGCAAGATCCCAGCTCGAACACGCGCTGCGGACCAGACCGAATTCCCTTCCGGTGCTCGGCATCTATTGCCGTTTCCTGACCGCCACCAATCAGTTCTCCGAAAGCCTTGTAGCCTGCGCACGTGCGCTCAGCGGCAATCCATGGGACGGCGCGGCGTTGTTCCAACTTGGCCTGACGCAGATTCAACTCGGCCGTTTCGAAGATGCCCTTGCGACATTCGAGCTGGCTGATCGTTTCGACACGCCGGCCGTCTCACGCTGGACCTGGCTGTTGGGCGCCGGTTGGGCCGATATATTCTTGGATCATAATGAAGATGCCGTCGAATGGCTGCAGCGTTCCATCGCGATTACGCCCGGCACCGGGCGAGCGTACATGCTGTTGGCGACCGCCTATCAGCGATTGGGTCGCACGGAAGAAGCCAAACAGGCATTGGCGAAAGGGCTGGAACTAAGGCCAGGCTCGACAACCGCAAACATTTCCCTGCCTTCCCGCAACGCAAGCCCGATCTATCTTGAAGGTCGGCAGGCAATAAGCCGAACGTTGATCGAGCTGGGGTTGCCCGCCGGCGGCGAAGCGCAAAAGTCTGGCGATCAGAACTGAGGAAGAAGCATCGCCGATGCGACTACCTATGATTGCGCCGTTGTACAGTATTTATCGTAGATCAGTATATAAAAGCGCCAAGCAATAATGAAGCGTTTGCATTTTATGATTTACTGAAATATAGAATAATAAATACTCGACATCGCTAGAACTTGAACCCCCTTCTAAACCACACGTTTATATCTTCTGCCCATTGTCTCTCCAAAGTTTAATTCTATTTCTGGTAGGAATAATGGACACCCACTTTTTCCGGCATATACGCCGCTTGGCAAGAGATCGTGGCGGCAATTTCGCGACACTGACGGCGCTGATCGCCGTGCCGCTGGCCGCTGCTGGCGGGATGGCGGTCGACTACGCGTCGGCGATACATCAGCGGACGAACTTGCAGGAAATAGCCGATGGAGCCGCGCTGGCCGGCGGCAAGATTTTCGATGGCACCAATCTGGCCGCCGCACAGGCGGAGGCGACGCGTTTCATCACCGCCTACGCAGACACGACGCCTGCAAATCTGAGCTACACCATCACGGCAAGCGGGCGCACTCTTTCGGTCAATTTGACGGGAGCCGTGCCCACGAACCTGATGCGTGTCGTCAACATCAACAGCGTCAACATCGGCGTAAACTCCCAGGCCACGGCACCGGCCAAGCCGGACATCGTGACACTGACCCCGACACAGGCACAAGGATGGTATTATAAAGTCATCACCATCCGCGTCGTCAGACCCAATTCAACGGCCGAAACCGTGGTCGGTACCGTAACCTATCAGCCGACGACCCATAACAATAGCGGTCAGGGCACCATGACGTCCGTCCCGTCCGGACCGATTACCCTCGGCCAATATACCAAGCTGGTGCTGCAGATGGACGTCAAGAACGATGGCTGCCCAATCGGCAAGTCCGCATCAATCGGCAATGACAATGGTGTCAACTGCAACAGCAAGGCATCCGCCGGTACGAAATACGATCTCATGCTACGGACAGACGACCCAAGCACATCGAACTATCTGTTCGTCGACGGCAGCGAGCTTCCGAAGGGCGTGACCTTGCCGATCGAGAATTATTTCGGTTGTCAGGCGGCGCAACAGCACGCTTGGGAAGATGGCGGCGGCTGGGATCGACAGGATTTCTTCTACACGATCTCGTCGCAATGCTCTTCGGTCGACGGCGATGCCGTGCGCCTTACCAATTGAGAGTGTGGTAATCGGGCGGCCGCTTGGCCGAACAAAGTGACCGGCGCCACAGATGACGCCGGGCTCTTCTCAAAGCAATCCGATTTAGCGGCGCGAGCCGAAGGGACGTAGCGCCATGTGGCGGTTTACGTCCTTATAGAGCAGGTAGCGGAACGGGCCAGGCCCCCCGGCATAGCAGGCCTGCGGGCAGAAGGCGCGCAGCCACATGAAATCGCCGGCCTCTACTTCGACCCAATCCTGGTTCAGGCGATAGACGGCCTTGCCTTCCAAGACATAGAGACCGTGTTCCATGACGTGAGTTTCCGCGAACGGAATGACAGCCCCTGGCTGCAGGGTGACGATCGTCACATGCATGTCGTGCCGCAGGTCGGACGGATCGACGAAGCGGGTCGTCGCCCAGCGCCCTTCGGTGCCCGGCATGGCGGACGGCGTGATATCCTTCTCGTTCAGGATAAGCGGTTCCGGATGGGCCAGTCCCTCGACGGCTTCATATGCCTTGCGAACCCAATGGAAGCGGGAATGCGCACCCGAACGATTGTGCAGCGACCATTTCAGACCCGGCGGCAGGAAGGCGTAGCCGCCCGGCTGAAGGACGTGCTTGCCGGATGGCAGGGTAAGTTCGACCTCGCCATCGACGACGAACAATACGCCTTCGGCCTCGGCATCCTGCTCCGGCCGGTCGCTGCCACCGCCGGGCGCCACTTCCATGACATATTGCGAGAAGGTTTCGGCAAAACCCGAAAGCGGCCGGGCGATTACCCAGCAGCGCGTATCGTTCCAGAAGGGCAAATAGCTGGTGACGATATCCTGCATCACTCCTTTCGGGATGACCGCATAAGCCTCCGTGAATACCGCGCGCCCCGTCAGCAGGTCGCTCTGCGGCGGATGGCCGCCAAGAGAGGAGTAGTATTTTCTTTCCATTGTCTAAGCCCTTCATTCTTATCGTTTCGGGAGGCTAAGGCATTTGCCTCCCAGTCGTATTGCATAACGTCGGAAGTTGAAATGTCCCGCTAGGTCGCCCCGGCCTCCTCCAGTAATTTCAAGATCGCGGTAAAACCACGGCTGCGGGCATGCTGCAGCGGCGTCACGCCATCATTGTCTGCCAGATTGACGTCGGCACCGGCATCTACCAACTGCTTGACGATCTGGACGTGGCGCGGGCCGCCATCGCTGAGAATCACAGCCTCGATCAGGGCCGTCCATCCCAACCGGTTGACGTGATCGACAGCGACACCCGCCTTGATCAGGATCGCGACGGTTTCGACATGCCCGCGCTCCGAAGCGGGAATGAGCGCCGTGCCGCCATAGCGATTGGTGCTTTTGAGATCCGCTCCATGGGCGAGCGTCAGCTTCAGGATATCCAGATGACCACGGGCGCCGGCATAAAGGTAAGGACTGTCCTGAATATCGTCCTTTGCATTGACGTCGGCGCCGGCCTCGATCAACACCCGGGCAGCCTCCACCTTGTTGCCGTGCGTTGCGATCAGCAGCGGCGTCGCGCCACTTGCATCCCGCGCCTCGACAGCTGCACCGTTGTCCAGCAATTGGTGAATGGCCGCGGCGTCGCCTGCGGCCGCCGCCTTGTGTAATCGAAGATCCATTGTATCGCCGAAGGCAAGAAAAGGGGTGCAGACAGCCGCCAGGAAAAGGAAGGTCGACAGCAGAAGTTTCAACATGCCTTATCCAGTTGGTGTGTCTTTCCCGAACCTAGCAGGGAACCCGGCTTCGGAAAATCAAATATCCAAGCGCCGACCGCTAAGAAAACGAAAACACTTTCAGGATTTTGTACGGCAATATCCGCTACACATGATTTCGGTTCCGGCACCTATGGCTTTTGCCGCCAGCCCATGTCCGCGACCACGACCGAGGGCGGAATGGAGCCGATCTGCAGCCTTACGCAAAATCCATGGCTAGTATACAGAAATGAAATCCGTCCGCCGTGAAGCTCCGCGGCCTTCTTGACCAGATTCAATCCCAGACCCGCGCCGGACGAGCTGGCATTGATGCGGCGAAACGGCTCGAAGACGCGATCCCGCTCCTCCGGCGGTATGCCCGGCCCCTCGTCGCAGACATCGATCGTACCGGCAGCGCCGACGCGAACGACGATCGAACCTTTTCCCCCGGCGTGGTCGATGGCATTTCGGATCAGGTTGACCACCGCCATTTCGATCGTGGAGGCCTGGATGACGAAGATTGCCTCCTCCTTGCTCGGTTCGAAATCGAAATCGTAACCGGCATCCATTGCAATCGGCGCGAGATCGGCGGCGATGTTTTCAACCAGCATATTCAGATCCATCTTCTCCGCGCGCAGTTCGACCACGCCGATGGCCTGCATCTCCAGGAGCTGATGGGCGACGCGAGACAAACGGTCGATATCGTCGCGCAATTGATGGCTGACTTCGGCTTCGGGCAGCAGATCGGCCCGCGTCCGGGCGATTGCGATCGGTGTCCTCAGCTCATGTGCGGCATCGGCAAGAAAGCGATTGTGCCTGTTATACCCTTCATCCAGCTTCGAGAGGGCATGGTTGAACGCATCGACCAGCGGGATGATCTCGGTCGGCACCTTCGAGCGATCGAGACGGGCTGAGCGTGTGTCGAAATCGATCGCTTGCGCCTGCGTTGCCGTTTCCACCAGCCCGGTGAGCGACCGCCCGACGGCGCGCGGCGTGACGAGCAGCGTCGCGACGCCGGTCAGCGCTAGTATCGGGGCGACGCCGATGAAGATGACGAATGCCATGGCCGGCAAGACGTCGAGCCAATGGATTTCGCCATGCGGTCCCTTGGGAACCTCGACGCGCATGTTGATCCATACATTCAGGCCGTCATTGTCAAAGCCGCGTTCGGTGGCTGCCATGATCTGCAGCTTGCCAACGGATGTCTCGCGGTTCTCGACCGTCGCATGCGCCCCGTTGCCGGCCTCCACTCTCGCCCGGTCGATGGTCCACGGAAAACTTTCCGTGAGCGCGGCCGTCGGTATCTCTCCATATTGAAAGAGTATCCCCTTATGATCGCGGATCATGAACCAGAGTTCCGGATAACGCTGCTTCAGCTCCACGACCTCATGCGTCTCTGCCACCTGCAGCTGCCCGTCATCATCCCGCGTTATCTGTTGTGCGACGACGCGAACGGCTTCTTCATTGGCATCTTCCAGCTCCGGATTGATGATCCAGATCCAACCGACGAGCAGGACGAAAAAGAGAACGAGAAGAAAGGCCTGCAGGGCGATCAGGCGTTTTATCAGCCCCCAGCGTAGAGATCGGCTGCGCTCCGGGGTCATGCCTTCGCCCGGATCAGGTAGCCGATGTTTCGCACGGCCCTTATCTCGACCGTGGCCTCGGCCAGAAGCAGCTTCTTTCGAATACGCGAGATATGCGCATCAAGGGCGTTCGACCCGATCTCGTCCTCAAGCGCATAAACGGCCTCGATCAGGCTCGGCCGCGTCACGATGCGGTTCGGTCGGCGCATCAGCGTCTCCAGCACCAGATATTCACGGCGGGGAAAGTCTATGAGCGCGTCGCCAACAAAGATTTCATTGGTCCTGGGATCGACGCTTAGATTGCCGAAATTCAGATACCGGTCGGAAACCGTCGGCCCCCGCCTCTGGAGCGCCCTCAATCGAGCGAGTAGCTCCTCGATCGCGAATGGCTTGGCAAGATAATCGTCGGCACCGCTGTCGAGCCCGTCGACACGGTGGTCGACGCTGCCGAGCGCGGTCAGCACGAGGATCGGCACGGGATGTTTGCGTTGACGCAGCGCCGCCACCAGATCCAGCCCCTCGCCATCAGGCAGGCGGCGATCCAGGACAAGGACATCATAGGTCCCGACGCGGGCCATCGCATCGGCATCCGCAATCGTGCGGACGTGGTCGGCAAGCACGTCACGGCGGCGCAGCGCTTCAAGTAGCGCGCGGGCCATTTCGGGTTCATCCTCAAGCAGCAGAATTCGCAACGACTTTCCCCCAAAGGACGGCGCTTGCCATCCTTCGCCCCACTGACAGCCAAAGATTGCGGCTACATTACACGCGGATTGCCGAAGTGGCACCAGAACAATGCGAATGAACAGCGGCCAGAAAGGTGACGGTTCCGTTTCGAACTGAAACCATCTCAGGGCGGAAAGGCAATCGGAATATTGTCACTGCAGCATGCGTGCCAGCATTCGCCTGATGTGATCTTGACCGCCAAAGAAAATCGCCGCGACGACAATCGTCCGGCGCTCGGCGACCGGCAGAAACCAGACGGCAGCCTTGTCGCGCCGCAGGAAACGGATACCGGGATAGATATCCGGCCGCAACGTTCCGATGTAGGGCGTCCCGACCAATCGATCGATTTCCAGGCGGAGTTCGCGAATACGGTTGGCCGCCCGCTCCAGAGCTTCCTCGGGCGCGTCTCCAAGATCGAGGTAGGCCGCAAACAGATGATCGAAGGTCAGTTCGAAATCGAGATCCGCATCCCTGGAATATTCAAGGGTCCACACGGAGCGCTCGCCGTTTACGCTCGATCATGCTCTCGATGCTTTCCTCCATCTCCGGAGCCGAAATCATCGGCCCGTCGACGCGGCGCTGGATGAGCCTGCGCAGCCCTTCCGTCTCGGCCGCTTCCGCTTCCGTTTTCTGCCGCAGCAGTTCCAGACCCTGCTGGAGAACCGAACTGAGGCTGGAATAGCGCCCCGTGTCGACAAGCGAGCGAGCAAACGCATCCTGCTGATCGGTCAATGATATCGACGATTTGACGCTCACGGAACAATCTCCTTCATGCGCCCAAAATGCTACTCAGTCGCATAGATGTCAAGACTTCGAGGCGGGACGATGGAGGGTTACGAAGGTTTATTGCCGTCGCTTTGCCACATCGTTGACCCCATCAAGATCCGGTGCCTGTCCGTAGCTCATATTCTTCATCTGCTGGATAACACGTGCCATTTCCTCGTCATCGAGAATAGGCGGCTCGCCGAGCGTCAAGGCCTGCACATAGAGGCGCGACAGTGTCTCGACTTCGATCGCAAGCGCAAGGGCTGCGGCCGGCGTTTTCCCAAGCGAGATCTGCCCGTGCTGACCGAGCAGGCAGGCAAGCCTGTCCTGCAAGGCTTCGATCGCAGCATCCGAAAGGGCCTGCGTGCCGAAGGTGGCGTAACGTGCGCAGCGGATCGTCGTACCGCCAGCGACGCCGGTCATATAGTGAAAGCTCGGGATGGTCTTGTGATGCACGGCAAGCGTGGTCGCATAGACCGAATGGCAATGAAGCACGCATTCGATATCTTGGCGGGATGCCAGAATATCGCGATGAAAGCGCCATTCGGACGATGGCCGGCGTTCCCCCTCGTAGCTGCCGTCGAGAAACATCTGAACAAGATCCTTCGGCTGCATCACGTCATAGGGAAGCGACGTCGGCGTGACCAGAAATCCCCTTGGATTTCGCACGGACATATTGCCTGCCGTCCCCTGGTTGATGCCGGAGGCGTTCATCCGGCGGCAGATTGCCACCATTTCCGTGCGCAAGGCACTGTCGTCATAGGTCGTCACGATGTTTGCTCCATTGTCTTGGCCAACGCCTGCCAGCGGCGCTGATGCGATGAAAGGTCGGGCAGATCGGAAATATCCGGCGCCTCGGCGGCGAGCGGCACGGGCGATATGCGTTCTTCATGGGCCGCAAGCATGGCCGCACCTGTCGCCGTTCCTGTCGTGCTGCGGCTGACCAGCACGCGGCGGTCGGGTAGGAGGGCGGTAACGATGGCGCCATAAAGGGGGTCGACCACGAAATTGCCGTCGAGCACCACCGTTCCCGCCGGCGGTAGATCCCGGATACAGGCCGCACTCAGCAGCGCGGAATAAAGTACAGCGAGCGTGAAGCGGACGTCCTCATCGTCTGCAAGCGGCCCTTCCAGGCGGCCACGGCGCGCAGTGCCGGGAAAGAGCCCGTCGTCCGAGCCGAACGTCGGCAGCGCGAAAGTGCCTGAAGCGATGATCCTCCGAAGCGCGGACAATGAGGCAGGGCCGGACGCCTTTGACGCGACCGCGGCAAATTCCCGACCTCCCATGGTCAGCATGCCGGGCGTTGGATTGCCGAAGACATCGGCATTGCAGGAATGGCCGGGTTGTTCGTCGCTGAAATCGACGCCGTTACGGTCGGTCAGCGCAACGATCCAGGTCCCCGTCGACACGACGGTAAAATCGGAGAGATCGGCTGCCTGATAGCGATAGAGATTGGCCGAAGAGTCGTGCACGCCGCACAGAATACGTGTCGTCGTCTTCAGGCCGCATTGCCTGGCAAGCTCAGGCTTCAACGGGCCAAGCGTTTCCCATGCGCGCCGCATCGGCGGCATGAGACGCTGCCACCCGCGATTTGCGACGAGCGCGGCGGGCCGGCCGTCGGCTGATGCCCATAGATGCGACTGTGCCGCAAGGCTCGTCACCTCGCTTGCCAGAACGCCGGAGAGGCGGAAAGCCCAATATTGCGGCGTGGCAAGATAGGCGTGAGCTGACGCAAACGTCTCCGGCCAATGCATTTCCTGCCATAGCATCTGCCGCGCGAGATGGGCCGCACCCAGCATGATGGCGCTTGCCCGCTCGCGATAGGAGCCAACAACTGATCGATAGCGCGCATCGACGTCGCTGGGGATCGGCTGTTCGTAGTCGATCATCGGCATTGCCGCACCCCGTCCATCGACCAGCACGCCGCCGGACCCATGCGCGCAGCTGACGATCGCGCCTATGTCGTGTCGCTTGCCCAGCTCCGTCAGGCTATCGATGAGCCACGCCTCCAGCTCGACAAGATCATGATGACGATAGGGCGGACCATCCTTGACGATATTCGGCGTCGACAGCGTTTCGAGTACATGGCCATCATCGCTTGCCGCCGACAGCTTCACATTGGTCTTGCCGATATCGAAAACCGCAACGATGCTCATTTTGGACCGGATAAACGCGCTGGCAGCAGCCACATCAGATAGGGCCGTGCCGTCTGTATCGCAGCAACGAAGATGAGAATGCCGCCCCATATCGCGACCGTCAGATAATTGCTGAGGCCGAACTGGTTGAAGCCCGAGGAGATGACCTGCAGGATCGCCAGCGCCAGCATCAACCCGCCGGCCGTACCGAAGCCGCCGAAGGGATCGACACCGCCGAGAACAGCCGCAAGGATCGTCACCAGCAGATAGGATTGCGCGTAATCCGCGCTCGCCGAGTTGAAGGTTGCCAGCATGACCAGCGCTGCGAAGAAGCAGATCAGGCTGGACATGACATAGACGCCGACCAGTACCCTGCGGGTATCGATCGCGGAATAGCGCGCCGCCTCGATATTCGAGCCGATCATGGCACAGGCGACGCCGAAGGCGGTGCGCCGCAATATGAGGCTGACGATGACGGCGACGACGATCAGCAGCAGGAAGATCAGCGGCACCCCGACAATGGTGGTCGTCCCAATGCGGCTGAAGCCGTCCGGTATGCCTGAG
Organism: Rhizobium sp. WW_1; assembly: GCF_003610155.1. Classification (NCBI taxonomy): domain Bacteria; kingdom Pseudomonadati; phylum Pseudomonadota; class Alphaproteobacteria; order Hyphomicrobiales; family Rhizobiaceae; genus Rhizobium; species Rhizobium sp. WW_1. The sequence goes on from NZ_RAIN01000004.1 coordinate 500,059, forward strand.
AGCGCCATGCCGCGGGTCAGATAAATGCTGATGCCGTCGATCAGAGATTTCGTGCCGAGCGTGATGAGGATCGGATGGACGCCGGTATAGGCGATGAGCGAGCCGGTGATGAGGCCGATCAATAGGCAGAGCGCGAGGCCGGCGACGAGCGCCAGGATGATCACGGCAACCGCCGTTCCCGTGCTGCTATCGGGCGTAATCAGGCTCTGCATGATAAAGGCCATCAGCAGCGCACACTGGTTCGTCGTTGCGATGATCGCAAGATTGAGGCCGCCCGTTATCAGCGGTGCCATCATCGCCAGAGACAGAAGGCCGAGCAGCGGCAGCTGGTACATGAAGGATTGCAGCGTGCCGAGCGAGGCAAAATTCGGAATGAACAGGGAGAAGCCGGCAACCAGAAGGATCAGCAGGACGACAAGCCCGGCATGTGCGCCGGGAATACTCATCCGCACACGCGCCACCAAGTCCGCCAGGCTGTTGTTGATATTGTAGAGAACTGGAGGCTCAGCCATTGGACGGCGCTCCGGCGATGATGCGGTGACGACGGCCCGGGCGCGAGCTGATGACGGTGATCGAGGTCGAGACCAGAATGGTGATGCCGATGACGATCTGGAAGAAATAAGAGGAAACACCAAGCAGGTTGAGTCCGTTCTGCAGCACGGCCAGAAGCACGATGCCGAGCAATACGCCTGGCACGGTGCCGATACCGCCTGTCAGGCTTGCGCCGCCGAGGACGGCAGCGGACAGCACGGCAAGTTCGGTATTGTACATAGCATTAGGCACGCTCTCGCCGACCCGGTGCGCCTGCAGCAGCCCGGCGATCGCAGCCATGAGGCCGAGATACCCATAAGCAACGAATTGCAGCCGGCCGATGTTCATGCCGATGCGCCGCGCCGCCTCCGCATTGCCGCCCATCGCATAAAGCTGCCGTCCGACGGAAGACCGTGTCATCCATGTCCAGGTAAACAACGTCACGATAACCATGGCGACGATCGGCAGCGTGATGCGGACGATGTCGCCCGACGCCGTCTCCATCCGCCAGAAGACGATCCGGTTCGTCCACCAGTCCGGCAAAGTGTAGATCGATTTGCCGCCGGAAAAATACATCAGCAGCGAGAAGCTGACGCTCATCATGGCGATCGTCGCGATGATCGAGGTGATGCGCACATAATGAACCAGCAGCGCATTGAGACAGCCGAGACCGGCACCGATCGAAAGGCCGCAAATAATGACAACCGGTGCGGAAAGGCCGAGCTGCGTTGCAAGCAGCGCCGCGCAATATTGCGCGACGGAAGCGGTTGCCGCAAAGGATATGTCGATGCCGCCCGAGACCAGAACAACAAAAAGGCCCATCGCCATGATCGCCTGCACGGAATAGGTTTCAAGCAGGTCGATGATGTTGCCAAGCGTCAGGAAATCGCGTGCCGTCAGTGAAAAGACGATCACGACGGCGACGATGACAGCCAGAAGCCAGGCTTCGGGGCGCCGTTTCAATTGCGCGACAAAGGATGGTCCGTCCGGTTGGCTGTGCTCACGCATAGATGCGCTCCTTCATATTGGCCTCGCTGACTTCACCCGGCACCGCCTCGCCGACGATGCGGCCGGCGCGCATGTGCAGAATGCGGTCGCAGGTCGCAAAGAGCTCCGACACCTCGTCGGAGATGAGAATGATGGCGACGCCTTGGCGCGCCAGATCGGCAACCACATCGTAAATGCCCTGCTTGTTCTTGATGTCGACGCCGACGGTCGGGGAATCGAGGATCAGCACCTTCGGCCGTGTCGCGAGCCATTTGGCCAGCACGACGCGCTGCTGATTGCCGCCCGAAAGCGTCTGCACGGCGCGATCGGCCGAGGGAACCTTGATGGCGAGCCGCTTGATCCAGTCATCCGCAAGCTCTGCGCGCGTCTTGCCGGGAATGAGCCCGAGACGGTTTGCCATGCCCTTCATGACGGCGAGCATGATGTTGTCGCCGATCGACTGCTGCAGGATGACGCCGAGGCTAAGCCGATCCTCGGAAACATAGGCGATGCCGGCGCGCACGGCATCGCGATTGGAACGCAGTGCGAGCTCCTTGCCCTCCAGGCGGATGCTGCCGCTCTCGGCGCGGTGCATGCCGAACAGCGTCAGGGCAAGTTCGGTACGGCCGGAACCAAGCAATCCGGAAATGCCAAGAACCTCGCCGCGATGCAGCGTGAAATCGATGTCGGCAAACTCACCGCGACGCGACAGGCCGCGGACTTCCAAAACAGGTGCCGCCTCCGCCATATCGCGCGCGACGATCGAATGATCGATATCCAATCCGGTCATCAGATGCGCGATCCTCTTTTCGTTCATCTGATCGGCAGGCCAGGTGCCGACCTTGCGGCCGTCGCGCATGACAGTGACCCGCTCGGCGATCTCGACCACCTCGTCGAGCCGGTGGGAGACGAAGACGACGGCAATGCCGTCGGCCTTGAGCCGCCCGACGATCCCCAAGAGGCGGTCAACCTCCGTCCGCGTCAGCGATGCCGTCGGCTCGTCCATGAAAATCAGCCGCGCCTGGGCTGCCAGGCCGCGGGCGATCGCCACAATCTGGCGTTCGGCGACGGAGAGGTCGGAAACCGCGAGATCGAGATCGAGCGCAAATCCGAGCCTTGCAAGGACAGCGCTAGCCTTCTCGCGCATCTTCTTCCACTTGACCGGTTTTACGAGCCGGTCGAGATGGTTTTCGATGGCAATATTTTCGGCGACGGATAGGTTCGGAAACAGCGACAGGTCCTGAAAGATGACCTGAATTCCAAGTGCTTTCGCGCGGGCGGGATCAAGCGGAAGAACCGGCTTGCCCTCGATTTCGATAATACCGGCCGAAGGCGGGTGCACCCCCGCCACGGTCTTGATCAGGGTCGACTTGCCGCAGCCGTTCTCACCGACGAGACAATGGATTTCGCCGGGCCTCACATCCCAGTCGATCTCCTCCAATGCACGTACGCCGCCGAACCGCTTGGACAGCCCAGTCAAACGCAGAAACGGAATTTCATCGCTCATCGATCCACTCCGATTGCCACGGGTCGGCCGGCGGCGGCACATAAGCCTGCCGCCGGCCCTCGGGAGGAACGCCTAGAGGCCGAGCGCCACAAGCCGATCGATATTTTCCTTATCGAGCGACTCCAGTTTCTGGGCCTGAATGAGCTTCTTGTCCGGATAGACGCGAACCTTGCCGACGCCGGTCAGCTCCATGTTGTCGGTCGGCTCCTTGCCGGCCGCCAGGATGGAGGCAAGCTGCACGAAGATCTCGCCCGCCGTCATCGGATTCCAGATGAAGCCGCCGCGGATCGTGCCCGATTTGACATACTTGACGCCCTGCCCCGGCGAGAAGCCGCCGACGAGCGCGATCGATTTCGCCTTTTCGCGATCGTCAAGAACGCGCGCCGCGCCGATGGGACCTTGCGAGCCGAATGTCAGAATACCCTTGAGGTCCGGATGGGCACGCAACTGGTCCTGCGTGGTCTTGATGCTTTCATCCAGACTTTCGGCTACGCCGAAGCGATCGCCGAGCATTTCCATCTTGGGATATTTCTGCTTCTGATAGGCGATTGCGGCGTCCGCCCAGGCATTGTGCAGCGGAACCGTAAGCGAGCCGACATAGACAATGTATTTGCCCTCCTCGCCCATCTGCTTGGCGAGCAAGTCCATATGCGCCTGTCCGTAACCTTCGATGGTCGTGAGCTCGAAGTCCCAATCGGCCTCCTTCTGGTTCGGGCCTTCATGGGCCAGCACCTTGATGCCTGCGGCACGCGCACGGCCAAGAACAGGATCAAGCGCAGCCGAATCATTCGGCACGATGCCGATGACAGCGACCTTACGGGCAATCAGATCTTCGATGGCGCGCACCTGCTGGGCGGCGTCGGCCTGCGTCGGCCCGACCATCCAGGCATTCGTCTTGTATTCCGGCGCCGCCTTCTTGATGCCGACTTCCATGGCATTGAACCACGGAATGCCGCCGATTTTGACCACGACACCGACCTGCGGCTCGGCCGCCTGCGCCACACCAATTGTGCCGCCGAGAGTTCCGACGACGACGGCGCCGCCTATTCCGGCGAGTATGGTTCGTCTTGTAACTTCCATTTTTCTCCTCCCAGTTTCGTTTTACCCGCCTCCTCAAGCGGGCTCCGCGGCGTCGAACCGCGGATCTCGACGGCGCAGCGCAGGCGTCGCGTAACCGGCTTTCCTCCAGAGCCGGTCATGCGTCGCAACAGCAGCGCCCAGGCCTGCTCGGCCATTTCCTCGACAGGCTGACGCACGGCCGTGATGCCGGGAGCGACCAGCCGCATCCATTCCATCTCGTCGAAGCTCGCAAAGGCGAGATCGCCCGGCACGGAAAGTCCGATCTCCGCCATGGTGCGGTAGGTCAGGAGCGTCGTGCCGTGGTCGAGTGAGAATAGCGCGCCTGGCAACGGCTGTCGGCGTAGCCGCTCTTCGAGGCGTTGCGCGCCATTATCATCGTCGATGCCGATCTCCAGCATCTCGACGTGCATGCGCCCGGCCGCGGTACGCACGCCCTCCCAGCGTTCGCGCACATTGGTGATCGACAGGCTGCTACCGAGGACCACGCAATCGCGATAGCCCTGCTCATCGAGATGCGCGGCGATCGCACCGGCCGCGGCCCCGTTGTCGACCGCGATCAGATCGAAACCGGCCGCATCCGGTATACGGTCGGCCAGCACGACCGGCGCGAAGAAACCATTCGGCAAGCGCTCGGCAATGGCGCCATCGCAGGGAATGACGATCAGGCCGGCCGGCCGCCAGGAGCGGATCTTGCGCAGCCGGTCGGCCTCCTCTTCGGCATTGTTGCGCGCGGAGACGACCACGAGGTCATAATCGTCGAGGCGCGCCAGATGCTCCAGCGTGGAAACGAAGGAGGCGAACATCGGATTGGTCAAATCCGGCACGACGACACCGGCGAGCTGCGCCTTGCGTGAACGCAATCGCGACGCGCCGAGATCAACGACGTAGCCCAGTTCGCGAACCGCGTCATTCACGCGCCTGGCGAAATCCGGAGAAACCGTCGGCTTGCCATTGAGAACATTCGAGACGGTCGCCACCGAAACGCCTGCCCTATCGGCTACCATCTTGATGGAGGGAGTTCGCGATTTCGACACTTTGCCCTCCCCCATCAACAATCTCCGATTGATACTACGAAAATTCTGGTGAAACGTTTTATTGTAAGCTATACCAGCATACATGCGGTGTCAACGTGAGTGCTTTCAAGTATAAAACGATTCACGTCTTTCGCATTGCAGCAATTGTTTTGCATCCACGAAACCGGGAGGACGATCATGAACAAGCTGGGAGTTCACGCGCTGGTCTGGGAGGCTGGCTGGAGCCGCGACGAATGCGCCCGCGCAATCGCGAGCAGCGCCGAGGTCGGCTACGACTTCATCGAGGCGCCGGCGCTGGACCCGAGCCTGATCGATCCCGAGTTCACCCGCCGCCAGCTCGAAAAAAGCGGCATCGGCATCAACTTCTCGCTCGGCCTCGATTTCGACACCGACATCTCAAGCGGCGACAAGGAGAAAGGTCGACGCGGCAAGGCGAAGCTGGAACAGGCAATTGCCGTCTGCCGCGATTGCGGCGGCGACTATATCGGCGGCATCCTGCATTCAGCCTTCGGAAAATATACCGAGCCGACAACGGCGGCGGGCGTCGCGCAATCGGTCGACATCCTGCGCCAGGTGGCCGAGACGGCGGCGAAAAGCAACATCACGCTCGTGCTCGAGGTGGTCAACCGCTACGAATCCAACGTTCTCAACACGGCCGCCCAGGCCGTTGAAATGTGCAAGCGCATCGGCATGCCGAACGTGAAGGTGCATCTCGACGTCTATCACATGAATATCGAGGAATCCGATATTCAGGCCGCCATTCTCGAAACCGGCGATTATCTCGGCTATTTCCATACCGGCGATTCCCATCGCGGCTACATGGGTTCGGGCACGATCGATCTTGCCGGCGTCTTCCGGGTTCTCGTCCGTTCCGGCTATCAGGGACCGATCACCTTCGAATCCTTTTCCTCGCGCGTCGTGGGACAGCCGCTCGAAGGCATTCTCGGCATCTGGCGCAACCTCTGGGACGACGGACGCGACCTGGCCGAGCACGCTTTGATGTACACGAAGGCGCAGCTCAAGGCCGCTCAGGAGGCCCAGCGGCAAAGCCAGCAGCGCAGCCGTCTGCCCTGATCGCCGATTGGCGCAGACTTGCCAATCAGCCTTCCGCAAGCTGCAGCACCGGCTCCCCTTTGAAAGGGAGCCGCTCACTCAGGCAGAGATCGCCTTGCTTTGAAGCGGAGTCTGATGAACGACGATGCGCGCGTGGTAGGGAACGCGTTCATAGAGGTCGATGACGTCCTGATTGACCAAGCGGACACAGCCCGACGACGTCGCCTTGCCGATCGAGTACCATTCCGGCGAGCCGTGGAGACGGTAAAGCGTATCCTTGCCGTTCTGGAAGATATAGAGCGCGCGCGCACCAAGCGGGTTCTTGATGCCCGGGTCCATGCCGCCATTGGCGACGGAATATTTCGCAAGCTCCGGCTTGCGGGCGATCATGTCGTTCGGCGGCTTCCAGCGCGGCCAATGCTGCCGCCAATGAATGATCCCCTCGCCTTCCCACGCAAAGCCGTCGCGGCCGATGCCGACGCCATAGCGCATGGCGGTACCGCCCCGCTCCACGACATAGAGAAATCTAGACACCGTATCGACGACAACCGTGCCCGGCGTTTCGCCGGTCGGATCGGGAACGCGCTGCCGATAAAATTTCGGGTCCAGCTTTCGATAAGGCACCGCCGGAATGACATGGCCGCCATCGACCACGGAGGCATAGCGTGCTTCGAGTTCGGGATCAGGTGTGATGACGCTTTGAGGTTCCGACGCAACGGGAACGACAGGCGGTGTACGAACAGGAGCTGCAATTGGGGTTGGAACGGGGGCCGTGGTGGCACAGCCCGCAAGCGCTGCGGTCGCAGAGATCGACCCGAGCATGAAAGCCCGCCGGGAGAGAGTCTTTTCGTTCTTCGTTGAGCGCATTCCTGTCCTAACAAACCTCGCACATTGATATCGCGTCCTCGACCGATGAGGCCAAAAGAGGCGACATGTCTAATCATTAAGTGGTGATGACCTCATAGTCAGTCCGGACCTATAATGGCAAGTTCGCCGATATCATGACCATGCAAACTCAATTGCCGAGTGTGGGCTAGAAGCCACAGGTATTACGCATTTCCGCAAGTGTAGTGAGCGCTGGAGGCTATCCCGATGCTTAAATGCCCCGGCTGCGGCCCGCAATATCTGTTCGCCAAACCGTCTCGCCACGCACCGCCTAGTCGCCGAATGAGCGGCCGGGCAGGACATTATGCTCCATGTCCAGCCAGGGCGGATTTTCCGCGTACATTTCCTCGATCAGCCGTTTGATCAGGTCGATATGAACAGAATTGTCGCCAACGCGATGGTTGAGAATCACCGGAGACGTCATCGCCTCTTCCTCGATCAGCCGATAATGGACATCGGACCGCATCTGCCGCGCCGATGACGGGATCACGCACACGCCGGCATCGGCGGCCACCAGCCCCAGAGCCGTCTGAATTTCCCGCACCTCGTGCACTTCCGCCGGGCGAACGTCGCGGCTCTGCAGCAATCCCAGCACCTGGTCGGCATAGCTCGGCCGCGGCTCCTTCGGATAGACGATCAGCTTCTGCCCGTGAAGTTTCTTCACCGGCAAGGGAGCGGAATCCCCTGCAAGCGCCGTACCCATGGGCACCGCAGCCACGAGGCGCTCTTCGCGCAAGACGGTGCCGACGACATTGGGATCGCTGTGACGCAATCGGCCGAAGCCGACATCGATGCGTCCCTCCTTGAGCGCGGGGATCTGCTGGACCGACACCAGTTCCAACAGCTGGATATCCAGTTCGGGCGCATGTCTGCGCATCTTGCGGACCAGCGAAGGGAGGCCGCCATAGAGCGTTGAGGCGACGAAACCGATGGAAAAGACGCTGTTCTGATTGAGGCCGATGCGGCGCGTCGCATCCCGCATCTGCTCGACGCGGCCGAGAACCTGCAGCGCCTGCTCGTAGAACAACCGGCCGGCATCGGTCAGACGCACGGGACGGCTCTTGCGGATGAGCAGCGAAACTCCCAGTTCCTCTTCCAGAAGCTGGATCTGCCGGCTGAGAGGCGGCTGGGCGATATGCAGCAATTCCGCCGCGCGCGTAAAATTGCGCTCCTGCGCGACAGCCACGAAGTAACGAAGTTGCCGAAGATCCATTTCCCACCTCCAAATATGGCAGCCGCTTGATATAGCCATCTGATATGTTGCGATGCAGTAAGTATATAGATATTAGCATTTTTCTCGTCATCATACCATAAAGGTATCGTTTGAGATGCAAATGGTGTTGGACGTTTGCCGCCTCCCCGCGCAGACTTCTGGCATGAACACGACCTTCACACCCATTGCGCCGAACGCGGCAACCTCCCCCGTCATTGACCGGGTAGAAACTTTGCTGATCGACCTGCCGACCATCCGGCCGCACAAGCTCTCCGTCGCGACGATGAACGGCCAGACCCTGATGCTGGTCAAGGTTCACTGCAGCGACGGCATTGTGGGCATCGGTGAGGGAACGACGATCGGTGGGCTCTCCTATGGCGGCGAAAGCCCAGAAGGCATGAAGCTCGCCATAGATACCTATTTCCAGCCGGCACTGCTGGGGCAAGATGCCACCCGCATCCAGATCCTGATGGCGCGCATCGGCAAGCAGATCAAGGAAAACCGCTTCGCCAAATGTGCGATCGAGACGGCGCTGCTCGATGCGCATGGCAAGCGGCTCGGCCTGCCCGTCAGCGAACTCTTGGGAGGGCGCATGCGCAGCCGGTTACCGGTCGCGTGGACGCTCGCCTCGGGCGATACTGCGACCGACATAGCCGAAGCCGAGAAGATGCTCGACCTTCGCCGCCACAGGATCTTCAAATTGAAGATCGGTGCCGGGACGCCGCGCGAGGACGTTGCCCATGTCGCCGCGATCAAGCGCGCGCTCGGCGATCGCGGCGCAGTTCGCGTCGACGTCAATATGGCCTGGAGCGAAACCGAGGCTGCCTACGCGATGGCCGCTCTTGCCGAGGCCGGATGCGAGCTGGTGGAACAGCCTGTCGCCTCCGCTGCTGCGCTGGCGCGGCTCGTGCGTCGCTTCCCCATCGCCTTGATGGCCGACGAATCCCTGCAAGGTCCGGAGACGGCCTTCGAGCTTGCCAAGATCAGCGGCGCAGATGTCTTCGCCATCAAGATCGAGCAGAGCGGTGGCCTCTTCAATGCGCAGCGCGTCGCGGCGATCGCCGATGCGGCCGGGATCGAACTTTATGGCGGCACCATGCTCGAGGGCGCGGTCGGCACCGCCGCATCGGCCCATGCCTTTTCCACCTTCGCCAATCTGCAATGGGGAACGGAGCTCTTCGGCCCGCTGCTGCTGACGGAGGAAATTCTGGCGACCCCGCTGGACTATCGCGATTTCGAACTGACCGTCCCCGATGGGCCTGGTCTGGGCATCGCGCTGGACGAAGACCGAGTGAAATTCTTCCTGCGCGGCGGATCACGCAAGACGGTCAGTGTCATCGGGTAGAGGATCAAGATCATGCTTTTTCATGTGCGAATGGACGTGAACATCCCGAGGGACCTGCCGCAGGCGGAAGCGGGCGAAATCATCGCCAGGGAGAAAGCCTATTCGCAGGAGCTGCAGCGCAGCGGAAAATGGCGGCATATCTGGCGCATTGCCGGTGAATACGCGAACTACAGCATTTTCGACGTGAAGGACAATGAGGAGCTGCACACGATCCTGATGGGCCTGCCGCTGTTCAAGTTCATGACCATCAAAGTCACGCCGCTCTTGCGGCACCCGTCGTCGGTCCGCGACGACGACACCTGAGGCGACGGCACGGGAGAGGCCCCTGCCGCAGGCCGGGTCTTAGAAGCGGCTTTCGCAACGACCGGAAAAGAGGAGGAGTAATATCATGAGTGTTAAGATTTTTGACAGGCCAGACGTACAGGATTTCCTGAAGGTTTTGAGCGGCCTCGCCAACGACAGCGGCAATCCGCGCGTCAAGCAGATCATCCATCGGTTGATGTCCGATCTGTTCAAGGCGATTGACGATCTCGACATCACGCCCGACGAATACTGGACCGCGATCGCCTGGGTAAACGAGATCGGCGCCGCCGGCCAGGCGGGCCTCATCTCGCCCGGCCTTGGGCTCGACCATTTTCTCGACGAACGTCTCGACGCCATCGACGATGCGCTCGGCATCAAGAACGAGACACCGCGCACCATCGAGGGGCCGCTTTACGTTGCCGGCGCGCCAGTGTCACAAGGATTCGCCCGCCTCGACGACGGCACCGATGCCAATGGCCATACGCTCATTATGCAAGGCACTGTCTATGGGGCCGATGGCAAGCCGCTGCCCGGCGCATCCGTCGAGGTCTGGCACTGCGACACGCGTGGCTTCTATTCCCACTTCGACCCCACCGGAAAGCAGGCGCCCTTCAACATGCGCCGCACGATCATTGCCGATGTCAACGGCTGTTACAAGTTCCGGAGCATCGTGCCGCACGGCTACGGCGTGCCTCCGGGCAGCCCGACCGAAAAGCTGCTGTCGGCGCTCGGCCGCCACGGCCAGCGCCCCGCGCATATCCACTTCTTCATCAGCGCCGACGACCATCGCAAGCTGACGACCCAGATCAATATCGCCGGCGATCCGCTGGTGAACGACGATTTCGCCTATGCGACCCGGGATGGCCTCGTGCCTGAGGTAACGGAGCGTACCGACGAAGCCAGTATCCGGGCCAATGATCTCAGCGGCCCGTTTGCGGAGATCGAATTCGACTTCCGCCTGACCGCCCTCGTCAATGGCGTCGACAATCAGGTCAACGAGCAGCGCAAGCGCGCAGCCGCGTAACCGATCGATGCGGTGGCCCGAAGGGCCGCCGCCCCTCTTCATCATCGATATTGTTGCTGTGCCGCACCCATGCGCCGCGAGCTGGAGAGACATCATGTCCGCGATCATAGACAAGGCCCGAGATCTCGATCATCTGCTGAGCACTGCCGTGCAAGATGACAAGGACGCCGGCATATTCCGTTGCCGCCGCGACATCTTCACCAACGAAGACCTGTTCGAGCTCGAGATGAAGCACATCTTCGAAAGCAACTGGGTGTATCTGGCTCATGAAAGCCAGATCCCTGATAACAACGACTATTACACGACCTATATTGGCCGCCAGCCCATCGTCATCACCCGTGACAAGACGGGAGAACTGCACGCCGTCATCAATGCCTGCGCGCACCGCGGCGCCATGATCTGCCGGCGCAAGCACGGCAACAAGGGCAGCTTCACCTGCCCCTTCCATGGCTGGACCTTTTCCAACACCGGCAAGCTGCTCAAGGTCAAGGACGAGAAGACGACGCAATATCCCGAGCAATTTGCCCAGAACGGCTCGCACGATCTCAGACGTGTAGCGCGTTTCCAGAGCTATCGCGGCTTTCTGTTCGGCAGCCTGAACGAAGACGTCGCCACGCTGGAGGATTATCTCGGCGCGGCCAAGGTCATCATCGACCAGATCGTCGACCAGGCCCCCGAAGGGCTGGAAGTGCTGCGGGGTAATTCGTCCTACATCTATGACGGAAACTGGAAGCTGCAGATGGAAAACGGCTGTGACGGCTATCACGTCAGCTCCGTTCATTGGAACTACGCCGCAACCATGGGCCGCCGCAATGAGGAAGGTACCAAAGCGGTCGACGCCAATGGCTGGAGCAAATCCATCGCCGGCGTCTACGGTTTCGAAAATGGCCACATCCTTTTGTGGACACGAGCGATGAACCCGGAGGTCAGGCCGGTCTACAATCGCCGCGGCGAGATCGAGGCTCGTGTCGGCTCGGACAAGGCGGATTTCATCATCAACCAGACCCGCAATCTCTGCCTCTATCCGAACGTGTTTCTGATGGACCAGTTCAGCACGCAGATCCGCGTGACACGCCCCATCAGTGTCGACAAGACGGAAATCAGCATCTTCTGCTTCGCGCCGAAGGGCGAAAGCGAGGCCGATCGCACGCTTCGTATCCGGCAGTACGAGGATTTCTTCAATGTGTCGGGCATGGGAACCGCCGATGATCTGGAAGAATTCCGCGCCTGCCAGGCCGGCTATGCCGGAACGGCAGCCCTCTGGAACGATCTTTCGCGCGGCGCGCCTCTCTGGATCGACGGCCCGGACGAGAATGCCAGGAGGATGGGTCTGGAGCCGCTGCTGTCAGGCGAGCGCAGCGAAGACGAGGGCCTGTTCGTCCGCCAGCATGAATATTGGGCGAAGGTGATGCGCGAAGCTCTTGCCGCCGAAAAGGAAGGAGCTCTCCCATGAACATCTCCCACGATGAGATCTGCGCCTTCCTCTATCGCGAGGCACGCCTGCTTGATGATCGCGAATGGGATGAATGGCTAACCTGCTATGCGCCCGATGTCGAATACTGGATGCCGGCCTGGGACGACGACGACCAGTTGACCGAAGATCCACATAGCCAGATATCCCTGATCTTCTATCCGAGCCGTGATGGCCTGGAAGACCGGGTGTTCCGCATCAAGACCGAGCGCTCCGGCGCATCGACGCCGGAGCCGCGCACCAGCCACAATGTCAACAACGTCGAGCTGCTGGCCCGCCGCGATGCGGAAGTCGACATTCGCTACAACTTTCACACGCTCAACCATCGCTACAAGGTCACGGATCAATTCTTCGGAACCATGTTCGTCACCCTTCGCAGGAGCGGCGATCAACTGCTGATCTCGGCCAAGAAAATCGTGCTGAAGAACGACTACATCCGCCAGGTCATCGACGTCTATCACATCTGAGAGACGTCTCCTGACGGCACAGGAACCGATGAGGAGAGTTCCATGACCAGCTATAACATCGCTTTGAATTTCGAAGACGGCGTCACCCGTTTCGTCGAATGCAAGGAAGGCGAAAAGGTTCTCGACGCGGCCTTTCGCAACAAGATCAACCTCCCGATGGACTGTTCGGACGGCGTATGCGGCACCTGCAAATGCCGCGCCGAGTGCGGCAACTACGATCTCGGCGACGACTATATCGATGACGCATTGACCGCCGATGAGGCAAAGAGCGGGCTCGTCCTCACCTGCCAGATGAAGCCGTCCTCCGACTGCGTCATCGCGGTCCCGACGACCTCGACGGCATGCAAGACCAGTCAACAGAAGTTCGTTGCGACCGTGGCACAGGTTACACCGCACAATGATGCAGCCATCGTACTGGAGCTGGAAGTCGATGCGAGCGCTCCCGTCTTTCTTCCCGGACAATATGTCAATATCGATGTCCCCGGCAGCGGCCAGCACCGCTCTTATTCCTTCAGCAGCGCTCCCGGCGAGCGTCGCATCGGCTTCTTGATCAAGAGGATCAACGGCGGCGTGATGAGCAGCTGGCTCGCAAGGGCGCAGACCGGCGAGAAGCTCGACATCACAGGCCCGATGGGCAGCTTCTATTTACGCGACATGCAGCGCCCCGTGCTCATGCTCGCCGGCGGGACCGGTCTCGCCCCATTCCTGTCGATGCTGGAAGTCCTGGCATGCGAAAACTCGCAGCAGCAGATCCATCTGATCTATGGCGTGACCCGGGATCTGGACCTGGTTCTCGTCGATCAGATCGAAGCCTACAGGAAGCGGCTGCCGAATTTCACATACAACACGGTCGTCGCGGAAGAAGCTTCCGCCCATCCGCGTAAGGGCTGGGTCACGCAACACATGCCGGCCGAGGCCCTCCATGGCGGGGATGTCGACGTCTATCTGTGTGGCCCACCGCCAATGGTCGATGCCGTGCGCAAATATTTCGACGACAACGGCATTACGCCCAACAGTTTCCATTATGAAAAATTCACGCCGAACGTCGCGGCGAAGGAGGCCGCATGAGCGGCTCCTATTTCCCAGGTCGCTTCTCCGGCAAGGCTGTTGTCGTCACCGGTGCCGCGCAAGGTATAGGCCGGGCTGTGGCAACGCGCGCAGCCGAAGAAGGCGGCGCCGTACTCTTCGTCGATCGCGCCGAATTCGTGGAAGAGGTGGCGGAAGGTGTGAAAGCCAGTGCCTTCAATGCCGATCTCGAAACCTATGAAGGTGCTGCAGCAGCCATGCGATTTGCCGCCGAGACTTTCGGCGGCATCGATATCCTGATCAACAATGTCGGCGGCGCGATACGCATGCGACCCTATGTCGAATTCGAAGCAGGCCAGATCGATGCGGAAATCCGCCGTTCGCTGATGCCAACCCTTTACTGCTGTCACGCCGTGCTGCCGCATCTGTTTGCGCGCGGTGGCGGCACGATCGTGAACGTATCGTCCAACGCGACGCGCGGCATCCATCGCGTGCCTTATTCGGCCGCCAAGGGAGGCGTCAACGCCATCACGCAATCGCTGGCAATGGAGCTTGGCGAACGGAATATCCGCGTGGTCGCGACGGCGCCCGGCGGCACGGATGCTCCGCCGCGCCGGATACCGCGCAATGTCAGCGGGGACAGCGCCGCCGAGAAGCGCTGGATGAGCGAGGTCGTGCAGCAGGTAACGGAATCGAGCTTCATGAAGCGCTACGCGACGATTGACGAGCAGGTCGCGCCGATCCTGTTTCTGGCTTCAGATGAGGCCTCCTACATCACAGGCAGCGTATTGCCCGTCGCCGGCGGCGATCTCGGCTGATTTCGAGGAACACTCCGGCGCCAACCGACGTCAGTCCGGGCTGGATAATGACGTCCGTTGCGCGCCAAATGTCGCCTTCACAGGTTGCAGGAGGATTCGGCGCCAGATTGGTTTTGCTGGCGGGATTTACGCTCCTCATGCACAGCCAGATCCCGTCTTGCCCGCGCACTCGCGGCCTCGATCGGCTCCGCCCTTCCCTGTTCGGCAATGGCAGCCCGCGCTCGCTCGATGTCGACCATGTAGTCGCGTGCCAGCGGCAGGGCCGAAACATTCTTTGTCAGCTGCAATTGCCAGTTCATGTGACCCATGCGGCGGAAGGCCAGCTCAGATCCGACGAGGTAGAATTCGAACATCCGACAAAACCGCTCGTCGTAAAGCTTGGCCAGGGTTTCCCTGTTCTTCATGAAGCGATCCCGCCACTGCGCGAGCGTCTTGGCGTAATGGAGGCGCAGGATTTCGACATCCGTCGTCCATAGACCAGATTTTTCAACCACGGATAGAACTTCGGAGGTCGCCGGCGAATAGCCGCCGGGGAAGATGTATTTGGCAATCCACGGATTGGTGCTGCCCGGCCCGTCGGCGCGGCCGATCGCATGGATCAGCGCAACACCGTCCTCCTTCAGCACCGAGCGGATCTTGTCGAAGAAGGTCTTGTAGTGGTTGATGCCGACATGCTCGAACATGCCGACCGAGACGATACGATCGACCGGGCGCGTCCAGGAACGATAATCCAAGAGCTCGAACGTCACCATGTGATCGAGGCCGGCATCTTTTGCACGCGCCCTTGCCGCCAGCAATTGCTCCTCGGAAAGGGTGAGACCCGTGACCCGGGCGCCGAACTCCCTGGCAAGATAAAGCGCCATCCCGCCCCAGCCGCAACCGATGTCCAGAACTTCGAGGCCCGGGCGATCGAGCATCAGCTTCGATGCGATATGCCGCTTCTTCTTGAGCTGCGCCTCCTCGAGCGTCTCGTCACCGACGGGGAAATAGGCGCAGGAATACTGCCTGTCGTCGTCCAGCATCAGCGAATAGAGGCGTGCGTCGAGATCGTAGTGATGCGCGACATTGCGCTTCGAGCGCCCGGCAAAGTTCAGCTGATCCAGGTTCCGGCGCAGCCAGCGAACCTTCTCCATCAGCTTTTCGAAAGGATGGCTCCCGCCTTCCATCATGTTGAGGGCGAGCAGGTCCACCATCTCGAAGAGATTGCCATCGACCGGCTCGACTTCGCCGTCCATATAGGCTTCCCCCAGCGCCAGCGCCGGATTGAGGAGCAAGCGGCGTTTTGCGCGGGCGGTCTTTATGTTCATCGCGGCGCGCGGTTCAGATCCCGTACCGAAACTGCGCGTGGAACCATCCGGAAAAGTGACCGTAAGGGTTCCGATCTTGATCAAGCGGGAAAGAGCTGCTTCTAGGAACATGACAACTACCTGTTTATCGTTTCCTTGACGGGTGATCCCCTAGCTCGGGAGCAGAGAAGAATCCCGTACCGGTATTGGTTTGTAAAGCGTACTACTTAATCTGGTAGAATATCCAGATCATTTGCGACATCAAGGTTGCGTTCGCGCGCCGATGCCCGAGGCGGCTGCATCGTTACCGACGAAATCGCTCGCGATATTCACTCGGCCCGGTGCCGATGCGCCGCAGAAAGGCCCGTCGCATCGTATCGGGGTTTGCAAAGCCGCAGCTTGAAGCCACTCTCTGCAATGGTGTTTCGGTATCTTCCAGCAGCCTGCGGGCGGAATCCACCCGGGCCATCTCGACGAAATCGGCCGGCGTAATGCCGGTTTCCTGCTGAAAGACGCGGGAGAAATTGCGAACGCTCATGGCTGCGCGTGACGCAAGTGTGTGAACGGTAAGCTCAAGCGACAAATGGTCAAGTACCCAATGCTGGATCGCCTGGATACGTCCCTCGGTCGCGATTTGTGCGGCAAGATGGACGCTGAATTGCGATTGTCCGCCCGGGCGCTTCAGGAAAACGACCAGCCGCCTCGCGACAGTCAGCGCAAGCTCGCGGCCGTGATCGTCCTCCACCAGCTTCAGGGCAAGATCGATGCCGGCCGTCACGCCGGCAGATGTCCATAGCGGCCCATCCTCCACATAGATCTGATCGGGAACGACGTTGACGGCCGGAAAGCGCTCGGCCAGCTCGACGGCATGCTGCCAATGCGTGGTCGCACTGTGGCCGTCGAGCAGACCCGCAGCCCCCAGGAAGAAGGCTCCCGTGCAAACCGAGCCGTGCCGGCGCGTCGAGGGCGCACGCAGCCTCAACCAATCGTGTAGCTCGATGCTCTCATAGGCCTGTCCGTAATTGGGCGTGCCTGCAACGAGCAACGTGTCGATGGCGCCATCGTCGTCATGGATCGATCCATCCGCGAGCAGCGACATGCCTCCGGCCCGTATCGTTCGTTCACGGCATGCCGACAGCGTCCGGATTTCATAATTTGCGATGCCCGGCGCCTGGCGGTTGGCTTCCAGGAATACGTCGAAAGGCCCGGAGACATCGAGGGACTGGGCATTGTCGGGCACGACGATGACAACCGGCTTCGCCTTAGCGGTCATTTCCTACTTCCCCACCCCACATCCCACGCCAAACCTTGCGTCAACGGCGGTGAAACGCTCCGCCCGAAAGTCGGACATTGGAATACAAACCTACAACCAGCCGCTCAGTTCCCGCCGAACGATCGACCCGATCACGCGCATTCCCGCTTCACTGTCGTTCAAACAGTCGATTCGCGCAAATTTTTCGCCGCCGCCAGCGAAGAAATACTCGGCATTCTCGGCCCCGATTTCCTCGATAGTTTCAAGACAGTCGGCGGAAAAACCGGGGGTTACGACCGCCAGCCGCTTTACCCCACTTGCCGCAAGGGCCTTGATCGTCTCATCGGTATAGGGCTTTAGCCATTCCGCCTTGCCGAAGCGCGACTGGAAGGTCACCATCAACCGGCTGACCGGCAAGCTCAGTCGCAGCCGCAGGAGATGAACCGTCCGCTGACATTGGTCGTAATAGGGGTCGCCGTTGAGGAGGGTGTCGAGCGGCATGCCATGGAACGACGCCAGGATGATCTCCGGCTCGAAATCGAGGCGCCTGAGCTGATCGGCCATCGAAACCGCGATCTGCTCGATATAATCGGGATCGTCGAAATAGGGAGCTGCGACCCTCAACGCCGGCTGATGGCGAAGCGCTGCCAGGGCCTCGAAGGTCTTGTCGCAGGCTGTCGCGGTCGTCGCCGCGGAATATTGCGGATAGAGCGGCAGCAGAAGAATACGGTCGCAGCCATTCGCCACCAGATGCTCTATTGCCGATTTCAGCGAGGGGTTGCCATACCGCATTCCCCAGGCGACGGCGATCTCCGCATCCGTGCGACCGAGCAAACCGGCCGCAATCGCAGCCTTGAGCTTTTCCGCCTGCTCCCTGCTGATCGTCTTTAGCGGGCTTTCGTCACGCTCAAGATTCCAGATCGTCGCATAATCCCTCCCCTTCCTTGCTGGCCGCGTCGTGAGAATAAGGCCGTTGAGGATGAAGAACCACGCAAGTCGGGACACCTCTATCACGCGACGGTCGGAGAGAAATTCCTTGAGATAGCGTCGGACCGACCAGTAGTCGGTGCCATCAGGCGTTCCGAGGTTGCTGAGCAGGATGCCGATCTTGCGGTTGCTGCTCCAGTGCAACGAACGGCGGCGGTCCATGCTCCTGGAAAGATCCAGCTTGACGATATTCATGTCGGCCTCCAAATCCTCGCGCCGCTTCGGACCGCTCGAAACGGAACGGTGTTGCGGTCAGGCACCCGCGACCCCGAGCGGCGGCGGGGGCGCGAACTATCTTGAAGAAAGATCGGGACGCGTTGCGGAAAAGGCCTGGCGCACCGCTTTCCGCAACGCTTGCAGGCGGCAGGGTGGATAGGGCCGCCTGCAAAACTGCATCAGAGTTCGCCGGCGGTCAATTTCGCCAGCGCGTCGGCAACACCCTTGCCATAGGCCGGGTCGGCCTTCGTGCAGTTGTCAATATGCCTCTGCTTGACTTCGGCCCTGGCATCTCCCATGGCGCGAGCGGTATTGTCGAACAGAGCCTGCCTCTGCGCAGGCGTCATCTTGCGGAAGAGATCGCCTGGCTGCTGGTAGTAATCGTCGTCGACACGATGATCCCAATGCGCTGCCGCTCCGGTGATTTCGAGCGGCGGCTCGTTGAGATGCGGCTGGTCCGTCCACTCGCCCCTGCTGTTTGGCCAGTAGGTCGGGGTGCCGCCAAGATTGCCGTCGGTCCGCATGGCGCCATCGCGGTGATAGCTATGGAACGGACATTTCGGCGCGTTGACCGGGATCTGGTGGTGATTGACGCCGACCCGGTAGCGCTGCGCATCGCCATAGGAGAACAGGCGCGCCTGCAGCATCTTGTCGGGCGAGTAGCCGATGCCGGGCACGATATTGGCTGGCGTGAACGCAGCCTGCTCGGTTTCGGCAAAGACGTTGTCGGGGTTGCGGTTGAGCTCGAAATACCCGACCTCGATGAGCGGATATTCACCCTTCGGCCAGACCTTGGTGAGGTCGAACGGGTTGAACGGAAAGGCCTGCGCCTGCTCGTCGG
The DNA here is from genome assembly GCF_003610155.1 of Rhizobium sp. WW_1. Taxonomy (NCBI): domain Bacteria; kingdom Pseudomonadati; phylum Pseudomonadota; class Alphaproteobacteria; order Hyphomicrobiales; family Rhizobiaceae; genus Rhizobium; species Rhizobium sp. WW_1. The sequence continues at coordinate 519,385 of NZ_RAIN01000004.1, forward strand.
TCATCACCTGGATGAACAGCGTCCAGCGCGGGAAATCGCCCGCCTCGATACTGTCGAACAGGTCGCGGCCGTGACTTTCGCGATCCTTGCCGGCAAGTGCTTCGGCGTCCGCATCGGTAAGGTTCTGAATGCCCTGCTGCGTGCGGAAGTGGAACTTGACCCAGATGCGTTCATTGGCGGCGTTCAGCAGACTGTAGGTATGGCTGCCGAAGCCATGCATATGCCGCAGGCTCTTTGGAATACCCCGCTCCGACATGACGATCGTCACCTGATGCAGCGCTTCGGGAAGCAAGGACCAGAAGTCCCAATTCGCGTCGGCCGAGCGCATTCCGGTGCGCGGATCGCGCTTGATGGCGTGATTCAGATCGGGAAAGCGCAAGGGATCGCGGAAGAAGAAGACCGGCGTATTGTTGCCGACCAGATCCCAATTGCCTTCCTCGGTATAGAATTTCAGCGCGAAGCCGCGGATATCGCGTTCGGCATCGGCGGCGCCGCGCTCGCCGGCAACCGTTGAGAACCGGGCAAACATCGGCGTCTGCTTGCCGATCTCGGAGAATATCTTCGCCTTGGTGTAGCGCGAGATATCGTGCGTCACGGTAAAGGTGCCGTGCGCACCCCAGCCCTTGGCATGCATGCGGCGCTCGGGAATGACCTCGCGGGCGAAATGCGCAAGCTTCTCGATCAGCCAGACGTCCTGCAGCAATGCCGGACCGCGCGGGCCGGCCGTCTGGATATTGACGTTATCCGAGACCGGAGCCCCGGACGCGTGTGTCAGGAATGGCCTGTTGGTTTGGTCGTTCATCGGTTTCTCCTCGTTCATGGAAGCGACTGATGCGACCTTGTCATCCATGCTTATATAGATGAATGACAAGGATACTATATGATTAAGAGGCTTTGGCTCTCAATCGGTCTTCAGCGTGATCCATGACGCCTGGCGCGCTCGTGAAAGATCGAGCCGATGAAATCGAGGCTGGTGCGAGCCGCCAGAAGCGAGGTGATGCCTGAGGGATCATAGGGCGGCGAGACTTCGACGAAATCGACGCCGACCACTTCGAAGCGGCGGGCAACCTCGCGCAACAGGTCCTTGGCCTCATAATAGGTGAAGCCGCCATGGCTGATGGTTGCCGTGCCCGGCGCGATCGACGGATCGAAGCTGTCGATGTCGATCGAGACATAGACGCGCTCGCCGTCCGGAATATGGGCGAGAGCTGCAGCCGCGCCGATGGTCCTGAACCTGCGCAGCGACACGACATTGGTGCCATAGGCTTTGGCTGCCTCGTAATCCTTCCTGCTGACCGAGGCCATATTGTGCGGGCCGAGCGTGGTGATGCCCTTCACATGCGCCATCTCCGAAGCACGACGCATCGGACTGCCATGGCCCCAGGTGATGCCGTTGCGGCCGTCGATGAAGTCGAAATGGGCATCGAGATGGACGATATGGATCGGCTTCTCGTTCGAATAGGCCGCAATCGTCGCCATGGTGATCGCATGGTCGCCGCCGAGAATATAGGGCATGGTCTTGGCGTCGAGCAAAGCGCGCACGGCAAGCTCGGCATTGGCGAGACTGCGCTTCGTGTCGGCATAGATGACATCGCTATCGCCGGCATCGACGATCTTGACCTCTTCCGCCGTCAGATATGTCACTTCGTCTTCGAAATCGAAGACGCCCTCCGGGCCGAAGCCATGGAACATCGACATCTCGCGAATGGCCCGCGGGCCGAAACGGGTGCCGACGCGATAGCTGGAAGCGGTGTCGATCGGCACGCCCAGCACGGCGACGTCGGCACCATCGAGCTTGTCCCAATCGGTGCAGGCGGGCTGCGTTGCGAAGGTCGCAAGACCGACGAAGGGAAGGTCCATGCGCTCGGGCATGTTGCGGCTGTGGAACTCGGTTGTCATGGCAAAATCCTTTCTTGGATCGCGTCGCGAACCGGGCGCGCGGATAGGCGCCCGGCAGGCAGGCGTTGATGGCGTTCAGCAGATGCCGTCGGTGATGCCTTCGCCCTCATAGGCGCGGCGGACGGAGGGAAGGGCCGTCACCTTGTCGAGCAACTTGGCGATCGCCGGCCGGCTGCGCGGCGGCTTCGTCATCGGCCGAGCCCAGCGCGAAAGCATGACGAGATAGAAGTCGGCCGCGCTCAGCTTGTCTCCGAGGAAAAGCGGGCCGTTTGTCTTCAGATGCTGCTCGATGACATCGAGATAATTGCTGGCGCGCGCTTCGGCGCCGCGCTTGACGACTTCGACGGCGGCCTTGTCGTCTCCAGCCAGACGATCCGGGTACTGCCAGATCATCAGCTCTTCCTGAAGCGAGTTCGTCAGGAACGTGAGCCACTGGTAGAACTTGGCGCGCTCTGCCGTGCCGACGGCCGGAGCAAGGCCTGCCTGCGGATGCTTGTCTACGAGATACAGGACAATAGCGGCGGCCTCGAACAGGACGAGATTGCCATCAACCAAGGTAGGGATACGGCCATTCGGGTTGATCTTCATGTATTCCGAAGACTTTTGAGCGTTCTTTGCGCGATCTACGATAACAATTTCGTAGTTCGCGCCAATTTCCTCAAGAACCATATGCGGTGCTGCATTGGCATTCGCTGGGAAATAGTGAAGCTGATACATTTTATGTTTCCTTGGCTGCGTTTCTACCAGTCAAGAATAGATTTCCACCAATTTGTCCGCAATGAAGGATATCCGTCTATTTCGGCCAAAGACCCGTCAATCCAGGCCGTTTCCAGCGCCTTGCCGAATGACCTTGCTTGCCGGAGTATCCGCGACATATTGATAGATGGAAGACAATTAACTAACGATATAAATAGACAATAGCTATCACCAAGGTAGACTCTGATGAACCTCAGCGGACTGTCTCTGCGAGATCTGGAATATGTGGTGGCGATCGCCGACCATTTGAGCTTTGTCCGCGCCGCCGAACAATGCCGCGTTGCCCAGCCCTCACTGTCGGCGCAGGTCCGCAAGCTGGAAACCTGGATGGGGCTTATGATTTTCGAGCGCACGACCCGTCGCGTGTTGATTACGCCCGAAGGCCGGCAATTCGTCGATCAGGCGCGCAAGGTATTGCAGGAGGCACGTCAGCTTTTCATGGTCGCCAGAAATACGGCGCTTCCGTTTGGAGGCTCATTGCGCCTTGCCGCGATATCGACGCTCGGTCCTTATCTCTTCCCCCGGATATTGCCGCACCTGCGCACCGACTACCCCGAATTGACGATGGTGCTCGGCGAGGGCCTGACGGACGATCTTGCCGCTAAATTGAGTGAAGGCGACCTCGACGCAGTCCTGTTATCACTGCCGCAACCGGACCTGTCGCTCTCGACCGCTGCCATCTTCGACGAACCCTTCTTCCTGGCCTGTCCGCATGGGCACGCGGCGATGAGCAAGGGCGGCCCCAACTGGGACGGGCTAAGGCCGGAGGAGCGCTTGCTCCTGGAAGAAGGACATTGTCTGCGCGAGCAGGCTCTTGCCGCCTGTTCGGTGGTCGATCGGAGCAACCGGCATGGAACCAGCCTCGAGACGTTGAAATACATGGTCGCGGCCGGCGAAGGATGCACTCTCGTTCCGGCGCTTGCGATCGCCGACAAGGACGCGGTCGCCTATAGCCCTCAGCCCGCGGCCGGCTTCGTTCGAAGGATCGCATTGGCATGGCGCCGCAGCGATCCGCGCGACGAAGAATTCAAGATCCTGGCGTCGCACTTGCGAAGCATCATCGCGACTCTGGATCTGGGCGTTTCATTGCCGTCCAACAATACGAAAGACATGGGCTGAACCGACGGCCGCCGAAGTGCTGGAAACGAGCCATTCAAGCCGCCGCGCCGAAAGACAGCAATGGGGAGCGGGCCGTTTTGCGACGTCCCGCAACGAGATGGATCTACCAGCAGGTAAAGCCGCCATCCACGTTCACGATAGTGCCGGTCATCAGGCTCGCAGCACCTGATGCGAGAAAGAGAACTGCGCTCGCGACCTCCTCGGGCGTCCCCATACGCCCCATCGGCGTCTCGATATAGGTCGGGGCGACGGCATTCACCCGGACACCATACTCAGCCCATTCGGCCGCCATCGACCGCGTGAGATGATGGACGGCCGCCTTGGACACGTTGTATGGCGTCTGCGGCTGCGGCCGATTGCAGATGATACCGGACATCGAGCCGAGATTGACGATGGCTCCACGCCTCGCGGCAACCATATGACGGCCGAAAGCACGCGAGCACCAGAACACGCCATTGATGTTGACATCCATCATTCGCAGCCAATCGGCATCGGTGACATCCTGCGAGGGAATGCCGCTCTGGCCGATCCCGGCATTGTTCACCAGGATCGTCGCGGGGCGACCGTCATCGGCAAGCTCGGTCGCGATCGCTTCCATGCGTGCGGAGTCGGTGACATCCCCGATCCGCAATTCGATCTCGTACCCCCTGTTTCGCAGGGCAAGTGCCTCCTGCGCATCGGCCTCGCCACGCTCGATAACGACGATCGCGGCACCCGCTTCCGCCAGCGCCTCTACGCAGCAAAGGCCGATGGCGCGACCGCCGCCGGTAACCACGGCGCGCTCGCCGTGGAGCCGGAATTTTTCCTGATAGCTCATCAACATGCTCCTTAGATGTCGAAAGCACTTGGCAGAACGACGACGTCGCGGATCGTCACGTTGCGGGGACGCGTCAGCATGAACATAATGGCATCGGCGACCTCCTTGGGCTCGATCAGGGCACCGGCTTCCTTGGCCTTGCGCAGGTTTTCCTCGGGCCAATCCGCCAGCAAGGCGCTGATGACCGGGCCTGGAGAAACCGAACCGACGCGGATACCGCTCTTCAGGAGCTGACGCCGCATGGTCTGGACGAAGCAGGTCATCGCCCATTTCGAAGGCGAATAAACGGGCTCCCAGGGAACCGGAGAATGCCCGGCGACCGAGCTTGTGACAATGATGTCGCCGGTCCCACGTTCGATCATATGCGGAGCGACCGTTCTGACATTCTTGATGACGACATTGACGTTGAGATTGAGCATCCGGTCTATGGCGTCGAGATTGGCCTCCACGAGGTCGCCGCCGATATAGGTGCCGGCGTTTGCATGGAGGATGTCGAGGTGATCGACCTTGGCGAGAATGCCGTCCAAGAGCGAAGCGCATTGCTCCGCATTCAGCAGGTCGACGGCAAGCGGAATGGCCCGGTCGCCAAGGCGTTCGCACACCGATCGCAACGCTCTCTCATCCCGGTCGACAAGAACGACCGTCGCTCCCGCCGCGATCATCGCTTCCGTCGACGCCAGCCCGATCCCCGACGCGGCGCCCGTCACCGCGGCTACCTTTCCCTTCAATTCGTCCATCTGCTCCTCCTTCAGTTAGCTAGCGATTGTTTCCCAGCGCCACACGCCGCTTGATAGTCCGCAAGACTGCGAAGGCTCGTCGTCTTCCAGCGAAAAGAAGCGGCTGCGAAACATATATGCTGCCTCGAATGGCCGGCTAGAACCCCGGCCTCCTTTCGAAGACGATTTCAACATTCGCGTTGAGTTCAAGCACGATTCCCCGTGGCTTGCCCATGCGGACCTTTGACACGCCCGCTGCAAATCCTGAGGGAGGACACCACCGGAACTAGGTAGTTTATATCCCCGTCGATCGCTTCCCCCCTTTGACGAAATCCGGTTCGTTTCCGACAGGTCATCGCATTTTCGTGTTGACTCTCGCTGCATTGGTAACTTCGATCGAGAGACAGGCAGGAGACGGCGAGAGGAAGTTCCGATGAGTTTCGAAGGCAAGAGGGTGATCGTCACCGGCGCAGGCAAGGGCATAGGCCGGGCGACGACGGAACTGCTCATAAGACGCGGCGCACAAGTCGTGGCATTGACCAGAAGCGCCGACGACGTCGCTTCCCTGCGTGGTGAGTTGGGTTGCCAAGCCATTCAGGTCGATCTCGCCGACGCCGACAAGACGCGAGAGGCTGCAATTGCCGCGCTTCCGGCGGATTATCTCGTCAACTGTGCAGGCACCACCGAACTGCAGTCGTTTCTCGACACGACGGTCGAAGCCTTCGATCGCCTGCACGCGGTCAACACGCGCGCTCCGATGATCGTGGCCCAGGAATTTGCACGGACCTTGATCGACAGGGGTCTTCCCGGCGCAATTGTCAACGTCTCCTCCATTGCCGCCTTTATCGGCGTACCGGATCACGCAGCCTATTGCGCCTCGAAAGGAGGCCTCGACGGCCTGACGCGCGTCATGGCCAGGGAACTGGCCCCGAAGGGCATTCGCGTCAACAGCGTAAATCCGGCGGTGACGATGACGCCGATGGCGGTCAAGGCCTGGAGCGACCCCGAAAAGGCCGGCCCGATGCGCGAACGTATCCCCGTCGGCCGGTTTGTAGAGCCGACGGAGGTTGCCGAGGTCATCCTGTTCCTGCTCTCCGACGCCGCCGCCATGGTGAACGGCATCTCCATGCCGGTCGACGGTGGCTATATGATTGCCTGAGATCACGCCGCGCCGATAGAGGAGCGCGATCTCGCCTATTTCGCTGCCGTATGGATTTCAGCGACATAACCGCCTGGAAATTCGACCATCGCCGCCTGACGCTTGTCGGAGGTGTAGGGGTCGGCGAAAACGGTCGCGCCATTGGCCTTGGCCTTGTCGAGCGTCGCCTTAAGGTCCGGAACCTCATAGCCCGTCGTTTCATGGCCATAAGGGAAAGGCAGATGTCCGTCCGTAACGAGTACCGTCATGTTGCCATAGACGGACTCGACGCGAATACGGCGAAATGTGTCGTTCGGACGGCCGATCTCGACGCCCGAGGCCTTCCTGTCGTCCGAGACCACCTTGCCCTTGGAGAAGGCGATAAAGGCCTTGACGAACTTGTCCGCGACGTCAGGCGAAACATAGATGCGGTTCTCCGGAACGGCCTCCAAAGGAGCATAGTTCGGCTTGGTCGTGTGCCAATAGAGCTGCATGTTGACGCCACCCGGCCATTGAATGACCGCATCACGGCCGATCGGATCCGGAAAGACGTCGACGACGACAGCGGCGCCTGCTGATCTGGCCGCGGCAACCGCTTGATCCATATCGGTGACCAGATAGCCAGTACGCTCGGCGCCGAACGGATAGGGGATCGGCGTCTTGAAGCCGAAGAGCGACACGGTTCCGACCGGCGTCTGCAGCAGCTGCGACGTTGTACTGCTCGGCGTCGGCGTGACGGTGGCGACCACCTGCTTCGTGCTGGTCCCGCCGAACGTACCCAGGAAACTGGCGGCGAAGGCGTCGACCTTGTCCGGATCGATATAGACGTGCGAGGTATCGTATTGCGCCCCGACGCCGACCTGCGGCTGGGCGGCGCGGGCAAATGCCGTGCCGGCAGGCGCCAGGCCAAGGGCGATGAGCAGTCCGATCGTGTAAGCGTTGCAAGATCGCATATACCGAGCCTCCATTGTTCTCGGCACATCCTGATCGAGAACAGGCCCGACCGCCAGACGGAAGTCACCTAGGAGACCAAGATATTCGGAAAAGATTTACCCTCTCGAAGCGTCCGGGCCTCACCGATCGCTTCTACTGGCTCCGCACTAGGCGGCCTCCTCGTAGATCAGGTTCGGCGCGACAATCCACTCCCCGTGTCTGAGCGACAGGACATCGAGCCTGCCTTCGCGGTCCCGGCGGGCGAGGCCGACGAAACGGTAGCGGCTACCGTTTCCATCGACCACTGCACTCGCAATCGGCCTGTCGTTGACATAGCCGATCACGGGACCTTCTTCGCGTGTCGCCGACAGGACGAAATATTCCTGCGGAATGTTTCTGCTCACCATCAGCCGCGGTCCTCGCGCTGCAAGGTCAGCCCGACGCTCGCCTCGATACCTTTCCGTGCGCTCGGGGCCTCGCGGCCCGCTTGCGCGGGAGAAGATTTCGAGCGGGGTCGTCTGCTCTTCTTGATCTCGACCACGAATGGCTTTCGCTGCGGCCGCATTATCGGTCCTTTCAACTTTTGATTTTTTTCAATTGAATATGCATTCGACCTGGCCGAGCGGCCCGAAATCCGCAGCCAGATGCTGGCCGGCGCAAACCTGAAGAATCGTGGTGCAGGAGCCCGTCGCAACGACATCGTTAGGCTCCAGCTGCCGGCCGTTTGCGGCGAGTGCCGCGGCGAGCCAAGCAACCGCATTCAACGGATTGCCCATGACCGACGATGAATTGCCGGAAAGCACGGTCTGCCGGAAGAGAAATGCCGTCACATCGATCCCGGCGAGATCATCGGCCTCGATATCTCCGGCATGCTCACCGCACAGCGTCGCGACGTGCAGACCGAAATCCGCAATCGCCGCATTCGCGCTGGCAGGCGCTTGCCGTATCCTGCGCCCGACGATGCCGATTGCCGGGCGGCAACTCATCACGGCATCGGCCACGCTGTGAAGCGTGATCTGCTCACCCTCGTCCGGAAACGACCTCAGCATGGTGAAGACCAGCTCGCATTGCGCACCGATGGTTCCAGGCGGCAGGCGGAAATTCTGAGCCCTTTTTTGCAGGGCAATGGCGGGGATCTCGGAATAGATCGGCTCCCGGAGACCTAGCATATGACGCGACGCCTCGCTCGTGCCCACAACCGCATAGCCCTTGCGTTCGAAGCCGAGCGCGTCCTGCGCCGTTGCCTGGATGTCATATGCCTCACGCTCCGAGGCGATCAGATCGAGCGGTAGATCACACAGCTCTTCCCGCCGGCGACACTTCGCCAGAAGTTCGGCTGTGGTATCCTTCAATTCGAAATACATCGTCGCGCTCCAATTTCGCCCGCTGGCTATCAAGCGAAGATGGCCCGACACGCATAACCATTCCATTCGGCGCAATGCTCGAAGAAATTAAAATCTTATAGTGATCGCTTTTTCGACGGGACGGACGGGGCTGCTGCCGCGTGACCCGAAAGGTGGGGTCCGGTGGGCGGCAAAGCGGCGCATGAGGGAGAGATCCTGGCACGGATCGTAGCGGCGCAGCTATTAAGCGTTCGGGCGTCATGAAATCAGTCGCCGGACAGATCGCCCGGCGCCGCCACGCCGAGCCGATCGTCGTCCCCCTTGACACGTGGCCGCTGTCGGTTTTCACCCCCATGCAAGAGGCCGCGCGCTCAAGGGATCGCGCATTCGCTCTCGAACCCGATAAAGGTTGACGCTAAGAAAAATCGGACAACCTGTCTGCGTCCATTTTTGAAAGTGGCAAAAATTGAACGGCCCGGAGACCCAAAGGCTGTTGATAGCGCACCAGGTCTTTTGCACGGCTTTCGCCTATGAAACGGCACCGGGGCCGGCGTCCTGCACCGCGCGAACCCTTGATGAAACATGATCGACGATGAGCAGCTTGTGCGCCTGAGCCATGGCATATTCCTGATAGAACCCAAGCGAGATCCATAGCGGCGAACGACCCCTGTGTCCGCTCCAGCCGATGCCGCCGACCACTTCGGCCGCCGACAGTTTAAAGAGCGATGTAGGCGAGGACGAGCCGTGTCAGCTCGGGTTCGCCGGTGTGAACCGACCAGAAATGATGGGCGAGAGCCGCCTGATAGAGCAACCAGCGCTGCTGCGTGGCAAGCAATGCCGCCAGTATCGGCGAGGCTTCGTGAACCGCTATGAAACTGCGCGCCAGTTGCTGCAACGCATCGGGAAACGCCTCCATCGAGATCAGGCAATCGACGTCGCGCCGCAAGGCAACCCCGTCACCGTGCATGGCGAAGGGCGACGCTGCTATTGAGAAGTCACACAGCCTGCACATCAGCGTCACTCTCGATACCACAACCGATTTTCGCCGCGTCCTCGCCCAACCGAATTGACGGACAGACCGATCCCCCAGTCTGCTGTCTACAGCTGGCGCAGAAGGCTACCGATGGTTCGACCGATCGTCTGCGTCCATCTTCGAACGGATCTAGGCCGCCTCGCCCGTCTGCTCAGCAGGCGCGCAGCGTCGAGAAAGGGAGGTCATGGCGTTTGGCGCAAGCAAGCGAAGCGGATAGGATGGTGGGAGTAATCGAATCATAAATTGGCGGTGTCGAGCAATGCGCGTTACTATTCTGGACGATTGGCACGATACGCTGCGCGGCCTCCCCTGCTTTGCCAAGCTGGACGGCCATGATGTTACGATCCACACCGACCATCTGCATGACACGGCCGCCCTTGCAGAGCGGCTGAGCGAAACCGAAGCCCTCGTCCTCTTCCGCGAGCGGACCGCAATCCGCCGCCCCCTGATCGAACGCCTGCCCAAATTGAAGCTGATCAGCCAACGCAGCGTCTATCCGCATATCGATGTCGATGCCTGTACCGAGCACGGCATCGTAGTCTCGTCCAATCAGCATGCAGACACGCCTTCCTATGCCGCAGCGGAGCTGACCTTTGCCCTCATGCTCGCCTCTGCACGCGCCATTCCGCAGCAAATGGCATCGATGCAGAGAGGCGGCTGGCAAATCGGGGTCGGAACGACGCTGCGTGGCAAAACGCTCGGCATCTACGGCTACGGCCGCATCAGCAGGGCCATGGCCGGCTATGCGACGGCATTCGGCATGAACGTGCTGGTCTGGTCACGCGAAACCTCGCGGGCGCAAGCGGCTGCCGATGGCTATGCAACCGCGCCCGACAAGGAAACGCTTTTCCGTGAAAGCGATTTCCTGACGCTGCACATGCGCCTCGTGCCGGCGACGCGCAATATCGTCACCGCCGCCGATCTCGCCTTGATGAAGCCGTCCGCGACGCTCATCAACACCAGCCGGGCGGGGCTGATCGAGCCTGGCGCGCTTGAGGCGGCCCTGCGCTCGGGAAGGCCGGGCTATGCGGCTGTCGATGTCTACGAGATCGAGCCGCTTCCGGATGGCAAGCACCCGCTGCTCGATATGCCGAATGTCGTCTGCACACCGCATATCGGCTATGTCACGCGAGAAGAATACGATCTTCAGTTCAGCGATATCTTCGACCAGATCACGTCGTTTGCCGCGGGACTTCCGATCAACGTCGTCAATCCGGGCGTATTGCCGAATACGACCAAGCCTTAACCCCCATGCAGCCGAGGCTGACGACACCGGCCGGCGCCGCCACCCAGCATTTCGACGACCTGAAACACGATTAAGGTCGCCGTGCCGGTAATCTTTAGGCATGATCGGCTGGAGATATCGCCGCCAATCCCTCACGACCCGATCTATGCTCTTCATTCCATTTCCGTTCGTCGTCACCATTTTACTTGTCGTTCTGTTTGCGACCGTCAGGACCCGCGACGATGAGGCACCGCCCAATCTTCCTTTTCAGGCGCTGATCCTTCTCAGCGCATTGCAGTCCGCGATGTCGGGGTTGCGATGGGGCTATGCCATTCAGCCTATCATGTACGTCATGCCGGTCGCGGCTGCGATGGCCCCGCCGCTTGCCTATCTCGGCGTTTCCAGGCTGGTGCGCAAAAGTTCGCTTTCTCCGATCCGGCAGATCTGCCTGCATGCGCTCCCGGCCGGGCTCATTATCGTGCTGGTCGCGGTGCGGCGCGACGCGATCGATCTCGCCATCATCCTCATCGATATCGGCTATGCCGCGGCAATTCTGCGTCTCATGCGGTCCGGCACGGACGCGCTTCGTCTCGCGCCGTTCGAAAATGCCGACACGACCTATCGGGCCATCCTCTTTGCCGCCGGCGCACTTCTTCTGTCGGCGGCGATGGATACTTTCATCTGGTTCGCCTTTGCCTGGGCCGGCGTTCAATATGCGTTGAAAATCATTACCTTCGGGAACCTCGCAGCCCTGGCCATCCTCGCCACCGCCGCCGCTGCGGCGAGCCGCAGCCATGCGCCGGCCGACAAGGTGGATGCCGTCCAGCCATTGGACACCCTTCAGGACGCACAGACGCTTGCTGCCGTGCAAGCACTGATGAAGGACAAGCATGCCTATCGCGATGTCGATCTCAATCTCGATCGGCTCGCGCGCAAGCTTGCTATTCCCGCCCGGCAGATTTCCGCCGCCATCAACCGAGCAACCGGCAAAAACGTCTCGCAATATGTCAACGAGTACCGGATCGCGGAAGCCTGTACGCTGCTGGCGGAAACGGAAAAGCCGGTAACCGAAATCATGTTCGATGTCGGCTTTCAGACCAAATCGAACTTCAATCGCGAATTCCGGCGTATCACGGATACGACGCCGCTCGAATGGCGCGACAGGTCGCGCAGGCTCTCAAGGCCCGCAGGCAGGTCGACGGCTGACTGAATCGCGATAAAGCACGATCCGGAACATGTTTGAGGTCTCCCCGTGCCGGCCGGATGGCAATGCTCCCAGACATGAGCACCATCACCGATCACGACCACAGACTTGCCGCAACGCTCACCTCCCTCTCGCTTGAGCGACAGCACGAAACACAGGCCCCGCCGCGCAAATCGGCGCGGCAGCCACTCCTTCCCATCATCTTGACGATGCTCGCCACCGCGGCCGCCTTGACCGCCGTTATTTATCGGCCAAGCATACTTCAGCCGTGGGAAACGGCTGCTCGCACGATGCCTGCCTCGCGGAATGAACCGCGCACGATGGAAGCCTCACAGTCGGGTGAAGGTACCAACGCGCAGGACGCCAGGAAAAACGCGCCCCGCAGGCAGTCAATGGCGGCCGGTGAGATAACCGGTTCCGGCACGGTCGTTGCGCCACGAACCACGACGGTCTTCTCCAAATACGAGGCCAGAATCACCGGCGTCACGGTCGAATTGGGCGATCGCGTCGCCGCGGGTGAGGTTCTGGTGACGCTCGACGACGCCGTCACCCACATCGCCCTGGAACAGGCCAAGGCGGCGAGAGCAGCAGCCGAGCTTGCGCTTACAGCTCGCGACATTGATCTCAAGCAGGCGCGAGCCTCGCTGGATCGCCTTGAAAGCCTCGCGAGCCGCGACGCTGCCTCTAGGCAGCAGCTGGAAGAATCGAGAACGGCCTTTGCCCGCGCATCCAATGCCGTCTCGCAGGCCCGGCAGGATCTTGCGACGGCCGAACTCGGCATTCGCTCTGCCGAAGAGCCCCTGGCGGAACTGACGATCCGCGCGCCCTTCGCCGGCACGGTGACGCAGATCAACGCCCATGTCGGCGACACGGTCCTCGCCCGTGCCGACAGCGTGCGCGAAAACCAGAGCCTGCTTGTCATAACCGATACAGCCAACCTGGTGATCGACGCCGACGTGGCGGAAACCAACATCGCATCCCTCAGACCGGGCTTGCGAGGCGAGGCCGTACTGGACGGATTTCCAAACCGCGCCTTTGCCGTCGAAGTGGTGCGGCTCGCGCCCATAGCCTCGATCGAAAAAGGCACGATCACGGTCCGCCTTGCCCTCATCGATCCGCCCGAAGGCATTCGACCAAACATGGCCGCACGCATCCGTATCCCCCTTGCCGACATGATCAGCCAGAACGGAGACAGCACGCCATGACCCATGCCGCCCATATCGAACTCAAAGAGGTGAGAAAGGCCTACCGTATCGGCAGTGAGGCCATCTCCATCTTCTCGGATCTGGATCTCACCATTCCACAAGGCGACTTCGTCGCAATCATGGGGCCGTCAGGATCGGGGAAATCGACGCTCCTCAACATGCTGGCCGGCATCGACCGGCCGGATGCCGGCAGTCTCACCATTGGCGATCATCGCCTGGACTGGATGGGTGAGGCGGCGCTTGCCTCATGGCGAGCTCACAATGTCGGCATCGTCTTCCAATTCTACAATCTTCTGCCGATGCTGACCGCGGCCGAGAATGTCGAGCTGCCACTTCTCCTGAAGCCGCTCAGCAAGAAGGAGCGACGTGAACGGGTCGACAAGGTTCTCGATCTCGTCGGGCTTGCCGGCAGGGAAAGGCAATATCCCTCGTCCATGTCCGGTGGACAGCAGCAACGCATCGGCATCGCTCGTGCCATCGTCTCCGATCCCAGCCTGCTGCTTTGCGACGAGCCGACCGGCGATCTCGACAGGGCATCCGCCGACGATGTGCTGCAGATGCTCACCTTCCTCAACCGCGAACTGGGAAAGACCATCGTCATGGTGACCCACGATCCACGGGCAGCAGGCTCGGCCCGCAGGACGCTTTATCTCGACAAGGGCCAGTTCATCGAAGCGGAGAAGGCAGCCTGATGACCTTCCTCGACCTAGCCCGAAAGAATGCCTGGCGAAAGCCGCTGCGCGCGGTTCTCCTTATCGTCTGTATCGCCGTCGCCTTTCTGATCTATGGGCTGACGGCCAGTTTCCTTGCAGGTTCGCAGGGCGCGTCGGCCGCCAGCGACAGTATTCTCGGCGTCATGAGTGCGGGCGGCCGCGGACAGGCATTGCCGATGGCCTACCGTGCTCGCCTGGAGGCCGATCCCAATATCGCGGCGGTCGGCTACATGGCGCGCCTACGCGGCTTCATGAATGTCGAAAAGAATGTCGTCCCCATCAGCGCCGGCGATCCGGCAGCGCTTATGGAAACGAGTGGCCAGGAGCTCGGCCTTACCGCCGATCTGCTTGCCGCCATTAATCAGGGTCGTGATCGGGTGCTGGTCGGACGGGCGCTGGCCGAGGCGCAAGGCTGGTCCGTCGGCCAGCACATCGCCGTCACCGCCTTCCAGATGGCAAAGCAGGACGGCAGCCGCGACTGGCGCTTCGAGGTCGCCGGAATCTTCGACGGCGAAAACGCAAGCACGGACACCTACTTCGCCATAGCACGCTACGATTACGTCAATGCGGCGCGCGCAAGGGACAGAGATACAGTCGATGTATTCATCGTCCGGCCGCGTGAAGGCGTTTCACCGGGAGTCTTGGCAGCCCACATCGACGCACTGTTCGCCAACTCCGCAGCGCCGACCCGCACGCAATCAGAAAAGCAGTTTCTCGAAGCCTTCCTGCGCCAATATGCCGATATCGGCCTCATCGTCGATCTGGTCACGGGCGCTGCCTTCGTCACATTGCTGATGATCGTCGTCAACACCATGGTCTTTGCCGTGCGCGAGCGGACCTTTGAAATCGCCGTGCTGAAAACGCTCGGCCTCTCGCGCATGACGATCATGACCCTCGTCCTCGGCGAGACGTTGCTAATCTTCACGATTGGCGGAACCGTCGGCCTGTCCTTGGCGAAGGCAGGAACGATACTTGCCGGCCCGTCGCTCGGGCTCGTCTTCTCACCGACCGTGCTGATCCACGCAACGGCCATTGTACTTGCCCTTGGTCTTGCGACAGGCATCCTGCCGGCGCTGAATGCCATGCGAACTCCCATTATGACAGCTTTCCGAACGAGGTGACCGACATGTCCATCCAAATCAGGCAGATCATCGTCGCAACCAGAACCACGCTCGGCAGTATAAAGCGGCGCAAGGCTATTTCGGTCTCGATGGCACTCTCGGTATCGCTCGTCGTCATGGTGCTTACAGGTTTCCTTGCCATGGCGGACGGTTTCGAGAAGGCCTTGAGCGGGACCGGTTCGCCGCTGGTCGCCGTCATCCTCGGAGGTGGCACGAACCGGGAAACCGGCTCGGATGTCCCCGCCGATGCGATCCGCAGCCTCAAGGCAAGCGCTGACAATATCGGTGCGCTTCGCAATGTGTCAGGAGACCTTGTCGCATCCCGCGAGCTGGTGGTCCCGGTCGATGTCTTCGGCACAGGGGACAAGACTTCCAGGACTTTGGCCCTGCGCGGCATGGACGCAAGCGGCCTCTCGATCCGGGACGGCATTACCCTCTTCGAGGGAAGGCTGTTTGCGCCCGGCGCCAGAGAAATCGTCGTCGGCGCGAGCATTGTCCGCGACTATCCCGGCTTCGGTATCGGCGCCAAGGTGCGGTTGGGCGCTGTCGACTGGACGGTCGTCGGACATTTCGCCGCCAATGGCAGCGCGTTCGAGTCCGAAATCTGGAGCGACATCGACGCGGTGCGTGCCGCCTTCGACCGACAGGGAGAGGTGCAAAGCCTGCGGTTGCGGCTCATCGAGCAACCTTCCCTTGCCACGTTGAACGCGAAGCTGGCGACGATGACCGGGATACCGCTGACCGCCGTATCCGAGGCCACGCTCTATGCGGCACAGGCCGGACGCACCTCCGATCTCATCCGCCTGTTCGGATGGCCGATCGCCTTGCTGATGGCGATCGGAGCAACCGCCGGCGCGCTCAATACGATGATGAGTTCGATTTCGGACAGAACGGTCGAGATCGCGACCTTGCGGGCACTGGGCTTCAGCCGCCTGTCCGCCTTTCTGGCAACCTGGCTCGAAGCAAGCTTGTTGGCTGCAGCCGGCACCGGCATCGGCGTATTGGCGTCGCGGCTCGTCTTCGACGGATGGCAAGCCAGCACCATCGGGGCCAATGATACCAGCATGGCCTTTCAGCTTACTCTGAGCTTCGATGCCATGCTGACCGGTGGCCTGCTCGGCCTTGCAATCGGGCTTGTCGGCGGCGCGCTTCCCGCCTTGGCCGCTAGCCGGCTGCCGTTGATTGCTGCACTGAGAGCCCGTGGATAGGCTGACGACCCGGCACTGCGACCGTCTCCAAACTGTCGCCTGCACTCCAGCTGCTCATGCCTTTAACCAGTTTTTAATCATCAAGTTGAAGCGCCAGCCATCCTCGGATAAAGGAGGGATATCGCCCCCTCCGTCATCCCGTGGATAGCAAATTGACAATGGAAAATTTGCTTCAACTGCTGAGATTGATGGAGGAGTATACCGATCGCATCTTTCCCGTCGCAGCGCTGTTGCTCGCCGCAGAGATCTTCTTTCCGAAGTCTCGGTATAGCTACATATCGAAGCTTCGCGGCGCTATCTTCTGCGTGGCGAACATCCTGATAACCAAGGCAAGCCTGACGCTCTTCTACTGGCTTTGGGCCGGTATCGGCATCAAACCGCTGTTCGAGATCGACCTGACGTTCCTCACGAGGTTCTCGAATGCCTGGCCACTGCACGCGCTGGGTGCCATCGCTGCTTCCTTTCTCGTTTTGCAGGTCAGCGAGTTCTTCTACTATTGGTTTCACAGACTGCAGCATAGCAGCAGGTTCTTCTGGCGCTTCCATGCCGAGCATCATTCGCTCGAGGAAATGAGCGCCTTCAACAGCAACCACCATTTCAGCGAAGAGATCTTCAGGATTCCCTTCCTGATCATTCCTGTCTCGCTGCTCTTCGATTTCAAGCAAGATTATGTTCCCTGGATCTGGGTGTTCTTCGTTCGCTGGCAAGGCTATTTCGAGCATAGCTCGACGCGCCTCAACCTGGGCTGGGTAAGGTATATCTTTCCCGACAATCGTTTTCACCGCATTCACCATTCGATCGAGCGACGGCACTTCAACAAGAACTTCGGCAGTGGCTCGGCGATCTGGGACATTCTCTTCGGAACCGCCTATTATCCGGGGGCGAAGGAGTGGCCCGATGTCGGTCTGCCGAATATTCGCGAACCCCGGAATTTGACCGAATTTCTCGTTCGGCCTTTCCGGCGCGGCAAGCCTGGCTAGAGGGCCGATCATTCCAGCTGTCGGCTGCATTCATAGTCTCCGTCCCGGGACCAAATAAAAGCGGGGCTTCGTTAGAATTTTAGCTAAACCTAAAAGCGGTCATCAAGACCACAACTCTACTATGGGTGTGTCTGGCCGAACCGACGTTCGGCGGCACTATGACAGTGCCAAGGCACCCTCACCCGGTTTCAGCCTCCAGACGGCTGCACTTTTGAACAGGGAGCCCCTCGAAGGGGACGAAGTGCTCAATGCCTCTGTCAGCTTTTCTTCGCCGCCGCGCGGCGATGGCAGTCCGCGTGCATGACACGCTATGCACATTCATCGACGGGACGATCGTCGCGAGGGCGGACAACTGGCGCCCGCTCAGCAACAGCGATGACAAGCGCCGCACGCTGGGCCATACGTCATACCGGGGTGAACTGGTGCCGGTTTATGATCTGGCGGTAAGAATGGGCGACAAGCCCTCGACGAGCTGTGAGATCGCAATCGTCAAGATGGCCGGCGGCTACGTCGCATTTCTGATCGATGAATTCATCGGCAGCACGTCGGCCGCGAGCGAGGCCATCCGCCTCTCGCAACTCGACATTTTTGGCCGCGAGCGCGTGGCTGCCTAACGTCGCTCTTCCGACGCCAATGGAAAGTAGCCGATCAACCGCCCACGGCGCCCGAGCGATCCATCTAGCCGGCCTTGGATAGGCCAGCGCGATCCAATATCTGCGTGATGACGCCGCCTCCCATGATGGCGGCGCGATCGCACATATGGCCGACGACGCCCGGATCATGGCTGACGAGCACGAAGGTCATCCCGTGCGCCGCCTTCAGATCGTTGAGGAGATTGAGAATTCCTGCCTGAACCGAGACATCGAGCGCCGAGGTCGGTTCGTCGAGCAGCAACAGGTTCGGGCGCAACAGCAGCGCCCGCGCGATCGCCACACGCTGGCGCTGGCCGCCGGACAGCTGATGCGGATAGCGCTGGCTCGCCGCCGCAGGCAGGCCGACCTGATCGAGAGCTGTCCGCACCTGTGCCGCGATATCCCCGGCACCTCGCAACGCCAGGGGCTCGCCGAGAATCCGCGCGATCGTGTGACGCGGATGCAGAGAGGAATAGGGGTCCTGGAACACCATCTGAATATTGTCGCGCAAGGGGCCTGAAATCTTCTTGCCCGGCTGCAGCGGATCGTTGAAGACGGAGATCGCTCCTTGCCAATGGATATTCAGCCCGGCGATGGCACGCAGAACCGTCGTCTTGCCGCAACCGGATGGCCCGATGAGACCAAAGGTTTCGCCGCGCGCCACATCGAAGCTGACACCACGCACGGCCGTAAACGCCTTCCTCGCACCGGAAAAGGTGATGGAAAGATCGGATATCGAGAGCGCGTTCATGCTCCGGCTCCATAGACAGGCAGTCGGGTGCCATAGGTTTCAGCCGACGGCCGCGCCGCCCACAACGCGCGCGTATAGGCGGATTGGGCGTTAGCAAGATCGGCAGACGCCAGCTCTTCGTCGATCCGGCCGCCGCGCATGACGATCACGCGATCGGCAAATTGCGACACCTGCTGCAGATCGTGGCTGATCAGCAGCAGGCCCATGCCGAACTCCTCGGTCAGCGAGCGCAACAACGTCAAAATCTGGTTCTGAAGCTCACGGTCGAGCGCGGAGGTCGGCTCGTCGGCAATCAGCAGCTTCGGCCGGTTGATCAGCATCGCCGCGATCATCACGCGCTGCCCCATGCCACCAGACAATGCTGCCGGATAGCTCGAATAGATCCGCTTCGGATCGGGAAGGCCGACCGTATGAAGCATGTCGAGCGCCCGCTCGCGCCGCTCCGCCGCCGAAAGACGCGTGTGGAGCACCAAGGTCTCCTCGACCTGCCGTCCGACCTTATGCGCGGGATTGAGCGAATATTTCGGGTCCTGAAGGACGAGGCCGATCCCCTTGCCACGCAGAGCATTCCAGCCGGAAGGCGCCAAGGAGAGCAGATCCTGTCCCTCGAAAGACAGCCGCGTGGCTCGAACCTCGGCGTGGCGCGGCAGCAGCCCCATGATCGCTCGTCCCGTCATCGATTTTCCGAAGCCGGATTCACCGACGAGCGCGACAATCTCGCGACCGACCGAAAACCCGATGCCGTCGACGACGGGCACTATGCCAGCATCGGTGGGAAAGGAAACCGATAGATCCTGAACGGAAAGCAACGGTTCAGCCATGACGCGGGTCCAGTATATCGCGCAAGCCGTCCGCCAGGAGGTTGAAGGCAAGCGAGGTGACGAGAATGGCAAGACCGGGCACGGCCGCCACCCACCATTGGTCGAAGATGACCTGTGTGCCTTCCGAAACCATCGCCCCCCATTCGGCGGTCGGCGGACGAACGCCAAGGCCGAGGAAGCCAAGCCCTGCGGCCGCCAGGATGATGCCGGAGAGATCGAGAGCCAGCCTTATGATTGCCGATGGCAATACCAGGGGGAGCACATGCCCGTAAAGCAGCCGGATACCCCTGATGCCGACCATTTCGGCGGCGGCCAGATAGTCGCTCCGGCGAAGCGCTGCTGTTTCCACGCGCGCCTGCCGCGCATAGGCAGGCCAGCTCGTGAGAGACAGCGCCAGCGCACCATTGACCAGTCCCGGCCCCATGATCGCGACGAAGGCGAAGGCAAGCAAAAGCCGCGGAAAGGACATGACCACGTCGGTAATGCGCATCAGGATGCGCTCGACGATGCCGCCGAAGAAACCGGCGAGAATGCCGACGACGATACCGAGCGGCGCCATGAGGAGAACAACGAACAGCAACAACAGCAGGGTCGGGCGGGCGCCGTAGATCATGCGGGACAGAAGATCGCGCCCAAACCCGTCGGTACCGAGCCAGTGAGCCGCACTCGGCGGCATCAGCCGATTGGCTGTCTCCTGCAGATTGGGATCATAGGGCGCGATCCACGGCGCGAGCAGCGCCACGGCAAGAATGAAGAGGACAATGATGCCGCCGGCGGCTGCAGAGGGAGAACGCAGGAGACGTCGCAGGAACGACGGCCCGTCGAGCGGATGCTGGACAATCGTACTCACCGCTTCCTCCCTGCCTCAAGCCGCGCAACACCGAGATCGGTCAGCGCATTCAGGAGAACGAAGGACGCGCCGACGACGAGGGTCGCGCCGAGGATCGCCGGCATGTCGCCGGCAAACATTGCCGTCGTCAGATAGCGGCCGATGCCGGGCCAGGCGAACACGGTTTCGGTCAGCACAGCGCCTTCCAGCAGGCTGGCATAGGAAAGAGCAATTACGATCAGAAGCGTCCCGGAGATATTCGGCATGACATGCTTAAAGACGATACGGAAAAGACCCGCCCCCTTGGCACGTGCAGTCGTCACATATTCCTGACCGAGCTCCGTCAGGATCGCCGCTCGTGTGAGCCGCGAAATTGCGGCAAGCGCGTGAAAGGCGAGCAATGTTGCCGGCAGCGCCAGATGCGCCAGCGCGTCGCGAAAAGCGCCCGGTTTTCCGGAGAGCCATGTATCGATCAGCGCAAAACCGGTCACAGGCTTCACCGTATATTGGAAGACGACATCGGCGCGGCCCGGCCCTGGAGCCCAGTGCAGCCGAGCGTAGAAGAAAAGCAGCATCAGCAGTCCGAGCCAGAAGATCGGCACGGAATAGCCAAAGAGCGAGATTATCCGCGCCAGGGCGTCAATCCAGGTTCCCTGCCGCATGGCCGCGACTATGCCGAGCGCCACGCCGATGACGGCACCCAGGATGATCGCCGCTGTCGCAAGCTCGATCGTCGCCGGAAAGGTCCGAGCAATGTCCCTGGCGACCGGTTGGCCGGTCGAGGTCGATTGACCAAAATTTCCTGATGCGGCGGTCTCGATGTAGCGGATAAATTGTATCGGCAGCGGTTGATCGAGCCCCAGTTCGGCTCGTGCCTGGTCATAGGTCGACTGGCTGGCATGGTCGCCGACCATCTGCAAAGCCGGATCGATCGGCGACAGCCGCGTCAGCGCAAACGTCACCAGCGCAAGGCCGAAGAGCGTCAGCACGAAGGACCAGGCCCATGAAAGGAAAGACCGTACGAAAGACAACTCCCGCCAGGTTTTCATCTGGCGGGAGTTGGTCATGTCGGCATCGGATTGGGTTGCCGCTTGCGGCACTTACTTTTCCACCCTGTCGTAATAGACCTGGTCTGCGTTCAGGCCTTGAACATAGTTCTTCACCTTGTCGCCTAGCACGACCTGATCGTTGCCTTGAAGCATAAAGATGAAGGGAGAGCTTGCCTGGATCTTCTTCTGCAGATCCTGGTAGAACGCGACACGCTTGGCGGCATCCTGCTCCTTGACGGCGGAAAGCGTCTCGTCCGTCAATTCGGGGATTACCCAGCCAGCATATTTCGCAGCCGTGTTGGTCGAATTGTCCTTGTTGATGGCAAAGGCGCTGGCATTGGAGTGCGGATCGAAATAATCCGGAATCCAGTAACGCAGCGTCATCTCGAACTTGCCGGAACGGCCACGGGCATAGATGTCGCTCGCGACACCCGGCTGGATATCGAGCGTGATGCCGGCCTGCGCGAAGGTCGACTGCAGCGACTGCGCGATCGACAGGAACGGCTGGTCGTTGAAGACGATGAATTCGACCTTGAAGGGCGTCTTGATGCCGGCATCGGCCAGGACCTTCTTCGCCTTCTCGACATCGAGCTTAAACGGCGTATCCGTCAATGCGCCGGGGAAGCCGACGGGCAGAAACGCCTGATGCACCGTGCTCTGGCCGCGAAGCAGGTTCTTGGCGATGCCGTCGTAATCGACGAGGTAGCGAGCAGCTTCCCAGAAGGCGGGATTGCCGAGCGTCGGATTTGCCTTGGTGTTGAGGAGAATATAGTCGGTGCGCGCTGACGGCACAGAAAGAACCTTGACGCCGCTCTTGGTCTTAAGCGCCTCGATCTGGTCGGCGGAAAGGCCGCGAGCGATGTCCGCATCCCCCTGCTCGACCAGCAGACGGCGCGCGCCGACATCCGGGACGTTGCGGATGATGACACTGTCGAGCTTCGGCTTGTCGGTGGAGTTGGCGTTCGCCTGCAGCACCAGCGCCTCGTGCGGCGTGTAGGTCGCGATCGTGTAGGAGCCGCTGCCGGCAGAATTCGTCTTCAGCCAGGCATTGCCGAAATCGCCATCCTTTGTCTGTGGCCCGACCGTCCTTTCATCGACGATCGAGGCGATCGGCGCCGTCAGCAGGGACAGGGCGAAACCCGAGCCGACATCGGCGGGCCAGGTCAGCTTCACATGCTTGTCGTCCACCTTGGTAATGGCGGCATCGACATTGTCAGCCTTCCAGCCCAGTTCGTTGAGAATGAACGCAGGCGACTTGTTCAGCTTGACGGCGCGGGTCAGCGAAAAGATCACGTCTTCGGGGCGAACCGGATTGCCGGAGGAAAACTTGGCATCGGCAAGTTCGAAGGTCAGGCTGCGGCCATCGCCGCCGGCCGCCCAGGACGCGGCAAGCGCCGGCTCGATCTTGGTGCCGTCTTCGCGGTTCGACTGGACTAGGCGCTGATAGAGATTGTTGAAGGACTGGACCGTCGTCAGCTCGAAGCCTTCGGCCGGATCGAAGCTGACGGCATCGTCGATCGACTGGGCAACAACGAGCACGTTCGGCGGCGTTTCTGCCTGCGCAGCCGATGTGCCCAACAGGAGCGCCAGGCCAAGGGCCGTTCCGAGCAGCTTCGTACGGGAAGCAATAATTGACATGGGGTGAACTCCCTTAAATATTTTTGCTTTATAGCATTCTATCTATTCGCCGTGCCCATTCGGGTCCAACTACCGGCAAGCATTTAGCAAGCTCTCTCGGAGCATGCAGGCAAAATCGAACCAGCTTTTCGTCTTTTTCGCGAAAAAATTTCCTCGTCATATTCCGGCATTGGCGCCGATCGTCGCACTCGGCCGTTTATTCGGTCTTCATCGACCAATTCGTTCGGATTCCATTCATGTGGAGCGGGTATAGTCACATCAGACAGCTTAGCGATCCGTAAGGAAGGCCGACACCCAGGATAGATCAGCCTTCCATTCGTCAGACGCGGCTCTGGCGAAGGAGATGATGATGGAACATGATGAAAGCTTGAAAGTTGAACGGCGGCAATATGCTCGAAAGGCGCTTCTGACCGTTGCCGTTTGTGCCGCTCTTGCAGCCTTCGCTGCATGGCTGATCCAGCCGGAAGCAGCCTCTGCCAAACTGCATGAGCATTCCACGCAGCCGGCGGCATCCACTCTTTCGCTTTAGTCAAACATGACGCGGAATGAAGTTTCCCTCGATTAGACAAGCGCATAGTTTTCCCTGATCGCTAGCGAAACGCCGGGAAACGTGGCCGGGATCTTGCCCGACATCCCTTGATCACCATCCGGCCCATAGCCATGCAGCCGCTCCCCATCATCGCGGCCATTGCAGTCTATTGACATCCAGCACATTCATTGGCCGGCGAAGTCTGCTCCTGAAATGATATTTCAGGAGCGCCTATAATTACTGCGCCTAGCCTCTTGCGTCGCTGCGGATGCAGCATTTTATAGAAATATTTTCTCCGAAATCCCCTTAGATTGGTAAACGAGCGATCGCCTGCCGCCCCGTTACCAGATATTGTCGATCAAGGTACTAGACAATCGGGATTCGACGGACGTACACTTGATAGATGAACGCGCACCACAGCAAGAAGGCGATTACGGTCTTGATCTCAACCGGAACGGCCACTCCACTGATGGCTCTCTCTTGGATATGGAGCTGACGAATGCTGTATGATCCGAAGGTGTCCCAATCGCGCTGGCCATTGCCGTTTCGTCGGCAATCATGGGAAACGATAATTGGTCTTGTCTCTGTGATCCTCCTGGTCGGGATTATATGCTCATACCTGCCCAGCGCAGGCATCGTCGAGCGGAACGTAGCGGTAGCCTCTTCGAATCATTCCGAACATTAATGGGCTGACGCTGCCCACCCGCAGCGAATCGGAAGCCTCCAGCGGATGGTATCTCGTATCCATCTGAGCTTGCACTTAGTTGATACAGCAACGAGCGCGAGTATTGACTGGCAGTGCAACGGCAACCCGTTGCGACGGATGCACCAGCAGTTTTTCCTCGACGAAATAGGCAGCGATGCCCTCATATCTCCGCTGCGAAATGGCTACTGAACGGGGTGATCTCCGGTATTTCCGATCAGAGCCCGCACACATCGGACTTTGGTCCGAATAGCTGTGCGACCCTCGCCCCAACTCACCCGACTGAAGTCCAAGGAAAGGAACAGATAGGGAGGAAGCTCTGTTTTACCGACAGCTCCGTCATTGACGGATCAATAGAAGGTGAAAGGAGATTCTGATGAAAACGAAAGTACTTAGTGTTGCAGCACTCGCGCTCGGCCTCACCGCCGGATGTGCTTTTGCCCAATCGTCGACCGTCACCGGCGCTGCAGGTGGCGCAGTCACGGGGGCCGTCGTTGGCGGTCCGGTCGGAGCCGCCGTGGGCGGCGTGGCCGGCGCCATCGTCGGTACTGCCATCGATCCGCCGCCGCAGAAGGTGGTAACCTATGTCCGCGAACAGCCTCTGCCTGATGATGGTACGGTTGTCCAGGAGCGCGTGGTCGTCGGCCGGTCATTGCCGGACACGATCGTTGTTCAAGCCGTTCCGGAGAATCCGCGATATGCCTATGCAATCGTCAACCACGAGCGCGTGATTGTCGAACCTTCGTCGCGCAAGGTTGTCCAGATTCTGAACTAACTGTCCTGGAGAGCGGAAAGCCGCTCTCCAGCCCTCCCACCGCTCACAATTGTTGTTTGCCTATCGCCGGGTCGAACAGCGTCTGGGGCGGAAGGCTCGACCCGGCGATAGAGCCGGCGGGCGGACCGGCTAGGGTATGGCGTTCGCTGACGCCAAACTTGTGAACGATGAGCGTTTAAACCTCACCACTAAAGTCACCCGTGACCGCCACGCTCACTCCAATTCATTGAAAAACGCAGCGTCTTCAGTTGACAATCGCCGTAACGGTCTGTGACGGGGCTGAGATTTTTGATCTCCTCTCCAGCGCATCACGGACTTCCTCGATTTTTCCGCTTTTGGTTCCAACGCCGAGAATGCTCTTTGCCTCCGCAAGCGTCTGGTCCGTCACCGGTTTGTTCGACAGTTGCGCCAGCGCCGAACGCAAAGCATCGTCACTGAGGGCCGGGTCCGTCGGAACAGCCGCCGTCCCGTACTGCATTTCGAACTCTGCATATGCCTTCACATAGGCCGAAAGCGCCGCGATCTTGGGATCTTTCGAGTTCAAATAGGCATGGTAGTTTCTCCTCAGCGAGGCGAGCCGACCTTCATCGAGCCTTGCGGCTTGCGTCTTCGAGCTCTTGCCATGTGCTTCGGAGCGTTTGTCATGACGCGTTGCCAGCAAGGTCGATGCCGCAACTTGCGTCGTCGTCGCGTTTACGGATGTGGCAGCTGCATCGTTGCTCTCCGACTTTTCATGACCGGAGTTTGCCTCACCATGACCGCCGCCATTGCCGTTACCGCCACCGTTTCCACCCTTGGCAAATGCCGTCTGCGTGAAGCCGACGGCAGCTCCTCCCATGGGAATAACTGTCAGCACCAGGCCGATGCCTGCGGCGCCAATAACGGAACGGATTTTCATGCACCCCTCTTTCACAAGACATCCGTCGCCTGCGACGGCCGTATCCAGCAAATCATTGCGCACTTACAATATTGCTCAAATCCTGTGTTTCTACACCGGTCGGACCTATGCCTTGGGTATTAGGACCATAGTCTGATTGATCACTCCCGATGGTCTCCTGGATTGCCTGGGCCACGAAGCGATGCCATCTTTGCGAGACAAGGCGACCGCCGTCAGTGTCGCAAGAGTTGACACTTCACTTCGCTGGGATAGCTATAGGGGGTTGGGAGATCTGTGCTGACGATGCCGGTTTCGCGAGCTAACGATAAATACAAGTTATCTCTGGCAAGTCGTATCGAACGCTGGAATTCTCAATCCTTGGCCAGGCAGTTCCTGCTTGCCGGCGGCGTGCTGGCGATCTGTGCCATGCTCGTTGTCGGGTCCTTCGTCGCCAGCCTGATCGAAAATGCCGTGACACGCAATTCCGCGGCAACGACGGCCCTCTATGTCGATAGCGTCATCGCCCCGCTTCTGCCGGACATGCAAACCACCCGGGTACTCGACGACACGGTAACGCGGGCTCTTGACGAGACGCTCGGCCAGGGTGCGCTTGGCACACGGCTGTTCTCCTTCCGGCTATGGCGCAGCGACGGAACGATCCTCTATTCCAACAACAAGGATCTTTCCGGCAAACGGTTTCCACTCTCGGACAGCCTCAGGTTGGCGTTTTCCGGACGAATGGTCGCCAAATTCAACTGGATCGATGATGTCGAAAGCACGGCCGAGCGCAATAGCGGCAAGCCGCTGCTGGAAATCTACAATCCGGTGCTGCAGCCCTGGTCGGGCAAGGTCGTCGCCGTCTCCGAGTTTTACGAGGTCGCCAACGATTTCGAATGGAGCCTTACTCAGGCCCGCCTGCTGAGCTGGCTCGTCGTTGCCCTGTTTACGCTGACGTTCTTCGCACTTCTGTCGATCATCGTCCTGCGTGGCAGCCGCACTATCGACAATCAGCGCAAGGCGCTCAACGGTCGCATCGGCGAATTGTCGACGCTTCTCCTGCAGAATGAAGCATTGCGCGCCCGCGTTCAGCGCGCGACGCAACGCGCAGCCGCGCTGAACGAGAGCTATCTGCGCCGTATCGGCGCCGACCTGCATGACGGCCCCGCCCAATTGGTCGCCTATGCTTCATTGCGCCTGGATAGTCAGACCCTCATCAATCCCGCAGCCACGTCGAGCGAACGTGAGGCATCACTGCGCGCCATCAAGTCAAGCCTCGACGACGCCATGACCGAAATCAGGAGCGTCTGCAGCGGATTGATGCTGCCCCACATCGAAACCGACAACCTGACCGATCTCCTCAGACGCGCAATCCGCGCCCATGAGCAGCGCACCGGCGTCACCGTCAAACTTCATGCGACCACGACCCCGCTAGATCTTTCCACTTCCGCAAAGATATGCGTCTATCGCTTTGTCCAGGAAGCGCTGAACAACGGCTATCGTCATGCCGGCGGGGTCGGACAAAACGTCGTGCAATCCCTGGAAGACGGCCAGATCGTGATCGAGGTTGCCGATGAGGGGCCCGGCTTCGAGGCGAAGGATGTCGGTCCACAGAAGCTCGGCCTTGCCGGTCTCAGAGATCGGGTCGAAAGCCTCGGCGGGACGTTCCAGCTTTTATCATCGCACCAGGGAACAACTGTTCGCATGTCCCTGAACATCGAGGAAATGGAGCAGGCATGACAGCTGTAATCAGCTTGGCGGTCGTGGACGACCACCCCCTTTTCAGGGAGGGCGTCATTCGAAGCCTGACCGAGATGGATGGGTTCAGCATTGTCGGTGAAGGCAGCAGTAAGGAAGACGCCCTGCGCATCGCAGCGGAACACCGCCCGGACGTTCTTTTGCTCGACATCTCCATGCCTGGAGGAGGACTGGATGCCGTCTCTCAGATCATGCACCGGTTGCCCGATCAGAAGATCGTGATGCTGACGGTCTCAGAAGCAAGTGACGACGTGATGGCGGCACTCAAGAGCGGTGCAAAAGGTTATGTCCTGAAAGGCGTTGGGGCCCGGACACTTGCCGATATCATCCGCAGCATCGCCACCGGCGACAGCTATGTTGCGCCAACCCTCTCGGCGCGTCTGATTTCGGAAAGCGGATCGGCGAGCGAGATCAATCCGTTCAATGCGCTGACGGATCGGGAACGGGAAGTGCTGGAACTCGCGTCTGCCGGATTGAGCAACAAGCATATCGGCTTGAAGCTCGACCTGCATGAGAAGACCATCAAGCACCATATGACCCAGATCTTTGCCAAGCTTGCCGTCAGCAACAGAACGGAAGCCGCAATGGCGTTTCGTGACGAGCTAGAGAAACGGCGTCAGTGAAGGAATGATTTGAGCCTCTGCTCGTCCGCCATCGTCGCATTGCGATTGACGATTGTCCGCCCCCTCGAATCCCTCATCACATAACGTCCGCCCCGTATGTCCTCGCTCATGCCATCCTTGTGGCGAACTGTGAGGGAGCCGGTACCGTTGCCGACATTAGCGGGCTGGTCGGAATCGACTTGGCTTTGCGTCACGCTCTTAGTGCTGGATGATTGGCCGTTGGCAGCGCCGTTTCCATTGCCGTTATTGTTGGCATTACCATTACCATTGCCGTTTCCGTTATTATTTCCATTGCCGTTGCCACTGTTACCGCCTCCGTTGCCACTGTTACCGCCGCCGTTCCCGTTGCCTCCGCCATTGTCATTTCCACCACCGTTGCCGTTGCCGCCGCCATTCCCGTTCCCCCCTTTTGCCTCTACGACTTGCAGCGCAAATCTTGCGGAAACGCCGTGAATTTTGAGCGTGTAGGGGAGCGTTGTAGCGACCAAAGCCAACAGCAGGTATGGTAAACCGGCAATAAGCTTTCGACGGAATAACATCTGTAGCCTCCTGAGGCTTCCGATTGGCTCCGGTGCCGAACACCCATCGCGCTCGGGC
Source organism: Rhizobium sp. WW_1 (assembly GCF_003610155.1). Taxonomy (NCBI): domain Bacteria; kingdom Pseudomonadati; phylum Pseudomonadota; class Alphaproteobacteria; order Hyphomicrobiales; family Rhizobiaceae; genus Rhizobium; species Rhizobium sp. WW_1. The sequence goes on from NZ_RAIN01000004.1 coordinate 548,374, forward strand.
TCCGAGCGTCCGCGCCAATTGAAGGTTCCGATCCCATATCAAATCGCCGCAACATGGCGAGGGGTCAAGTCCAATCAAACGGAAAGCCCACTCCTTGGACTTCAGCGATCACGGCCAAGACCTTGCGCCGACGGACCATCAGACCAACGTCTGAGAACAAGATGGACCGAAGCCCAATTGCATGATCGCGTCATTGAAAGCAGTGTCGCCTGGTCGATATCACCTCGGTACACACTGTAGCGGGGCCCACGCAATCGAGCTGACGGAAGGAATACAGCGATGACCCAGCACTGGAGGACATTTCTGGCCCGCTCCGCTCCGCCGGGCGCAATATCGGATTTCTCCGCAACCGAATTCACTCTCGGTGTTGCAATCAACTTGCGGTACTGCCTGAACCTCGTCCGGCCGACGCCAGAATGTATTGATCTCGCGGAACTTGTTCTGCTACGTGCCGCAAATTATGGCGAGGCCAGAATGGGCCTCAAGCCGCAATTGTTTGCAGAGGCCGAAAACGCGCTTGCCCAGGCAACGCGGCTACTCGAGATCGAACTTGAATATTGCTGGGTGCAAGCTGCGAAAGAGTGCCGCATTCGGGCTGCCTGAAATTTTCGCGAGGTTTTTTCTGCGATGAGAGAGGAAAACCACTGAGCGGGCCGTCCGCATGGATACCTTCTACATGCGGCCCCGCGGTCGCTGCCATTTCCGCGTGATCTGTCAGGAGCATGTGCTCGGCTCGAAAACCGAGCGGTCATCTTCGATGGGAGAGGCTGGCCCGACCACGGCGATGCTTAGCGCAAAATAGCGCTTCAATCGGCTGCTGCCTCTGGGAAAAGGCGTCGATGGTTGCCGCCCCTTGAACCCTTTGCGGCGGCGCATACCGGAAGGTATGCGCGCGAAAATGAAAACTCAGTTGCCGCGGGCGCCGCTGACGGCGTAGGGGATATGCGCGCGCGAAATGCCCAGATCGCGAAGGACATGATCGTCGAGGGCGGAAAGTTCGCGTATTGCTCTGCGCTCTTCGCTGAAGCGTTTAATCTTCTGAAATATTCTCATTTTAGCGTCTCCTTTGTTTGCTGCGCAGGAGATAAGCATTTACCCGCCTAAATAAAATGCACATGCCTGCAAGATAGCCATGCCGCTTTTGCAAAGCTCAAAGCGGCGCCACTCTTTACCGGCTGGCTGTAGCCTGTCGTGCCAGCGATTGGTCTCCTCGATCTCACGCCAATCATGGCCGTTGGGCGTAACTGCACCCTGAGGCTTGAATTTGGGGCCAACTGATATTGAAATAGCTCTATGACCCATTACCGTGACCCCGACCTCACTGATCGCGCCTACATCGGCGCGACGACCTACCACGCGATCAAGCGCTACTTTGCTCATGCGGAAGGATTGCCGGCCGGGTATGACTTCGAGGCACGTTACCGTGCCTATCTCGGTGAAGCATTGGAAGCACGAGATCGGAAAGCTTTTTCTCGGGCTACGATGCGCCTTTTCGCAAGCCTGAGAAATGGCCATACCTCCTTTTGGGACGAAGAATTGGCGCAGCAGACAGGACCGATGCCGTTCAGGATAAGACGGATCGACAGTCGATGGACGGTCGTGCGATCAAGGATGGCTGAGCTATCCCCTGGTGACGTGGTGACCATAGTCGACGGTAGACCTGTCGATGAATGGCTTGAGAGTGCGCGCGAACATATTGGTCAATCCAGCATCGCGGCATTGGATTGGATGACATGGCTCCGCCCATATCTGCTGCCACAACGTTTTACGGTCGGCACGGATGATGGCAGGCAAGTGCCGATCGATTTGACCGAACCCCTAGCCGGACCTGAACGCGGACCACCGCTTGCAACCGACGTTGAAACCGTCCAACGCAAAGACGGCGTGGTGGTGATCCGCATTCCAGGCTTTGATGACCCGAAATATGAGGAAGCCGCCATTACGGCCATTCGAGGCGTGGAAAATACTCGCCCCATCCTCCTCGATCTGCGCGACAACAGCGGCGGCAGTTCGCCAGGCAAGCTGCTGTCGGCGATTATGACCAATCCCTATCGCGGTACGTTGGTATCTACCCCTATGACAATTGCCAAGTCCGATGCTTCGAACTCCTTCAACGGCAGCATCCCGGCATTGCCCATAACGATGATGCGAAGCGGCCCGGATATAACGCTGCCTTTCACAGACGCCTGGAAGGGGAAGATGGCGCTACTCATCAACGGCGGCAGTGCTTCGGCATGCGAAGATTTCGCCTTACGCTTCAAGGATGGCAAGCGTGGCCTCGTGTTCGGCGAGCCTAGCTTCGGATCGACGGGACAGCCATACTTTGTGCGGTTTCCCGAGTTTGGTATGTCGTTCAGGGTATCCACCAAGCGCGAATATTTTCCCGACGGTCGCCAGTTCGAAGGCGTCGGCGTAGAGCCCGACGTGTCTATTCCTCTGACGCGCGACGAATTGAGGAATGGGATCGATATTCAGCTCGAGCTTGCCGCCAAAGCTGTGTTGGCCGAATGACGGGCCGGCGGACGGAAGTTCAGCCGTGGCAAGGACCGGCTGCCGGAGCTCTGGCAGACAGGCTGGTGGCTTTGTGCCTTACACCGGACATCGCACCCATCTGTGTATCGGTTGGAAAATGCTCGAAATAGCGAAATAGCGGGAAGTACTTATACGATTTCCACCCTGCGCATCTTTAAACCTATGAGCGCAATGCCTACGTGGTCTACCGTTATGTCTATCAAGGCAACACCGATGTGAGACCGCATCAAGACCACGCCCTTCCTCAGTGGGGACTGAGGGCAGGCGGTCATTTTTCCATGTAGTGAGCAACCCAAACCTTCGACACACCCTTGGTGCGTCGACCGCATAGGCGCGCAATCTCCCCGTCTTATCAACCAATACCAACCGGGCGGCTGTCGGGTGGACGAACCCGTGCGCCCTAGGAGAGAAGAGATGGAAGCCCTCACCAATCTCAGTCCGATGGAATGGCTCGCGATCGAAATCGCCGTTCCCGTTATCGTGTTGGCAATATTCTTTCGATGGAGCGGCGTGGTCCGCTATATTCCCAATGACAGGCTCGGCATTCTTGAAAAGCTGTGGAGTTTTCGTGGCTCGGTCAAGAATGGCTTCATTGCACTCAACGGCGAGGCCGGCTTCCAGCCGGATGTCGTGCGCGGCGGCCTGCATTTCTTCATGCCGTTCCAATATTCGATGCATCGCGCCAATCTCGTGACCATCCCGCAGGGCCAGATCGGCTATGTCTTCGCCCGTGACGGCAAGCCGTTGCCGCCGACCCAGACGCTTGCCTCGAACATAGAGGCCGATGATTTCCAGGATGTGCGCGGCTTTCTCATCAAAGACGGACACAAAGGCCCACAGCGCAAGATCCTGCGCGAAGGCACCTATGCCATCAACCTCGCGCAGTTCATCGTGCTGACGGCCCAATCGATCTACGCCGTCAATCTCAGTTCATCGGAACAGACGCTGTTTGCTGACATGTCGACGCTGATCACCCAGCGTGACGGTTTCGAACCAGTCGTCATCCATGACGCCGAGGACATGATCGGCATCGTGACCATCCACGACGGTCCGGCACTGCCCGACGGCGAGATTATTGCGCCTACGGTCGCCAACGATCCGAAAGATCTGAATTTCCATAACAATTTTCAAGATCCTGAGAAGTTTCTCAATGCCGGCGGTTATCGCGGCCGACAGCTGCAGGTGCTTGCCGATGGCAGCTATTTCCTCAACCGTATCTTCGCGACCGTCGAACTGGTCGACAAGACGATCATCGGCGTCGGTACGGTCGGCGTCGTGGTTTCCTATACCGGTCGCCGGGGCGACGATATTTCTGGCCAGGCCTATCGCCATGGCGAGCTTGTTGAAACGGGTGCACGCGGTGTGTGGTCGACGCCGCTTCTGCCGGGCAAGTACGCCTTCAACACTTACGCCGGGAACATCGTCATCGTACCGACCACCAACTTCGTGCTCAAATGGACCAAGGAACAATACGGCGAGCACCGTCTGGACGAAAACCTGTCCGAAGTATCCCTCATCACCAAGGATGCGTTCGAACCTATGCTGCCGCTCTCCGTCGTCGTCCACATCGACTACATGAAGGCTCCGCTCGTCGTGCAGCGCTTCGGCGATATCAAGCGCCTGGTCGAACAGACGCTCGATCCGATGGTCTCGGCCTATTTCAAGAATATCGCCCAGACGAAAACCTTGATCGAACTGTTGCAGGAGCGCAGCGAGATCCAGCGCAAGTCCGGTGACGAAATGCGCGAAAAATTTTCCTCCTACAGCCTCGAACTGCAAGAAGTGCTGATCGGCACGCCGCGCGCCAGCAACGGCCAGAACAGCATAGAGCAGATTCTCATCCAGCTGCGCGAGCGCCAGATCGCCGTTGAGAAGGTCGAGACCTACAAATTGCAGGAGGCAGCTGCAATCCAGGAACGTACGTTGCGCGAGAAGGAGGCGCTTGCCGAACAACAGGCCAAGATCACGACATCCGCGCTCACCATCGAGATCAGCGAGAATGAGGGCAAGGCGCAGCTTGCCCGTACCCGCCAGCAGGCGGAAACCATTCAGGTCACGGCCAAGGCAGAGGCCGAGAAAGTGCGCCTCGCAGGTCTCGGCGAAGCCGACCGGATCAAAGCCATTGCGCTTGCAGATGCAGAGCGTATCAGGGCAACCGGCCTTGCGGATGCAGAGAAAGTGCGCGCCGTTGGCCTGGCGGAAGCGGAAGCCACCGAGAAGAAAGTCGCGGCTTTCGGCGGCCCGGACTATCAGCTCAACTCGCAGGTTCTCATGCGATTTGCCGAGGCGATCGAGAACGGCAGGCTCCCACTCGTGCCGCAGATCCAGGTCGGCGGTGGTGTCGGAGAAAAGGGCGCTCCCAACGGTCTTGTGGAAATGATGCTGTCGATGCTGGTCGCCGACCGGCTTGGGCAGCAGGGTTCGCCAACCGTTGTGCCCGCGCCGATTAAGCAGGATTAATCGCAGACGGGCCGGCGATGCCGGCCCGTCTTGCGTCATGAGATGAGCATGAGGCGGCAGGCCCGATGGCTAGATCCGTGAAATCACAAGAAGTCGCGCGGACAATGTCCGCGCGACACTTAATTCGACTTCAATCTCGCGAATACCGATTTTCGCCGCTATCCGCCATGGGGAAAGGTTAGCAAAACGGTCAACCCTCCCCCTGGCGTTTCTCCAAGTACGACCGATCCGCCATGGGCATGGATGACCTGTGCGACGATTGCGAGCCCCATCCCCGTGCCCTCGGCTTCCGCACTGGCCCCTCGAACAAAGGGGCGCAACACCGCTTCGCGCTCTGAGGTCGGAATTCCGGGACCGTGATCAATGACCTTCAGCTGATGAGCTTCGAGCACTTCAACGACAATTATATCAGCACTTGGAGCATGCCGGAGAGAATTGGCAATCAAGTTATCCAGTGCAACACGAATTGCCGCTTCCGAACCGGAAATAGCGACTTTAGCCTTGGGAGCGCGCAACTCAATCTCGAGCCCCTGCTTGATTGCCCTGGGCACATGTTCGGTGATGACCGAGCGCGCGATCGCAGTGAGGTCGACGGACGTGAAGGCAAAAGACTGTCCAGAGAGGCGGGCAAGCTGCAACGACGTTGTGACGATGGAAGCAAGACGTGTCGCGTCGCGGATCAGCGGCTCTCTGACTTGCGGATCTTTCACCAAATCCAGCTTGATACGCAGCTTGGTCAAGGGCGTCCTTAACTCGTGGGATGCGCTTGCAAGGAAATTACGCTGCGCCTCGAAGGCGGCATCGATCCGCGTCAAAGCGGTATTGAATGCCGCGACCATCGGCCTGAGCTCGGCTGGAGTATCAGCGTCAGGAATTCTGCGACCGTTGGGAAGGCCATCGATCTGTGCGGCGGCATCGACGACGCGTCGGACAGGGGTCGCAATGGTGTGCCTGATGGCGATTGCCGCAATCGTCACCGTCGTCACCAATACGAGACCGAGAAGATGGTAAAGGCCCTGCGGCCACACCGCCCAAAGCGTCGCGAAGATCGTCTGAAAATTCGAAAAGGATATGCCACCCAAGGCAATGACGACACGCGGATCACTGTCATCCACCAGTCTAAGGGCGAGAAATCGCTCTTCACCGGCGGTATAGTAGAATTCGGACGCGAAGATTTCCGAAGGGGCAGCCTTGATGATCTGATCGACCGAGGAAGGTATGGTTCCATGAGAGACAGTTTGGCTTCCATCGCTCACCAGATACCAAAAAGACGGTTCCGCATTGGCGAATCCCATGATGGTTGCGGGGATACCCTTCTGCTCCAAGACGAGCCTGCCGTTGCTATCGTACGCCCTTCCAGATTGCAGGAGCTTGCCCACGACATCGGCATTCATGCGCTGCTTGGTCTTCACATTCGTGCTGAGGAAAACGCCCAATGTCAAAACGGTGCTCAGCACCATGACGCATGCCATGCCAACGATGAGCAGGCCCGCCACCGGAAGTGCGATCGAACGCTTCGGCCACTTCATTCTTGCACCAGCATATAACCGATCCCGCGAATGGTACGGATGTTGACGTCGCAATTGGCTTCGCGCAGCCTGCGACGCAGACGAGAAACATGCGACTCGATCACATTCGATTCTATTTCGTCATCGACGCTGTAGGCTGATGCCTCCAGCGTACTGCGCTCGACCACCCTGCCTGCCCTGCGTATCAGCGCTTCAAGAATGCCGAGCTCCCGCCGCGGAATATTGAGGACGACTTCGCCGATCATGGCCGAGCGATGGTTGAGGTCGAAGATCAGGTTTCCAAACTGGGTGCACCCCGTTTCGTCGAGATTGTAGCGGCGCAAGACGGCCCTCGCCCGTGCCACCAGCTCCATGGGTTCGAATGGCTTACCGATATACTCGTCCGCCCCCTTGTCCAGCGCCGCGACGATATCGATGGGATCATCCAAGGCCGTCAGGATCAAGGTTGCGGGTCGCGGCCGCAACTGACGCAACACGGGGAGCAAGGAAAGCCCGTCACCGTCTGGAAGATGACGATCGATGATGACGAGATCGAATTTGAAAGCAAGAAGCGCGGCCTCCGCATCACCAACCGTCGCAAACGTATCAGTCACCCCGATCGAGGTTTCCATCATAGCCTTTAGAGACGCGGCGAGTTCGAGATCATCTTCAACGATCAGAATATGCATGTTTTGCCTAAGTAAAGTTCAGATATGGGCCAAACGCCGATTGGCTCCCACACATAGTGGAAGGGATGCGGCATTCTAGCTCTTGCGCCGCGATCCAGCCAAGGTGCGAGAGGGAGGGCTTCCGCATCCATTGCAGATCACTTTCAATAATCGTAGTTTGGCGCGTCGATCGATCTGTCCATGCGACGCTCGCGCATCATGTCGATGCGCTGCTTGCAAACGGCAAAAGCCGTTGTCCCGCGTTCAAAACCGTACTCCTTACAGCGGTCACCATCTTCGACGGACTGGCAGCCGGAAAGATACACGGATAGGGCGACTGCTAACCAATAACGCATAGGGAAACCTCACGATCTTCTATTGAATTCAATGCACCACACATGCGATGCGAACATTACGATACTCTTACGGGTCGGAAACGATCGCTCCCGAGCAGTTCCGTCAATTCAAAGGCTTAGCCGGATTGGGCGTGGAGAGATCTGATGCCAGGGGTTCGCGGACTCGCGCGCCGTGGTCTGCCCATGATGGGGGTGCGCCGAAGGACGCGGCGATCGAGCCAGCGATGCCTGGCGCGCGACCAAAGGTTTCGCACAAGGGGGAGCCCGGCTTGCCGCCAAGCGCAGTGCGAATCTCATATACCGAGGGGAGACGAATATTCAGCCCCTTGGGCTCCTTGCCTGTGATGATCATTCTGGAGAATTCGCTTCCGAACGCGGCCGCCAAATCGTAGGCGTCTCCAACCCTTGAGACGCGAGCCTCGCTCGTAAAGGAATTCGCGCCACGAGACCAAACTATAGCGGCACGCTGAACGCCGGCACTGTCTAACGCCTCCGCTTCCATCGCCAGTCCGCCAAGCCCCAAGGGAAGACGCGGAATTTGCACGGGCAAAGCAATCGAGCTGCCGATCGAAATCGCCTTTGCTGCTCCGGCTACCGCAGGCTGCGTGGGCACGATGTCGGTAATCACCGCCTTTATCGTGAGATCGGGCGATCCGCCGATTGGAACGATTTTATATTTTTCGCTCATCGTAAAGCAAATGGCGCGATCAATCGCGTTCGAGACCAGCAGCCTATCGTTTGAATTCTGAATTCTTCGTCCGGCAGAAAACGTCAGGGTTGTCGGCCAGATGGCAACCGTTTTGATTTCCTTCAGCCGATTGCCATCCAGGTAGGTTCGCGATTTGGAAAATCGCCCCTTGGCTGCACCGAGATTGCCATAGGAGGACAGTGTCCCTCCTTCCTTCAATGGCACCGAGCTGCAGCCGCTGGTGATCGTCAGAATTGAGGCGGTCGCCAAGGTAAGTGTACGAGCAGACATTGATCGCACAACAGCTGCTTTCTTTGAATAGCCAGCTACTGTAATCGGGCGCATATAATGCAACTCCTTTGTTAAAGTTGCATCCCTTGTCCTGTTCCATCCTTGTGAAAACCTTACGGATTCGGCCCGTCCCGTTTATTGTCTTGCAACGGTCCTTCACTTGAAGATCAATATGGCAATCGGCCCTCCTAACAGGGCACCTACTATGACCGATGATAGAAGGTAGCGTGCGATAATACGAAGAAGGCACCTGATATAGTACATTTGATGATATCCAGCCGCGTTGCGATCCACTTGCGCGCACGAGATCGCGCGAAGTGTCGATCGAGGCGAAGTCGAAGCATTGAATGCCTTTGCACGGGAGCTCGAAATATCCGAGTTATCTGTCTTTCCCGTTTGGCGCACACGGTTGGTAGGTATCCAATATTACCGCAATCTTACCGCACCCTGTAACGCGAACGGCGTCGCAATTGGCGATCATTGCGTCCTGGGAATGCGCACCGTGGTGCTAACCCTGGACGAGCCAGCCACTTACCGGGACGCCGCGAGTGAAGCACATGTGCTGACGGCTCTCGACAAGCTTGTCATCTCGTCGATTTTATTCTGTGCTCTCGGCTTTCTCGTTCGCCTCGAAAATAGGGCTGCGATATGAGATCCGGAGAGCTGCCGGTTACCGGTCATTTCCCTGAGATCATGCTGCAGGCAGTCGAGGCGGTCTCGATAGCAAAATGCAGAGCCGGGGGCGCCAGCTTCAAATATGTATAAGCTGACTTCGATGCAGAAGGCTTGTCAGCTTAAAGTTCAAGTGCCATTGGTCTGAGAACGACGGGTGACGATAAGCAGCTTTCACATGAAACTCGACGCAATCGATCTGCGCATACTGGATGCCATTCAACGCGATGGCCGCATTACCAAGCTCGCGCTTGCCGACAAGGTCGGATTATCCCCTACCCCGTGCTGGCTGCGCCTTCGAAAGCTGGAAAAGGCCGGGATCATCACAGGCTATCATGCGCATCTGTCGCTGCGGCGCCTCGCCCCGATCGCCAACGTCATGGTGGAACTCACCCTCGCCAACCATCGCCAGGCCGATTTCGAGCGGTTCGAACGCGCGGTTGCCTCGACCCCGGAAATCGTTGCCTGCTGGGCCGTCGGCGGCGGCGTCGATTATATTTTGAAGATCATGGCGGCCAATATCGACGCTTACCAGCGTTTGATCGACGAGCTCCTCGATCGCGACCTCGGGATCGAGCGCTATTTCACCTATATCGTAACCAAGACGGTGAAAGAGGAGACGGTGCTGCCCGTCATCGATCTGCTTTCTCCCGATGTGCTCGGCGACGAATAGAGAAACTCTCTACTAACACCTCGCTCTTTAGGGCCTTTCTCTCTTCTGCCTGCCAGCAATGGACAATCTCTCGCGGTGTTCCGTGCCAGCATTGGAGCATCTGGAACGAGAGACCCGACCATGACCGCGCTCCACGCCCGCGCCACCTATCATGAAGCCCTTTCGCGGTTGAACGACCGTCATCTCCTGCGAGACCTCTCCTATGTCGCTGGCCGTTGGGTCGCGGGCAAGGCCAATCAAAGCTTCGAAGTGACCGACCCGGCATCTTCCGCGACGCTCGCCTGGGTTTCCAGTCTCGACAAGCAAGAGACCATCAACGCCGTCGACGCCGCAGCGGAGGCTTTTGTCGCCTGGCGCTCGCTGCTGCCGCAGCAGCGGTCAGCGATCCTGCGCAGATGGCATGACCTCATGCTGGAGGCACGCGAGGATCTGGCGCTCATCATGACGCTGGAACAGGGCAAACCCTTGGCCGAATCGCGTGGTGAGATCGATTATGCCGCGGGCTTCATCGAGTGGTATGCCGAGGAAGCCAAGCGCATCAACGTCGAGAGCGTCAGCAGTCATCTGCCCGACGCCGAAATGTTCGTTCGCAGGGAGGCCCTGGGTGTCGTCGGCATCGTCACGCCCTGGAATTTTCCCGCGGCGATGATTACCCGCAAGGCGGCCGCGGCCCTTGCGGCCGGCTGCACCGTCGTTGCCCACCCGTCCTCCGAAACGCCGCTGTCGGCGCTGGCGCTCGCCGAACTTAGCGAACGCGCCGGCCTTCCCGCCGGCGTGTTCAACGTTGTGACCGGCGATGCGGCAACCATCGTCGGGGCCTTCTGCGACGATCCGCGGGTCAGAGCATTGAGCTTTACCGGCTCGACGGGCATCGGCAAATTGATCGCCGGCCAGTGCGCCGCAAGCATGAAACGGCTTGTCATGGAACTCGGCGGCCATGCCCCCCTGATCGTTTTCGACGACGCCGACCTCGATCGCGCCGTCGATATCGCCGTCAACGCCAAATTCGCGACTTCCGGCCAGGATTGCCTCGCGGCCAACCGCATTTTCGTTCAGCGCTCGATCATGGACGCTTTCGTTTCTGCCTTCGCCAAGCGCATCGAAGCCCTTAAGGTCGGAAACGGATTGGATCGTAGCGTCGAGATCGGCCCGCTCATGCACGAACGCGCCGTTGCCAAGGTCGAGGAACAAGTTGCAGACGCCTTAAAGCGTGGCGCACGGCTGGTCACCGGCGGCAAACGCCACGCCGCCGGCCCACTCTTCTTCCAGCCGACATTGCTCGCCGATCCCGCGCCGGATGCCCTGATCATGCATGAGGAAACGTTCGGACCTGTCGCCGCCGTAACCTCCTTCGATACCGAAGACGAGGTCGTCACACGGGCGAACGACACCGAATACGGCCTGGTTGCCTATGTCGTCACGGCGAACGGCGCTCGCCAGATGCGGCTTGGACGGGCACTCGAATACGGCATGGTGGCCATCAACCGCGTGAAGATTACCGGCGGCCCGATCCCATTTGGCGGCTGGAAACAATCCGGCCTCGGCCGCGAAGGCTCCCGCCACGGCATCGAGGCCTTCACCGAGCTCAAGTATCTCTGCGTCGACACGACAGCCTGACGCTCCCAATAGAAAAGAAGGAACCATAACATGTTGGACAAGCGCAACGAACTCAACGCCTGGGACCGGGACCACTTCTTCCATCCCTCGACCCACATGGGAATGCACGCGCGCGGCGAAACGCCGACCCGCGTCATCTCCGGCGCTGAGGGCGTTTACATTACCGATACCAACGGCCGGAAGAGCCTCGATGCCTTTGCCGGCCTTTACTGCGTCAATGTCGGCTATGGCCGCCAGAAGATCGCCGACGCGATCGCCGAGCAGGCAAAGAACCTGGCCTATTACCACGCCTATGTCGGCCACAGCACGGAAGCCTCGATCACGCTTTCGAAGATGATCATCGACCGCGCGCCCGAAGGCATGAGCCGCGTCTACTTCGGCCTTTCCGGCTCCGATGCCAACGAGACCAACATCAAGCTCATCTGGTACTACAACAATATTCTCGGTCGCCCGGAAAAGAAGAAAATCATTTCCCGTTGGCGCGGCTATCATGGCTCCGGCGTCATGACGGGTAGCCTCACAGGCCTCGAACTCTTCCATAAGGCTTTCGACCTGCCGCGCGCGCCGATCCTGCATACCGAAGCGCCCTACTACTTCCGCCGCGCAGATCGCTCGATGAGTGAGGAACAGTTTGCGCAGCATTGTGCTGACAAACTCGAGGAAATGATCCTCGCCGAAGGTCCGGAAACGGTCGCAGCCTTCATCGGCGAACCAATCCTCGGCACCGGCGGCATCGTTCCGCCGCCGAAGACCTACTGGCAGAAGATCCAGGCCGTCCTCGACAAATACGATGTCCTCCTCGTGGCCGACGAAGTCGTCACCGGCTTTGGGCGTCTCGGCTCGATGTTCGGCTCCGATCACTACGGGATGAAGCCGGACCTGATCACCATTGCCAAGGGCCTGACCTCGGCCTATGCGCCACTTTCGGGCAGTATCGTCTCCGACAAGATGTGGCAGGTGCTCGTGCAAGGGTCGGATCAGCTTGGCGCGATCGGCCATGGCTGGACCTATTCCGCCCATCCGATCTGCGCAGCCGCTGGCATCGCCAATCTTGAACTGGTCGATGAACTCGGCATTGTCGAAAACGCGGGCTCGACCGGCGCATACTTCCGCTCCGAGCTTGCCAAGGCCGTCGGCGGCCACAACCACGTCGGCGAGGTCCGCGGCGATGGGTTGATGGCAGCCATCGAGTTTGTCGAGGACAAGGACGACCGCAAGTTCTTCGACCCTGCGCAGAAGATCGGCCCGCAGGTGGCGGCAGCGCTGCTCGAGCGCGGCGTCATCGGCCGTGCCATGCCGCAGGGAGACATCCTCGGTTTTGCGCCGCCGCTCTGCCTGACCCGCGAGGAAGCCGATACCGTCGTCAAGGCGGCGGCTGGCGCCATCGACAGCGTGCTTTCGAAGCGCTGATCCGATCCTTGCCGGTATAGCTCCAGGCAATCTATGCGGCGATGACGCGGCCCGTTGTTGACAAGGAGCCGCGTCATCGCATTCGGTCGTCGCCATCCCGCGGCGAATGGTGTACATGGATTCCTGTAATTGTACCGGATCAATCCATGTATCGTCATGATTCAAAAGACCAGGACAATGGTGCCTGGAAACCCGTCCTTCAGCATCGCAAGGGCGTCACCAAGCACAAGCTGCTTACCGACAAGATCATCGCGGACATCGATGATGGCATCCTGCCGGTGCACACGCAGATGCCGACGCATCGCGATCTCGCCCATTCGCTCGGAATCTCGGTCCAGACCGTGAGCCTGAGTTACAAGGAAGCGGAGCGCCGCGGCTATCTGCGCGGCGAGGTCGGACGCGGCACTTTCGTGCGCAGCCGCGTCACGGAACGCGCCGACAGCTTCATGCTCGATCGCGATCCGAGCGGCAGCGCCGATCTCTCCATCATCCGGGCCGTCTACACCGAGGCGCATGAGCGATCGGCCAGGGAACTCATGCAGGCGCTTGCCGAAAGCGACAATAGCAGCTTCATGCGGCCTTGCCGGCCAATCGCCGGCCTCGATGCCCATCGCGCCGCAGCACAGGTCTGGCTCTCGGGCCTGTCGGTCAAGGCGGATGCCGATCGGATCTTGATCACGAACGGCGCGGCGCACGGCCTCTTTCTTGCCGTCGCCTCGGTCGTGCGGCCGGGCGAGGTGGTGCTGACCGAAAACCTGACCGATCACGGCATCATCGGCCTTGCCAATGTTCTAGGCTTCACCCTGCGCGGCCTTCCGACAGATCATGAGGGTATCTTGCCGGATGCCTTCGAGGCCGCCTGCGCCATCGGCGACGTATCGGCGCTTGTCATCGTCTCCTCGCTCGGCAACCCAACAAGCCATGTCATGGGGGCCGAGCGCCGGCGCGCGATCGCCGACATCGCCCGCCGGCACGGTGTCTTCGTCATCGAGGACGAAGTTTACAAACCGATGCTGCGGGAAGCGCTTCCCTCCATGCCCGATCTCATTCCCGAGCTCGGCTTCTTCGTAACCAGCTTTACGAAGTCCGTGATGACGGGATTGCGCATCGGCTATCTCGTCGTGCCGGCCCATTACTCGATCCGCGCCGCGTCGATCCTGCGCGTTACCGGCTGGAGCGCCACCAATGTCGTTGCGGAAATGGCATCGCGCTGGGTGCTGGATGGGACGGCGCAAGCACTGCTTGCCGTCCAGCGAGGCGAGGCCGAGGCCCGACAGATGATCGTCTCCGAGGTGCTGGCCCCATTCGTTGCCGGCAGTCATCCGCTGTCGCTTTGCGCGTGGCTTTCGCTTCCGGAGCGCTGGACGGAGGAGGGTCTGGTACGGGCACTGGCCCGCAAGGGCGTCGCGGTGACGCCGTCCGATCCCTTCGTCGCCGGCGCAGAGCGACCGGGCGGCGGCATCCGTATCTGTCTGGGCGGACGCCTGTCTCACTCCGCCCTTCGCTCGGCGCTGGAAACCGTTCGCGGCACCTTCGAACAATTACCGCCCGTCTTCGACGTCGGCTCGATCGTCTAGAGCACGTCCATTTTACTCGGGGTCATATCCGCATGCCATGAAGTAGTTGGCGCATTCTTGGGGTTTGAAGAGCGCAACGATCTCGCCGACAGTGTCCCATAGTGCTTCGACGGTGCGCTTTGCTCTGGCTCGCAGGAGCGCTTTGAACTTGGAGAAGGCCTTCTCGATGGGGTTGAAGTCCGGGCTATAGGGTGGGAGGTAGAGTAGCTGGCAACCGGCCACTTCAATAGTCTGCCGCACGCCTTCGGCTTTATGCGCAGGCAGGTTGTCCATTACAATAATGTCGCCGGATATTAGTGTTGGTACGAGAACCTGTTCGACATAGGCTCGGAACGCTATTCCATTCATTGCGCCGTCGAGCACCATAGGCGCAGTCATCCCCGACAGCCTCAACGCACCGGTAAAGGTCGTCGTCTTCCAATGGCCATGCGGGATCGCAGCACGACAACGTTCTGCGCAAAGAGACCGTCCGCGAATCCGGGACATTTTGGTGCTCAAGCCGGTCTCATCGATGAAGACAAGCCGGTTGGGATCGAGATCGAGTTGACCCTCGAACCAGTCCCGACGGCGCTTCAAGAGATCGGGGCGTTCTTGCTCC